>NZ_JBXUGK010000001.1:0-681697 GCF_057180485.1 Chryseobacterium sp. HNCC26DJ240
GAACGGCTTTGGTTTTAAAAGCAGGATCATAAATTTTTCGCTCTCGTTTCATAGGTTAAAATTAAGGTTTTATGCTTAACTTTAACTGGACACTAAATTAGTACATCCATTATCGAATCAGATATGGAGGATCCTCATTCTTCTGAATTAGTAGTGCCTGCGAAATATAAAAAGGGTTTAGATTTTGAGACGATCAACAAATTGGCAATGAATAATGACTTTAAAGAATTTTTAGAAACTGTACAAATTGATTACACCAGTGGTAAAATTCATAGTAAAGAATATGATAAAGTTTTTGAGCTTGAGGAGTTAGTTCATAATAAATCAGATAAATAAAATCTTTAAGTCACGTTGTGTTTCTGATTAATAACAAATTAGAAATAAAGAACTACCCTGGAAAGGTAGTATGCATACAAACTCATTATATTCTTTTTGCACCATTGGTGAACCACCATCACCCAACCCTCTTTTAACACTTTTTAAATACCACAAAACCCTCCACGGCATTATATTTTCTTAGTATTTGGCATTAACACCAAAAATAGAATATTATGTCAAAGAAAATTGCAATTCTGGCTACCCACGGTTTTGAAGAAAGTGAATTAAGTTCTCCGAAAGAGCATCTCGAACAACAGGGCTGGACGGCGCACATTGTAAGTCCTGAAAGCGGAAGTATTAAGGCTTGGGCAGAAAAGGACTGGGGAAAAGAATATCCTGTAGATAAAACATTGGATGAGGTTTCAGCATCAGACTATGATGCACTTGTTCTTCCAGGCGGAGTGATTAACCCTGATAAACTGCGTACCAACGAATCAGCTTTAGGTTTTGTAAAAGATTTCTTTCAACAGCATAAGCCTGTGGCAGCAATTTGTCACGGTCCACAGATTTTGATAAATGCCGAGGTAGTGGAGGGAAGAAAGCTTACGTCTGTAAACTCAATCAGTGCAGATTTGAAGAATGCGGGAGCCCAGTGGGAAGATACTGAAGTCGTGGTAGACGAAGGTCTTGTGACGAGCAGAACTCCGAAAGATTTGCCTGCCTTTAATGCTAAGCTTGTTGAGGAAATCAAAGAAGGAAAACACAGTGGGCAAACTGTTTAATTCAGAGAGATTTAAAATAATAAAATCGGTATTCAATCATTGGATACCGATTTTTTATTTATATACTAAAGCCTTCGAACCTTGTACAATGTAAATGATAATCATCTTTGTTGACTATGGCTGTGTTTGACTTAAACGGTCGAGTTGTGAATCATTGGCGTTTGTAGGCTGTTCGACTTTTCACTGTAGTTTTTAGTTTGTCTCGTCGTATAATTTCCATTGAGTCGGTCTACCCTTTTTGAAGCAGGGGTATGTCAAAAACCGCAGTAATGTTTTTAAATAAATTCATAATCTTTTAGATCTTGCCTGGCCAATGACAGTTCTGAACCAAAAAGGATGAGCCAAAGACATTTTTTTAAACAGATTCTAAACCCAAACGAATTGTGGCTTTTGCAGTGAAAAGATCTGTTAAACCAGTTCAGATTTCAGTTCCTTGGCAAAGACATTAAGAAGATGCTCTCTGTAAATACTCATATCTCTCTCTATATTGGCATTTTTTTCCACATCGTGAAAGTGGAAACTGTCCATTTTTTCTAGTGACACAAAAGCATTCATTCTGTGAAACCCGAACAGAGGACCATTGTCAACACTGGTTTCATTAAAGAATTCTCCGGGAAGCGTAAAAGCAGTTTCTGGAGCGTTCCAGCTTGTGGTTACCATGTATTTTCTTCCTCCAAGCATGCCGCCGGTTCCGTAGTTGATTTGTGGATTATCAGATTTTCTCCCGTCACTCATATAAATTCCCTTGGCATGACCGGCAGTGAACACTTCATCGATATATTTTTTAAAACCATTTGGCAGCTGAAACCACCAGATGGGCGTGTGGTAAATAATATAATCTGCCCACACAAATTTCGCAACTTCCTCATTTTTATCATACGAGCCGCTTGTGTTTGTCGTTTTGATTTCAATATTTCCAAAAGATTCTAAAACCTCCATCGTGTTTTCTGCGATAGTCTGATTGTACTTTCCTCCCGAATGTCCGAAGTTCTGTCCACCGTTGATGATGAGTACTTTTTTCATAATGATATGATTGTTTAAGTTTAACAGTGCAAATTTATAAAGGAAAACATTATTATTAAAATAATATAATTCATAGCTTTGTATTATATTTCTGATGGATGATGGATCTTAAATTTTAAATCGTGAATCTTGAATTGTAATTAACACTATGGTAAATCTCGAATGGTATCGAACCTTTAAAGCAATTTATAAAGCAGGAACTTTAACGGGAGCTGCTGATGCTTTATTTATTTCTCAGCCTGGAGTAAGTCTGCACCTGGGTTCTCTGGAAGCTTATGTAGGCTATAAACTGTTTGATAGAACCGGAAGAAAGATGATACCGACAGAAAGAGGAAAAGTTTTATTTAACGCAGTTTCCGAACACTTGTCTAAACTTGAAGAGGTAGAAAAGAATTTTCAGAAATCTACTGAGAAAAATACACCAACTATAAGTGTAGGAATGTGTTTTGAAACTTTTCAGACAACACTGGAGCAATACGTTTCTACTTTAGATTTTAATTTAATTATCAGTTTTGGCGAATATCCAGAAATGCTCGATCAATTGGATAAAGGTATCTTAGATTTAATTATTACCCCTAAAAAAGGCAGTTCCCCGAATATTCTTCATGAAGCCTTTTCTTCAGAACAGATTGTTTTGGTTGGTGGAAAAAATGTGGATGTAGATGAATTTGATAAAGTTTTAAAAACAGGCAACCTGCAAAATATTGAAGATTGGCTGAAACTTGAAAAATGGTACGGCACAACGGGCGATATGGAGCATCTTTTTCAGTTTTGGCTTTTAAATTTCGGGCATAAACCAAAGTTCAGACCCAACTATATTGTTCCGAACCTCAATTCCATCATCCGCTGTCTGAAAGGCGGTAATGGTCTTGCCGTAGTTCCAGATTTTCTCTGTAAAAACGAAATTGAAAACGGTGAAATCAAACTCATCTGGGAAGGGAAAGAAAAACTTGAAAACACACTTTACTTCGGTTGCCGCAAGAAAACTATTTACGAAAATGAAATTGATCACATCAAAAGTCTTTTCAGAAAAGTGATGAGCAAAACTGACTAAGTTGAATTCTATTACAGTAATTTCCCGATTTAGCGAATGCTCTATAATAAACGTACAGAAACATTTAAACAGGATTCTTATTACAACAAGTACATTTCAAAGCAGTAATCGTTCATGTTCCAAACTTGCTCATTATGAATTTGTTAAATATCAAAACAATTTTTTAGTTATTCATAAATTATCACTACTTTTGCATCCGTAAAAATCATTCATGCAAAACATTAGAAATATTGCGATTATCGCACACGTTGACCACGGTAAAACTACTTTGGTTGATAAGATTATTCATGCTACAAACATTTTCAGAGAAAATCAGGAAAGTGGAGAATTAATAATGGATAATAACGATCTTGAAAGAGAAAGAGGTATTACCATTTTATCTAAGAATATTTCTGTTAACTATAAAGACGTTAAAATTAACGTAATCGACACTCCAGGTCACGCCGATTTCGGTGGTGAAGTAGAGCGTGTTTTGAAAATGGCAGACGGTGTAATTCTTTTGGTAGATGCATTTGAAGGACCGATGCCTCAGACAAGATTCGTATTGCAGAAAGCTTTAGAATTAGGTCTTAGACCTTTGGTTGTTATTAACAAAGTAGACAAACCAAACTGTCGTCCTGAAGAAGTTCATGACAAAGTATTCGATTTGTTTTTTGCACTTGATGCTACTGAAGAGCAATTGGATTTCCCAACATTCTACGGTTCATCTAAACAAGGTTGGTTCAACACTTCATTGGAGCAGACTGATAATATCTTCCCATTGTTGGATGGTATTTTAGAATATGTTCCTGAGCCTAAAGTAGAAGAAGGTAATCTACAGATGCAGATTGTATCTCTGGATTTCTCTTCATTCTTAGGAAGAATTGCGATTGGTAAAGTAATCCGTGGAAGTCTTAAAGAAAGCCAGTGGATTGGTTTAGCACAAGCAGACGGAAAAATAGTAAAAGGAAAAATCAAAGAATTATACGTTTTTGAAGGTCTTGGAAAGAAAAAAGTAACCGAAGTATTAGCTGGAGATATCTGTGCTGTTGTAGGTTTTGATGCTTTCCAAATTGGAGATTCTTTCGTAGATATCGAAAATCCAGAGCCATTGCCAAGAACTTCAATTGATGAGCCAACGTTGAACATGACGTTCTCAATCAACAATTCACCTTTCTTCGGTAAAGACGGTAAATATGTTACTTCAAACCACCTAAAAGAAAGATTAACAAAAGAATTAGAGAAAAACTTAGCATTAAGAGTTCAACAGACTGATGATGCAAACACATTCCTGGTTTTCGGTAGAGGTATTCTTCACTTGTCAGTTTTAATTGAAACAATGAGAAGAGAAGGGTATGAAATGACTATCGGACAGCCTCAGGTTATCTTGAGAGAAGATGAAAATGGTCAAAAATTGGAGCCTTACGAATCTTTGGTTGTTGATGTACCAGACGAATTTGCTTCTAGAGTAATCGATTTGGCAACTCAGAGAAAAGGTGATCTTCACATTATGGAAACTAAAGGTGAAATGCAGCACATGGAATTCGAAATTCCTTCAAGAGGTTTGATCGGATTGCGTTCTCAGATGTTGACAGCTACTGCAGGTGAAGCTATTATGGCACACCGTTTCACAGAATACAAACCTTTCAAAGGTGCGATTCCTGGAAGAAGTAATGGGGTATTGATTTCTAAAACTCAAGGTCCAGCAACTGAATATTCTATTGCTAAACTACAGGATAGAGGTAAGTTCTATGTTGATCCGGGCGAGGAAATCTATGCAGGTATGGTTATCGGTGAGCAAAACAAGCCGGGAGATTTAGTTGTAAACATCGTTGAAGCAAAACAGTTGAATAACATGAGAGCTTCAGGTAAAGATAAAGATACTGGTGTAGCACCAAAAATCTTATTTTCTCTTGAAGAATGTATGGAATATATCCAAGCTGATGAAGCAATCGAGGTAACTCCTAACTTCATCCGTATGAGAAAGAAAGTACTTTCTGAAGAAGAAAGAAAAAGAATCGAAAGAGGAGCGAAAGCTTAATCTAAAATTCTTAAAATATAATTTAGCCTCGATTTTTCGGGGCTTTTTTTTGTTTAAATGTTTAATCATTGCTTTAAAATAGCTTAGGGAAATATATAAATTTGCAAATTTGATATAGTTTTAATTAAATTATTATGATTGATGATGTTTTTATTTAAAGTATGTAAATTCAATAGTTTTAAAGGTATTTCGTTATCTGTTTAATGTGAGTAAACTCTAAAATGGTTAAATTTTAATAAATACATTTTCTCTTTTTTACTAACTAACATTTGTTAGTTTAAATAATTATTGTATGTTTGAAACCGAAGCAATAGAAGCTTCGTTGAAAAATTAATGATATGGAAAGGGGGAAAATTCTTACAACAACCTTAGCAGGTTTGTTGCTGAGTGCATCTGTTGGTATGTCTGCGCAGCAAATTCTGTCTGAGAAAACAATAACCGATTCACTGGCAAAACCAAAACCTGTAGTTACAGAGCAGCCAAAAGAAGGAAAAGTAAAAGTCGATTTTTACGGCTTCATCCGTAATGATATTTTTTACGATACGAGGCAGAATATTGGCGCAGGAGAAAATATCGTTCCGCTTTATCCAAGAGACCGTGCTTTAGATGTAAATGGTGAAGACATCAACGATTCTCCTAAGTTTCACATGCTTTCAGTAGTTTCCAGAGCCGGAATTACCGTAAAAGGTCCCGATGTTTTAGGAGCAAAAACCGCAGGAATTCTCGAAGGTGAATTTTTTGGCGCCACAGAAGGCGGAATTAACGAATTTCGTCTTAGACATGCTTACATCACATTAGACTGGGAAAAAACACAGTTGGGAGTAGGGCAGTATTGGCATCCGATGGTGATTTTAGACTGTCTTCCAAATGTTGTCAACTACAGTACAGGCTCGCCGATTTTTGCTTTAAACAGAAATCCACAGGTGAGGCTGACGCATAAACTTTCAGATAAATTTAAAGTCATTGCAGCCATCAATTCGCAACGTGACTTTACTCCAAATACCGCACCATACCGTGACAGCGGAATGCCATCTACCCATTTACAGTTTCAGTTTAAATCTAAAAGCTTTGTGGCTGGAATTGCCGGACAGTACGAAGAACTGAGACCTCAGTTATCATCAGGAACTCCTCCAATTGTAAACAACAATCGTGTGAAAAGTTTAACAACAATGGCTTATGCGAGAGTAATCACAAAACCTTTGATGATCAGTGCATCAGCCATGATGGCTCAAAATGCATCTTCATTGGTAATGTTGGGAGGATTTGTAGGTGACGCAACACCGGGACAGGCAGATGTTTTCAGAACGATGAATACACGAAGCGGCTGGATTGATCTTCAGCAAACCACTACAAAGAAAGTTGCTTTCGGACTTTTCGCAGGCTATGTCAAAAACATGGGCGCAGATGATCCTGTTGCCGGAAGAGTGGCAACGACCTATGGCGTAACATCTTCCTGGGGAGCTATTTCGGCAACTCCGGGAGGGCGAAGTGTAGATCATTTGTGGAGAGTGGTTCCCCGTGTAGACTGGAATTTAAGCAAAGCCATCCGCCTGAGATTTGAGGTCGAAAATACTGTAGCAACCTGGGGCGACGCACAAGCCAACGGAAGAGGAATTGGCAATGAATACAACGCAAGAAACAACCGTTTTCACGTCGCAACTTTCTTTATGTTCTAAAAGTAATTTCTGAAATTTTGATTTTGGCAATTTTTTAAAACTAATAAGAACTTTAGGAGCTTTAATAAGTGAAACGGCTTTGTGTAGCTTAAAAGCATATAGCAATTGAAAGAATCTTTTTGCACTTTGCGTTAAAATTAAGCATTATTAAAGAGTCTAATTATTAAAATTTAAATGAAAAACTAATTATATGGATAATACAATACAACAACCTAAAAACAATATCCTCACAGTGATTATTGCCTCATCAGCAGGAACACTGATTGAATGGTACGACATGTTTCTGGCCATCATTTTGGCAGGAGCACTTTCGGTAAATCTTTTTCCGGCTGATGGGTCGTCGCATTTTCTCGAAACATTGGCGGTGGTCGCTTCATCATTTATGTTCAGACCCATCGGTTCATTGATTTTCGGAAATATCGGAGATAAAATCGGGAGAAAATATTCTTTCCTTTTATCATTAATTCTGATGGGTGCTTCAACTTTTTTGATTGGATGTATTCCTAATTTCCAAAGCATTGGCTGGGCCGCACCAATTTTACTTTTAGTCTGCAGATTAATGCAGGGCTTGGCAATCAGTGGTGAATATGCAGGTGCTGTAATTTACGTTGCAGAACATGCTCCGGCAAACAAGAGAGGTTTCTACACAGGTTTCATTCAGGCAACTGTTCCTATTGGACTTTTGGTTTGTCTGAGTGTTATTTTTATCACAAGAACGTCTATGTCTGAGGCAGATTTCACGAGTTTTGGATGGAGAATTCCTTTCTTATTAAGTTCAGTGTTGGTTTTATTAAGCTATTTCGCCAGAAAAAGACTTCATGAAAGTCCGGTTTTTGAAGAACTTAAAAAAGCAGGAAAAACAAGTAAAGCTCCAGTAAAGGAAGCATTTACCACAAAAGGAAATGTGAAATTAATGTTGAAAGCGATCTTCGGTGGTAATGCAGCGCAAAGTTCTGTAATGCAGACCAGTCTTTTTGTAACCCTTTTCTTCATGCAGCGTGCCGTAAAAATTGAAGAGACAACAGTTTTACTGATTACGGGAGTTGTAACACTTTGCAGTGCCTATTTCTATCAGTATTTCGGAGCATTAAGTGATAAAATCGGACGTAAAAAAGTGTTGATTGGAGGCTTGATTTCAAGTTTAATTTTAATTCCGACCTCGTTCTATTTATTTATGCAAATCGGAAATCCGGATGGCTTAACAGTAGTTCACGCCATCAGCACTGAAGCAACTTTAAAAATTATGGGAATCAGTTTCCTTCTTTCTGTTGCAGGAGCGGCGACTTACGGACCTTTAGGAGCTTTCATGCTTGAGATTTTCCCTACAAAAATCCGTTATACAAGTATGGGATTTGCGCAGAATATGGGGAACGGTTTCATCGGTGGAGCAACTACATTTGTCACTGAACTGATTAAGACTTCATTCGTGGTAAGTGCTTTTATGGCTCCGTTTATCGGACTTATCTATCCTGTTTTTCTGGTAGTTTTGGCGATTATAGTCAATGTTTTATTTGTTCCTGAAACCTATAAAACAGATTTAACGGAAGAGGAAAATATCGATACTGCCAATGGTCAAAAAAGCAACGGAAATCTGTCAGAAATTTAAATTATTCATTTTATCCTATTTAACTGAAGTGCAGCGTTTGTCTGCACTTTTTTTTGTTAAGAAACGAAATTTTCGCATTCAGATTCTTCAAAATTATCTTTATATCATTAGTTTTGTGTTTTATCAATTCAGAAATTCTTCCACTGAGTCTATTATGAAAATCTCTACAATAAAATTAGTCACAATATTAGGTTTGTCTGCATCACTGAGCATTTCCTGTGCTGCAAAAAATAATGCAGTGAAAGCATCGTCTTCAACTGCAAAACCTGTTAAAAATATTTCAAAACCTTCAGATTCTATCACAGTTAATACTCTTCCAAAAGTGGTTGAAGAAGATTTAAAAGTAAATCTTCCAGCCATCAAACGGGAGTTTCGTGGTGCGTGGATTGCGAGTGTTGCCAACATCAACTGGCCTTCAAGAAATAATTTATCAGTTGAGCAGCAAAAAGCAGAAGCTATCAATATGCTCAATATGCTTCAGGAAAATAATTTCAATGCCGTTATTTTTCAGGCACGTCCTTCTGCAGATGCTTTGTACACAAGCGAACTGGAGCCATGGTCGTATTTCTTAACAGGAAAAACCGGAGAACCTCCTTATCCGAATTATGATCCGCTACAGTTTTGGATTGAAGAATCTCACAAAAGAGGTATGGAACTGCATGTCTGGCTCAATCCTTACAGAGCGCATCACTCCAACGGTGGGGCAGTGACGAGTCTTTCAATGGCAAACAAACTTTCTGATATTACTATAAGATTAAGAAACGGGATGTACTGGTTTGATCCTGCCAACCCAAAAACTCAGGGACATGTTTCGAATGTAGTAAAAGATATTGTGAAAAGGTATGATTTGGATGCCATTCATTTTGATGATTATTTTTATCCTTATGCGACTTACAATAACGGAAGAGATTTTCCGGATTCCGCGAGCTGGAACGCTTATGTAAATTCCGGTGGAACACTTTCACGGGCAGACTGGAGAAGAGATAGTGTAAATCAGTTTGTGGAAAGAATTTATAAGGAAATTCATGCTGAAAAAAATCACGTCCGTTTCGGAATCAGTCCGTTTGGAATCTGGAAGCCAGGCTATCCTGCAGGAATTGTAGGGTCTTCGCAGTATGACGAATTATTTGCTGATGCTAAATTATGGTTAAATAAAGGCTGGGTAGATTACTTTTCCCCACAATTATACTGGCCAATAGAATCAAAAGGTCAGGCTTTCGGTCCGCTACTCGAATGGTGGAAATCTGAAAACACCATGAACCGACACCTTTGGCCGGGATTGAATACTGTTGATATAAAAGTTTCAGACAGACCGACGGAAATAAAAAACCAAATCGAACTTTCCAGGCAGATTCTAGGTAATGACGCAGGCGAAATTCATTACAGTATTGCCGGCCTGACCAAAAATGCCAATATGTTGCCGACCCTTAAAAACGGTCCGTACGCAGAAAAAGCATTAGTCCCGAAAAGTCCCTGGATCAAAACTGTTGCCGTAGAAAAACCAACACTTTTCATCAATGACCTTGGTTCAGTAATCAATGCCTCATGGAGTTCAAAAAAGATAGCTTCTGTTTCGCAATGGGTACTTTTCAAACAGTACAACGGCGTTTGGGAAACCGAAATTCTTACTTTAGAAAATTTCTCACAGCAAATCCCCAAAAATAAAGATGGCAAAACTTTAAATGCTGTAGCTATAAAAGCAATAGATAGGCTTGGCAATGAAAGTGATTATTTTGCGAAAGCAATTGGTAAAAAATAATTTAAAAACTCAGGGTTTTCTCTGAGTTTTTTTGTTGGAATGAATAATTGGAAGCTAAGAAAAGTCTTATGTTTTACAAAGTTTTATTTTTTACGAAAACTCAATCGAAGAACAGCCTTTAAATTTTATAAAAATGCCTAATCAAAGCCTTGTTATCTAATCGTTTTCTATCCGTTCTTTTGCGTTATAAAGTTGAGTAAGTCAAGAATGTGTTTCTGAGTATGTCCATAAAAAATGAGTTGGAAATACCAAAGTCCGTTTTCTAAACTGTTATTTTCAATTCTCCATTTAATTTCTAAAAGGTCAATGATAATGTCTGAGAGGTTGTCAACCGCATCTCCTAATGCATTATCTTTCAAATTATTGATATCATGGATGTCGAGGATTGTTTTATAATAGCCGAAGTCTTCAAAATTACTTGCAACATTTTGCATGATATCTGGAAGTAGAGATTTGTCAAAGTCAGGATAGTCTGTTTCATCATATTTATATTCGATGTCAAAATACAAACTGTAAATTTTCACCAAGTGTCTTTCTAACAGTTTTTCTTTGTCAGTTGCTTTGATGTTTGGCTGTAAACCATATTTAACAATTTCATTTATTGTTGGAATTAGTTCTTTCATTTCGATGTCATTCTAATTTTTCTTACATCCTTTTTTTAGTCTTCCCAATGGAAAAAGCAGTCAAACACTCTTGGTTTTCCATCAATTAAATTACTGGCAATATCTATTTTAAAGTCCAAAACTTTTTCTGATTCCTCTTTTGTCAATAAATTATAGTTAAAATGACTTAGTACATGCTTTATTTTTTCAATGTCATTATTCCATTTTGTTGTATCATATCTGTTAATATCGTTTGGAGAAATAAAACCACTTGAACCATTTTTGAATTTTCCGTTTTCAGTTGATGCTGACCATTCAGAACCTCCATAATACCAATATGGTGTCAAGTTAGAAATATAAAGTAAAATTCCTTTTGTCTCTTTGGTTATTAGGTTTTTTTCTGTTCTTATTATGCTGTCAGAATTATCTCGTTTCGAAATGCGAATGGAAATGTATGAAGCAAAGCCACTTCCGTAGTAGTTAAAATCTGGTTCGACATTGATTGTATGATTATTTTTGAGCCTATCAACTATTTGTTTAATATAATCTTCCACTTTGTCAATGTCACCTGTGTCAAAAGGAAAAAAGCCGCCTGTAACTTCTCCATTGGCTAATTTCATTAAAAAATCTTTTGAATGTTTCATTTGCAGGTTGTTCATTAAATGGTAGTCAACATATTGTTTCACACAATACGTCTATCCAACTATTATTCATTAAAAATTATGAATCTACGTAATTAGAAAAAAATTAGCTTTTAAAGGGTGTTTGTCATTCCGAAGGAATCTCAACATGCTGAAAATAAAGTAGTCTAGATTCCTCCGGAATGACAAAATGACTGATGATTTTACTGTTGTGACTAAAACGGATATTCATTTTAAAAATAAACAAATAAAAACAAGCAACAAACATTAATTTATAAAAAACAAAATCCAAGTTCCAAACTGCAAGCGATACGTTCTGAACCCCATCCGATACGTTCAATACCTCTCCCGACACGTCCTTCACATATCCTGACACGTTCTGTTAAGATTCCGATACGTTGTACAACCTTTCCCGATACGTTCAGCAGAAGTCGGGTGGGGTTGCTGATGCCTCAGACGGGGTTGTCGAAGCCTCAAGATAGGTTGTGCAACCTGTCCCGAGTGGTTAAAGATAAGTTCCGATGGGTAAAAGACTGCTCCGGAGGTCTGTTGAATGTATCTGGCATGCTCCGCAACCGTACCCGGTCATCACAAGATGTCACAAGATGTATCAAAGACGTCTCCGAAACATTGGTGAACGTATCGGAATGTGTGTAAAACCTCATCCGACCATTAAAGTACGTTTTCAGAATGCTTGGGAATGGGGATGAAGTGGATTTCCGCTAAATCATAGTTGTACTATTTTTTAAATTTTCATTATCCATTTCATTTTACCCAAAAACATTGTAGTTTCGCAACATCCAAATTTTAAATTTAACCAATGAAGCCAGGTATTAAAACTAAAGTATTGAAAAAAGTATTGATTCCATTGTTCATTGTGGCTGTCGGGATTTTAGCTTTTGTATTTTACCAGAAAAAAATGCGTTACAATCTGGTGACCATTTCAGAAAATAAGGTTTATAATTCGGGAGTTGTTCCTCCGGATCAGTTGGAAGATTTTGTGGATGACCATAAAATTAAAACGATTGTCGATTTGAGGGATGGTTTGATTCAGACTGAACTTAATCCTGAAAGCAAAAATCAGGTGAATGCAGAAGAGTTGGCAGCAAACAAAATCTCGGGAATCAAGTATTATAACCTTCCTACAGACCAGCTTCCTACGGATTCTACGGTGCATAAGTTTTTAGCAATAATGGATGATCCAGAAAATTATCCGGTTTTGATTCACTGTCATCATGGGGTAGGGCGTTCCCGTTTGTTCAGCTCCATCTACAGAATTGAATACGAAAATTTCACTAATGAAGATGCCAGAAAAAATGCAAGGTTATTTTGGGAATTCGGAACCAACTTTTCAAAAAGTTCAGAAAAAGGTGCTTACCTGATGAATTATAAGAAAAGGAGATTAGAAAATTAATGTTAAAAAAGGTCAACAAAATTTAACTGATTTTTGACCAGTTCTTACTGTTTACCTCTTTCAAAAATTCTGGAGTTATCAACCACGGTTTTTAAAGCTTTGATGATTTTTAGTAAAAAAATGCACAGTATAAAAGCAATGAGACCAAAGATTAAATTGAGCAGGACAGCATCGGTCTCAATTCTGCCCTGAATTATTTGGGATTTCTCATTATGGTCGATGGTTATGGCACTCAAAGGATAGCCGATTCTGTATCTTTCCCACGACTCAACATCGTCTACATTACCGCCAAATTTGAAAGTGTAGCCTCCAATTTTGTCATTGCTTCTGTCGGTTTTGTCCTTGGTAGTAAAAAGCAAATCCTGATAGCCTCTTGAAAAGCCTCTGTATTCGGTACATAAAAGCACAAACAGAATAATAAGAATCCCAATTATCTTTTTTGCTTTTTTCATACTGTATCAAAGAAAAGTCTGATTTTATTTCCTCTTTGAAGACTTTCTCACACAAATCTGCGGTGCCAAAACCACTTTCTTTTCAATAGAAACTCCAGAAGAATTGTCTTTTACGTGATCCAGAAAAACCTGCCCCGCCATATTTCCCATAATCACAGGCGTTTGGTCCACCGAGCTCATCGGAAGTTCCATAAACTGAGTGAAAGGTTCGTTTGAGAAACCTATTACAGCCACTTCCTGAGGGATTTTTATTTTCCGCTTCTTTAGTTCCTGGCAGGCACCAAGTGCTGCGAAATCACTGGCAGAAAATATAGCGTCGGGAATAGATTGGCTATCCCACAAAGTTTTTATGGCTTCAATTCCTGCATCGATAGAACTTCCTGTGGAAATGATATTTTCTTCTTTAATCTGAAAGTTATGGTCTGCTAAAGCCTGTTTGTAGCCATTAAGACGGTTTTGATAGATTTCAAGATTCTGATCACCGGAAAAATGACAGATATTCTTATAACCTTCGGAAATCAGATGTTCAGTCGCCATATATCCGCCACGGTAATCATCAATGGTCACTGTACTTATGCCTGAGATATCTTTCTTTCTGTCGAAAAATATAATCGGAGTATTTGAAGTGTCTAAAATCTGCTGAATATGGGATGTGTCTACTGTAGTTCGGGAAACAGACATAAAAATACCGTCAACCTGAGCGTTCAGTAAAGTATTGAGATGCTTCTTTTCCGTTAACACATCTTCATGGCTTTGGCAGATGATTACATGATAACCGTGAAGCGAAAGTTCTTCTTCAATTCCTCGGATGACGGATGAGAAAAAGTTGGTATTGATGTAGGGAACAATAATTCCTACGTTTTTTGTTTCTCCACTTTTGAGGGCTTTGGCGAGATTATTCTGCTTATAGTTCATTTCCTTGGCGGTTTTTACTACAAGCTCTTTGGTTGCCTGGCTTATTCTCGGGTGGTTGTTTAATGCTCTTGAAACCGTTGCCACACTTACGTTCAGCTTTCTCGATATATCATAAATGGTGGCATTCTTTTTTGTCATATTCTGCTAAAATCACTTAAAATTTCCTCAAAGTTCGAAGAGGGTGATAAAACGTAAATATAAGTATTTTGAGTATACCAAAAGATGAAAAAGTATTGTTTTGAGGATATTTTAATTGTATTGAGGTTTAAACTTAAAAAAGAAAATAGGTTTTTCTGAAAGATGTTTGATTTCTTGATTGACACGTTTTCACCATTTATGCAATGCATTGCGCTCATCTTTAATTTATTAAGAAAAATTAATCATAGTAAATATGAAATGTTGTTTTTGGAATTTTTGTTAAAATTTAGGGTTAAAAGAGTCGTAGTATTACTACAATTTCACAGTTTTGTGGTATTATATTTTTATCTAAGTTTTAATAATTCTATATTTGAAATGAATAGATATAAAAATTCATCTACTAAACAAAAATTACTGATATGGCAGCAAATTCAAGAGGAATCTTAAAATTCAATGGCGGGGAAGGTCAGAAATTATTAAAAATGAACTATAGCGTATCCCGATCTACGGATGTTTCTGGGCGTGTAGCTTCAGATCCTTCCAACGCTATCATCAGAGTGACGGTGGAAGCAACTGAAAAATCAGATATTCTGGAGAGCTTGCTCAACGGGAAATATAAACCTACAAAAGGGGAAATCACATTCAACAAATCTCACGAGGAAGGAACTTTGATTACTTTAAACTGGGAAAATGGCTATGTGATTCAGCATGAAGTAGATTTTGATGCAACAGACGAAAACTCAATGTACATCAGTTTTGTGATTAGCGCAGAACAGATCAGCTACGGAAATTCAGCTTACGACGGGCTTTGGCCATCAAGTTAATTGATAAATGAATTAGAAAAAGGAAAGAGGCTGTCTTCAGTGACGGTCTTTTCTGCCCCAGTTATGTTTTAAAATTAAATTTTGAAACAGACAGGAAAAATAAAATTTCAGCATTTTTTTTGCTGAGTCAGAAACACCATTTTACATTAAAAACATTGATATGAAATCCTCAGAAATCAACCGGGGGCAAAATTTCCGTCCGTCTCAGAATGCGGCAGGAGTTTCGCAAAATCATCACCAAGGCATCAACCGTCTGGTAAAACTATCTTTGGTAGTTGAAGGAAAAGTAATTAAATATTACAAAAACTTTAAACTCAGCCAAAGTGCACAGCGGCATCATGAGTTTAGCCTTACTTTGGCGCATGACGCCATTGATAGTCAGCAAAATCACAGTTTAGAACAAGCTAATGAATTTTTAGGTAAACGTTTAACGGCAGTTATTTCCTATAAAGATGTCGAAAATAGCCCTGAGAGAACGTTTGTTGGTGTAATCACCGGGGTAGGTTTCAGTCAGGAAAAAATGAGCCTGGGAAATATAGTACTTTCCGGTCACAGCCCTACAGTTTTGCTCGACGGTGCGCCACATATTCAAAGTTTTGGTGGTGGACAATCTGTCAACATCGGAATTATAGCGGAAGAAGTCATCAAACAAGGTTTAGATACCAGCAAATTTGATGTAAGAATTGATGCAAATGACTACTCTCAAATTATTTACAGCAGCCAATACGACGAAACCCATTACAATTATCTGGCGAGAATGGCCGAAGCGTACGGTGAACAGTTTTACTACGATGGTGAAGTTCTTCACTTCGGGAAATTGCCACAACAAAACCAACCCATCAAATTAATCTACGGAAGCAGCGCCAATGATATTAAAGTCGAACTAAAAGCTGTACACACAAAACCACAGTTTTACGGCTATAACAGCAATAAAAATGAAGTTTTAAAATCGGGGTCAACGCCCATTCAGCACATTAGTAATCTGGCAAAAACGGCTTATCAAAATAATGAAAATATCTACAAAACACCATCTTTAAGAGTAGCTCCTATAAAAGCTACTACACATCTTGACGTGGAATATTCCCAAAAAAGTACCTCAGGAAGCGAAGCAGTAAATGTTTTTAATATTTCGGGTACTACCACGGTTCCGTTTCTGCATCCGGGTTGTGTTGTAGATATTCATATGAGAAAGCAAGACAGCAATGAGAGTTCTTATTTTACCAAAATTATGATTACCGAAACCGTGCACGAGATTGACACCATCGGTCATTACTCGGGAAATTTCTTTGGCATTGCTTCAGATACAGGTTTTTTACCAAAACCAGATTTTATCACTCCCATTGCTCAACCACAGATTGCTACTGTTATTTCCAACACAGATCCTGAGGGGCAGGGAAGAGTTCAGGTGAGATTCGACTGGCAGACGAATGATACAACGCATTTTATCCGAATGATGAGCCCAGACGCTGGAGGTACCGACCAAATCACACAAAACCGAGGTTTTATAGCAATTCCTGAAGTTGGCGATCAGGTAATGGTGAATTTCGTTCATAATCATCCGGACAGGCCTTTTGTAATGGGAGGAATGTTTCACGGAGGTGTTGGTTTAGGTGGTGGAATCAATAATCACATGCGCTCTATTCAGACAAAAAGTGGGATCAGAGTTTTGATGAATGATGATGAAAAGAGTGTAACGATTTTAGACCCAAGCGGAAATACCTACTTTATGGATGGGAAAGGGAATATTACAGTGACTGCTCCAAAAAATATGACTTTCAATGCCGGAGAAAATTTGAATATCAATGTAGGACAAAATATGAGCACTTCTGTAGGTGCAGATCAGAGTAATACTGTTGGTATGAATAAAACAGAAAGTATTACCATGAATAGCTCACAGAGTGTGGGAGCGCTGAAGAATGTGACAATTGGAGGGAACTTTATGACCAATGTTGTAGGTAAAATGATAGAATTTATAAAAGGCAATAAAGAAAGTGAAGTTGAACAGGATAGCCAGAAAGTAGTAAAGGGAGAAAGATTGATTCACAGCGAGAAGGATCACAAGATTCACTCTCAAACAGAGATTAATGGACAAGCCAGCGAAAAAACCAATATGCATTAGTCATGTCAAACGATAATGTTGCAAAAATAAGTATTATAGAAGGCGATTCTATTGAGATTGTAAAAGGGCAGCATACTGAGTATGTTGGTAAAATGACGTATTCCTCATCCAAAAGATTAATAACGACCGCAGAAAATGGAAAACTGTTTGGAAATAACCCCGAAGACCCTCCTAAATCAGAAGGAAGAATCATTGATATAGTGATGTTCGTAGCGGGAACTACAGATCCTATAAATACTGACGGACAAAATCATCATGCCAATACATCTTATTGGAAGTACATCGATGAAAAAACAAAGCAGGAAACTGAGCAGAGCTTAAATAATCTGTGGAATAACATCAAAAAACTTAAACCTCAATTTTTGGATTTGCATATTGAAGGTGAATTTTTCAGTTGGTCTGGTGATAATGACACCAAACAAAGAACCCAAGCTTCAGAGAGACTGTTTGATTTATTACTGAGAGTATATTCCGGATGGAAAAATCAGGAAGTGCATTTACATTTAATTGGGCATTCACACGGTGGAAATGTGATTAATCAATTCACAGAACTTGTTTCAAGCAAAGAAATGATTGCAAAATCAACGATTCTGAAACCTCGAAAAATTACAGAGTTTCCTAAACTGTGGAAAGTTAAAAGTATCACTTATCTGTCTACTCCTTTTTTTCAGAAAAAGCATCAGCTCAATCATGGTAAGTTACATAAAGATTGTAAAATCATCAATGTACATAATGAGTATGACCTAACCCAACAGCTTGTGGCAAATTTTAGTCTGAACAATCTGGAAGGTTTATTGAAATCTTTTAAAATGGAAAGATTTGATACAGGCATAAAAACTGTAAAAGGTGTACAAACTGATGCCATTACAACGTATCTGAAAAGTTTCATTTGGCAGGATTTTAAAAATAAAGCCATTTTAGCTTGGCGGGAAATGTCAAAGGCGTTTTTAGGATTTAATATAATCACTGCTGAATTTATCAAATACATTAATTCCTTAAAAATAGAAAATTCGAATCTGCAGAAAGAAAAAGATTCTTTTGTTTCCCTTTTGAAAAACCTGCAGCAATGGACTTATGATGTGCATCAAAATTATGCATCCATCAGTGGAGGCTATGATAAAGCAACCTGGGTGAAAAATCTGAAGCTTACCCAAGGTTTAAAAGTTCTGAATGTTTTGTTTGCCATTAAAAGCAGCCCTAAAGACAGTTATCTGTTGAGTTTATTGGCGGGTGTATTCGGCGAAAGTAAAGGTATAACAGACAGTATTGACGAAACCTTGTGGTCTCCCCAAAAACAAACTAAGGGTCTTACTATTATTGACGTGACCATCACTGATAGTGATCCTTACAATTCAAGAAATAAGAAAAAACAATTTGCTGATTTTTTGAAAGGCGCACAAAATGCCGTACATACAAGAGAGTTAGAAGATATGTTGATGAGATTATTCAGTCAGTTTATTAAACCGCCGCAGTTGAAGAAAATTATCGGTTACATTGATAATGCTGAGTATGTTGTAACGGGAAATTTAGATAAAGAGCTAAAAGTTTTAAGAGGAAATTTAGAGAGATATGATTCTTTTGTTTCAAAATACTATGCAGATTTGGTTACACCTCAGGATGAAGCAGGCTATGATGATATATTGAAAAGACCCGGAACATTGCCTTATTTGGCTATGGCGTCTCATAGCTTAAGTCACACCCAATTTTGGGTAAAAGTTGAAGAAGGATTGAAAAATACATTTAGCTCTGGAAAAAATCCGGGATATAAAAAGAAGTCATGATGAGAAAAAATATTACGGTAAGTTTATGTATTTATGTTTTATCTGTAGTTATTCTATCGTGTTGGTATATTATCTTGCACAGATTCGAAGAATTAATAAATGCAAAGAGTATCATTCAAGTTTTTGTAAATGTTGGAATTGTGGGAGCAGTTGTTCCCGCTCTTATATTTTCACTGATTTATTATTTAACTAAAAGAGTTGAAAATAAAATTATACTCACAGTTCTGATATTCATTTTATTCATTTTCTTGATATTTTCAGTGTATTGGATTACTGTTAATATGGTTTTTTATCATATAGATGATCCTAAATCTTTTTTACAATCATTGATGGAAATATTTTAATGCCCAAGTTTTCATTATTAAAAACAAATAAATTATGAAAAGAGCGTCTCAACTTATGGTTTTAATTTTCTTCCTCTTAGGAATTGATTCTGTGTATTCACAGAATGCTAATAAAAACAGTTATACGTCTCTGATACAAGAAGAGGTGGGAGATTTGAATAATGATAAACGTAATGACAGGATTATGGTAGAAATGGATATAAAGGAGGAGACGCAACCATCGAGATTACAGATATTCCTTTCGCAACCTGATAAGAAACTGAAAATGGTGGTTTCTTCTACAAAACTTATTGAGGAGCAATACCCTAGCCGTAAAAATGGAGAATTTAGTGGCAATAATGTTCCGGATTTTTTTATTGAAAATGGAAAATTAATAATGCTTACTGATATTGATCACCGGAAAAGCAGATATGAATTCAGACTTAAGCAAAATAATTTTGAATTAATTAAAATATCAAGAGTAATCTGGGATGGAAAAGAAACCACTTCCGAAACTGAAATAGATTTAATAAAAGGAACTAAAAGTGAATATGACAGAGATTTTAGTCCAAACAAAAAGAATATCAGAAACACTAAATTAAAACCAATCAAAAACTTGCCTAAAATACAGGACTTAAGTTTTTCTGAGTTAGAAGAATATTAATTACACTTTGTATTCTGAATTAAATAAAATATGTGCTGATAAAAATTAATAAGTGTAAATGATAACGAAGAATCAGCTGAAACAATTGAAATGAAAAGTTTAGTGACAAATGAATATAAGAAGGTGAAAATAGATGGAATTCTGAACCTTAAAGAGTTGTCTGCGGAATATGAAATGTCTACGGAGGAACTTATAGCGTTTCATAATAAGCATTGCAATTTTCAGGAATTATTGACATTATCACTACCTAAATATGTAGAATACGTTTATATTCCTTTGGATAAATTTGAGACAAGAGACCGCAAATTACTAAAAAGCTCGACATTACACCTGCCTGCTGTTTCCAGTGAGAAAATTTATGGTGTCGTTATCAAATTTTCACCTAAAGATCTTCAGATACATTACAAAATAAAAATAAAAAGAACTCCATTTTACTTAGAGCTGACCAAGGAAAAAACATATGTAAACAATCAGGAAATCGATAAGGTTATAGAGCAGCTATTTGAAAAAGCAGAGCAGGTTTTGTATCCGCTTCAGATTTCAGCAAACAATAATGGTGGACTCGACAATATCATTAACCATGAAGAAATAGCTAACCGCTGGAAAAATGACTGTTTTCCAAAACTGAGAGATTATTATCAATCTGAAACTACGGATACGATTCTGACACAAATGGATAATGCCTATGCGAATCTTAATCTAAAGAAAGAGATGTTTAGAAAAAATATGTTTTATAAACTGTTTTTTTTACCTGTTTATGGAAGTTATCCTCAATTTTTGAAAAAAAACTATCTAGAGGTCTATTTTTCAGGACTCTCACAAGAGATTGGATATGAAACAGAATCTGTATTGAATAGAGAATATACAAGAGGAAACAAAATAGCATTAAGAATAACAGGAACTGAAGAAGAGAATCTATTCAATAAAAACAGAACAAAAGGGGAAGCGAATCTTCTGTATAAATTGAACAAAGAAACCGGAGAGGTATTTTCAATTACTGGTTATCTTTCAACATTTGATAAAAACACCGAATATAAAATTGATTTTCAGTTATACGAACAGTAAAATCAAAAAACACAAAATACTATGAGTGAAAAACATTTAGTATGTCATGGAGCGACCTGCCAATGTAAATTTGGTACAACTCCCGATAAGCTTATCGTAAAAACACAAAGCAAACGCTTCATCAATGATGCAAGCAAAAAGCTTATGGCTACTCATGTAGACATTGGACAAACCTTTGAGAAAAATACCTTCGGATCCTGCAAAAAAATGAATAATAATCCTTGCCAGGCAGTTGTAACTCAGTGGAGTGGTTTTTATGAAAAAATTATACTGGAAGATAATCAAGGCAAGGCTTTGTTGGAAGATAGTAAGGCCACGTGCCCTGTAGGCAGTCCAGATTGTATAACGATTATTAATCATGGGCAAACCGCTGAAGCATCTGCGCAAAATGTGAAGAATACAGATAAGGAGGTTCTGGTTGAAATGATTCCTTTTGCTAATTTTCTTGATGAAGAAAGTCTAATTCATTTAAATATACTGTCATGAATAATCCGAAAATAAAAATTTATCCTCAAATTACAGATAAATATAATGCAGGAACCGGATATATTCTTGTTGAGCCAACAAAAGAAGGTAAAGCTTCCTTAAAAGCAGAAATTCAAAACTGGGATAAGCTGGAAGTAGAGGAACAAAAAAATTTAGCCTGGGTCTGGAGTATTTGTAATAATAAACCCAATTTTCAGGAAAATGCATACAATCCAGATTTAGGGATTGGAAAAGGTAATGAACATAGCTTGAGCTTTACAAAAATCTATTGGGGAGGAATAGGATGGCTTGAACCTTACATTCATGGTAAGTCTAAGCCCACGAATAGTACTAAAAATGGAGTATTTGTACAAGTTAAAACGACCCCGAAAGTTCTTGGATATGAATGGAGAGAATATGATGCTGGTAATGACGGGGCGGTTATTAATAGAGAGGTAAAATATGGCGAAACAATTCAGCTTCATATTTATACTGATGGATTATTTGGTGAAGATATAGAAATACTGCTGTTTGATGATAAAAATAATGCTGAAGACCTACCGATGCATGAGAAAGAAGATGGAAAATGGAAAAAAGAAGAGGAACGTCTGGAACTTGAGAAAATTGATAAAAATAAACTTCCCAATTCATTTTCCAGAATATTAAGAGAAGTAGGTGTATTTGTCTCTAAAAATAAACCCGCTTTTCAAACAATTAATAGCGAACTAAAGAACGGTATTAATTACCAGAAGTGTGTGACTAATATTTATGTAGATCCTGTCTGGAGTTTCTATGCTAATTCTGAAAATAATAAATTTAATCAAAATTCAATTAAGCTCAAAGCATCCATCTTTTTTTCAGACAAAGAACTCGTCTGTAATAAGAATAGTATTACATTATTAGGGCTTAGTAATGAAGTTTCGTTTCTTAAACCCGAAGGAAATAAAGTGGCTATTATAGGAGAGGTACAGACAAATTATGCCAATTTTTTACCTTGTGGCTATTCAGAAATTCATGGTAAGTACAAAAAAAACGAAGAAGAGGTAGATATACAGGTATTTCCTCTGAAAGATAACCCAAGCCCAACTCAATTAGTTTTTCCTATTGTTGCAGGAGTAGACAAAATGAGAAAAGAGCTAACTGTTGAATTAAAAGATGTTCGCTCAATTGATTGTTTACATGAAGGAAAATTAAGACATACAGGAAAAGTAATAGATATATCAAAAATAGAATCATTACTAAAACCAGATAATACAACACGAAAAAGACAGTGGAGACTGGCGCAAAGTTCTGAAATATTTAGCGGTGGGGAAGCACAAACTAAAAAAGAAGAAGATAAAAGTACGCTGACACAGGCAATCACTTTAATTGATGGAGGTAAAAAATTAAAGATGCAATCGGGGTTTAAAATATTAGAGAATTATTATCCTTTTGAGTATCAAGATCCTACAGATGAGTTACTTAAGTTGAAATTAGGTTATGATTATACTTGGGGTAATACAGTTAATCCGCTTAGTGGTTTAATAAGAACAATTTGGCCTAATAGTGGAATTGCGGTTCAGAAATACCCAATTGGTTTAAATACATGTGCATTTCGTACACCTTTATATATTGCTGTTTATCCGGATACAAAATGGACGCTTCAAATTGCTTATAATTATGATGGGAAAGAGTTCAATGAACTAAGAGAAGAATATCACGAAACCTGGAAGTTAAAAGAGCTTGAGGCGGATGAACGGATCAATCAGCTAAAAGAGCAGCAACAAGGAAATATATCCAGCAGTAAAAAGAAAAAAAACAAACGGAAGATTCAGCAGGCTTCTCAGGAAAGAAGCAGGGCACGAAAAAATAACTCTGTTCGAAGTCAGGCAAAAAATCTTATGCAAAAAGCACATGGAACACTTGATGCTGAGTATAATTTGATTTGTGAGTTCGACAGACCTTATGCTGCATTAAATTTCAGTTCAGAATTTGTTAAAGCTAAAGAATTTCTTCATAAAATTGTAAGCTTAAAAGAGCTTATTGAAAAAATTGTAAAAGGTAATAATACAGAAACTACAAGAAGCTCTCCAACAGGTAACGCAACTATTACAAATCGTAAAGCCAAGTTGCGGGAACTTATGAATAAAAGAGGAGGAGAAAAGAAAAGTAACTGGAGTTTTGAGCTTACTCCTCCCAAAGTTGGTCTTTCTGTAAGCTGGTGTGCAGAAGCTGCAGCAGATTTAAAAAGCCCGGAAATGGGAACTTTAATAGAAGGTGCAATTGATTTAAATCCTCTTTTTGGAATCGAAGCAAAATATGATCTGTATCAATTATTATATAAGATCAAACATCCTGTTGTTCTTGCTGTTGTTGCTATTTTAGATGTTTTAGACGAAGCATTGGGAGATAATTTTGATATTAATCTAGATTTAATTATTAACAGTGAAATTTTTGGATCTTTAAAAGGAAGCATTAATACAGCTTCTGGGAGTAACTTTACCAACAGATTGATGAAAGATGATGATGGAAGCCCATGCAAGTTTGGAGGAAAAGTTTCAATTGCCATTAAAGGATACTTACAGGCAAATGGAAGTATGAAAGCTTTTGTTTTCTGGAAGTCTAAAGCTTATCTGGAAGCAAGTGTCGAAGTGAAAAGCGGAATAGCATTAGAGTTTGTTACAAAAGCAGATACCCACAGTATCTATGTGGAACCTGAAGTGAAATTTGAAGGATTATTATTAGAAGCCAATGTTAGTTTAGGGTTTGTTGCAGATGATGCAGGAACAGACAATATCAGCGAATTGAAAGAAAAAGACGGAATACATTATACTGCAGATGGGAAAATAGTAGTATTAGATCCTTATACGTGGAAAACAGGTTGGAAATTACCTATAATATAAAAAATAATGACAAAGTTTATATTCACATTATTATTGACAGCAAGCCTTATAAGTAGCGCACAGGAATCAAAAGATAAAACAATGACAACACAACAACGAATAGAATATTTTTCCGGCAAAGTTCAAAAATTTGAAAAAGAGCCACTTTATCAACTCGATATTCAGTCTGTTTATAATTTCAGAATCCTGGTAAATGGAAATCCTGTATATTCTAATTTTGATAAAATACCGGGAACAGCAAAAGTTAATATCAATTCTTCTATTTTAAAGAGTGGGAAACAAAATATTGAAATTGAATTGTATCCGGGATATGATAATAACGGAGTACAGAAGCTTTATCTTGGAAACGGTGAAAACTTTGTTCTGAAAGTCGAAAAAACAGGATGGAATAATGATGGGTCATTGCAAACTCCGGAAGAGGTTGTTGAGTTTAGAAATGACGATCAGGAGATAGATTACTCAAAATTAGCGGAATATAAGACAAAGATTAGCTTTAATGCTACAGTTCCTTATACCCTTACAGGATGGGAGGATGGAGAAGATCTTTCTAAATTAAACCAAAAAGAATTAGAAACAAAGGTTGTCAATTTTTATAAAAATATGGCTTCAGCTTTTAAAGAAAAAAATTATGATTATCTGAATACGGTATTTTTAAATGCTGATAATGAATGGTATCAGGCAGAATATTTTCCAAAAGATGTGATTGCAAAGTTTCAGTCTACTAAGGGCAGAAAAGCTAAATCTGTTTCTACTACTAAGGCAGAATCTGATACCTATTCACAAACTATTTACCCCATCGAAAATTATGTAATGAAATTTTACGGCAATAACAGAATGGTAAGACTAGAACCTAAAGAAGGTGTAAATCGCGGAGAATCTTTACTGGGATATGAAGATATTGATAAATCTGGGATGAATAGAAAGACATTTATAGATATGGTACTATATATTCCAAAGGGAACGCAAAGCTTGCAAATTATCAGATAATACATGTTTAATAAAAATAAAAAGCTGCTAAGCAACCTTAAAAAAATTCAGGAACAATATCAGGAAAATAAAAAAAAGGCAATGCCTTTAACAAAATCTGCACTAATGCAGATGGTTGTCAATTTGTTGTGGGCTGGCTTTAATATGTATATGTTCCTAGAAAATAAGAATGTAGAAAAATCTTCATTCTTTAACTTTTGGTTAATGTTTTTTTTACTTTTAATGAATATTCCTTTATTTATCTATAAGGAAAACGATAGAGAAAATAAAAACAGGTTTGTAGCTATTTATTTTTTTTGTGCATTATTAGTATTTACTCTATTTCCATTCTTTATATCATATAATCTCGCTATGGCATTTACTTTAGCTTCATGGCTTCCCAATTATATCTATTCATACTCAATAAAAGATAAAAAAGTGATAGATAGTCTAAAGGGAAGTACGGTTAGTTTTATATTCTTTTGGGTAGCACTCCTGGTGATTAGTATTATGATCAGTATTTCAGGGCATTATTTTGGAGCTGAATTACTTCCGAAGAAATACAATTATGGATATTTAATTAATGTGCTCTATAATTTATTTTTTATACTATCAGTTTATAATTCAAACCGATACCGAAACATATCAGTTTAGATTAGCTCTCAGGATTTCAAAAAAAACGAGCGCTATAATACTCTACAATGTTAAGACAGTAGTTTAGAATATGAAAATAAGACTTAAATAATTATGTCAATATATAGGAATTCAGTATGTACCGTTGTGCCATTAATGAAAGGTAAGCAAGATGGATAAGGTGTTTTCAATTATCTTTTTTAACTTCCAAAAGATAAAACACAATTAGAAGCTTTTTTAAAAAAAATATTCATGACAAAAGAATAAATATCTGAAAAAGAAATACCATTAATACTTAAAAAAGTAAATAAAAGTTTGTGGTTGTTTGGATATCCGTTTTATTTATATTGCATGACGAGGTAATAGCTCTAATCTATATGAATACCTTGCTAGTACTTTTGTTGAAAATTTGAGCATTTCATTAATTGAGCCTTGCGAACTGTTATTCCATTCTACAGAAATGACTAAAAATCCTAGCGATGATAAATAATATGAAGAAAATATTTTTAATACTAATGGCTAATCTTAGTTTACTTAGCTGTAGTCAAGAAAAAAAATCAACAAATTACAAACAAGAAAAACCAATGTACAACATTAATCAATATATATATCCAGAAGCCAAAGATGTAACAGAAGCGAATTTTGTAGAAAAAATAAATAAGCAAATAAAACACTATGATAAAGAACCTGTTTATTATTTTAGAATCCAAAAACAAAATTCATTAATTAGAGTTTATGTAAACGATGTAAATATTTATGATGATTACGAGTTATCAAATACCATTACTCCGATCGAAATTACTAATATTCTTAAGTCTGGTCCACAAACCGTTAAAATAAAAATGTATCCTGTGGGAGATTTGATAAACCAGGATTTGGGATTAGAAAATCAACCACCTGCAACGAAATTATCAGATAAAGCAAAAGTAGATCTTTCAGTGGTCATGATGGATAATAAATCTGACAAGGGTTTTGATGATGAAAAAGTAATTGTGGAAAAAGTAAGCCCAAATGATGTTGCGGGAAAAGAGTATTACGAGTTTAGTTTTACATTTAATGCAGAAGTTCCATATACGTTCGAAGGCTGGACTAAAGGACAGGATTTAAGAAAATTGGATCAAGAATTAGTGCGCAAAAAAGCAGAAGAGTTTTACACAATATGTGGGCAAATTTTTGAAAATAAAAATTTAGATGATTGGTTAAAACTTAAATACCCTTTTACTAATAGAATTATGTCCTCATCTTATGTTGATGATCAATATTTAGAAGAATTATTAAATGAATATAAAAGTGATGTTAAGACCAATAAAAAACTATAAGCTAGAATTTATGGGAGATGGTAAATTATTAAGGCTAAGGCAAAATTCACTAGACAAAGACTACAGAGGAAAAGGAGCATTAATGTTAGAGTATGATGAAGGATATTATTTCCCCGGCATCACATTATACTTACCCGAAGGCAGAGATTTGGCAACACAAGGCTTTATGATGTGGAAGTAATGAGAAAAGTTATATACATATTGGTTTGTAGTTTTTGCTTTGTTGCTTGCAGTCAGAATAAAAAAACTGAAAACCAAAACCAGACGACGAGCAGCCCAACGAAAACGTACGACATTAATCAATACATATATCCAGAAGTCAAAGATGTAACAGAAGCGAATTTTGTAGAAAAAATAAATAAGCAAATAAAACACTATGATAAAGAACCTGTTTATTATTTTAGAATCCAAAAACAAAATTCATTAATTAGAGTTTATGTAAACGATGTAAATATTTATGATGATTACGAGTTATCAAATACCATTACTCCGATCGAAATTACTAATATTCTTAAGTCTGGTCCACAAACCGTTAAAATAAAAATGTATCCTGTGGGAGATTTGATAAACCAGGATTTGGGATTAGAAAATCAACCACCTGCAACGAAATTATCAGATAAAGCAAAAGTAGATCTTTCAGTGGTCATGATGGATAATAAATCTGACAAGGGTTTTGATGATGAAAAAGTAATTGTGGAAAAAGTAAGCCCAAATGATGTTGCGGGAAAAGAGTATTACGAGTTTAGTTTTACATTTAATGCAGAAGTTCCATATACGTTCGAAGGCTGGACTAAAGGACAGGATTTAAGAAAATTAGATCAAGAATTGGTACGCAAAAAAGCAGAAGAGTTTTACAGAATGGTGGGCAAACTCTATGTAAATAAAGATTTAAATTCGTTAATAAAATTAGATTATGTTTCAAACACTCGTATCATGGCATCTTCATTTAATGACAAGCAATATGTATTGGAATTTTTAGATGAATATAAAAATGATGTTGAAAAGTATGAATATAAAGTTGGAGATATAAAAGATTATGATGTAGAATTCATGGGAGACGGTAAACTAATTCGTTTAATTAATAGAAGCAAACGTCCTAAATTGAGAGGTGGAAGTGCTTTACTATTAAGTTATGGTAAGAATGGAAACTTTGCTCCTGAGATATCCCTTTACCTTCCCGAAGGCAGAGATTTAGCAACACAAGGCTTTATGATGTGGAAATAAAAAAATAAGTCTATGGCTGCATTAATTATATTTATTCAGATAGTAAGTTTAGTAGTGTATTTTCAATTTCTCAATCAGGGAGAAGATTATGATTATGTAGATCGTAAGAATGAGAAATATACAGTTGGAGGTTGTTTGTGGTATTTTTTGGCGGGTCTGAATTTTCTTTTTATTCTACGTTCTTTTTATGTGATTATAGTGTATTCCTATAGCTGGTACGATTATATTTTGGAATTTATTTCGTTTGGAATTTCTTTATTCGTTATGATTCCAACCTCGATATACCTGCTTATAAAGCGTTATAGAAAAAAGAAAAGAAATAAAAATAACAAATGAACAAAAAAGTGACTCATAGAGGCTGTTCTAAAAATTGGGACAGCCTTTTCTAAGTATTGCACCATCAAGAGCATTTACATTACGTCTGAAATTAATTTTTAACAAAGAAAACAATTTATAATATGAAGAATTTATTTTTTTTATTAGCAGTATTTATCTGTTACAATACTGCACTGGCTCAAAAAAAAACCAATAAAACAATCCTCCCGACTCCCCCGGAAATAAAAGAACAGAAAATAAGAATGATTTCTAAGGATGAAACAAAAAAATGTTTTGTTTACAGCACAAATGAACCAAAAAACAATTCAATGATATTGGAGACCAAAAGTATTTTAGAGTACGATGAGTCAGAAAATAATGCCCGTATAATAATCAATTCAAAAGAATATGACCCAATAAAAGATCAACAGGCAAAAAAAGAAGGGAATAGCTTAGTGTGGCAAGAAACTGAGGAACTTATCAACGGAACATATAAAATTAAAAATAACATTTTGACATTCACCCCAGAAAAATCACATAATAATAAAGTCCGTACTTTTAATTTGGTTTACAAACTGAAAACTAAAAAACTTGATTATTTGAAAGACGATGTGAATAATAAATATGTAGCTGGAACCTGTTCAAATCCTGTCGTAAGTATAGGTTTATAAAAACTTCATAGAGGCAGAGATTTAAAAATGCAAGGTTTTATGATGTTGAAGTAATGATTAATTTTTTAATGCTCAAATTGAATTAGCTGTGTTGAAAATTTCGGACTTGCCCGCTGAATCTAAAGATTATTTAATTTTAGGCAAAATGTTTCTATACTTGCCATAGCAAAAAAAGGAGCGCCAAAAAAACTTGGCGCTCCTTAATGTAATTATATGTATATTTATTTCTCCCAAACCTTCTCAATCTCCTCCAAAGATTTTCCTTTCGTTTCGGGAACCCATTTCCAGACAAAGAATAACGATAAAACACTCATCACGCCGTAAAATCCGTAGGTGAAAGCACCACTGAATTCCATCATAAAAGGGTAGGTGGATGAAATTAAATAATTCGCTGCCCATTGTGCGGCAACAGCTATTGCAATCGCACTTCCTCTGATTTTATTAGGGAAAATTTCTGAAATTAAAACCCAGCAAATTGGTCCCCAGGACATCATAAATGAAGCCGTGTAAACGATGATGAATACCAAAGTGGCAATTCCGATGATTTGATAGTAGGATAAAATTGCAATCGCAAACATACCAATCGCCATCCCAACTGAACCGACGATTAACAAAGGTTTTCTTCCCCATTTATCCACGGTGAAAATAGCGATAACGGTAAAGATTACATTCACCAATCCCATCACAACAGTCTGCAGCATCGATGAATCTTTATGAACACCCATGCTTTCGAAGATTCTTGGAGCATAATACAAAGCCACGTTGATCCCCACAAATTGCTGGAAAACAGAAAGCAAAATTCCTATCACAATCACGGTTTTTCCGAAAGCGAAGATTTCACTTTTATGTTCAACGACAGTGCTTTTTATTTCAGAGAAAATTTCTTTTCCACGGGCTTCACCATTGATTTTGGTTAAAATTTTAAGCGCTTCTGCGTCTTTGTTTACGAATGTCAGATAACGCGGTGTTTCAGGTACGAAAAACAGCAAAATTCCGAACAGGGCAGAAGGAATCGTCAAAGATAAAAACATATATCTCCATCCGATTTCGTTGATCCATTCTACGGTTTGTCCGCTTGCGATTCCCCAGTTCACGAAGTAAACCACGAGCATCCCGAAAATAATGGCAAACTGATTCAGAGAAACCAGTTTACCACGTATTTCGGCAGGTGCAATCTCGCCAATGTACATCGGGCAGACCGCCGAAGCCAAGCCCACACCGATTCCACCGATGATCCTATAAAAATTAAATGCCAGCAAAACACCCATCGAATGTTCGCCGTGTTTGAAGAATAAAAACTCAGGATACGCCGCTCCCAAAGCACTGATGAAGAACAGAAATGCTGAAAGCATCAATGATTTTTTTCTTCCCAGCTTTGTGGAAATCATTCCGGAAATAGCGCCACCGATGATGCATCCGATCAATGCACTTGAGATTGTGGCTCCGTGCGCCAGTGAACTCAATCCCAAAGGAATAATAAGATATTCCTGAATTGATTTTTCGGCTCCCGAAATTACTGCCGTGTCGTATCCAAACAAAAGTCCTCCCAAAGTGGCAACCAACGTGAGTACAGTAACGTACAGCATGTTGATCTGCGCCTTTGTTCCTGAAGAATATTTAGGACCGGAATCTATTATTTGCATAGTTTGATTTAGTTTTATTGTTATTGTAATACAAATTACACGAATTGTTTACGAATTACAGGAATTCCTTGAAATTTTAAAGCCTATTTCTTACCTCAACTCTTAAGGAAAGAAAAAGTCCTTAAAATTCATCAAAATTACACCTTTAGCGCGGATGAAATTATTTTTGATGAATTCTTTGATAATAGTTTTATTAGTTTAAAAGATGATTTATCCTAAATATTTTTATAAATACTGATTAATAATACTCTCAAGATATTCCTGCTTACCGCTTTCTCTTCCTACTTCACCAAGACCTTGAGCGTAAGTGGCAAGATCGGTTAAAGATAAGCTTCCGTTTTCGAAATCTTTACCTTTTCCGGAATCAAATGAAGAATATCTATTGGTTCTGATTTCAGAATATTTTGATTTTTCTAAAATTTTATCAGCAGCCAAGAATGATCTTGCAAAATTGTCCATTCCGCTGATGTGCGCGATGAAAATATCTTCCAGATCAGTTGAGTTTCTTCTGATTTTAGCGTCGAAATTAACTCCACCACCTTGGAAACCTCCAGCCTGAATAATCACCAACATCGCCTGAGTCATTTCGTACAGATCAACAGGGAACTGGTCTGTATCCCAACCATTTTGGTAATCACCTCTGTTTGCGTCAATGCTTCCCAAAACATTATTATCAGCCGCAACCTGAAGTTCGTGCTCGAAAGTATGTTGTGCTAAAGTTGCGTGGTTAACTTCAAGATTTAATTTAAAATCATTCAATAGATCGTACTGACGAAGGAAGTTTAAACACGTTGCCGCATCAAAATCATACTGGTGTTTTGTAGGCTCCATCGGTTTTGGCTCAATAAAGAATGTTCCTTTAAATCCCTGAGCTCTTGCATAATCTTTAGCCAAATGTAAAAATTTCGCCATGTGCTCCTGCTCACGTTTCATATTCGTGTTTAAAAGTGACATATAACCTTCACGGCCGCCCCAGAATACATAGTTTTCTCCGCCTAATTTGATCGTTGCATCCAAAGCATTTTTTACCTGTCCGCCAGCGTAAGCCAAAACGTCAAAAGAAGGATTGGTAGCCGCACCGTTCATAAATCTTGGATTTGAAAAACAGTTTGAAGTTCCCCATAACAATTTCACACCTGAAGTTGCCTGTTTTTCTTTAGCATAATCGGTAATGAATTCTAATCTTTTTGTAGATTCTAAAAAGTTATCTGCCTCGTCAATCAAGTCATAATCGTGGAAACAGTAATAAGGAACGCCCAGTTTGGTGAAAAATTCGAAAGCGGCATCCATTTTTTCTGTTGCTCTTTGTTTGGCATCAGAAGCGGTTAACCAGTCGAATTGCTGGGTTCCTGCACCGAATGGATCTCCACCGGTCGCACAGAACGTGTGCCAGTAAGCAGACGCAAACTTGAAATATTCTTTCATCGTTTTTCCACGAACTACCAAATTTTCATCGTAGAACTTAAATGCCAACGGATTGTCTGATTCTCTTCCTTCAAACTTGATTTTTTCTATTCCTTTAAAGTACTCTTTGTTTCCTGTGGTAACTGACATATTTTTTATATTTTAATTTTATTGTAACCGATTGCATTTTACAGTATTATTTTATCAAATACTTTTCATAAAATTTACACTATATTTCTGTAAAACCTGAAATTGATGTGGTTTAAACTAAATGTAAAAATTCTTTGATAAAAAACGAACATTAATAAAAAAAATATAATTTTCTCATCTGGTTTTTATATAAATCCTTTATTAATAGTGTTTTGTGGAATTGATATTAATCAGAAGTAAATTCAATTTAAAGCCAATATTAAATTTTCAACTCACGGAAAATATCTTCAACATTCTCGGAATTTCACACTTTTAATAATTTTATTCAATAGAAAAAGGAAACAATTGAAAGGCCTTATCATAAAAAATACGATAAATGATTTTGGATAACATGTTACAATTTGTTTACAAATTTTTCAAGTTTAGACTCATTTTCTGTTTACTTCATATTTGATACATTAAAAGTCTGATAGATTTAAAATTAAATTATTATGACTATTTTTAAACATACTAAAACGTCATTTGTGAAAAAGATTTTACTAATCCCGATAATGATTCTTTTGGGATGCAACCAAAAAAAAGATGTGCCTACCGATAATCTTCAAACCATACAGCAAAAAGACAGTCTTGTTTTAAGCGAAAACAAAAATGATATTGAGATTATTTCTGATAATATCGGAGATATTCTTGATTTTCTCGTTAATGAAGAAGCTGATGGCGAAAAGGATGCGAAAATAGATTTGAAAAATCATAGTGTGAGATTTGATAATGATGGAGATTCATATGAAGTTACTTTTTCTAAAATTGCTTCTCAAGACTTTAATGGTGACGGAACAGTTGATTTTATCGTTGAAAGAGATTCTGAAGGTGCCCTCGGCGGAAATGCCAACTCAAATGCTGAGATTATTTATTTGATTTTAGATGCAAAGCGAAACATAAAAGAAAGGCACCGCATTTTGTTGTACGCACCATTTTCATACAATATTCTTGGAAATATTTCTTTTGAAAATGGAAAATTGAAAGCAACCGCTACGCAAAACTTCCGAACGTACAGTCCCGCTTCCGGAGAAGATTTACAAACTACTGATTTGTCGTTCATTTATAAAGATTCCAATGTTTATGAAGAGTCTTATCTTTCTCAATGCAAACTCGGACAGTGGAAGGACAAAAAAATATTTAAAAGCCCTATTGAGTCTGTTAAAACTATTGATGAACATAATTATACAGAAACTTTATCTGAAAAATATATTCAAAAAAATTATGAGATAACTGCGGAGTTGTCGGGATGTGATAATTTAATGTTGATATTTGAAGGGAAATTTGATACTAACGACTTTAGCGTAAAAAATGAGGCGTTATTGCGAAAACAGTTTATAAATATTTTAGTAGAGCAAATTGGTATTTCGAAATACAGCAGGCTGATTCAGAATGAGTTTAAAGAAATTAATCAAGGGCGTGCACAGAATCAGACAGGAAATATTTTATTAAATATGATGACGCTTCCAAAGGATAAAAAGATGGGTTTCAGGTTAATAATATCTGAAGAATCCAACGTAAATCAGAACGAAAACTGGGAAATTACGACCAGAAATAAGTAATTATAAAAACTAAAAAAAGCTCCACAATAAAATGGAGCTACTAATTTATGGTTTGCAATCTTTGCTTAAATGGTTTTCCACGCCGCTTCCAAAGCAAGCTCAATCATTGGTTTCAAAGCCGTTTCTCTCTGATCTGCCGAGATCATTTCTTTGGTCGGAATAATATCTGAAACGGTAAGAATCGTCGCTGCATTTTTACCTAAATGTTTTGCATTGGCAAATAATCCGAAAGCCTCCATTTCCACTGCCGGGCAATTGTATTTGTCAGCAATCGCAGGAACCGCAGGATCTTTTCTGTAAAAAATATCGCTGCTGTGGATGTTCGTAGCTCTGGTTTTTAAACCTAATTCTTCCGCAGTTTCATTGATAATATTGTAGATATTTCCTTGGTTTGAAAGAATTTCTTCTTCAAATTCCCATGCATATTTTGCATACGTACTTTCGCTGGCCGCATTTTCTACATTCAGAAGGTCAAAAAGGGCTACATCCGAAGAATATCCTCCACACGTCCCGATTCTGATGATGGTTTCCACTTCATATTCTGTGAAAAGTTCGAAAGAATAAATTCCGATGCTTGGGAAACCCATTCCGCTGGCACCGACTGTGATTTCCTTACCCTTATAAGTTCCGGTATAATATAAAATACCTCTGGTTTGGCTGACTAATCTTGGGTTTTCAAGAAAGTTTTCTGCAATATATTTCGCTCTTAAAGGATCTCCCGGCTGCAGAACTACTTTTGCAATTTCTCCTTTTTTAGCGCTGATGTGTATGCTCATACTGTTGTTTTAATGATGGCAAAGATAATAATTTATGCTGTTTTTAAAGAATTTTTGCCCTGACGAGATCATCCAAAAAGAACTGTTATTGATATGGAAATGAAAAAAGAATTGAAAAATATGCTCTCATCTCAATTGAATATTTCTCCTGCACTATTTTTCCAATGAACATTCGTTTTTTATAAACTCACATCATGAAGATGACAAAATTATTTTAAACTGATACGGTACAATTCCAGGTTGATGTAATTGTTATTTTGATCGAGCTGTTTTTTTGCGTATTCTCTTTCCTGTTTTGTCCTTTCGATAATGAGTGATTTGTTGCCATTTTCATCATAACTTTCCCCACTCAGCAAACCGGGGTTCATCTGCATAAACTGTTCGGTTCCACCCAAAGGCTGTTTTCTGTAATCATTCCACTTTTTGTTGAAAGATTTTGCATCAATTTTTACAGGTACGAAATAAGGCCTTGTGTAAATGCCAGTAGAGCCTGCCGGTATTTTGTAATTGGCTCTTAAAGTAAATGTATGGTGATTTTTTGTATCATTAATCTGAACAATAATTCCCGGCAGTCCCGAAAAAACATAAGGTCCCTGCTGAACAGGAATTTCTCTGGTAAACCATGCTTCCCAGATTCTTCCGCCATAATGAAGATTTGCTTTCTGGCAGAGGTAGCCCTCAATGGTTTTCGTTTCTTTTGAGAGTTGCCATTTAAAATTGTTTTTCATTTCAATTTTAAATGGCTGAATGCCGATGTACTCGACTGTAGAGGTGAGTTCTTTGGTCTTAGAGGTTTTATTCTGATAAATTCCATCAGGTAATTTGATGTTGGCCTGACTCTGATTATTGTTTACAGCAAAAGCGATTGCAGAATCTTTTTTGGCGGTCACATCACTCAAAAATTCCGAATGGTCAGCAAAAACATCCAGTCTCGTCAGTTCTGTAACCACGCTGTCTGCTTTAGCAGCATTGGGGGCGAATTGATATAAATAAAAAAACCTGTGGCTTTGAGCAAAGATTGAAAACGGAATAAGAAGAATCAAAAGCGTAATTTTCAGATGCATGGTTTTATTGTAAAGAATTTCTTCTCCAAAACTATGCAATAATACACTTTCAGGTGTGTTAAATAGTGATAAATTAAATGTTTTGAACGTTAAATATTTTCGTGATAATTTGTGAAGGTATGCACAATATCACAAGCTGAAGACAATGGACAAAGGAGTTTTAAATAATCTGGCTTACATTGAAAAATTTTATATGATACTCTTTGCCCACAGATATGTTGAAGCACCTTTCTGTTCAGTCCTGATATTATTTAGGGGCGAACTGAAACTGATGCTTCCCATCACTAGCACCCATCCGGTTTCACCTGCCGTATTAAACTCAAAAGACTGCATTGCTGTTTTCGCTGAGGCAGAGATTAGAATGGTGAAAGTTGCAATATTTTTCACATTGATTACCGACGCATTGAGGTTGGTGCTGATGACACTGATCGTCAGCTCTGCTTTCGTAGCTTTCGTTGGTGCTTTTATTTCTTTTCCCCAGGTCAGTGCCGGAATTTTCATGGTTTTTTTACCATCAGCATTTTCCTTAAATTCCGGAAAGAATCTTACGCACTGATCCCAGTTAAAATCTCTGTTGAAATTGTAGCCCACCAAAAACTGTGGATCTGTATATTCCAGTTTTATTTTGTTCTTTGCCAGATCAGTTTGGCGGCCTGTACGCCGTAATTGAGTTCTGTGAGAAGGAGCGTATTTTGAACTGGTAATCAGATTAACTTTTGCCATTAATTCTGCCCGAAAAAGTTTGTCCACAGTGCTTACCATCCCAAAAGCTGTATAGGATTTTTTGGTGTTATCAGTTTGTTTTGGATCTTTGCCTTTGGCTTTAGCGTAAGACTTCTCTCCGTTATTCACGAAAATAATATTTCCTATAGCCCCGCTGAGGTTTCCGTTTTTATTGAGTCTTGCCATAACTGTGTTTTTAAGGTTGTAACAATTTTTTTTACTGTGTTTACCGAATGAAAGGAATTGATTTCTGTATTCTGTTGAAAATGTGCATACTTTATTAAAACATTCCTTTGAGTTTCTTCGTTGTTTCTTTACTAAAGGTACATGAAAAATCCATATCAAATCTATAGCAACACCATATTTTTTATGGACTTGCTATGGACTTGTTATGGAGTTGCTATGGAGTTGCTTCCTGTTTGAGTGTAGGAATTGTGTGTTGAGATGATTAAAGATACAATTGGAAATTGGGATTTGCAAGAAATTAAACAGGATTTTTATTTGTAGTGTGATGAGGTTAGCAATGTGGATGGAGATTTCTGTGGTTGTAACCACATAACTCTTTGATCATTTAAATGTTTGTGCGACTTCCCAAAAGATGAGTTATTAGATATCTTTCAGTTGGATATAACCAAACATAGTGAAAAAATAATTACATGATAATCAATTGTTTGAGTGGTGTGAAAAAGGATTTGTGCAACTGCATGTATTTTATTTTGGTTCAATGCGTATATTTGGGTGTTAGCTGTCATCCCAACACGCAAACTACAAAGCCATAAAAACTGTAAAATGATAAAATCAATTGATATAAAAAATGTAGCAACTTACGATAACGTAGGAGTGCAATTTGACAACTTAAAAAAGGTCAATTTTATTTATGGAGCAAATGGCTGTGGAAAAACTACAATTTCAAACTTAATACAAGACCAATCAAACCCTAAATTTAATAATTGTTCCTTCACTTGGCAAAACGCTTTACCTTTAAAAATCTTGGTTTACAACAAGGAATTTAGAGAGAGAAATTTTGGAAAGGGAAAATTAAATGGAGTTTTTACACTTGGTGAAGCAACAGCTGACCAGATAAAAGAAATTGAGACAAAGTCTGAAGAACTTAAAGTTATTAAAGCTGACGGAATACAAAAACGGGAAACATTAGATAAACAAAAAAAAGATAAAGAAAAATTAGAAAACGATTTTAAAGAGATTACTTGGACAAAAGTTTACAAGAAGTATGAACAAGTTTTCAAAGAAGCTTATGGCTCACATCAAAAAGAACCTTTCAAAAACAAACTTCTACAAGAGTTTTCTACTAACAATGTCCAATCAGAAACTCTTGAAACTCTAAAATCTAAAGCAGAAACGATATTTGGCGAACAACCGCAAAGAATTGATGAAATAAATGAGATTTCATTTGAAAGATTAAAAGAAATTGAAGAAAATGAAATTTGGAAAAAAATCATAGTCGGAAAAGCTGATGTTAATATTGCAAAACTAATTCAAAAGCTAAATATCAATGATTGGGTTAATCAAGGACGGGAATATATTGAACATACCACTTGTCCTTTTTGCCAACAGGAAACAATTACCGAGGATTTTAAAAAGCAAATAGAAAGTTTTTTTGATGAAACGTATTTGAATGATCTCAAAGTACTCAAAGAGTTAAAACAAGAATATAATACTCTGACTTCAAATATTATTAATGTATTAAACGGTATCGAAGCAAATCAGAGAACTTTCAGTAATACGAAACTTGACATTGACAAATTTTCGGCTTATTTGAAAACATTGATAAGTCAAAACACGACAAACAGTGAATATTTAAACAATAAAATTAAAGAGCCAAGTAGAGGTATTGAATTAATTTCGCTAAAAGAACAAATAGATTTACTTGCAGACGTAATTAAAGAAGCAAATGTTACAATAAGAAAACATAATAGTATTGTAACTAACTACGCAACTGAAAAAAGCAATCTTATAAAATCAATATGGAAGTTCTTAGTAGAAGACCACAAAAGCGATACCACAATATTCAATAGCAAAAAAGATGGTTTAGAGAAGGGAATTGAAAATTTAGAAACGCAACACAAAGCAAAGCAAGAAGAATATCGAAAATTAGATGGTGAAATAAAAAATCTAAATAAGAATGTCACGAGTATTCAACCTACCATTGACGAAATAAACAGAATACTAAAATCCTACGGATTTTTGAATTTTGAAATTGTTCCAACGCAAGAAGAAGGCTTTTATCAAATTCAACGTGAAGATGGTTCCATTGCAGAAACAACACTGAGTGAAGGAGAAATTACATTTATTACCTTTTTATACTACTTACAATTGACTAAAGGAGGTATTTCCGAAGACGAGGTAAATAATGAAAGAATTCTAGTAATTGACGACCCAATTTCTAGTTTAGACAGTAATGTTTTATTTGTTGTTAGTACGCTTATTAAAGATATTATCAAACACATCAAGGCTGATATTGGAAATGTAAAACAATTGATTTTATTAACTCATAACGTATATTTCCACAAAGAAGTTTCTTTCATTGACGGCAGAACAAAAACTTGCAATAAAACATTTTTTTGGATTTTAAGAAAGAACGACAGAGTTACAAGTTTACAGAATTTTGAAATGAATAACCCAATTCAATCATCTTATGAACTTCTTTGGCAAGAATTGAAAAGTAACGAGGTAAAATCAACGTTGACAATTCAAAATGTAATGCGCAGAATAATTGAAAATTATTTTAAATTACTTGGCAAATATGGAGATGATGATTTAATTCTCAAATTTGGAACGAAAGAAGAACAAGAAATTTGTCGCTCTTTGATTTCGTGGATAAATGACGGGTCGCATAGTGTAAATGATGATTTATATGTAGAATTACAAGACAGGACAGTAGAAGCTTACAAAAAAGTTTTTAGAGATATATTTATATTGACAAAACACGAAGGACATTACAATATGATGATGAATTTAACTGATGAATTTGTGTGAAAACAACAGAGGTAAATAGCTAACAAGGCATTGCCATAATCGGGGCTGAATGGCTTCTATTATATATTTGTGCAAGGTTCAACTTTCGTTCTTCGATTGAACTTTTGTGCTAAAAATCCCTACCTTCGACACGGACCAAACCGTTGAAAGCAATTGTAAATACGATAAGAACAAACAAAAACATTCGATGTATAAAACAATAAAATTTGAATTAAATCAATTCCCAACGACACCTCATAAATTAAGAGATGTTCCAAGTATTGACAACCCTGCTGAAGATTTCATCGTTGACGTGTTTACAATCAGTGATGAAGTATGGTTGCAGGCAAAGCGAGAAGTTGTAAGGCAATATCGGGAAAGTACAAAACTGGAAATTTTAGGGAATATCGTTAAAGAATTTGAGGCTTCCAATCCTAAAAATAAGTACAAGTCTGACCTTGAAGTTTTCATCAGGGAATCTAAGCTTGAAGATTTTTACAGTGAAAATAGTGAAACCATTTATGTTTCAACCATTCATAAAGCAAAAGGAAAAGAGTTTGACAATGTATTCATTATGCTGGAAAACTTTAATTCTATTACCGACGAGGCTAAAAGGCTTTTGTATGTCGCAATGACGAGAGCAAAAAGCAACCTTACCATTCATTTGAACTCAGCTTTTCTGGATCATCTCACCGCAGAAAACATAGAGCGTTTTGAGAATAAAGAAATTCATTTGCAGCCCAACGAATTGGCAATGCACTTATCAATAAAAGATGTTTGGCTGGATTATTTTATCAGCCGCCAGAATTTTGTTTCAGCCCTAAAAAGCGGAGATTTACTAACGATAGCAGACGGTGGATGCTGTGACAGCAGAGGCAATTCTGTATTGAAATTCTCAAAGCTGTTTGCTGCACAGATTGAAAACTTGAAGACGAAAAATTACCATCTGAAGAGTGCTAAAGTAAACTTCATCGTGTTCTGGCGAAAGGAAAATGCCGAGCAGGAAATAAAAATTATTTTGCCGGAACTGTATTTTGAGAGGGGAAGTGATTAATTGTTTTACCATTCATCCACTAATTGATTGAATTAAAAAGAATTAATGGATTTCCGTTTCTAATCATCACAATAAAATTAGCAGTCACTTTGTTATTCCGTAGGAATCTCAATACCTTAAAAATCAATTAGTTTAGATTCCTACGGAACGATAATGACACAGTTAACATTACATTATTGCTAACAAAGGACAATCATAAAACAGTTATTCGAATCATCCGTTGTTAAAGAATTTTAGTAAATTAGATTTTTATAAAAAACTAATTATCATGTCAGAAAATTATTTTGAGAAATCTTCAAATGAATATCGAGAAATGCAAACCATATACATCAAACAGGATGAAAGACAAACCAATGGGATAGGGATTGCAGGTTTTGTATTAGCTGTAATTGCAATATTTGTTGGGTGGATTCCTTTTTTAGGATGGTTTGTTTGGGCTTTAGGAGCTCTATTTTCATTTATAGGAATTTTCAAATCGCCAAAGGGACTTGCTATTGCAGGTTTAGCAATATCTTTTGTAGGTTTAATCTTTATGATTTTTGTTTTTGGAGTATTACTTTTAGCGTCTAGTGCTAATTAATATTTTTTTTCTTGCCCTATGCCAAGCCCACATTCCCACAACCTCCATAAATTTGTAATATAACCTTAACAATCACAAACAATGGCAAAACAAATTTTCATCAATCTGGCTGTGGAAGACATTAAGCAATCAATGGATTTTTATTCAGCTTTAGGATTTACAAATAACCCTCAGTTTTCGGATGATACCGGAAAATGTATGGTATGGAGTGACAGCATTTTTCTGATGTTGCTTTCGCATGATAAGTTTAAATCTTTTACAGATAAACCACTTTCTGACACAAAATCAGGAATTGCCGGGATTTTCTCACTTTCTGTAGACAGCGTAGAAGAGGTCAACAGCATGATGGAAGCCGGTCTTTCAGCGGGAGGGATTGAGCCTAACGAAATGAGAGATTACGGTTTTATGCAGCAACGTACCCTCGAAGATTTTGACGGTCATACCTGGGAGGTTTTCTTTATGGACATGTCGAAAATTCCGACTGAGCAGAATGAAGCTTAACAGCTGAACTCAGTATTCGAGATATTTTGGGTTTGGGTTATGCTTTGAGTTTAAATTTTTCAGAGTTAAATCAGTTGCGTCGGGCTTTAGCCCGATGTTAAAAAAATAAGTATAAGATGACTTCAGCCAAAACTTATAATTAGATTTCGGCTAAAGCCAAATGCATATCTCTTCACACAAATGGGCTTCTTTCGGCAAGCTCAGGATGACATGCCCATTCCTATTGAATCATGAAACATTTGTGATTCCGAACTCAGGTTAAGATAGTTTAAAAACCGCAAAATCAGAAGTTTTGCGGTTTTTTTTGATTCAAAACAAACTTATTTCCTAGCCCTCCACAATTTTCTTTCTATGCTCAATCCCCCAGTCCTTCAGATTATTGATAATGGTTTTCAGCGTGTTTCCATGATCAGTTAGAGTATATTCTACTGTCACGGGTTGGGTGCTGAGCACGTTTCTGTGGATGAGTTTATTAAACTCGAGTTCCTTCAGTTCTTTGCTGAGCATTCGGTTTGAAATTCCGTCTATATCATTCAGAATATCTGAAAACCGTCTCTTGTTGTAATAGCAGATAGAAGAGATAACGGCAATCTTCCATTTGCCGTGAAGAACGTCCATAGAATCCTGTACTGCACGCATTTCTTTTTTATATTCCTGCTGAAAATCTTTTGCCTGACACTCCATATTGTTACCTGGTTACACCTTTGTTACTGTTATTTTTCGGTACAAAGTTACTAAAAGTAACTAAAGCTTTATACATTAGCTCTGTAAAACAACAATAAAAAATTACAAAATGAATTTTACAGACAAAAATGTAGTGATTACAGGCGGAAGTACCGGAATAGGATTTGCAACAGCCAAAGCTTTTATTGACGCGGGAGCCAACGTTTTAATTACAGGAAGAAACGCCGACAATCTGAAAAAAGCGGCAGAAAGAATCAATAATCCAAAACTGAAAACTTTAGTTTCAGACACTTCAAATTTAGCAGGAATTGCCGTATTGGAAAATCACGTTGCCGAAAGCGGAAACAAAGTAGATGTCCTTTTTCTGAATGCAGGAACAGCCGTTTTTACACCGATTGAACAGACCACTGAGGAAGATTTTGATTATCAGTTCAATACGAATGTGAAAGGGTATTATTTTACTCTACAGAAACTGATTCCGCATTTTACGGAGGGTTCTTCTGTGGTGTTTAATTCATCAACGGTTGCTACAACAGCACAGATGTACGGAAGCGTCTATTCAGCAACCAAAGGAGCTGTAAATAAAATTGCCCAGATTGCAGCCAACGAGCTGGCAGAAAGAAAAATCAGAGTGAATATTGTGAGTCCGGGACCTACAAAAACGGAAGGTTTTGATAAAGCTGTTCCAAGTCTTGAGATGCAGAATGAATTTGCCAATTCTGTGGCATTGGGAAGAATGGGTGATCCTTCAGAGATTGCCAAAGCTGTACTTTTCTTAGCTTCAGATCAGGCAAGCTTTATTACAGGAACCGAATTGCTGGTTGATGGTGGTGCGATAGGTTATCTCTTGAAATAGCAGTTTTTTAAATTTAAAACAAACAACCGCAAAGTGTGATGCTTTGCGGTTGTCTGTTTTAAGATTATTTTATCATGAGCCATTTTTCAGCTTCTTCTATTACTTCATCTTCGGACGTAGTTTTTAGGTTTTCCACGTAAACATCAGGTCTTATTTTGTCTATGTACACTTTTCCCGTTCTGTCGGCTGAGGTACTGGTCGCCAGATTGAAATTGGCTCCGTTGGAAAGCGTGAAAGTTCCGTTAGCGGTAATATATCCCATCGAATCTTTCCCGAAGGTCTTTACATTCGGCAGTCCAATCAAAGAAAGGGCGGTCATTTCTCCGCTGCTTGCAGTATATTCATTGATGAGAACGGCAATTTTCAAGTTCAGATTTTTAATTTTATAATCACTGATTTTTGCTTTGCTCCCAACCATTCGTCCGTTTCTGGTAAGCCATGGAGATTTATAATTCGGAGCAACAAAATATCCAACGATTCCGTCTTCAGTAAGGGCATTCAGACCTGCTACCATTGGCCACATATTGCCGCCCATATTATTACGGAGATCCACTATCCAGCCCATCACAGTATTTTCGCTGTCCAGTCTTTTGATTTCAGAACGGATGGTTTCGGCGAAGACAAGGTCTTTCTGGTTGTCGTAATTGCTGCACGCCGGAACTTTTATCATGGCAATTCCGTTCCCGAGATATTTTCCTTCCGGTTTTACGATCGTAGGTTGCTGACTTTTTTCTTCCATTATACTTTTTGTAATAAAAAAAGAGTGGTTGTCACCAGCGGCTTTAAGCTGATCCAAATAATAGTCAAACAGAATTTTCTGACTCATCGAATCATTTTCAATTAATGAAAGTTTTGGTAGTTCGGTATCTATTTTTTCCCAATCCAATGAGTCGGAGTATAAAGCTTTCTTTTTAATCAGATCATAAATTTCCTTCTGCAGTTTAAGCGTTTTCTTGCTTGACTTTGAAGAATTCTGCTGTCCGAAAACAATTGCTGAAATAAGGAAGGAAATTAATAATAACGGTCTGAACATGCAAGTTGAGTTTTATATTAAATTGAATTTTAGCACCGCAAAACTATTAAATAAAACACTTTTCGGTGTAATAAAGTTTGTTAAATTGTAATATCAATCAATAGATTATTACTCACTGTTCGGAGTGTGTAAGGTGATTTTACAGTTTTACTCTTGATGATTTAATATATATTTGTACTGTATCTTTGTTAAATTAAATTAATGTTTCAGAATATTCGTCAGAGATTTTATAGCGCTGAAGATATTCCATTGGCAGTTCAATGTCTTTGGAATTCAGATTATGATTATATAGGTTTAAGCATTTCGCTTGTAAGTGAGGTAAATGGAAAAATCAAAGAAACTTTTATCGCCGAGCTTAGTTATTCAGATTATGGTTCTACAGAACTTTTGTTGGAAGAAGCTTACAAAATAGCCAAAGAATATGTTTCCAGATACAATGTGGAATTATATTTTCCTTCTCCGGATAAGTGGTCCAGAGATTGTCCGGACTGGAAGGATCGAAATAAATTTCCGAAGTGTGAAGATTGTAGAATACCGATGATACCTCTGGATAGTGAATATTTACCAAAAAATGTTTGTTATCCCTGTCATATTGAAAGAATGTTTGATGATAAAATCATACGGGAAGAGCCTCTTGATGATCATACAAATGTTTACATTGTAAAATCAACTGGCTTTGAGAATATTTTAAGTACGACAAACTTTGACAGTCTCACAATTGCAAAATTCATCAAAGAAGTTGCAGCAAACCAAATTAACGAAGATGCACCAAGTATCATCAAATTGGGTAATAACGAAATTAATTTCCTTTGTGAAAATCTCGCACAACTTCTTAAAGAAGAATTAAAGGATTATCAAAAACCTGAATTTGATGAGTTTAAAGCTAAATTTATTGAGATAAAACCGATTGAATTTGACGGCGAAACCTATGAGCTTCAGAATCGTTTTAATTCAAACCATGAAAAAATTCTCAACCTTTTTTGGAACTATGAAATATTCAGTAATGCTTTGAAAGAAAATTTCAGATGCGAAATATATCTTTCCAAAAATATGACCTATCGTGATGATTCAATCTTGCGCTTTATAAAATATAAGAATAAAGGACAAACAGATTTACTTCAATTGCAGAATCACTATAAAAAGATTCTAAAAACCTCGGAAATACTGAAGACCATAGAAAAATTAGAACTGTTTGGTTTAATTAATCTTCATAATGAAAAAATATTTGTAAGTCCGTTCGGAGCAAAACTTATTTAAATTAAACTTTTTACAACCGTGAAAAACTACCTCTTTCTCGCCGCCGCCATTCTTTGTGAAACCATCGGAACGTCTTTCCTGAAAAAGACCGAACAGTTCACAAAGCCTTTGCCAACCATCATTTTCGTAGTCGCAATGACGGCCTCATTTTATCTACTGACATTTGCTTTAAAAGGAATTCCGATTGGTATTGCGTACGCCATTTGGTCTGCTGTGGGAATTGTTTTGATTTCTTTAGTTGGATATTTTGTGTATAAACAAACTTTAGATTTACCCGCCATTCTTGGGATGGGCCTTATCGTTGCTGGTGTAGTGATTATCAACCTTTTCTCAAAATCCGGAGCGCATTAGAGACTAGGTTAAGGTTAAGGTTAAGGTTGAAAATCAGCATGCTGAATTAGAAAATGTGCCGTCACCTTAATGAATATCTTCAGATATTTTCTAAAAAAAACTTAATAACTCAAGTTATCTTAATGGTTCAAAGGATTAGTACACAAGACAGAAAATCAAAGATTTTCAAAACTGATGTGATCTAAAAATATACGCAGACAATTAAAACTAAAAACTATGTGACTCATGTGTCAAAACAATTACATCTTTCATCTGTTTTTTAAGCCAATTTTTATTAAAAATTATTTTAGTTTTCTGTAAATCAATATTTCTTCATCTCAGAAATATCATTATTTTTGTTTAATGATGGAAAATAAGTCCCCTTTTTTAGATACGCTCTTTCTGCTCAGAAAAGAAGGCACAATGACCATTTTTGCCGACATTCAGGAAATTTCTAAAAAGGAAGAAGAGGATGCTGCCACATATTTTGAATCTGAATTTGAAAAAGAAAGACTGAATTTTTTATCAGATAAAATTCCTTTCAGTAAAGAAGCTGCACTTTGGGCTGGAAAAGTGCTGTATCACAGTGCCCAGCTGTACTTAATCAGAAAAGACACGGCGAAGGATTTACAGAAATTATTACCACCTTTTCACGGCTTGAAAGATGTTTCAGCGGTTCTGTCGGCAGACTTATCGTTAAGATTTTTACCGCAAATCAGGGATGCACTTCATGTGGCAGACGCTACGGATCCGGTGGTGAAAATACTGGATGAAATTTTAGTACAGTTTCATTATTCAGCCATCGGTTCAGATGTGAATCTCGAAAAATTAATTTGGGAAGAAGGTTTAAAAGATAAAACTTACAGAAAATTATACCTTGAAAGAATAATCGAAAAGAAAGCTTACAAACTGGCAGAAATTCCATACATCAATCAACTGTTGATGGCAGAATTCGGGATGTACAAGGATGTTTTCTGGAGAGATTTGCAAATCATAAATACAGAATCAGAAAAGCCACAAAATGGTGAAATCAACAGCACAGGGTAAAGCCTTGTGACAGATTTTTACTTAAAGTAAAAAATCCCTGAAAGGATAAAATCAATATCCCATTATTTTAAACAGAATATTAAAAAATGACTCAAAATATAGAAAAATTAAACAAAGTTTTAGCCTTCGTCAAAGATACCTTCGTCGGCAAAAACGATGTCGTGGATCTCCTCGGAATCTGCCTTTTGGCAAGGGAAAACGCATTTCTCTACGGTCCTCCAGGAACAGCAAAATCAGCGATTGTAAGAACTTTGGCGAAAACCGTAACCGACGGCAAAAATTTTGAATATCTTTTAACCCGTTTCACAGAACCGAATGAAATTTTCGGTCCTTTCGATATAAGAAAACTTAAAGAAGGAGAGCTATTTACCAATACCGACGGGATGATGCCCGAAGCGTCAATGGTTTTTCTGGATGAAATTTTCAATGCGAATTCTGCGATTCTGAATTCCCTTTTGATGGCTTTAAATGAGAAGATTTTCAAGAGAGGAAAGGAAACCAGAAATCTTCCTGCCCTGATGTTTGTGGGTGCGAGCAACGTTCTTCCCGAAGATGAAGCTTTGAATGCATTATTCGACCGTTTTCTCATCAGAATCAATGTTGATTATGTCAATCCTGATCTCCTTCAACAGGTGCTTTTGGCAGGTAGAAGACTGGAAAATATTTCAGATAGCGAAAGTCCGGAAATTCTTGCCCATGAAATCAAAGAACTTCAGCAGCTTTGTAAAACTGTTGACTTAAAACCAATCTACGAAGTTTATTTAAACACGATAATCAACCTTCGAAATACAGGCATTGCCATCTCCGACCGTCGTGCTGTGAAACTCCAAAATCTGATTGCTGCGAGTGCTTTGATTTGCGGACGAAACGAAGCGATTCTTTCAGATTTGTGGGTACTGAAACATATTTGGGATACCGAAGAACAGATTGAAATTCTGGAAGGAATCATCAACAGAACGATTGAAAAGGATGATAATCCAAAATCCCATCCTCAGGCTTTGCAAAACAAAGCTCCGAATCCGGAAGAGGTGATGAAAGATGTAAAAATCTTAATCGACCAATGGCAAAACGGAAATTTAACTTTTGAGGAGCAGAATGTGATCAAAGACAAACTGAGATACCTGCAAACCCGTTGCGACTGGATCAGAAATCCTGAGCAGAAACAATATATCCAACAGGAAATAGAAAGCTTATGGCAAAAGATCCTTCAGGCGGTTTAAAAGAATTCTGGGCAGAAATTCCAAAAGGTGACGAAGATTTTTTGGGCTCCATCCGCGACTGGAAAAATATTCACATCGCCACAGATGGGGAAGTGATCTGGCTGAAAGGTTTCACCGACGAACAGGCTGTTTCGCCCGAAATTCAGCAGTTGCCCAACTTTATTTTATACGAATTAAGAAACGGACTTTTATTTAGAATTAATGCTTTGGTTCCCACAAAAAAAGTGCGAACGGCTTTGCTGTGGACGGTCATTGATAAAGCTTTAAAACTGACTTTTCCCATTTCAAATAATAATTTCTTTGGAATAGACGAAAGAGTAGAGGTGAGATTAAAACCAAGCGAAGAGGAGCAGCCTGCAACTGCTTTGCTGTGCTCAATTGCTGAAATAAAAGACATCATTGTCACATTTCCAAAATTTAAACTGGAAAAATTAGATTGGATTGTTATCAACGATAAAGCATTATTTTTAGGAAGTCCGATGTTGAGCCTGAGAGGAAAAACGTTCTGGTCAAAAGACCATCATCTTTTACCGACAGGTTTTGATTTTGAATTTAAAAATATGAGTTCATTATTGCAGAGAAAATATAACACAACTCAGGATCAATGGCTTTTGTGGAATGAAGATGGAAGTGTTTTGTATCTCAACAAGAAAGATTTCCGGAAACTTTCCGTAAGTTCATTCCGTCTCACCGAAAAATCTAAGGAATGGATGTAAAAGAATATTTTCAGTCCTACAAAGATTATTTCTGGGAATGGCAAACCGATAACGATATTCAGGATGATTTGCACCCTGTGGCAAGTCACAACATTGTTTATTTTCCAACTGTTGCCTCGGTTGTAGGATATCGCGTTTACATTATTGAAATTCTGAAAGAATTACAGTTGCAGGGATGGCCGCCGTTTGGAGCTTTGCTTTTGGTTTTGTACGCCACTCAGGATGGCTACAAACAGCTGAGAACTTTGGTCGACGAACTGAAAAAACACATATCGAGAGAGGAAGTAGAGGAGTCTTACAATGAAGCTGTTTTTTTACTCAAAAAACTGGAGATTTTAGACCGTAAATACAAAACCGGAAGAAACAGAGTCTTTCTGATTCAGGCTTTATTTGCCGGAAACAAGATGAGCCTCACTTTCTCAAAATCAAAAGAACTGTGTGATAATTACGTTTCCCGACCCGACATTATTGAGAGGTCTGCCAACGTGTTGGAACTTACCAGTAAAGTGTTCAGAAAGGATATTAATGCACTTGCTGAAATAAATAAAAAGTTTCCGACCACAGAATCTATCGAAAAAGCTTTGCAGGGAGTCATTGAAATTCCGGAGCTGGAAGATGAGGTTGTAGAAGAAGAAACCACTGCAGACACCGATAAAGATTTTATTCAGCAACTCGTTGAAGAACCGAAAACTTTTCAGGTGGGAAGTTTAATTAAAAGAATATGGAGCGGACTGAAAATTCCGATGAGACATCTTTCTCCCGGCGAGCAGCCGATTGGCGGGGTTTCGGATATGACCAACAAAGGAGATTTCAGCAGAATGCTTCTGTCTGAATTTGCCAATGAAGATGAGGTTTTCATGAACCGTGTCGCCAACAACGAAGCTTTATACATTCAGAGAGAAATTCCGCCTGAAGAAAATGTTTTTGAACGAATAATTCTCATCGATACTTCGCTGAAAAACTGGGGAACACCGAAAGTTTTGGCTTTTGCATCAGCGGTTGCAGTCATCAAACATCCAAAAGCGCATTCGGAATGTAAGGTTTTTGCTTTGGGACAATCTACCACTCTCATCAATCTTGATAAAGTGGATGAGGTGATCGAAAATCTGAATCATGTGAGTCCGGTTCTGGAGGTTTCACAGGCGTTGGAAAAGTTTTTTAATGAAGAACATACAGAGAAAAATCTGGAAGTTTTTTTTATTACCCATCAGGATAATTTAAATAATCAAAATCTTCAGAAAGTCATTCATGAAAATCGGGATCAGCTGAAATTTCTAGTAACAACCTCTGCAGACGGTGAACTCAATTTTTACAAGCATCACAAAGGAACCAGAAAGCACGTTCAGAAAATGATGCTCCCTTTGAATGAATTATGGGCGAATCCGCCAAAAGGTAGACAGAATAAAAATAATAATAGTTCTCAAACCGGCAGCAGGGCATATTTTCCAATGAATTATCCGTTGCTGTTCCCGATTTCGCAAAACAGAATTGCCACATTTTTGTATGAAGGAGAATTTTTTATTTTAAGTTCTAAAAAACAGTTGCTGAAGACCTATCTTTCCAACAATTATTATCACAGAGACTACTACGATCATTATAAAATTCATCGCGGGGCTGAAGTTCTTTTTCAGGAGATTTCTGTAAAGCCGAGAGGTCAGTTTGCGCTGGCGAAAAATAAACAGCAACAGGTTATTTTGTGCCAATATCAGCCTGCTAAAAGATTGATTTCAAAATTAAACATCATTACAGGAGAATATTCAGAACTGAATCTGGCAGGCCGTCAAATTCCGCATAATCACAAGTTGCTGTATTTTAACAAAAATTTTCATCTTCATTCGAATGATATCCCCTACAATTACGTTATAAATATTGAAGGCGATATTTCACTGGAAGAGGCTACAGACCATTCTTCAGAAATTGATAAGAGCATGATTAAAGTTGAAGCAGAGCTCAGTAAACTCAAGCGTTACGGAACAAAAATCATCAGCAGTTTTAATCATATTGGTATTAATGCCGATCAGAATTTGGTGGTTTCAAACAGGGAATTGTTTCTAAATTATGATGATGCCTTGGTCTTTAATAAAAACAGAAAAGCAGTAAGAATTTTTGCAAACCAGTATAAGAACAGATTTACTTTTTCCGAAGGCAGCGAAATTGTCGCAGATTCCAGAGGAATGTTAACTTTTAAAAGCATTGATAAAGAAATAGCTCATTTTTTCATTCCTTCAGTGCAGATGGAGTATTTGGCCATTGCAACCTCGAATGAATTTGGTGGCTCAGAATATTATTTGCCGGAACATCATCTTTTGAAAATCAGAACCATTGAAGAGATGATTTCAGATTATCTTGAACCTTTTATTGATCATATTATACAGTATGGAACTGAGAATTAAACCTTTTCCGAAAAATACTTATCCCAAAAAAGGACTTTTAATTAAAGGATCCTCACCTCTGATGTGGCTTCAGGAAATGGAGATTCTGGGGATTGATTTAAATGAAGTTCAGTCATATCCAATTCCGTCGAACGAACCCAATGTTCTATACGGATGTTTTCTTATTTTTAAACACCACGCGCCTGCGGAAATCGGCAAAAATGCTTATTTTCAAAATGTTGATGACAAGCTTTTTATTCCCGAAAACACTGTTTTTTATCCCAAAATAAATCCTGAAGACTGGAAAAATATCGTTGCGGATTACATTGTAATGCATCCTGATTTTGGTTTGGCGAAATTAAATATGGAAATTGATTGGCTTGCAGTCATTCAGAATCCTGAACTCAGTTTAGACAAAGTAAAAAAACCGTCCAACGGAGTGGAAATTCCTTCTGAAATCAAAAGTTTCATAGTGGAAATGGATGATGAGAAAGTGTTGGAAACCCTCCAAAAGCAGCAAACTGAAGAAGAGTGGATGAAAAATCTGCCTTTCGATATGAAAAAAGTGATGGCGGGGAATAAAAAAGAAATTGAAAAATACCTGAAATACATAGAAAAGCATCCCGAAAGAGCTGTAGAATTGGGCGTTCCGCTTGATATCATGGGAACTTCGAGAGGCGATGGTTTCAGCCAGTATAAATTTGCAAGCTGGTTTGATAAAATTTTCGGAAGAGCATCCTCTTCGGGAGGGGATGGTTCGTCAAAAGGCGGAAGTTCAGGAAATTACCGGTGGATTTTTTATGTAGCTCTGATTGTTTTCGGGATTGCAAGGATATTTTTCTACCTGAATAAAGAAAGTTCGTCTGAAATATCTGAAAATCTTCACGCCAGCGACGCTTCAATAATGGAAGATGCACCGATGCCTCCGCCGCCTGCGATTGCTTATCAGTCCGGCGTGACAGATATCGACATGAAAATTGATTCTATGTTTGGAGACAAAAGAAATCAGCTAAGAAAAGAAAACAGTGATGCAATGACGCTTCTGATGAGTTCTAAACGTGAAAAACTGTATGAGGAATATGTGAAAAACGGCGGCCGGCCGGTCGAGAAAATTCAGATGGAATATCTGGCGATACAGAAAAGAATAAAAACGGCAGAAGACTCGCTGAGAAATGTTTACAATGGTAAAATAGATAATTTTCTGGTGGAAAATGAAGCGGTTTTAACTGAAAAAATTACAGATTCTTTGAGAAGTGCAGGTTCTTCAAAGATTTACGACAAAGTTTTTATTGCAGAAATTGTTGAGCGACAGCAGGCTCCGGTGCGTGATTCTCTCTCTTACCGCTATGGAACGAAAGAATATGTACCACCGCCTCTTGCAATTCCGGAGGAGCCGTCTTCCATTCAGACTATGGAGCCGCTTTCTTTACCTGAAAAATCTGTTTCATTTACAGAAATTATCGGACTTATTTTACTGATGACTGCTGTTATTTTCGGGTATTTATTTTTTGTACAGAGGAAATCGCTGGATACGGGAGGTGAGAATGTTCCGGCCGGAGTAAAAATCTTTCTGATGACCGTTCTGCTGGCTTTGTTGGTGTATATTTTCTATCCCATCATTGCGATGTTTGGCTACAACTGGTTTGTTTGGCTTCTTATCATTTGCGTCATACTGCTTCTTTACAGGCTTTTCAGGGAAGATAAAACCATTCTAAAATCTGATGACGATGAATAAACAGAAGTTTACAGAGAAATTTTTCATGGCAGTTTTAATTTTGGCTGTCATCAAAATTATAGCAATTTTTTCAGAGCTTTTTCAGAAAACATTCTGGAGTGTCATTGGAAATCTGGCCATTTTTGTTGTGGTTGCGATCATTATTTTACTGATCATCACCGGTCTCAAAGACAAGGAAAAAGCAGGAGATGCGTCAGGAAGAGGAAGAAGTGGTGGCGGAAATTTCTACCTTGAAGGTTCACTTTTCGACAGAATCAGAAATAAATATGAAGAATTAGCCGAAAAATACATCGCCGAAAAAGATTACACCAGAGCCGCAAAAGTGTACATGAATTTGCTTCAGGACAATTACCGCGGAGCCCAAACTTTAGAAGATGGAGGTCTGTATAACGAAGCTGCTGTAGTTTATCTGAAAAAATTAAAAAACAAATCAGAAGCGGCATCCTGTTTTGAAAAAGCAAAGCAATATCAAAAATCTATTGACCTGTACAAAGAGCTCGGGCAGAAAGAGAAAGTGGGAGATTTGTACAGGATAATTAATGATACGAAATCTGCCAATTCTTATTACCAAATGGTCGTTGACGACTATGTCGGTAACAGCCAGATGGTAAAAGCTTCGTTGATTTACCGAAAGAAAATGGATGTTCCCGAAGAAGCACAGAAAATTTTGCTGAAAGGTTGGGAAGAAAATAAAGATGCTTTCAACTGTCTCAACAATTATTTTGTGAATGTTTCTGATGTGGAAGATTTAAACCAAAAAATCCAGATTTTATATCAGAAAATACCTTCAGACAGGAAATTAATTTATCTTGAAGCGATGAAGCATGAGTTTAAAAAAGACCCAAAACTTCAGGAAGCCACCCGAAATATTGCCTACGAAATTATTGCTGAAAAAGTGGAGACTAATACTACAATTATCAACGAACTGAAACATTTCAATCCGCAGGATGAGGTGATTTTAAAAGATATTTCAAGGTATAAAACGGGGAGGAATAAAATGTTTAGGAATTAATTTCCCTTAAAAATCAAAAGGTAGTTGTTTGCTGTCATTTGGTTTGCCAGAAAATAGAAATTTTTCTACAATTTCATATTGTCTTTTATTTTCATTAAATTTTCTCAAAGCAATTTGATTGCAATGAAAGTTAAAATTGACATCGGGAAAAAGATCTTTCGAATTTTCTACTTGTTCAGGACTTAGTTTTCTTCCAATGGTTAAATGAGCATTGGATTTATTTTTGTCTCCTTTAATTTTTTGTCTGACATTTTTCAGCAACTTTTTGAAATGTTCATTTCCTTTTTTATCAGGTGAAACAAAGATTGTTTTCGATAAATCAAAATAAATAACGGTATCAAACATTGCATCAAAACAGATTTCTTTCTGAGTAATTTTAATAAGCTTCTCAATAACAAATTTCAATTCTTCATCCGTTGTTGCAAATTCTAAAATTGTAATGTGTGCAATTGAATTTTGACTTCCAAAACTTCCAATTTTATTGAATAATGTGTTTTTATATGTTTTAAAAAGCTCAATAATCGAATCTTGAGGATGAATGACAATTGAATAATAATTTAGCAAAAATTCCATAAAGTGTATAGTGATAAATTCAAACAAAATTAAAAAATACAAAAGATTTTTATATGACTTTTGGAAATCAAAACGCGTGACTTAAATTTTGTAATTATCAACAATAAGAGAAAAACATTTATCTTTGCACCAATATAATTATGACAATACAAAGAGCACATATCAGTTTAAATCTATGCGATCGACCTGTACTAAAGGGATCGTTTGGATATGAATGGATGATATTGGATGAGGCGAAATGTGCTTGCTTTGAAAATTATTTACTGTAAACTCGTAAAAATTTAATCAAAATACTGCAGAAACGCCTCGATGATCGGGGCGTTTTTTGTGTTTTTAGGGCAGAAATTATTTAGAATGAAAAAAAATAACCATAAAAGTGAAAATTATTTAATCAACAATGAACAATTAATAAGAAAATAAAGCGTGATCAATAACCCGATGAGAGACAGTCATTTAGGTAATTAAGATATCTGTAAAATATTACGGACAAAAATTCTCTATTCCAAATATTAGCTTTAACCAATTGATTTTCAAGTGGTTAAATAAAAAATAAATTTGTGAGTTAAAAAATTTCATACTTACTTTGCAACCGAAAATTAAAAGCAACACGTTTTTAATCTTTTCAAAAAAACAATTTTAAACAACAAGAATATAATGAAACAATTACATAACATATCTAATCAGTATTCAAGACGACACGGACAAGAGCCGATGAGACTTGCGTGTATTCTTGATAGTGAATTTATGGATAAAAGGTGCTTATATAAATGCGTCAGTTAATGAACTGACATGTCAAAATATAGAGCGCCTCCCGAAAAGAGGCGCTTTTTTATGGTTTCTTTAGCTTATTTGGTAAAGCGTCGGTCTGTGGAACCGGAGAACAGGGTTCGATCCCCGGAGATACCCAATGTGAAAATCTCATGGCTCAATTGGATAGAGCATCGGTTTACGACACCGAAGGTTGAAGGTTCGAATCCTTCTGGGATTACAAAGATTCACGGAAAAAATTTAGCTTCGACTGTCTCTCGGAAAAGAATTTTGAAGTGAATCTGAAAACTGGAAAGATAACGGTGGAAGTTTACCCGCCTTGGACGCGGGAGGTCATAGGTTCGAATCCTATTTTCCAGACAATTTGCTCCATTAGCATAGAGGTTAGTGCATTCGGCTTTCTACCGAACGACAAGGGTTCGATTCCCTTATGGAGTGCAATAGATTTCGTAACTCAACGGATAGAGTATAGGTTTTCTAAACCTAAAGTTACAGGTTCGAATCCTGTCGGAATCACAATTAATTAATGTTAATTGTTTCAAAGAGAGAAAGAAAAGGTTTGTCAAGAGCAGGAGTTCTTTATACAAAACACAAATTACAATAGACGGACTTTTTCTTAACTCGAAATTGAAATTTAAATGAAAATCGATTATCATTCATCAATGATCATTTATAAACTTGATGGTTCGCCGAAGTGGAAGAGTCGGGGCGGTCTGCAAAACCGTTGCGTAAGCTGAGTGGGTTTGAATCCCATAACCATCTCAAATAACTAAAATGAGATTAGTTCCGAAGAAAAAGTAAAAGTTTGTCGAGCGCAGAAGTTCTTATATCAAACTAAAAATTAAAGACAGGCTTTGTTTTTCTTCACAAAAAATAAGTTAGATGCTAGAAATTAGAAGTAGAATGAAAATCATTTATCTCTTATCAATTATCATTTATAAAAAAGGGAAGTACGCCGAAGTTGGAGAGTCGGGGCAGACTGTAAATCTGTTGCTTCATTGCTGAGTAGGTTCGAATCCTACTACTTCCACAAAAACCGCTGATAATGTAATGGCAGCATGCAGGAAATATACTCTTGTTGTTTAGGTTCGACTCCTGGTCAGATGGTCAAAAAAGTGAAATGTGAATAATGAATTTTGTTGCGCAAGTGAATATAAAAATTGACTGCGAAGTAAATTGACTATTAACAATTCTCAAGTAAAATGCTCTATTCGTCTAACGGTTCAGGACGCCTGCCTTTCGAGCAGAAAACAAGGGTTCGATTCCCTTATAGAGTACTAGGTTTAAATGGAAAAGAGAAAAGTTTGTCGAGCGTAGAAGTTCTTATATCAAACAAAAAATTACAGACAGGCTTTGTTTTTCTTCAACCTTGATTCATAATGTAATTGGTCAGCATGCAAGATTTTGATTCTTGGAGTTCAGGTTCGAGTCCTGATGGATCAGCAAATTTTTAAATGGTTAAAAGTAAAACTTATAAACCAAAACCTGCGGAGATGGCGGAACTGGCAGACGCACTTGATTTAGGCTCAAGAAATTGAGGGTTCGACTCCCTCTCTCCGTACAATTTTGTGGAAACACATTAGTTCAATTTTAATAATTAAACAAAACAAATTCAAAAAATGTAGAAAAAATGGAAACGCAACAACAAACATGGCAAAACATGACGGGAAAGATTTTCCAAAACTCTATCACAACATTGGTAAAAGAAGCCATCATCCGCGAACTAGCCAACGGACACCGACTGAAAGTTTGTGTGGGTTCAGATTCCCACGTTTATGGTGACGCCATTAATTATGCTACGGCAGTTGTCTTTATTCGTGAGGGAAAAGGAGCGTTTACATTTATCAGAAAACAAAGAGAATTTCAAACAATCAGTATCAAAGAACGAATGCTGAACGAGGTCAACAAATCTGTAGAAATCGCTTATGCAATCTGCTCTATTTTGGAAACTTATAACGTAGAAATGGAGGTACACGCAGACATTAACACCGATCCGGATTTCAAATCCAACGTTGCCTTGAAAGATGCAATGGGATATATTTTGGGAATGGGTTACACTTTTAAGGCAAAACCTTTTGCATTCGCAAGTTCCAATTGTGCTGATATGATGGTATAAAAGCGGGAAGATGGGAGAGGGAAGCCGGAAGTTTTTTCCAGCATAGATGACTTTCATCTTCAAACTTCTGACTTCCATCTTTAATAATTTAAAACTAAAAAAAAATGATTTTCAAAACATATAACTCCATAGAAAATGCTTACCAAACCCGTGTGATTGACCAAATCAAATTGCAGGGTTTTGGAAAGGAGATTTTCATTGTGCAGGAGAAAGTTCACGGTGCTAATTTCTCTTTCTTCACAGATGGAAAGGAAATTAAAATCGCAAAAAGAACTGCTTTCATTGAGGATGATGAAAAATTCTACAATGCACATCAGATTTTGGAACGTTACAGAAAAAATGTAATAGACGTTTTCCAAAAAGTAAAAACCATTCATCCGGATGTTGAAACCGTTGTTATCTACGGCGAATTGTTTGGTGGAGGTTACAAACATAAAGAAGTAGAGCCCGTAAAAGATGCGATAAAAGTTCAGAAAGGTGTAGAATATTCTCCTTATAATGAATTTTATGCATTCGATATTAAGTTGAACGGCACTACTTATTTGGATACGGATTTGGTCAATCAAATTTTCGATGAAACCGGATTTTTCTATGCTAAAATCTTGTTTCAGGGAACTTTGGAAGAAGCTTTGAAATTCCCGAACGATTTCGATTCTAAAATTCCGGCTTGGTTGGGATTGCCTGAAATCGAAAATAATATGTGTGAAGGAACAATCGTCAAAACTTTAAAAACCAGATATTTTGGAAACGGTTCAAGGATCATTTTGAAAAATAAAAACGAAAAATGGACCGAGAAATCCAAAATGATTAGAAAAGAAAGACCAATTCAAAAAGAAGTTCGTTTCAGCGAAAATGCTAAGAATATTTGGGAAGAAATTCAAAAATATACAACTGTAAACAGATTGAATAACGTTGTGAGCAAGATTGGAGAATTCGACCCAAAAATGATTGGAAAAGTGATTGGTCTTTTTTCAAAGGACATTTTGGAGGATTTTGAAAAAGATTTTCCGAACGCTTTCAAAACCGTAGAAAAAGAAGAGCAAAAAAGAATCAATAAAAAATTGAATTCTTTGGTCATTGATGTTATAAAAGAAGAATTGATGACTGTTAAAGTTTAGTTTCGAAAAGTTTAAATCGGAACTGATTTGTATAAATATCTACAATTAATAATTATGAAAAGTATAGTTGCATTATCGCCTGTTTTTACTGAGGACAGTATCAATTTGAAACACGCATCAATTGGCTCAGATTACGATTTGAATCGATTTAATTTAAAATGGAATGTTCCAGAAGAGTTCAGAAATGATGTGATTGCAGTCTATGGCGAAGATATTTATGCTGAAATCGTTTCCAGTCAATGCGATTTGACGTTACTGAAAACTGAAGATAATTGGTTGTCAAATATTTCAGAAAAATTTACCAAACGTACTATTCAATACGGTCAGTTGGAGCAATTTATAAATCATCAGAATATTTTTATTAAGTGTTCAGATTTTAAAAGTTTCAAAGCCGGAGTTTATGAGAATGTTTCTGATATTAAAGGATTTGACAGCCTTGATAAACAAAGTATGGTGTTTATTTCTGATGTTGTAGAATGGTTACTGGAAGTTCGTTGCTTTGTTTTAAACGGAAAAATAGAAACCTATTCTACGTATTGGAGAGATAATCAATTTGATACCAATGGTTTATCTGATTCTGAGGAAATAGAACTTTTCAGTTTCTTCGAAAGTTTCGTAAAAGATAATTTAGATTCTTTGCCAACTTCAATTGTATTGGATTTTGGAATCATAAAAGATAACGGCTGGGCATTGATAGAAGCAAATCCAGCTTGGTGCTCTGGTTTATACGCCTGTAATGCTGAAAAAGCGCTTGATGTAATTATTAAAAGTTGTATTAAAAATTAAAAAAAAGCCTGGAAAAGGAAGTTGAACATTGAAAGTTTTAGAAACAAATTAAAACTTCCAGCACCGAGCTTCCATCTTCCAGCATTCTAAAAATGAAACAAAATATATTTTTTACGGCAGACCATCATTTTGGTCACGCCAATATTATAAAATTTTCCGAACGGCCTTTTGAGTCGCTGGAACAGATGAATGAAGAACTCATCAAACGCTGGAATGAGAAAGTTGGTGTCAACGATATAGTCTATCATTTAGGCGATGTCAGTTTGGGAAAACAGGATTTTACCAAGGAAACTTTGGACAGGCTGAATGGCAATATCCATTTGATAAGAGGCAATCACGAAGGTGCGACCTTGACGTATCCGAAACGATTTGATTCGATAAGAGATTACCACGAATTGAGAATTGATGAACCGGAAAATAGCAACGGCAAACAGAAAATCATTCTTTTCCACTACGCAATGAGGACTTGGAACGGCTCACATCGAGGAACTTGGCAACTTTACGGCCATTCTCACGGAACTTTACCGGATGATGAAATGGCTCTAAGTATTGATGTAGGAGTCGATTGTCATAATTTTTATCCGATTTCTTACGAAGAAGTCAAAGAGATTATGAAAAACAAAAAATGGACGCCACCGTTTGCACCGAGAAATTAGAAATGCTCCCTTCGGGGAGTTTTTTTGAATTATTTTTTTTACTGCGTAAATAGAATGCGTACTACCGGTTTTATCTTTGCAGAGCTTTAGCAGCAATTCTTTTCCAAGGGTATTTCTTCCCGCTTTCTCCTCCAGGAAATAAACCAAATACAAATGAGTAAGAATTATGTAGAATAAAAAACAGTAAAAATGAAAACAACCAATGAAATATTAATCGTCGATTTGGAAGCCACGTGTTGGGAAAACGATAGAATTCCCGCCGGACAAAAAGTCGATATTATAGAAATAGGAATTTGCAAATTAAACAGAATAACAAAAGCAATTTCCGATAAACAAAGTATCTATGTAATTCCCGAAAGGTCAAAAATCAATAAATTTTGTACAGAACTGACCGGAATTACGCCTCAATTAATTGAAGAAAAAGGTATCTATTTCGAGGAAGCCTGCGAAAAAATCAAAGATGAATATCATTCAACTCAGCTTACTTGGGCCGGTTTTGGGACTTTTGATAAAGAGCAAATGATGGAACAGTGTGATTATCTCGGAATCAAAAATCCTTTCTCAGAAAATTATATTAATGTGATGTATCAATTTAAAAATCATATCGGATTTCATAAAATGATGGGCTTAAAAAGAGCCTTGAAATATATGAATATGGATTTTGAAGGAAATCATCACAGCGGAGCAGACGATGCTTACAATGCCGCCAAAATTTTGAGAGAAATTTTGCGATGAATTTGGGCTGGAAGTCTGAATCTGAAGTCTGGAAGTCAATTGCGTACTCCAAAAACTTCCATCTTCCCGCATCCATCTTCCATCCATTAACAATTAAATTTTTTAAACAAATGAAAACAAAAGACGAAATATTAATTATAGACCTCGAAGCCACGTGTTGGAATGACCGACCGCCGAGAGGACAGGAAAGTGAAATCATAGAAATTGGAGTTTGTATTATGGATACAAAAACCGGTAAGATTTCGCAAAATGAGGGAATTTTAGTAAAACCTCAATACTCAAAAGTGAGTCCGTTTTGTACGGAACTGACTTCCATTACACAGGAAATGCTCGATGAAAAAGGCGTTTTGCTGGAAGATGCTCTGGATATTCTGAGGGAAAAATACAGTCCTGAAGATTTGACCTGGGCAAGCTACGGAAACTACGATTTGAGTATGCTTAAAGAACAGACAAGAAAATTCAATCTTGATTATCCTTTGAGTGATGACCACATTAACGTAAAAACATTATTTGCTCAATTGCATCCCATCAGAAAAAGTGTAGGAATGGACAGAGCTCTGAAAGAACTGAAATTCCCTTTGGAAGGTACACATCACAGAGGAATTGACGATGTGAAAAACATTGCAAAGATTCTTTTTTGGTGTCTGCAGAGAATCTGATTAGAAAAAATGTAAGAATTTTAATAAATCATTCTAATACGCAAAATGATTGCGTAATGGGGTTTTTACTTTGCATCATCAAACTAAATGATATGAAGAATATCCAGCTTTTTTACATTTTAGTTTAGAGCATACAATAATCAAAGAAATATTTTAAAAATATTTCTGTAAAAATATCAGGCAGGTCCAGTTGAGTGTTTCTGTATATCACCATTGCAGAAGAAATTGTTGAGAAACATGATTTCGTTCTGTTCAGCTTGACTTGAAGGTTTAGGAATTTCCCAAAAAATTTCATAAGGCTCTATAGGTTGAAGGTTCAAGTCCTTCTATTTCCAAAATGGGAATATAGTTCAAGTGGTAGAACAATAGAATTTTAGCACAGGTTCGAATCCTGTCTTCACTTCGGGTGAAGTAGCTCAGTTGGTTAGAGCACTACACTTTTAATGTAGTTTGAAAATAGACTCAAAATCTATTTTATCAGCGAGTTTGAATATCTCATAAAAAATATTCACCATAGGAAAGTCTTGGATTTTTTCAGTTGTTGAATCAATATTTTGAAAAAGCCTGCAAGAAAAGATGTTTTCTGAAAAATGAAATTTAAGTAAAAAATCAATAATTCTTAGATGGATTTTCTAAAGTTAAAATTTTAATATAAATGAAATGACAGATGTTTTTTGCTCGCAAATAATAGAAGTTAAATGAAATATTTAAAATCAGAATTTTTGAAATAAGTTTAAAAATATTGTTCCCAACTCAAAGAATTTTTCTGAACTCCTTTTCTTCCGCCATTTTTGGAAGAAAGAACCTCGGATTTTCCTTTTTTAATTGAAATTAATAAACATTATAAAATATAAAACGATGATAAAGAATGTAAAAATTAAAGCTTACCAAATTGGTTTGGTTTTCAAAAACAGAAACTTGATTGATATTTTGAGAGAAGGTAACTTTTGGATTTTAGGAAACAAATCTGTAGAGATTTTTGAAACAAAGGATCAGTTTAAAATAGGTGAAGATTTAAATCTTTTATTGAAAAATGAAAATTTAAAAAGCTTACTTGAAATAATTGAAGTAAAAGACGGTGAAATCGTTCTAATGTACGAAAACGGAATTTTCAAAGAAGTATTAAACGTTGGTCAATATGCATTCTGGAAAGGAATTTTGAATAGAGAATTTCAAAAAATTGACTTGACGAAGGTTGAGATTACAGAAAAAATTTCCAAAACGATTTTGGAAAACATGAAATTGAAAAATTTTACCAGAAAATTTGTTTTGACGAATCAATATAAAGGTCTTTTATTAATTGATGGAAAATTGACCAAGATTTTGGAAGCGGGAACTTACTATTTCTGGAACAACGAAATTTCCATCGATGTAAAATCTATCGATATGAGAATGCAGCAAATGGAAATTGCTGGTCAGGAGCTTTTGACAAAGGATAAAGCGATGCTTCGTATCAATTTCTATGTACGTTTTCAGGTGGAAAACATCGAAAAAGCATTGATTGAAAATAAAGAGCATGATAAGCAATTATATATTTTGATGCAATTGGCTTTGCGTGAATTTGTAGGAGCCTTGACGTTGGATGAATTACTATTGAAAAAAGATTCTGTAGGAAAAGAAATCCTTGAAAATCTTGGAAACAAAGCCGAAGATCTAGGTCTGAAAGCATCTGATGCAGGAATCCGTGATGTGATCTTGACAGGCGAAATGAAGGAAATCATGAATCAGGTTTTGATTGCTGAGAAAAAAGCTCAGGCAAACAGCATCATGAGACGTGAAGAAACTGCTTCCACAAGAAGTTTGCTGAACACGGCAAAATTGATGGAAGAAAACGAAACCCTTTGGAAGCTGAAAGAAATGGAATACATGGAGAAAATCGCAGACAAAATTGGAGATATCACCGTTTCCGGAAACAGCAACATCGTTTCCCAGCTGAAAGAGATCTTTGCTAAATAAAACCAATAACCATTATTATAGAGATGGGTTTTGTGAAAACAAAGCCTGTCTTGTTTTTTAATCAAAAGAGTCCCGAAGGGACGATTTACTATAGAATCGGATGATAATCCGATTAATTAATCAAATGATATGCAACAGAAAGTCAGATTTAAATCTGACTTTTATTTTTTTTCAACCAATCCTCATAAGAAAGCACACCCAATTCAGGTTTCCCTTCACCTTCCAAAATAGAGATAAATTCTAATTGATTTCCATCAGGGTCATTAAAATAAATTGCCAAAGCCGGCATCCAGGCGAAAACCATAGGCTCAATACTTTCGTCTTTTAGGAAGTTATAAGGCTTTAAATTTTTATTATTTAAAAACTCAACAGAGTAATTTAAAATATCTTCTTTATCGGCAGTAAAAGCAAAATGTCTTGTTTGTAGATTTTCCTTTTGTTCCCACAAACCCAACATGGCTTCTTTATTTTTTCCAATCCATAAAAAGGCAATCGGACGAGTTTCATCTTGATGAGCGAATTCCAATCCCAGAACTTTTGTATAAAATTCTATTGCATTTTCCAAATTGCTTACCTGAACATGAGTTTCATATAATCCTTTTATCATAGCTTACATTTTAATGTACACAAAGCTAGAAAAGAGATTTCCAAAAACTCCAAATTAGCAATTCCTTTAAATGAAATGAATGATAGATAGATTTTATTTTGGTTGATAGTTGTTTTAATTAATTCAAAAGCGAAAAAATTCAACGGTCGTTTGTCATTCAGAGCGAAACGAAGTGGAGCGTGGAATCTAATTTATCCCTACCACACTTAGATTTCTCCGGAATGACAAACTTTGTGAATATTTATTTAAAAATCATTGTGTTATTCCTCACAACTACAACACAATCAATTTTATCGAAGATAAAATACTTGCGCCTTAAAAGCAGTTTATAACAAAATAAAACTTTGCGTCTTTGCGATTTTCCAACAAAAAAATAAAATTTTTTCACAAAAATTTTCACTACGCAAAAACAATGCGCAATACCATCCTTACTTTGCATCAGAAATTAGAGAGGAAGCGATAATCGTCCAAAATGTTTAACTATAAAAACAGTAACCATGAAATTTAATTTTTTAAGAAAATCAAATAACGTAGTAACCAACTACGAAGGTGCGAAAGCTTATACCATGACACCTGCAGAAGAACTATACAGTGCTGTTGTTACAACAGGATTATCCAACGCAACCTATGAAAAAGGAAATGACAGATTGGCGAGAATTCAATCTCTGATTCAGAAAAACGACCCGGATTTCGTTGCAAAATTGGCGGTTTATGCGAGAAAAGATATGTATTTGCGTTCAATTCCATTGGTTTTAACGACAGAATTGGCGAAGCAGACTTCAGGTACAGACCTGGTTAGCAAAACAGTTGATGGCGTAATCCAAAGAGCTGATGAAATCACAGAATTGCTGGCGTATTACCAATTGGCAAACGAAAGAACTGATGTTAAAAAACTGAACAGACTTTCAAAGCAGATCCAAAAAGGTTTGGTAAAATCTTTTAACAAATTTGATGAATACCAGTTCGCAAAATACAACAGAAAAGCAGAAGTTACTTTGAAAGATGCCCTGTTCTTGGTTCATCCAAAAGCAAAAGATGAAAATCAGCAGGCAATTTTCAATAAGATCGTCAACGATTCGTTGGAAACTCCTTACACTTGGGAAGTTGAGCTTTCTGTTTTGGGTCAGACGAAATTTGCCGATGATGGAGAAAGAAAATTAGCCTTCAAAAACAAATGGGAAGAACTGATTTTTAGCAATAAACTTGGTTATATGGCGACTTTGAGAAACCTTAGAAATATCCTGGAAGCCAACGTTTCTTCAGATGCGATGTACAAAGTGTGCAGCTGTTTGTCAGATGAAAAAGCGGTAAGAAACTCAAAACAACTGCCATTCAGATTTTTGTCGGCGTACAGAGAATTGAAAAACATCGATTCAAAATACATCTCATCAATTCTGGAAGCACTGGAAGATGCGGTGATGGTGAGCGCAAAAAACATCAGAGGTTTTGGCTTCGAAACTTCGGTCGTGATTGCGGCAGACGTTTCCGGCTCGATGCAACAGCCTGTTTCTCCGAAATCTAAAGTGTTGCTGTACGATATCGGTCTGTTGTTGTCGATGATGTTGCAGTCGCAGTGCAAAAACGTGATCACAGGTATGTTTGGTGACCGTTGGAAAAGAGTTCCGATGCCGAAAAACGGTATTCTGAGAAACGTAGATGCGTTCTACAAAAGAGAAGGCGAAGTGGGCTATGCCACAAACGGTCATCTCGTGCTTGAAGATTTGATCAACAAGCGGCAAATTGCCGACAAAATTATGCTGTTTACCGATACTCAAATGTGGGATACCGGTGGATTTACCAACGCTTTCGAAAACTCGTGGAGCCGATACAAAAAAATCAATCCAAACGCAAAATTGTATATTTTTGATTTGGCAGGTTACGGAAAACCACCATTGGATGTCAGAAAAAATGATGTCTATCTTATTGCAGGCTGGTCCGACAAAATTTTCGATGTACTGAATGCTTTGGAAGACCGAAAATCTGCAGTGGAAATGATAAAAAAAGTAGTGCTGTAAAAGGCACTGCTTTATATTATAATTGATGAATTATCAGTGATAATTGATAGAAAGAACGAATTTTTTAGGAGCTATTTCCCGCTTTCCGCTGTATCTTTTTTGTTATTGCGAACAAAGTGGAGTAAATAGTTGAACTATTTTACAATCGCAATAACAAAAAAGGATGCCGCTGCAATCGGGGCTAGTTAGCAATTCGAAGAGATATTTGATAAAAAACACTTAGTTTGTCATGCTGAAAGCATCTCAACAACTTAAAATTGCATTTTAGATCCTTTCAGGATGACAATCATTAAATAAAAAAAACCGATGCCGTAAGAAAAGAAATCCTTCGACTTCCAATTGACATAGAGTCTTTTCGCTAAATCGCTCGGTTTTAACTAACCAATGTCGTAAAATAAGAGTTCCATCGTCAAACTTAAAATTTGAACAACATTCAAAACTCTTATAACCTGTTACTTGGTTTTTAATTTAAAATAATTTCAACTGCGTAAAAACAACGCACACTAACGTAATAATTTTGCAACAACAAAAAACAATAATAATTAAAATTTAAAATAAAAAGTAAGTGTCGTAAAACAGAATTTCTTCGTTTGGGGACAGCAATACAGGTTCAATTCCTGTTCTCGTTAAGCAGGATGGTGTAACGGTAACACTCTGTCAGTAAGTCTCTGTTTGATTTTTTTACCTTACTTTAAAAATATCCGACGCCGTAAAAAAGAGTTCCTTCGACTTTCATTGAACAAAAAACTCTTTTTATCAATTGCTCGGTTTTAAAAAAACTAATCAAGTGTCGTTTTAGAATCATACTTCGATATCCAAACTTTGGGGCACAGGTTCAAGCCCTGTCTTTTCTTAGCGAAAAGTAGCTCAGTTGGTAGAGCAAAGCACTGAAAGATTCTATACTTTTTACCTTGATTTTAAAATAAAGAGTGTCGTAGAGAAAACTTACTTCGGTAAATCTAACGATCTTGGTTCAACTCCAAAACGCGGGTCTGTAAAGTCCTGTTAAATGTAGTTTTTTCAAATTTTACCTCTTTTTAAAAATAAAAAACAAGTGCCGTAGAATAGCGTTACTTCGATATCACGACGGGGTCGCGGGTTCGAATCCCGTCTCTTCCACAAATAAAATACAATTTCTTTGGGAGAGTAGCTCAGATGGATAGAGCACGATACGCTTTTTGACTGTTGCCTTGTTTATAAAAATAAAAGTGTCGTAGAGAAAAGATACTTCGTCAACATTTGAAGGGGAGGAATAATGAAGCAGATAATTACTGCAAGATTATCCGGTTCGACTCCGGCAAGACGCTGCCCCGCTTTTCTTTTCTCGCTTTTACCTTTTATAGTTTCAATCCTTTCCGATATCCGGAAGGGATTTTTTTATTTTAGGTTTTTGTAAAATTTATCTTATTGAAGTGAAATTTATTTTTAGTTTTGTCATTGATGAAAATGAGCTTTCGGCTTTAATTTTTACAAAATAAAAAACAAAACCATGGAAAACAAAAAAGGAGGAATATTTTTCTTTGTCATTATCGCAATCATCGTAGGAAGTGCTTTGTGGAAGCAGATCGATTTTAAAACCATGACCGTAGACAAAATCGGACTGAGCATTCTCTATCTCTGCACGTTTTTATTTGCAGTTATCTTTTTAGTCAGAAATCTTAAAAACCGCAATAAGAATTAGAGAAAAAAATGATTTTAAACTTCTTTATTTTCCCTTTCTCTCCAAAATCTCAATCCTTTCCAAAATGCTGGAGAGGATATTTTTTTGGTCAGAAGAAAGATATCCTGCGATTCTATAAACTTCTTTTTCAGAAAATAGTTCTTTGTCAATCGCTGAAAGATACTGCAGATTTCCGTTGTCTATAAAAAGAAGCATTTCAGGATTTTCTTCCTCAATATTTGACTTCATTAGAAACAGAAAATCACCAACTTTATAATTAGATAAAAGCAATTTATCATCTTCGAATCCATAGATTAAATCGATATTTGCCAATGCTTTTTGCAGTGAATTATATTTTTCATTATTGTCAATAGTATTTTCCTGATAAGGCAAATCTGAATTGAAAGAAAGCTGATGCTTCTCAAAATTTTCTGGTTTATTTAAATCATCAATCGTCAGCGGAACAGTAAGGAATTTGTCCAGATCGAGATTAAAATAGTGAACTACAGTTAATAATGTAGCGATTTTAGGCTCTGAACGTCCTTCCTCGTATGCTCCGATTACGCCTCGGTTTAATTCAAATAAATCTGCGAACGCCTGTTGGCTTAATCCTTTTGCGTGTCTTATTGTTTTAATATTAGCTCCGAAATAACTCATGGGTTCTAATCTTTTTTGCAAATGTAAGATTAATTTTAATTAATTTGCTAATAATATTTGCATTTTGAAATAATTTTATTATATTTGTGAACAACCGATCTAAATTGAGTTAATAAATGAAGTTTTAGGGTTGAAATGTTTTAAATATTTAAGAGTATTTAGAGATTTATTGTAAAATGAATAATCTATTAAGAATGAATTATGATTGATCAGGATTTTTTACAGATAGCTTTCTCGCCGGTTAATACGGTTTTAAGTGTATTGCTTATTTTGTCGGTCATTTACTGGCTTTTCACCATTATCACGGGTTTGGATATTGATATCGGACTGGATGCGGATTTTGATGCCGATGTCGACAGTCCTGATGGTCACGTTCATGTTCCGGATGATGCTTCGGGGTGGCTTCAGTTTCTGAAATTCCTGAATTTAGATATTGTACCGATTACCTACTTTCTCACACTCTCACTTTTGTTGACGTGGTTGGGATCATTTTATCTCGAATCGTTTTTCTCTTTTGAAATCTGGGTTTCTGCTTTACTGGTCATTCCAATATTTTTAGTCAGTATTTTATTAACGAAAATAATTTTAAAACCTTTAAATCCATTCTTCAGAGAAATCAACCATAAAGGCGAGATATCACATGATTTTCTGGGTCGGCAGGGAAGGCTGAAATCAACCATACATGGTGACAAGACCGGAATGCTTGAAGTTTTTGTAAACAAAGACCCAATGATTCTGATGGTAAGAAGCAAAGACGGTGAAGAAATAAAACACGGAACAACGGTTTACATCGTAGACGAAGACCGTGAGAAAAGAATTTATTACGTCGCTGAGGAAATTAAATTTTAAATGAAATTATGGTCACCTTTTTTATGCTGATGTTCAGCTATATTTTAGAATTACTTCTGTAATTAGTATTAATCATTTGTATTGTTAGGTGTCTTTGCTGAGTCAAACGCCTTTGCGAACGAAAATATGCAGAACTATATGTAAACAAAATCTTTGCGCCTTTTGCGTTTAAAAAATTAAACACATTTAAACAAATAAACTATAAAAATATGAATACACCTTTGATTGTTGGGATTGTAGTCACCGTGGTGGCGTCTCTCGGATTGATTTTCTGGATTTTATCGATGTATAAAAAGACGGTTCAGGGAATCGTAATTTTAAGAACAGGTTATGGAGGAACCAAGGTTTTCTTCAACGCTGGAATCGTGATTCCGGTCATCCACAGAATGGAATCGATGGACATTTCTGTGAAAAAACTGGAAATCGCCAGAGAAGGCCGTGCAGGACTGATCTGTAAGGACAATATGAGAGCTGATATTCAGGTGGCTTTCTTTATCAGAGTCAATAAATCGGCGGATGACATTGTGAATGTGGGTCAGACGATTGGTTGCCAACGGGCATCTGATATCAATACGTTGAGAGAATTATTTGAGGCTAAATTTTCTGAAGCTTTGAAAACGGTTGGTAAAAAGTTTGAATTTATTGAACTCTACGAAGCTAGAAGCGAATTCCGTCAGGAAATCCTTCACATTATCGGAACAGATTTAAACGGTTATGTTTTAGATGACTGTGCGATCGATTATCTGGAACAGACAAAAATTGAAAATTTAGATAAAGACAATATCTTAGATTCTGAAGGGATCAAAAAAATTACCGAATTAACGGCTACGCAAAATATTAAAGCCAATCAGGTTCGTAGAGATGAAGAAAAAACCATCACCAAACAAAATGTAGAAGCCCGTGAAGCGATTTTAGAACTGGAAAAACAATTAGCTGAAAAAGAAGAATCTCAAAAAAGAGAAGTTGCCAATATTAAAGCCAGAGAAAATGCGGAAATTCTAAAAGTGGATGAAGAAGAACGATTGAAATATGAGACCGTTCGTATTGCAACCGAAGAAAAGCTTCAGATTGCAGAAGAAAACAAACAAAGACAAGTTGTTATCGCTGCTAAAAATAAAGAACGTGCCGATTTGGTGGAAACTGAAAGAGTGCAGAAGGATCAAATGTTGGAAGCAACCGAAAGAGAAAGAATTGTTTCTTTGGCTCAAATTGAAAAAGAAAAGGCCATCGAACTGGAGAAGAAAAATATTCAGGATGCCATCCGTGAGCGTTTGACAATGGAGAAAACGGTGGTTGAAGAGCAGCAGGGAATTAAAGATTTGGAAGCGTTCAAAACGGCAGACAGAACAAAGCAGGTTGAAATTACTTTAGCAACTCAGGAAGCGGAAAAAAAATTAATTCAGGAAACCAGAGCTGCAGAATCAAGAAGATTAGCTGCGGAAAAAGACGCTCAGAAATACGTCATCGAAGCGCAGGCAAAACGTGACGGAGCCGAAAAAGAAGCGGAAGCCCGCAAAATTATCGCTGATGCAAAAGCAAAAGAAGAAGCAACCGTAGGATTATCTGAAGCTCAGGTTCTTCACGCAAAAGCCGATGCTGCTGAAAGACAGGGGATTGTCGAGTCAATTGTTATTGAGAAAAAAGCAGAAGCGGAAAGAAAAGAAGGTATTGCTCAGGCGGAAGTGATTAAGGAAAAAGCTTTCGCAGAAGCAGCCGGAATTACCGAAAAAGCAGAAGCAATGAAAAAACTGAACGATGCCGGAAAAGATCACGAAGAATTCAGACTGACTTTAGCGAAAGAAAAAGAAGTGGAATTGGCTCACATTTCAATTCAGAAAGACATTGCACAGGCTCAGGCTGGAGTTTTAGCGGAAGCGTTCAAGTCTGCAAAAATTGATATCGTTGGTGGAGATAATACTTTCTTTGACAATGTGGTTCGTCAGGTTTCTGCAGGAAAAGGTTTGGATAAATTCATCAGCCACAGCGAAAACGCAACTTTGGTCAAAGAAAATCTTTTGGGAGACGGCGAAAATATCATCGGAAAAGTAATGGGAATGGTTGATAAATACAATATTTCTTCCGAAGACATCAAAAACATGAGCATCGCAAGCCTGATTTTCAAACTCAATGGCGTTGCCGACCAACAGGAAAAAGGTCTTCTCGCAAGAGCAATGGACATGGCGAAAAATCTAGGTATCGAACAAAAACCAATCAGATAAAATTGTGAACGTTATTTTGATTTACCGAAAAAATCCCAAAGGGACGATTTAACAAAGGATAGGATGCAATCCTATCAAAAAAATAACGAGCTAATCAACAACTAAATTATATTGTAAAACTCTCATTGTGTGATTTTCAATGATGCTTTGAGAGTTTTTTTTCTCAATATAAATTTTAAAAACTTTACCATTAAGAATTATTAAGGGGTTAAGCTTAGTTAAGAAAATCAATAGATTTTTTATAAGCGTGAAACTTAAAGCGAAGCTAAACTTAATGATTCTTAATTACTTAATAAGCCTTAATGGTTAAAAAAAATAACAGAACGATGTTGGCATCAAACACCCATCATCCATCACCAAACATTAAAACCTATGTCAGAAAAATTAAATTCAGGGACATACGAAATAATTCAGAATCGTCTGAATGAGCAGAAAAACGACCTCATTCAAAGGCTTCAGAAGCTGAACGAAAACCGTAAAGAGATTTTCGGGGGTGTAGATTTTTCACTCATCGCCAACGAAAGAATTTCTACGGAGCACAACTGCGTCGCCAAAGATATTTTTTCACTGAAAAACACGTTGATTTTCGGATCAAATGCGCATTTAGGTTTACAGAGCGAAATCAATATTACGGATGTATTCTCGATTTACACGATTAATAACGACCGTTTTGAACCCCGTGATTCGTCTTTAATCAATGATGAAATCTTCGTTGAAGAATTTAAAAATCTCTATAAATATTACAGAAATACATTCTTTGCACGCTTTCATTTTACAGAAAACTATTTGTACATGGTTTTTCAGTTGTCTGAAAGTCCGTCAGATATCAAAGCCTTTAAATGGTTGATTAAAGATGGTGAGCTTGCCTATGTCGATTCCAGAAGCGCTTCGGATGTAACATATCCGCCACAGCACGGTTTTGCATGGACGAAAGCGACCCGAGATATGCAGCGAAGCGGGAAATTTCCGCATGTTTCGTTAGCGGATAAAGTTTTTGTGGAATCGATTGGTGGAGATTTAACCATAAAAATCGAAGACAATACCGACACCGGAAAAGGAATTTATTCTGAAGATGTCATTCATAAAGATCAGAATCTCGATGATGCTGAAATTCACTTCTGCGACCTTGATAATCTGGTTTTATTTAAAATTAAACCTTATCAGGAAACGGAACGCTATTTCATTTACAATCACAAAGAAAAGATTGTTTCGCGAGTTGATACCTTGAAGCATTCGGCAGTTTTGCTTCCGGAAAATCAGGGTGTTTTGTTCTCGAACGGCTACGCTTTGCAGACGGGAGGTTTAAAGGTGATTTCTCAGGATGTCAACCGGCTTCATTATCTTAAAACGATTCAGGAGCCGAACGGTGAAAATTTCATGTACGTTTTTTACGATGATAAAACCAATAATTATCAGCTGATTTCCTACAATATCATCACACAAACCATCGAAACACCGATTCGTTGTAGCGGATATTCAATTTTAAATGAAGGGAAACTTATTTATCTGAGAGAAAGTGTTGAAACCACCAAACATCATTTAGCTCAGATCTGGCAGACGCCGTACGCAAAAGAATTGTTACCGAATACCGAAAAATCAGACACGCTGATTTACAAAATCGGGAACAAGGATATCGTTCGTGTGATGGCAGAAAGTCAGGAGCTGATCACTTTGCTGAACAAAGAAGATTCTTACAGCGGATTGTATGATGATATTGTCAAACTTTCCACGACGATTTTAGACGCGTACTATTTTCTCGGTGACGATGAGGTCGAAAATCTGGATCAGCCTTTAAAGGAAATCAGAAGTATTGCCCATTCGGCGATTAATGAGTTTGAAAAAGTGGTCGAGCAGAAAAAAAATACCGCTGAAGTAGTTGAAAAAATTAAAATTTCCTGCGAAAAAATTCTGGATGATACGAAACGGATTCACTATTCTGAACTGACAGAATATATCGATATGCTTTCGCAAATCAGAGCGTTGCGCGGTGAAATTACAGGAGCGAGAGATCTGAAATATGTGGATACGAAAATTCTCGATGCATTAGATCAGTCTCTGGCTGCGAGATCAGAAGAACTTTCAAATGCTTGTGTGAATTTCCTGCTTCAGGAAAATTCTCTGTCGCCTTACGAAACCAGAGCGCAGTCCATTTCTGAAAATATTATCAATTTGCAGAAGGCGATTGATGCTAAAATGATTGAAGAAGAAATTACCAATTTGTCTTCACAGCTCGAGCTTTTGGTGGATATCGTTAATAATTTAAAAATTGAAGATACTTCGCAGTCCACTCAGATTATTGAAAATATTTCGGTGATTTTTGCAAGATTAAATCAGGAGCGATTGGAACTTTCAAAAAGAAAAAGAGAGATTTCGGGTAAGGAATTATCTGCTGATTTTCAGGCTCAGATGACGTTGTTTGATCAGTCGGTGATTAATTTTCTTGAGCTTTCTCAGACTCCGGAAAAGTGTGATGAATATCTGACCAAACTTTCCATTCAGTTGGAAGAAATGGAAACGAAATTCATTGATTTTGATGAGTTTATTCAAAAGATTGGCGAAAAAAGAGAAGAGGCTTACGGTCATTTTCAAAACAAAAGAGTTCAACTTACGGAATCGCGCAACAAAAGAACGCAGAATTTGTATGATTCCGCAAAAAGGATTTTACAGTCTGTAAAAACAAAAACCGAATCTTTCGATGCTGAAAATGAGATCAACGGCTACTTTGCGACCGATTTAATGGTTGAAAAAGTCCGTGATATTTCCCGACAGCTGATGGAAATGGAAGATTCAGCCAAGGCGGAGGAAATTCAGACTTTACTGAAAACTTCGCAGCAGGAAGCAGTCCGAAAACTTAAGGATAAAAAAGAAATTTACGCAGACGGCGACAATGTAATTGCTTTGGGTGATTATAAATTTGCGGTCAACCGTCAGAAATTAGATCTTACCTTAGTTCTTAGAAATGCCCAATATTATTACCATTTAACAGGAACCGGATTTTACGAACCTTTGAATTTTGAAGCAATTTCTGAGTACAAAGACGTCTGGAATCAGGAATATATTTCAGAAAATTCAAATGTAAAACGTTTTGAATATTTAGCCTGGAATATTTTCTCAAAAAATAAAAATATTAATACTGAAGAGCAGAACAGAAATGCGATCCAGCAGTTTATGACGGAACATTTTGGCGAAGGTTTGGTAAAAGGAATTCACGATGAAGACGCGCTTACGATTGTTTCAAAACTTCAGCAGATGCACGATGAATTGGGATTGATGCAGTTTACGCCTTCTGAAAGGGGACTGGCTCAACTGTTCTGGTATTTTTTGAATAATGAAAGAAAAGAATATTATCAGAAACAGTTTGAAGCAGCCAATTTAATTTCAAAATCTTTCGTCACGGACAAGGGTTTTCAATATCTCAATGAGGAACTTTCAAATGAAATAAAATCGTTTGCCCAAACCCATCATCTTTTTGTTGAGGTCAATGATTTCAATGCTGCTGTTTATTTAAAAAGAGAAAATAAATCAGCGTTTGTGGTTTCTGAAAAAGCGGCTTTGCTGTACGAATCATTTTTAAAAAATATAAAAGAAAAAGGAAAAGATCTTGAATTTATCGATCAGCTGAATGCTTTGAAAACCTATCCTTCAGCCTGCTTCTCCATTGCTGAAAGTGCTTTGAATGCGTTCTTAATAAACTCAGAACTGACTTTTGAAGATGATATTAAAAAAGAAACCGCCGTGTTTTTTGTGACCCAACAGTTCAATCCTGAAAATATTCTGCATGTCACGTATGAAGCGGATTTAAAAGGGTTGAAATCATTAGAAAAAGACTTGGATTATCATTTAAATTATTATGAATTCAGTTCCCGTTTGACTCATTTCAATGAAGTGGTTGTCCTAAAATACAAGCAATTGCAGGAGTTGAAAGCAAAATGGGTCAATGATAAAAAGAAAAGTCTGAAAATCGATACGTTCAAATCTCAGGTTTTGAGCTCATTTGTAAGAAATAAATTGATCAGCGATGTCTATTTCCCGTTGATAGGAGCAAATTTAACCAAACAGTTAGGAACTGTCGGAAACGACAAACGCACCGACAGAATGGGAATGCTGCTTCTCGTTTCACCGCCGGGTTACGGAAAAACAACTTTGATGGAATACATGGCAGACCGGATGGGATTGGTTTTCATGAAAATCAACGGTCCGTCAATCGGTTACGATATTGTTTCCACCGATCCGAATGAAGCTAAAAATGCAGGAGCAAAACAGGAACTGGAGAAACTGAATTTAGCTTTGGAAATGGGAGATAATGTGATGCTGTATCTTGACGATATTCAGCATTGTAATCCTGAGTTTTTACAGAAATTTATCTCTTTAGCCGACGGACAAAGAAAAATCGAGGGAATTTATAACGGAGAAAGTAAAACCTATGATTTAAGATCAAAACGTTTCTGCCTCGTTATGGCTGGAAATCCGTACACGGAAAGTGGTGAGAAATTCAAAATTCCGGATATGTTGGCGAACCGTTCTGATACGTATAATTTAGGTGAAATTTCAGGAAGCAAAACAGAATTGTTTGATTTAAGTTTAATTGAAAATGCCTTAATGTCTAACGATTATCTTACAAGATTAACCAATCAGGGAATGGAGAATCTTTACAGTTTATACAAAAGTATTCAAACCAATTCTCCGAATGTGGATCTGGCCGGAAACTTTAGCTCCAATGAAATTTCAGATTTCAGAAAGGTGTTGGAAAATTCGTTGAAAGTGCGTGATATTGTTTTAAAAGTTAACAGACAATACATTGCTTCCGCTGCAATGGCTGACGACTACAGAAACGAACCGGCTTTCAAACTGCAGGGTTCTTACCGGAATATGAATAAGTTGATTTCGCAGATTCAGCCTATTTTAAAAGAAGAAGAAGTAACGCAGATTGTTTTAAATCATTACCAAAACGAATCTCAGACGTTGACAACCGGAGCAGAATCGAATATTCTGAAACTGAAAGAGCTGATGAATCTGATTTCTGAAGATGAAAAATTGCGTTGGGAAGACATCAAAAAAACCTTCGTCAAAAATAAAATGATCAAAGGTTTGGGGGAAAATGACCGAATGACGCAGATTGTTGCTTTGCTGGCGCAGTTCAGCGAAGGTTTGGATGGAATAAAAGATGTTTTGAAAAGAGATTAAATTTAAAGAAAATAGAAAATGAAGACCGCAGATTTCTGTGGTCTTTTTCGTGAAATAAAGAGATTTTAAAAATGATTAATATTCATTTGCAAGTAACTATCTTTGCCGGAAATGATTAAAAAATTACTTAATTATTGATATCCTTTTACAAGTCTGATTCATTTCATGAGAAACACGCTCCAACTTTTCGACTTCTCGAAAAAAATAAACTATAAAAACGAGATTCTTGCCGGCTTCACAGTCGCGATGACGATGATTCCCGAGTCTCTTTCGTTTGCAATTCTGGCAGGACTTTCTCCGCTGATCGGTCTTTACGCCGCATTTATGATGGGACTGGTAACAGCTGTTTTAGGCGGTCGCCCCGGAATGGTTTCCGGTGGAGCAGGAGCTACAATAGTTGTGTTAATAGCACTCATCAAATCTCACGGTGTGGAATATCTTTTTGCGACTGTAGTTCTGGCGGGTATTTTTCAGTTGATGGTAGGAGTTTTCAAGCTTGGGAAATTTGTAAGACTCATTCCGCAACCTGTGATGTACGGTTTTCTGAATGGTTTGGCGGTCATTATTTTTATGGCACAGGTTGAACAGTTTAAATTTACCGATGCGAACGGAACTGTAAACTGGCTGCAAGGCTCATCTTTATACATTATGGCAGGCTTAACGGCTTTGACGATTGCGATTGTTTACTTCTTTCCTAAAATCACAAAAACGGTTCCCGCGTCTTTGGTTGCAATAATTGTGGTTTTTGCGGTTGTTTTAGGATTTGATATCAATACCAAAACGGTCGCAGATATCGCAAATATCAGCGGAAATCTTCCTGTTTTTCATATTCCTGAAATTCCTTTCTCCCTTGAAACCCTGCAGATTATTTTCCCTTACGCCATGATTATGGCAGGCGTTGGTTTGATTGAATCGCTTCTGACGCTGTCAATGGTCGATGAAATTACCAACTCTAAAGGCAGTGCCAACAAAGAATCTGTTGCGCAGGGTTTGGCTAATATTACCAACGGTTTTTTCGGTGGAATGGGCGGTTGTGCGATGGTTGCCCAAACTTTGGTAAACCTGAATGCAGGTTCCAGAGCAAGATTGTCGGGAATTTTTGCATCGATTACCATCCTTATCATAATTTTGGTAGGTGCTCCTTTTATAGAAAAAATTCCGATGGCAGCGCTGGTTGGCGTGATGATGATGGTTGCGGTTTCAACATTTCAGTGGGTTTCCATCCGGATTGTTAACAAAATGCCGAAATCTGATATTTTTGTCGGAATGACGGTTGCTTTAATTACGATTCTACTTCATAATTTAGCATTAGCTGTTTTGGTTGGTGTGGTGATTGCTGCTTTGGTTTTTGCTTGGGACAATGCAAAAAGAATTCGTGCAAGAAAGTATCTTGATGAAAATGGTATCAAATATTATGAAATTTTGGGGCCGTTATTCTTCGGTTCTGTTACAGCTTTCACAGATAAATTTGATCCTGAAAACGATCCCGAACAGGTTGTTGTCGATTTCAAAGAAAGCCGAATTGTTGATATGAGCGCAATTGATGCTTTAGATAAATTATCAAAAAGATATGCTCAACAAAATAAAAAATTGCTTTTAAAGCATCTGAGCGAAGACTGTATCAAAATGCTGAAAAATGCAGAAGCCGTAATCGAGGTAAATATTCAGGAAGATCCAACGTATAAAGTGATGCCTGAAAAATAAGAAAGATAAAAGATTAAAACCGCCTCAGTTTTTTTTGACTAAGACGGTTGTTTTTTTATTTTTTAATAAATTTTAAGCTGGATACCCCTTCTATATCAAGAAAATAAGTGCCTTTTGTAAGAGAAGAAACGTTGATGTTTTTAGAATCATTTAATTCTCCAGTCATTAAAGTTCTGCCGTTGAGATCAATAATTTTATATGAATTTTTACCTTTCAAAGGTAGGTTAACATATAAAACATCGCTTACAGGATTTGGTGCAATTCCTACATTTGATTTCGTGTTTTTTGCTTCAGAAACAGATAAATTGCTGCTGTAGATTTGAGCTATTTCTGCTGCAGTCAACACTCGGTTCCAAATACCTACATCATCTATAGAAGCTGCAATATTACCGCCACCAATTGCTCTTCCGATATAGAAAGGCATTGCTGCGGAGGTAGAATTAGTGTAGGTATTGGTTGAGGTCGCTACCAATGCTCCGTTTTTGTAAAGTTGCATGGTTTGTGCGTTGTAAACAGCTGTAAAATGTTCCCAAGCTGTTGTAGAGTAGTTGGGTCCGTTTGCCCACGTCCACGATTCTCCCTGCTTGTTAGTTCCGAAAATAGTTTTTACGTTATCACATTGCAGTAGCCAGATAAAACTTCCTCCGGTATTAGAACCGCTCATCATGGCAACACCTTCGGAGTTTCCTGTTTTCTTCATCCAGAATGAGATAGAGTAAGATCCACCCTGAGCGAAATTGTAAGAAAGAGATGATTTGGTAAGGTGGGCATTGGTTCCGTTAAACAGATAAGCAGCATTAGCATTGCCGTCTCTGTCTGTTGTAAGGGTTGCTCCGTTTACGGTAAGGTCGTTAGAGTTGCCGCTGGAATCGATTGCACTACCGCTGAAACCCCACCAAGCAACCAATCCGTTGGTAGGAACATACGCCGGAGTTTGTGCTTTTGCGAATAAAGAAAACAGAACTGAAGAGAGTAGAAAGATTCTTTTCATAAGTATTAATTTTTAATGGTTTCTCAAATATACTTATAAAATTTATATTAATATCATTTAAAAGGGGTATTTTATGAATATTTATTTGATTATGGGTGTTAATTTTGTTTATTGGTGTGTTAAAATTTTAAATATGTTGCGTTTTATGAATTTAGGTTAATTTCTTGTTTCGTGTTGGTGTTATCAAAGTTATTTTAACCAAACAAGGACTGCAAAATAAATTTACAGCCCTTATTTTTTAGGTTAATAATGTATTTCCAATGAAATCAGGCACCAAAGCATAGTGTGATAATTTCATGCTGATTGAAGCTCTACCGCTTGTCAACGTTCTCAGATCAGAAATATATCCAAAAGTAGAAGCCAAAGGAACTTCTGCTGCGAAAATTTTTCTTCCTGATTTTTCATCAATCGAAGTGATGATTCCTCTTCGTCTGTTGATGTCAGCAGTCACGGCTCCTGTGTATTCTTCGATACTTTGAATCTCAATCTGCATAATCGGTTCTAAAAGTTTTGGCTTACAGGCTTTCGCAACTTCTCTGAAGCCGTCTCTCGCGGCAAGTTCAAAGTCCAAAGCATGGGAATCATTGCTGTGAGTAGAGCCATCCAGAAGTGTAATTTTCATACTTTCCAGAGGATTTCCGCTTAAAGCTCCGTTTTCCATGGCTTCTCTGAAGCCTTTTTCAATCGAAGGAATAAACTCGTTAGGAATTACACCGCCTTTTATTTGGTTGATAAATTCCAGACCGGTTTCATCATTCTTACGAGGTCCGATTTCAAAAGTGATGTCGGCGAATTGTCCGCTTCCGCCGTTTTGTTTTGAAAGTTTTTCCCGATGTCTTTTGGTTTCGGTTAAAATCTCGCGATACGAAACTTTAGGTTTTCCCTGATTGATTTCAATACCATGATTTAACCTGATTTTTTCTAAAGTTACTTCAAGATGTAATTCTCCCAAACCGCTCAACAGAGTTTCGCCCGTTTGTCTGTCTCTTTCAACCACCAACGACGGATCTTCTTCCTGAATTTTTGCTAAAACCAATCCAAAAGATTTCTCATCCGCATTCGTTTTCGGCTCAATCGAAACACGAATAACCGGCGCCGGAATTGTGATGGATTCAAGCAAGACAGGCCTTTCAATGGAAGATAAAGAATCTCCTGTTTTCGCATCTTTTATTCCTGTTAATGCAACGATGTCGCCTGCTTTTCCTTCTTCAATCGTTATGGTTTTGTCCGACTGCATCTGTAAAATTCTTGAAATTCTGAAATTTTCACCCGTTCTTACATTCAAAACCGTGTCTCCGGATTTTATGTTTCCTGAATAAATTCTCAACATCGCCAATTTACCCATGTGTTTTTCGATCACAACTTTGAAAACCAATCCTGAAAAAGTTTCTTCTTCGGTTCTTTCAAGTTCAATCGTTCCTTCCGTTTTCGCATCTTTTGCTTTTACCGAAGCCAATTGATTCGGAGCAGGGAAATAACTTACAATTGCATCAAGCAAAGGTTGAACGCCTTTATTTTTAAAAGCAGAACCGCATAAAACGGGAACCAAACTTCTTGACTGACAGGCTCTCTGTATCGCTTCAAAAATAATTTTCTCGGAAATTTTCGCTTCAGAATTCATGAATTGTTCAAAGAAATTTTCATCAAATTCGGCTAACGTTTCCATTAATTTTAGTCTGAATTCGTTTGCTTCTGCTTTGTAATTCTCGGGAATTTCCTTTTCGGCAATCGTTTCTCCGTTTTCATCAATCCAATACAAAGCTTTTTGTCTGATCAAATCAATAACGCCTTCAAAATCATCTTCAGCGCCCATCGGAATTTGCAAAGCCAGTGGAACTGCATTGAGTTTGATTTTAATTTCATTTAAAACAGCAAAGAAATCAGCCCCGATTCTGTCCATTTTATTGATGAAACAGATTTTGGAAATTCCATGTTTTTCTGCCTGAAACCAAGCGTTTTCTGTTTGTGGCTGCACTCCCGAAGAAGCGCAGAAAACGGCAACAACGCTGTCCAAAACTCTTAAAGAACGTTCAACTTCCACTGCAAAATCTATGTGTCCTGGCGTATCGATTATGTTGATATTAAATACATTATCATCTTTTTTCCATTGTGTGGAAATCGCCGCAGATGAAATCGTAATTCCTCGGTTTTTCTCCTGAATGTCTTTGTCCATCGTGGTATTTCCATCGTCTACGTTTCCGATTTTGTGGATCATTCCCGTGTAATAAAGCAGTCTTTCCGTGAGCGTAGTTTTTCCGGCGTCGACGTGTGCTATAATCCCTATATTTCTTGTGTTGTATTTCATTTTGTTAAATTTAAATTGTTGATTTTAAGGCTGTATTTTAATTTTAAACACAAGGTTTTATCATTCTTAAATTAAATTTAAAAAAGAAAATTTCTCTGCGTTAAAAAATTTCAGACAACCAACTTGAATTTCAAAAGCTGGAAATTGGGTAGCAAAAAAGGCCTATCTGAACAGACAGGCCTTCGTTATATTTTTATAAGGTCGATCTTTATTCAGATAAATATTCAGTGCTACCAAAGTACACAGCTCTGATAGGATTGCTTAAAGTTATAATATTTATCATTTTTGTTGACATTGTTGATTGTTAATCGGTTGTGAAATTATAAAAAATATTTAAACCACAAAATTTTTTCAAATTAATTTTTCAAATCAGATTTTAAGATGAGCCAAATCTTAAATAATCTTAAAATAAATTCAGATTGAAAGAAAAATTTTATCTTTGAGTTTAAAATAAGACACAAAATAATGATAAAAGAATTTTTATAACTAAAAATCTTTTTCAATAAAAGCTAAAAATAATTTTATTTCAAACATTTTGAAAACAGATATCGACATCCAAAACCACGCTCATTTTTCTTTTGATCTGTGGCTTACTTTAATAAAATCTCATCCCGAATTCAAAGCAAAAAGAGTTGAGCTTTTCTCTTCATTTTTTGGAGTTGAAAAACCGATTGAAGACGTTGCGAAAGTTGTAAAATATTACGACGATTTATGCAATACCATCAATGAAGTGATTGGCGGAAATGTGGATACTTTTGAAATTTATCTTTTGATTTTAGGTGCTTTAAATGTCGATTTAAAATCGATTAGTAAAGAGAAATTGAATGAGTTTTATTTGAAAAGTGAAGCCTTGTTTCTGGAATATAAGCCTGTTGTAATTTTTGAAAATTTGCATCAGTTTTTTGATGAAATTAAAAATCAGGGCAAGACGATTAATATTCTGAGCAACACAGGTTTCATCAAAGGTAGAACCATGAGAAAATTTTTGATGAATGAAAACCTTGATCAGTACATAGATTTCCATATTTATTCTGACGAGTTGAAGATTTCAAAACCCAATCCTCTGGTTTTTCAGGAAGTGAAAAATTTAATTGAAAATAAAGATTTACAAATGAACCAAATTCTGCACGTTGGCGACAATCCTATTGCTGACTATAAAGGTGCAAAAGATTTCGGATTCAACGCCCATTTAATCAAACCACAAATACAAATATGAACAGACGTTATAGTTTACACAAAATAGATTCCGCCACAGAATTTACTTTTTCGCCTGCAGAATACAGTTATTTCAAATACGGAGATAAATCTTATGCGGAGAAATTTGCAAGAGAGCTTTTCGATGGTTTTTTGGTAAATCATAAGGAGATTTTAGATACAGACAAAGAGATTGTCGTATTGCCGAGTCCATTTATGGCAATTCCTACGGCTTCTAATTTTTTGTGTTTTTATTTTAAGAAACAGCTCGATTTTTATCTTTTCCAAAAAGGAAAGCGTTCAAGCATAATTTCAAAAATCAACAGAAATCATACTTATACAACCGATTACGGAAATCTCAGCTTCGAAGACCGTAAGAATTTGATTGGCAATGATACTTACTATCTTGATAAAGATTTTCTGAAAGGGAAGCTCTGTATTTTCATCGATGATATAAAAATCACAGGAAGTCATGAGTTTACAGTGAATAAAATTTTAAATGAATACGCTGTAGAAGCAGATTTTCTGTTTATGTATTACGCAGAACTGACTAATTTTGAAATAGATCCGAAGATTGAAAATTTCTTTAACTATTACACCGTAAAAAACATTCAGGATATCGCGGAGGTCATGGTAAAACCAAGTTTTCAGTTCAACACCAGAATTGTAAAATATATTTTAGGATTAGATTCAAGTAATTTTGATTATCTTACGTCTAAAATTAAAAAAGAGCAGATGGATCATCTTTTGGAGTTGGCCATCAGCAACAATTATCATTTAATAAAAGAATACGAAAATAATATAAACACTTTAACGCAAACAGAACTTAATTATGGCTATTAACTTACAGAAAGGACAAAGAGAAAACATCAACGCACCTAAATTCACGATTGGTTTAGGATGGGATACCAACAATACTTCAACCGGTGGAGCTTTCGATTTGGATGCTTCTTTATTTTTATTGAATGACAGCAAAAAACTGGTTTCAGACAGTCATTTTATTTTTTACAACAACCTTGAATCTCCGGATAAAGCAGTAATTCACTCAGGTGATAACCTTACGGGAGATGGCGACGGTGATGATGAGCAAATCAAGATAGATTTAACTAAAATTGACGATGCTGTAAAAGAAATTACCGTAGTTGTGACGATTCATGATGCCGATGCGAGAAGACAAAACTTTGGACAAGTGAGAAATTCTTTCATCAGAATTTTCAACACAGATACCAACGAAGAGATTTTGAAGTATGAATTAGACGAAGATTTCTCAATCGAAACTGCAGTAGAATTCGGAAGAATCTACAACAGAAACGGAGAATGGAAATTTGAAGCGGTAGGAAGCGGTCAGAGAGATGGCCTGGATAAATTTGTATCAATGTATCAATAATCAGTTATGGATAATCAAAATATAGATCCGCTAGGGTCAATTGAACCATTAAAAACATTTGATCCGACACCACTTCAGCCTGCACAGCCAACGCAAAGTTCGGCTCCGGCAGTATTGGTGGACAGGGATGGGAACGTAAATTTAAATCAGATTCAGGAAGCTGACCGTAAGAAATATGAACTGATGGCGAATTCCATCGATGAAACCAACCCTGGCTCTATCGTGAATTTTGGTTCAGAATTACAGAAAACTTTAGCGAATCAGAGTGACAGTTTTCTCGGAAATGTCAGAAGATCAAATTCCGGTGAAGTAGGAGAATTAATCAATAATTTATTGATTGAATTGAACTATGTTGACGTAGACGAAATTAATAACGGTGGTGTGAAAGGCTTCCTGAGCAGACTTCCTTTCATGAAAAAGGTAATGAACCAAATGGATAATCTTTTTGCGAAATACGATAAGATTACAGGAAATATCGATCAGATTTCTCATAAAGTAAATGCAGGAATCATCACTTCTACGAAAGATAATGCAGTTTTGCAGACCATTTTCGACAGTAATGTCAATTCAATCAAAGCCATTGAAGAACTGGTGATTGCAGGGAATCTGAGAATGGAAAAAGCAACCGGAGAATTAGCAGATATGGAAAATAATGTTCAGAATTTTGCTGATTATCAAATTGCTGATAAGAGAGATTTTATCAACAGATTAGACCGAAGATTGGCTGATTTAAAAGTCGTTCGTTTGATTATGATGCAGTCGCTTCCGCAAATCAGACTGGTGCAAAATAACAATGTTTCGATTGCTGAAAAAGCACAGACGATTTTGACTACGACTTTACCGGTCTGGAAAAATCAGCTTTCACTTGCAGTTGCAATGCACAGACAGCAGCAGAATATTGAAGTTCAGCAGAAAGTTTCGTCTACAACAGAGGAAATTTTGAGAAAAAATGCGGAACGTTTGGGTCAAAACTCAATCAATGTGGCAAGAGCTAACGAACAAACTATTGTCTCTGCTGAAACATTGAAGGAGACTACTGCAAAACTGATCAGCACTTTGAATGAGGTAAAACAGATTCAGAAACAGGGAACGGAAAGCAGAAGAAAACTGGATCAGGATCTACAGACTTTAGAATCAGAATTAAAAGCAAATATCAGAGGGTAAAAACAGTTTAAGGCGTGAATGAAGAGGTTGCAAACATAATGTCTCAGAGTACAAGAAGATTAACAAGGCTTAAACTTCTCTCCAATTTTTTTGAAAATGTTGATATCATTGCAATCTACATCAAAACCGACATTATTCATCAGCTTTTTGACAACAATAAGACGCTGGATTATAACAAACTGGAACTTTTTCATCTTCAGTACACTGACAGTCTGATTGAACTTTTAACCAAGATCAAGAAGAAAAAGGAAAACGATTTGCTGGCTGTGATCAACGAAATCAACATCAATAAAAGTTATATTTCCAACTTTGAAGAGAAGAAAACCGACAGTTTTGAAATGGACAGAAAAATCTACAGTGGTGTTTTTTCTGAATATCTCAAAAATCTGTATAATGAATTGATCGAGGAAAAAAATACGCTGAACTGGAACAAGGTTTTGTATTTCCACAAGAAATACGGAAGCGAATTTTACCGTACAAAAGCAGATGAAGACAAGCTGAAACCTCAGTCTGCACCATTTTATCAATATCAGGATTACTGTATTGAGAGAAAGCTTTTAGGGAAACTGAATATTCAGAATTTTAAGGTACGTTTTGTCTGCGGATATAAACTGGAAAGGAATGAATATGAACTGTTCAGGATTTTTCAGAGTGATGAATATTTCATTTTTAATGTAGACGAAAAGAAACTGTATCTCATTGATGATGAATTGACTTCACTGGATATTTCTGAGAATGTATCCAACCAAAGTTCCATCATCAGCCAGCTCACCGAGAAAAACGATGAACTGACCGAAACAATGGAAATGAGAAGAAAAACCATTCCTGAAGATGTGCAGTCTGTTTTGAAAGATTATCTGCGAAACCTCGAAAGCATCGATATTATGAGCAAAATTTTCGACGTCAACGAAGAGACCAATATTCTTCGGGCAATGTTGAATTTAAATTTAAATAATTGATTTAAAGTAAAAAGTAAAAAGTAAAAAGTAAAAAGTAAATTTTATAGTAACTGCTGAATTCAAAATTCACATTTGACAATTCACTTTTTCACTTCTTCAAAAATATAACTAAAACAAACAAAAAATAATGGCAATTAACTTACAAAAAGGTCAGAGGATCAACCTTACTAAAGAAAACGGGACAACGCTTTTGCAGGCTTGTGTCGGGATCAACTGGGGCGCAATCGAGAAGAAAAGTTTCTTCGGTGGCGTTTCAAAAGAAGCAGTAGATTTGGATGGAAGCTGCATTTTATACGATTCAAACAAAAATGCTACTGAAGTAATTTATTTTGGAAATTTAAAATCGAAAAACGGTTCTGTAAAACACAGCGGAGACGATTTAACAGGTGATATAAACGGCGATGACGGTTTGGATAATGAGGTAATTACTGTTGATTTTGCCAATTTGGATTCAAATGTTGAGCACGTAGCCTTGGTTTTGAACAGCTACAAAGGTCAGGATTTCGGAACAATTCCTTTTGCGTCAATCCGTATTTACGAAGGAACTCCGACGAATGTGAGAGAAGTTTTTGCGAAGTATGACATTGCCAATGACAAATCTTTCAACGGTCACGTTGCGATGGTGATGGGCGTTTTTTACAGAAGAAACAACGAATGGAAATTCAATGCCATCGGAGATCCTACCAGCGATAAAAAACTGGAGCAGACGATTGAAACGGTAAAACAGAAATACCTGTAAAAACATTTAACAAATTGTCTGAAATAAATAATTTTAGGCTCATGAATTAAGCAATACCTGTATCTTTACAGCTATTGCTTTTATCATATAATAACAAAAAAATAGTGGAACAACACAATATTTTAGATCTTCATCCAGGCCTGGTGTGGGGATTTGCGGTAACAGTCGTTATCATGCTGCTCCTGGATTTGGGAGTTTTCAACAAAAAAAGTCATGAAGTTTCTTCTAAGGAGGCAACCATCTGGTCAGTCGTTTGGATTTCACTTTCGATGATTTTTTCCGGCGTTGTGTATTGGGTTTTCAATACCGACGGCTCGGCGACAAGTCATGCTGTTGCTGTAGAGAAGTTTACGCAATATCAGGCTGCGTACTGGATTGAGAAAGCACTGTCCGTAGATAATTTATTTGTATTTATCCTCGTTTTCGGCTTCTTTAAAGTTCCAAAATTTCTTCATCACAAAGTTTTGTTCTGGGGAATCATCGGAGCTTTGATTTTCAGGGCGATCTTCATTTTTGCCGGAGTTGAGTTGATTGATTTAACCTATTTACCGGAAATGAATATTTTTGGTCATGCAGTAAGAATCAACGTTGTGATGACGCTTTTCGGACTGTTCCTGATCTATGCAGGAATTAAATCCTGGGGCGACGGCGGCGATGACGATGACGAAGATTACAGCGATACTGCCGGAGCTAAACTGATCAAAAGTTTCTGGAAAGTTTCTGATAACTACGATGGCGACAAATTCTTCACCGTACAAAACGGAATCAGAATGGCCACTCCGCTTTTGGTTGTGGTAGCTGTAATTGAGTTTACCGACGTATTGTTTGCGGTGGATTCTATTCCGGCGATCTTTGCTATTTCAAATGACCCTTTTATCCTTTACACATCGAATATTTTTGCGATTTTGGGATTAAGATCACTGTATTTTCTACTGGCAAATTTCATTCACATGTTCAGCAAACTGCCGTACGGTTTGGCAATTATTTTAGCCTTCATCGGTGTAAAAATGCTGATTGCACCGTGGTATCACATCTCGTCACCGGTTTCACTGGGAATCGTAGGTGGTGTCTTGGTCATCTCGGTTTTGCTTTCAATCATTTTCCCTGATAAAAAGGAAGACGAAAAGGAAACATTAGAATAATAAACAATGAAAGGCTTTACGATGTGTAGAGCCTTTTTTTATGTATTCAAACCTTCAAGGTTTCCAAAACCCTGAAAGTTTTTTATGCAAAATTTTTCAGGAAAATAGTTTGTTTTTCAGCGATCTCCCATCTTCCATCTTCCCTCACCCTAACTTACTTATATTTCAAAAGCTTATTAATTTTCTTCCTCGTCTGCAGCGACACTTTATACGCCTCATCCCTCAGTTTCTGAATTTTACCAACAGGCTGAAAGATCGCCGCACTCTCAAACGGATTAAACGACAGAAGTTCCTGCTCACAAATGTTTGGGTTAAGAAGCGAATTTTTTTCAAATTTTATTTGACCTAAAAGAATATCCGGAGAGTTTTTCCAATGTACATTCAGCTTATTGACAGGTTGATTTTTGAGGTCGTAACATATCTGAATGAAAACATCGGCAGTGTAATCAAGGTCTTTAAAATAGGTTCGGATCTTTTTTCTGTTACTCACTTTCTTTATAAATTTCGTCGGAACGTTTACCGGAACTATTTTTATTTTGACGATTTTTTCGTCTAATCTGTAGGCTCCAACTGAGTAAAATTCATGAGAAAGAATAAAATTATTTCTCTTTTTTATAAATTTAAAAACTTCAGAAATAAAATCTCCATTAAAACATGATGGTAAAATTTTGTACAAACTGGTGAGAAGCGGAAAAAAAGTTCTGATTTTTTTTAAATAAAACCTGTTGATATTGGTAAATAATTTCAGAAAAACTGACGGAGAATTAACCGGAAACAAAGGAAAATTGACCAATGGATAATTAGCAATGGTACGTCCTGCGTCATCTTTAATCTTAAAAGCAAAACCATAAGCCGGAATCTGTTTCTGCTTTTTACTTATTTTCATATTGGCATTGGAAACCCTTGCAATAATGTCAAATTGGTCTTTATCAAAAAGATATTTAATGTCCGGACAAAGATCAGGATTGATTTCCAAAACACCTTGCAATACGGAATGCGTCTTTGCATGAGCATTTCTCGTCGCAAAATTTACATCGCTGATTTCCGGCGAACTTTCTACAAAGTCGGCTATGCTCTTTTTAGCCTCGTCAAGCAGAAGTTTTTCATCGTAAGATAGCTTGTCAAAGTTCTTATTGTATTTCAGGGGATTCAACATAATTTTAAAAGTCAATGATAACGCCAAGTTTTTAATTCTACGTTACGAGAATATTAAACGTTTTTTAATGTTTGGTATGCTGTAAACAGAAGCGTTGAGAAGCAGTTTTTTAAAAAAAAATATCCTGACCTAAAAATTCCTCTCTCCAAAGATCTACCCCACTAATCCACTAATCCACTAACCCATTAAAACTCTCAAACCCTCAAACCCTCAAACTCCCAAACTCCCACTTCCCGCCAAATCCCTATCTTTGCAAAAAAAATATTATGGGAGTAGCAGATATGTTATTTAAGCGTAAAAAAGAACAGGCCGCAAAAAACCTGAAAGACGGTCAGGAATACATGGCTGAATACGGAAAAAGAGAAAGTGTTGTGGAATTGCCAAGCGGTTTGCAGTACGAAATCATCACGGAAGGAGACGGTGAAAAACCAGGCCCAAGATCAACTGTAAAATGTCATTACCACGGTACAACCATTACCGGAAAAGTATTTGACAGCTCTGTAAAAAGAGGAACTCCTGCGTCATTTCCTTTGAATAAAGTGATTAAAGGCTGGACAGAAGCTTTGCAGTTAATGCCTGTTGGCAGCAAGTGGAGATTAATTCTTCCTCCGCATTTAGCTTACGGCGAGCAGGAAATCAGCAAAGAAATCGGACCGAATTCTACTTTGATTTTTGAAGTTGAATTATTGGATATCAAGTAAATTCAGCTCATATATTAAATTAAAATTACCTGTTTTTCGGGTAATTTTTTGTTTAAATAAATAGTTTGAATCAGTAAATTTGCTCTCGTAAAGTTTAAGCAATGTCGGCATTAAAAAGAATCAGGGAAGAACAAAATCTCACTCAGGAAGAATTGGCAGAAAAATCCGGACTTTCGGTGAGAACCATACAAAGAGTTGAAGCAGGAACTGAACCAAAAGGATATACCCTGAAAACCCTCACTGCAACTCTTAATATCTCTGAAAAGGACTTATCAGATGCTGATAATTTCAGCAGTGAAACTGAGATCATAATTGAAAGTGCAGAACCTGTTTTACAGACAGAAAAAGTAGAAACTTTCAATTCCACAATAATTAAAATCATCAATCTTTCTTCCCTACCTTTTGCATGGTTTCCGGTTGTTAATTTTTTGCCACCTTTGCTGTTGATGATTTTCACAAAAGAGAAAACACTCATCGTGAAACAAATCATTTCGCTTCAGATATTTTTAGCTGTAATCTGTCCTGTTATTTTTCTCATCATTGCCTTCCTGAAACTCGGTTCGGGATCTGTAATGCTCACCATGTGTGGATTGACCCTCGCAAATGTCTTCATTATTTTAAGGAATACTTACGAAATTGACAGGAAACAAAAGCTTCGTTATTGCCTGAATTTCAATATTATATAAATTCTGTCAGCCGATTGTCGGGTTTTTGTCGGGTTGTTTTTTTGAATTTTAATTGATAAATTCAGAATCTTTGTCAAAAATTCATTCATGACAAGACAGTTCTGCCTCGGCATCATAATTCTCTTCATTTTCATTGGGAATCTTAAAGCTCAAATCAGTAAAAATTCACCATTATTTTTAGAATTAAAAAAACAGGACAGCCTCTTTTTTGAGCGTGGTTTTAACCAGTGCGATATGGTTTTCTTGGATAAAAATGTGGATGAGAATTTAAAGTTCTACCATGATAACGGCGGTTTTCAAAATAAGAAACTGTTTATGGAAAGAACCAGACAGAATATCTGCGGAAACCCAAACCAAAAGCCCATCAGGAAAGGCATTGAAAGCAGTCTAGAAGTTTTCCCCCTATATAACGAAGGCAAGCTATACGGTGCAATTCAAACCGGAGAACATCAGTTTTATATCCGTGAAAAAAATCGGGCAGATGTCTTGGGCGGGCAGGCAAAGTTTACCACAGTTTGGACAAAAAAAGAAGGAAAATGGCTAATGAGCGACGTTCTAAGTTATGATCATGGCGATGCAAATAAAAGAGAACTTACAGACGGTTTAGAAAAATTATTGAAAGACAATAATATTCCCACTTTGGGATTAGGTGTAATTGAAGAAGGAAAATTAACAGAAATCAAAGTTTACGGAACGCTCGACGGAAAAACCAGAGCTCCTTACAACAGCCTTTTTAATGTAGCTTCTTTAACAAAACCAGTAACTGCAATGACCGTTTTAAGTTTGGTGAGTTCAGGAAAATGGAACCTTGATGAAACCCTTGAAAAATACTGGATTGATCCGGAGATTGCAAATGATCCGAGGTACAGAAAATTAACCACGAGAATGATTTTGAGCCATCAAACAGGGTTCCCGAATTGGCGCTGGATGAATAATGACAAAAAACTCAATTTTGAATTCGAACCGGGAACGAAATATCAGTATTCAGGTGAAGGTTATGAATATTTGCGAAAAGCCATCGAGAAAAAATTCAACAAAAGTCTGGAAGAATTAGCGGGAGAACTTATTTTCAAACCATTGAATATGAACGATACAAGCTATATTTGGAATGAGAAAAAGCAAGCCGGAAAAACTGTAATGGGCTACGACAACAACGGAAAATCCTATGAAACTGTAAAAAATAATACTGCCAGTGCAGCAGATGATTTAACGACTTCTGTAGAAGATTACAGTAAATTTTTAATTGCGGTGATGAATAATAGTTTGCTCTCAAAGTCGGTTTTTGAAGAAATGAAAACAAAGCAGATTAAAACGAAAGAAAATAAATTTTTCGGGCTGGGTTTCGAAATTTATGATTTGGGAAATGATGAAATAGCACTTTCGCATGGAGGTTCAGATCAGGGTGTTAATACCATTTTTATTATGCTTCCAAAGACAAAACAGGGATTGGTAATTTTTACTAACGTTGATGATGGAAATCGTATTTATGAACCAATCATCAAACGCTATTTGGGAAATATCGGGAAGAAAATTGTTGAGATTGAAACCAGATAATATTAAATTGAAAGTTAATAAAGTTAAAATATAAATTGTAATAAAATATGTTACATTAAAAAAATTTGTATCTTTGCAGTATAATTATGAGCAATACAAGATTTGCAACTGCGATACACATCATGACTCTTCTGGCCAAATGTCCGGAAGAATGGCTTACGTCTGACTGGATTGCAGGAAGCATCAACATCAATCCTGTGATTGTTCGTAAGGAATTGGGAATCCTGAGAGATTCAAATCTTGTGGTCAGCAGACAAGGGAAAATAGGAGGGAGCCAGATTGCCTCAGATCCTGAAAAAATTAAAATTTCAGATATTTATAAAGCCATAAAAAACTCTGAGGTTTTAGGCAAGAAAAATCAGAATCCGAATCCTGTCTGTCCTATAGGAAAATGTATCAATGAAAATTTAAAGAATTTATTTGTGGAAACAGATCAGCTCGTTGTTGACTTTTTGGGAAACAAAAACCTGAAAGAATTTGCTGATCAATTCAAATAAAATTTTTTGATTTTAAATGTAATAAAAAATATTACAATTTAAACATGGAAAAGTGAACCGAAAGGTTGATAAAATAATTAAAAAAAATAAAGAATTATGAGCAAAAAAGTAGCAGTAATTGGTGCAACAGGATTTGTTGGAGCACAGGTAGTAAAAGAATTATCAGACAGAGGATATCAGGTTGAAGCCCTGGCGAGGGATATTTCAAAAGTTCCTGCGTTGGATAATGTTTCAGCAAAAAGTGTGGATATTAATAATTCAGAAGAACTTTCAGAAGCTTTAAAAGGAAATGATGCGGTGATCAACACCTTCAATCCAGGCTGGACGAATCCTAATCTGTACGATGACTTTTTGAATGGTTCAATCGCCATCGAAAAAGCTGTGGAAAACTCTGGAGTGAAAAGATTTATTACCGTAGGCGGTGCTGGAAGTTTATACATCGACGGAAATCAGCTGGTAGACGGTCCGGATTTTCCTGCAGACATCAAACCTGGAGCAACTGCTGCCAGAGATTATCTGGATGTAATTAAGAAAAACACAGTGCTCGACTGGACGTTCTTCAGCCCTGCCATCGAAATGCATCAGGGAACGGCGGGCGTAAGACTTGGAGAATACAGAACAGCTCTTGAAAATCCTGTTTTTAACGAAGAGGGCAGAAGCGTGCTTTCTGTGGAAGATGTTGCGGTAGTCTTGGTAGATGAGCTGGAGCAGAACAATCACATCAGAGAAAGATTTACCGCTGCTTATTAACTTTTAAGGTTTTAAATTAAAATTTCGGATGAGCATTTAGCTGATCCGAAATTTTTGTTTTATAATATTAATTTCAGCCCCAAAAGGATGATTTAACAAAGCAAAATAAATCCTGATGAACAACTGAAGTTTAAAAGTTCATAAACAATTTAGGATTTACCGGAGTATTGTTTTTGTGTACTTCGTAATGAAGATGCGGTCCCGTAGATCGCCCTGAGTTACCGGATTTTGCAATCACCTGTCCAACTTTTACCTTATCATTGGTTTTGGCAACCAACTGGGATAAATGTCCGTAAAGTGTCGCCAAGCCATTTCCGTGAGAAACAATCACGCAGTTCCCATATCCACCTTTTTGTCCTGAAAAAATCACTGTTCCGGCAGCCGTCGCAATTACATCAGATCCAAACGGAACAGCAATATCCAAACCTTTGTGAAACTGCATCTGATCAGCTTCCGCAGGGGGATTGTTTTTTTCAATTGGTTGATTTTTAGCAACTGCATTTTGAGTGGTAGCAGTAGAAGTTGGTGCTGAAGCTGTTTTTGCTGTAGCGGGAGCTTTCGGAGTTACCATCACTTTTACTTCTCTCTTATTTCCGTAGCTGTCGGTCACTTCAATAATCTTTTCTACAGGTGTTGCTTTCACTTCCGGAGCCGAAACTGCCGGAGCAGCAGCCGGAGCATCATTTTTTGGTGCGGAAACAGAAGCCAAAACTCGCTTGAAAGGAATAGGGTTTTTTCTGATCCCAAAATTTGACGAAATATATCCTGCAGAAGGCATTCCCAAAGGAACCTGCTGTAGCTTTTCCTGCAGATTCATTAGATATTCACTGTACCTGTTAGCCTGTTTTGAAAGATAAACAGAATTAGAAAGGCTGTCCTGATCTAACACCTCAAGTCTTCCGTTGTTAATATTTTTGGCTTTCAGAAAAGAGTTGAGTTCGGTAATGGTTTTGTCGACCATTCCAAGATCAGTTTTCATTTTCAGATAGTCTACGCTGTCTTTTTCGGTATTTATTTTTACAAGATTAACCTCGTAGGTTTTGTCGTCTTTTTGATTAAAAAGTTTTGCAATAAATATACTTTGAGCGAACACAGCAGTAGAAAGCAGACCAATCAGAACGGTTACTTTCTTTTTATTTGATAAAAAATTCTTCATTTTTCTTTCATTAAAGTCACTTACAGTAAAAGCCTGCAAATTTACTTAAAATATTTTTCTTGAAAACTTTCGCCTGTAAATAGCTTTTTGTCGTTACTAAACGCATTTTTTTATAAAAAATTGTTTTCCATATTAAATTTTAGCAAAGATTTTGATAATATGCATTTCAGTCTTTCATTATTTCATGGTTTTAATATATTTGCAATTCAGAGTATCATTATGGCGAAGAAAAAAACAAATTCAGATTCTACCTCAAAACAACCCAAAACAGAAATCGCAGTTGGCGTGCTCGGAAGCGGAAGTTTTGCAACAGCAATTGTAAAAATGCTGGTTGAAAACTGCAAAACCGTACATTGGTGTGTAAGAAATGAGTTTGTAAAAGGAGCAATCGAGCTTAGAGGTCACAATCCGACTTATCTTACGGCGGTTAATTTCAATTTAAAAAATTTAAAACTTACTACGGATATCAACGAAATGGTTTCTGCCTGTGACATTGTAGTTCTGGCAACACCTTCCATTTACCTTTCAGATTCTATGGACAAGCTGAATTGTGAGTATGGCGATAAAATTTTCGTTTCTGCGATCAAAGGTATTATTCCTAAAGTGAATGATGTGGTTGCCCATTATCTGAAAGATGAATTTAAAATAGGTTTCAGGAATCAGGCGGTGATCGCAGGGCCCTGTCACGCAGAAGAAGTCGCCATGGAAAGACTTTCTTATCTTACAGTGGCTACCGTGGAAGAAGAAAATTCAAAAAAATTATTAGATATTTTCTCATCAGATTTCATCAAAGTAAGTGCGAGCAAAGATATTTTAGGCAATGAATACAGCGCAATTTTAAAAAATATTTTTGCCATCGGAGCAGGTATTGCAAGTGGATTGGGCTACGGGGATAACTTTACCGCTGTTTTCGTATCCAACGCCATCCGTGAGATGGAAACGTTTTTGGAAGCCATTTACGAAGCTCCAAGAGACGTGAATGAAAGTGCTTATCTGGGAGATTTACTCGTTACAGCTTATTCCTTATTCTCCAGAAACCGAAACTTAGGAAACTTGATTGGAAAAGGATATACGGTGAAATCAGCCATCCAATCCATGAACATGGTGGCGGAAGGATATTATGCTGCAGATTCTATTTACAAGACCGCTCAGGAGAAAGGTTTGAAACTCCCGATTATCGAAACCATCTACGGAATTCTCTACGAAGGTAAAAATGCCGAAAAACAATATCGTAAACTTACAGCGAAGCTGAATTAATCTCAATAACAATCTCCTTTTTCGGGAGATTTTTTTTGGTATTTAACTAAAGTCAATTTTGAACTAAAATTTTGATGAAATTTAAACAGGCTTTAAATAAGAGCTAAATTTTTTTGATATCTGATTTTTTGAAACAGAAAATGGACAGAGTTTCATTTAAACTTCATTTGTATTAAACAGAATTCAGATAAATTATGAGTATTATCAGTTTTAAACTGAAGCAATGATCGCCAGTTTTGAAAACTTTTCCCGAAATTCGTAGTAAATTTTTAGAACAATGCCACACACTTTAATCAGCGTAACTCCAAAACCGAAATATGATGTCGTGATGATCGGCGGAGGTATTATGAGTGCTACACTTGCCACACTACTTCATGAGCTTGATCCTCAGTTGAATATTGCCATTTTCGAAAGACTTGGAAGGTTTGCAAAAGAAAGTACCGCCGCATGGAATAACGCAGGCACAGGTCATTCAGCGTTTTGTGAACTCAATTATACTCCGCAGAAGGCAGATGGAAGCGTAGAAATTTCAAAAGCAGAAAATATTGCTGAACAATTTGAAGTTTCAAAACAGTTCTGGTCTTATCTGATCAATAAAAACTATATAAACAGACCTCAGGATTTCGTTAATTCCTGTCCACATCTGAGCCTCGTTTTTGGAGAAAATGATGCTGAATTTCTTAAAAAACGTTTCGATAATATGTCGAAATCTGTTCTTTTTGAAGGCATGGAATTTACCACAGACCACGATAAACTCAGAGAATGGATCCCTTTGGTCATGAGCAAAAGAAATCAGTCTGAAGTTTTGGCAGCCACAAAAATGGATGCCGGAACAGACGTAAATTTCGGAACGCTCACAAGAAAAATGGGTCGCCATCTGATGGCCAATACTAACGTTGAAATATTTGTTTATACGGAGGTAAAAGATATCGATCCCATCAAAAACGGTTGGAAAATGAAAGTGAAAGACCGTACGCACAATATTAAACACGACGTTACGGCAGATTTTGTATTCATCGGAGCAGGCGGTTACGCTTTGCCGCTTTTGGACAGTTCGGATATCGAAGAAAGTGCAGGTTATGGTGGTTTTCCCGTTTCAGGGCAATGGTTGGTAACTCATAATCCTGAATTGGTAGCGCAACATGAAGCCAAAGTCTACACACAGGCACCGGTAGGAGCACCACCTATGTCAGTGCCCCATTTGGATCTCAGAATAATTGACGGTAAAAAGGCTTTGCTTTTCGGTCCTTTTGCAGGTTTCTCAACTAAATTCTTAAAAGAAGGAAGCTATCTCGATCTTCCTGAAAGTGTAAATACAAAAAATATCAGATCTCTTTTTGGTGCGTGGTGGCATAACCTTCCGTTGACGAAATATCTAATTCAGCAGGTAGCTATGAATAAAGCTCAGAGAATTCAGCATTTGAGAGAATTTGTGAAAGATGCCAAAGAAGAAGACTGGGAACTGAAAGTGGCCGGACAGCGAGTGCAAATCATTAAAAAAGATGATAAAGCAGGTGGAAAACTTGAATTTGGAACCGAAGTAGTGACCAACAAAAGCGGAACAATCGCATCGTTACTTGGCGCATCTCCTGGTGCTTCGACGGCGGTGAGTGCAATGATTGACGTTCTCGAAAAATGTTTCCCTGAAAAAATTAACGGTGAATGGCATGATAAGCTGAAAGAAATAATTCCGTCATACGGAACGAAACTCTCTGAAAATCCTGAGATGACCGCAATGCTCCGTGCCTACAGCAAAGAAAAACTGCAACTCAAACATTAACTATAAGTAATGGGTAATGAGTAATGGGCAATGTTGGGAATTGCGTAAATTGCTCATTACCTATTGCTCATTACTCATCAAAAATGGAAGTCATTGTAAAACCAATCATTGCAACAGAATTGCTTGAGTCTCTGAAAACCAAAGTAGAAGAGGAGAAACAGGTGATTGTGCATTGCTGTTTTCCTGCTTCACCATTTTTGGGAAATCTGATCAGGATTTGGAGCACTACTTATCTCATCGATAATCATTCGGATCACAGAAGTGGGCTTATTCATGCAGAAAATATTTCACTTTTTCCTTACTGGACGCCGGTACCGTTTATGAAAGATTTTTGGTTTACCTTAATTTTTTCAGGACTGCCGAAAGACTGTAAAAGCTTTGATTTCCAGGAAGTCATTCCCGAGGAAGGTGGATTCTTTGTGAAATCAATCAAGAGAAATTCTTCAGATGTTTACAGAATAAAAATTTCAGAATAATGATAAAACAAATAATTTTTTGCCTTTCAATTTTTCTAATTCCGGTCTGTGGTTTTTCGCAGAAAAAGGAGATTAAAGAAATAAAGAAATTTCAGAAAGAGCTTAACGAAGGCTATTTAAATCCAAAAGAAACACCTTTGAGAGATGATAATTTTAAAAATTTTAAAGCTCACCCTTTCTTTCCTATCGATTTAAAATATAGAATTAAAGCCAAATTTATTAAAAATGAGAATCCGGAACCATTTGATTTTCCAACTTCATCCGGACACACAAAAAAGTATCAGGAATTTGGAAAGGCTTATTTTAATTTAGGTGGAAAAGATTTTGTTGTAAATATTTACCAAAGTCTGGATCTGATGAAGCAGGAAAAATATAAAAATGACCTCTTTCTTCCATTTTGCGACGCAACTAATAATAATCAAACCTACGGTGGCGGAAAATATGTTGATCTCACCATTCCGAAAGGCGATACGATTCTTATAGATTTTAATCAGTCTTATCATCCATACTGTGCTTACAATGCCTATGATTACAGTTGCCCGATTGTTCCTGAGGAAAACAGACTTTCCGTGGAAATCAAAGCGGGCGTGATGTATGAAGATATTTATCATCATTAAATTATGGTAAGTTTAAATTTTTATCAAGCCAAAGATTTAGCTGATCTCGATTTTCAATTGGACGAAATTCAATCCGATTATTCTGCCCTTCCGAAACTGGCTTTGGAAAGAATTGAAGAGCGAAATCTAAACGATGATTTTTTCGCTTATCCCGTTACCGTTTTCGCTGAGGGAAAAATTGCAGGCTTCTTTGTTCTGGATTTTGGTAATGATAAATTTGAATTTACCGCCCAATCAGATTCAGTTTTACTGAGATCATTATCAATAAATCCAAAATTTCAGGGAAAAGGAATCGGAACTTCTGTAATGAATGCGATTGATGATTTTGTAAAAGAGCATTTTCATGACTGTAAAGAAATCGTTTTGTCAGTCAACAAAAGAAACATTTCTGCATTAGAAATTTACCTGAAAACCGGCTATCACTTAACAGGAAAAATCAAGGAGGGCAGAAGCGGACCGCAATTGGTGATGGCGAAAATTTTAGATTAAATTTATAAACACTTTTAAATTTCTCAATTATTTTTACGATTGTCTGTAACTGAGAATAACTTAATTTTAACAGTTTGTTTGTCATTCCGTAGGAATCTCAATGCACTTAAAATAAGGTGATTTAGATTCCTACGGAATGACAATAGATTGTTGATTTTGTAGTGTGGTGAAAAAACGGTCAGACGCAATTGCTTTTAATTTAAAATATGATAAGAATTGAAGATAAAGATGTTGAAAAAATCCTTGAGTTTGCTGGGATAGATAATGCAGGTGGACCTATTTACAGATATCAGGGTCATCCTTTTAATGGGATTATAGAATCTTTTATTCAAATGGCAAACTGCAGGATGAGGCTGAATATACCGATGGACATATCGGAGGAGTTCAAAGGGAATATTATGAGAATGGAAAAATGAGAGAAGAGTATTATAAATATTTTGCAAAACCGCATGGTCATTGGAAAGAATGGAATGAAGATGGAGCTTTAATTCATCATTCTATTTGGGAAGAAGGACAGAAAATAAAAACTCTGGTAGGATAGACTTCTTGCTTTATACAATTTTTGATATGAAAACGAAGATATAAGTTTCAATATTTCGTATGTTAATTAATCTTCTTTGTTCAAAAATTTTTTTTTAAATCTAATTTAAAAATCTGAACTATTCCGAAATCGCAAAAAACTAAAAATTAACATCAACTCTTTATTCATAAGCCTTTACGCATCATTCCGAAGCTCAAAAGAAGCCTTCCCGGAGTCTACGGAACGCTACTTTAGGTCTACGGAACGCTTCCCGGAGTCTACGGGATAATTCCCTAAAACTGCTAAACGCTGTTTAATATAAAAGACTTATAAAACGTCCTTTTACAATACCAGAGAAGTTTAAGGGAACTGAAAATTTTTAGGATTGTAGATATTTTAGTTTGAGTTTGGCGTGATACTTTCAATTGGTTTTGAACATCACAAAAATATTCTATGCAAATCTCTCTTAAAAATCAAATTGCCATTGTTACAGGTGCTTCAAGCGGAATTGGAACCGGAATTGCAAAATCTCTGGCTGCTGCAGGAGCTACGGTTATTGTCAATCATTCATCAGAACATTCAAAAGACGAAGCTGAAGAAATTTTAAATGAAATTAAAAATGCCGGAGGTGACGGAATGGTCTTTCAGTGCGATGTTTCCAAAGAAGATGAGGTGAAAGCCATGTTTTCAAAAACAATTTCTGAATACGGAACGGTAGATATTTTAATTAATAATGCAGGACTTCAGAAAGATGCAGAATTTACTGAAATGACAGTTGAAGATTGGGATACGGTAATGAATGTCAACCTGCGAGGCCAGTTTCTCTGTGCCCGAGAAGCCATCAAAGAATTTCTGAGACGCGGAATTGATTTGTCTAAATCTGTGGCCTGCGGAAAAATCATCCACATCAGTTCGGTACACGAGGTCATTCCCTGGGCTGGACATGTGAATTATGCTGCCAGTAAAGGCGGTGTAAAGCTTCTGATGCAGTCTTTGGCTCAGGAATACGGTGCGAAAAAAATCAGGATCAATTCTATCTGTCCGGGAGCGATTCAGACGCCGATTAATGAAGAGGCGTGGGGAACTGAGGAAGCGATGGATGATTTATTAAAACTGATTCCGTATGACAGAATTGGTCAGCCTGAAGATGTAGGAAATTTGGCTGTATTTTTAGCAAGCGATTTTGCAGATTACATCACTGGAACCAGCATTTTCGTTGATGGCGGAATGACTGTTTTAGAAAGTTTTTCAAAAGGAGGATAATTTTAAATCATTCATAAATCTGCTGAATGATTTCCAAAGAATTTGGTATTTTAAAATCTGTAAAATGGTAGTGATAATACACCAAAATACTGTCTAGTAATTGTTTTCTCTCAGCAGTTCTTATTTTAATCTCATAAGGATTTTCTGAGGTTGAAATCTGTTTCCATATTGAAGAAATTTCTTTTGTAAAAAGATGATGTGTTGCGTTTACATTATAGTTTCCTGTCTCCGGATCCAGATATTCCAAATGGCTGTTAAGTGGGGCAATTCCCTGTATTTTCAATAAAAGAATCAATAAAACCAAATGCGATCTGTAATTCTGAGCATCAAGATTCTGATTAAATTCGATGATTGCTCTAAAAATATTGGGATTGGAATTTTCATGTTTCAAAACCTGATTCAGAAAATCTGAAATAAAAAAGACGATGGTATTTGCTTTTACATCAGTGTAAAAATCGTAAGACTGCTCAAGTTCAAATTTTAATACAGAGTTGATCTCTATGCCGGGTTTAGATTTTCTACAATTAAAACTGAGCATGCTCAAGGGTAATAAAAGTGCTTTTTTCTTACTCTTCTGAGTGAAAACAGACTTTAGAAAAAAGCTCTGAAAGCCTTCTTCTAAAGTAAAACAATGCAGAATTGCATCACTGTCTCCGTATTTTAGAAATGAGAGTATAAAACCCGTCTGAGAAATCATGAAAATTAATTAACAACAGCTATTTTCGCAGTTGCTTTATCGCTTCCGTCTTCGTTGGTCATCAATACAAAATAAATTCCTGATGCTACTCTTTTGCCTTTTTGATTATTAAGATCCCACTCATAATATCCCGTTCTTGCCTGTGCAGAATGAACGATATTTCCTGCGGCATCTGTAATTCTGATATTGGCAACTTCCGCCAAACCTTTTATGGTTACGTTTCCTTTAAACTGGTTGTAAACTACTGGGTTAGGGTAAACTAAAACGTTGCCGAAATTGGAAGTTACATCTGCCACATCTCCCTGATAGGTTACTACTCCGTCATAGGTTACGAAATATACTTTCCCTGTCTTTTTATCAATTTTAATATCTGTAACAGAATTTGTAGGCAAAGGAGAGTTTTCTCTGGTAAAATGCTTTATTGTACGCTCGCCATTGTCTGAAAGGTAATAAACACCACCACCATCTACAGCCACCCATTTTTGATTTCCTCCATCCACTTCTATCGCCAGAATCTGAGAATCTCTGAAAAGCTCCTCTGCTAAACCGTTTTGCTCAATTACTACTGCCTCAAGGGTTGGATTATTTTTCACTTCTGCATTTGCATTAGGTAGAATTCTGATTCCCAAATCGGTACCAATCCAGGCATCACCATCTTTGTCAAAAGCTACGGAGATTGAGTTCGCAGGCAGGTTGTTTTCAGCACCCAAGATGTAAGAAGTGTCGTCTGAAATGCTTACCGTTCCTTTATAATCGTATGCTAAAATATGCTGAGAGCGGGGCAAGGCTGTCCACAAAAGTCCATCATGAAAGACTGGAGCCTGTACTGCACTGCTGGTTAATGTAATCGTATTTACCAAAAACTGATCAGTATCTCTTTTGTAGGGAGCCATGGCAACATTAATACCGTCAACATTATATGCTATCGCCAGAAAAATATTGTTTTTATCATCCACTGCAAATCCTACTGGTCTTTCAACGTAAACATCCGGTCGGTTTAAATTATAAAACTTTACAAAATCGAAATCTTTGTTTGCAGGATTGTACTTCATTTTAAATACTCCCATTTCTGCCCAGATACTGTAATTGGTAAAAAACACTACTGTAGGATCCTGAGGGTCAATTATAGCATCTAAAACATTATATTTGGTGGGGTTAGTTGTAAAGTAAGATGGATAAATCCATTCACTGCCGTTAAAATAATAAAATCCTGGATTTCTGGGATTGTCTAATCTGGAATTAAAACCACCCTCTCTACCTCCGGAAGATACAAGTAACTGATTGTCGTTAAATGGTCTGATTTTATAAGAATAGTTGAAAGCAGGCCCATCTGGTTTAAAAATGTTATTACTTTCATTCTTTATGCCCGACAAAGCTGTTCCGAAAAAAAACTTTCCGGAAATTCTTACAGCAGTATTGCATTCTTCACCCGGAGAAGCGCTGCCAACAAAATTTCCGTTATCAGCGTAAGAATAAACTCTGTTGTTATCTGTGATTGTAACATTGCCGGCAGATGTTACCAAATCTTTCACATTTGTGAATGTCTGTGAAATAGGTGTAGAAGTTCCGTTATTGTACAGATACGCTGTCGTAGTATTTGAATATGACAAAATACTTTCGGAATCTATATGTTTGAAATTCCCGGCCTGTTCAGTAACCCAGGTCGTGAAAACGGGGAATGTTGTGTTGAGTTCGTGGCTTTTAAGTCCTGTATTGGTAACCGAATAAACTTTATTTCCAAAAATTGTAGCTTCATTACTGGCTTCAAAAGTTCCGCCAGTTACAAAAAAAGCAGAGTCTGCAAATTCTTTCTTTTTAAGTTTAAAAATAGAAACACCATAGCCAACAGAAATTACAGCCTGATCACCGGTAATTGATATGTGATTGATTTTTTTGCTTCCTGTATATCCTGTAGCAAGCGGGATATCAACGATATAGGTAATTCCGTCCGGAGCAATCACATCCAAAGCACCACTTTGATAACCCACCAATGCAATTTTAGACTGAGGATCGTAATCGAATGCAGAAATTTTAACTTCATGAAGACCAGAGGCTTTAGACAGTTTTGAAATCTCTCCGCTTGAAATATTGTAATAAAAAACTCCGTTTTCTGTTGCAGCAATTATTTTTCCATTGTCTTCTTTCATAGCCAGGACGTTATTGTAAGAAAACAAATCTGCCCACTTTTTGGAAGTAATATTTTGAGCATCTGCCCACTGCGACGTCGCAAGAATGATAAAGGAAATTAAAAGTTTTTTCATATTACGCTATTATAGTGCTGTCAATCGCCTGGTTGTTCCAGGAAACCTGTTTTATATTTTTATTATGATCAAAAAAGAAATCTATTCTTCCTAAAAGAAGTCCTGCCCATCCTACTTGGTTAACCAAAACATTTTTGCCTTGTCTGTTTTTAAAACTTTGGGGTTCAGGTAAGAAAGTATGGGTGTGACCGCCTAAAATTAAGTCAATATTTTCTGTTTTTGAAGCTAAAATTTTATCGTTGAGTTTTTCAGGTTCGTCGTGATAATCGTACCCGATGTGGGAAAGACAAATCACAAGGTCACATTTCTTTTCATTTTTAAGGAAATTTGAATAATGTTGCGCCACATCAATCGGATCATTCCAGATGGTTTCCTGATATTGTTTTTTTCCAACCAAACCGTCAAGCTGAATTCCGACTCCGAAAATTCCGACTTTAATTCCGTTTTTGTTGAAAATTTTATACTGAGATGTTTTTCCGTCTAAAATGGTATTTTTAAAATCATAATTCGAACAGATAAAAGGAAATTTAGCGTTTGGCAAAACTTTCAAAAATCCGTCTAAACCATTGTCGAAATCATGATTTCCCATTGTTGAAGCATCGTACTTCATCATTGACATCAGTTTAAATTCCAGTTCGCCTCCAAAAAAATTAAAGTAAGGTGTTCCCTGAAAAATATCTCCTGAATCGAGCAGCAAAAGATTGCTTTCTTCGCTTCTGATTTTCTGAATTAAAGTTGCTCTTCTCGCAAAACCTCCCTGATTCGGATTTCTGGTGTAGCTCGAATCAAACGGTTCAATTCTGCTGTGCTGGTCGTTGGTGTGGAGAATGGTTAATTTGTTGGCTGAACTGAACAAATTTAAATTTAATTCTTCCGCCATTACCAGATTCGGAGCTAAAGTCATCGCTAAAGTTCCGCCAGTTATCGTTTTTAAAAAACTTTTTCTATCCATTATTTCTTCCCGATAAAATTTAAACGGATTTCCTCCTGAGGATTAATCTGCTGATTTTTCTTAAAATATTCAATAAACAAATCTCTCAGTTTGATACCTGTCGGAATTGATTCTCCTTTTGCAAAAAACTTCATATTATCACCACCCAAAGCCAGATAATCAGACGTTGCAATATAATAATCCTGATTTGGATTTACAGTTTTGCCATTAATTAAAGATTTAGATGCTAAACCATTATTCGTTTCGATATACAGATGTGAAACCGGATTATTTTTCTGATTTTTTGCATAGTAATCAAAAAGTCCCTGCAAATCCGAACCTTTAAATTTTACAATAATCACTTCGTTTTCAAAAGGCATTACTTCGAAAACATTTTTCAGAAGAATATCGCCTTTCCCAATCGTGGTGCGGATTCCGCCGATGTTGATTAACGCTGCATCAATGTTTTTATTCAAATTAGCTTTTGCCCAGACATTGGCTCCGTCAAAAGTGTAATCTGCCAAAAGGCTTCCAAGATTGCTGTTGTCGCCTTCTTTCGTCAGATCAACCTGTGTGTAAGAGATTTTCTGATTCATCTCTTTGTTGAGTTTCTCGGTGTAAGGCTCGATAAATTGAGCAAAATCTTCATTCGCCTTCAGGTCCTGATTAATAGAAATATTCTTCTGCGTCTGCACACTTGCGACCTGCAACGAAGTCGTTTTGCAGGCTGTGAGCGAGAGCAGGCCAATTCCTATCAATAAGAATTTATTTTGCATAATTTCTTTAGTATAATGCAAATATAATTATATGTATAATAAAACAGGATTAATATTGTAAATTCTTGTGTGAAATTATTAAATTTGGGGAAAATAATTCGAACAGATGAGCATTTTAAAAGGAGTAGGTGTTGCTTTGGTAACGCCCTTTAATGAAGATTTATCCGTAGATTTCGAAAGTTTGACGAAACTCATTGAGTACAACATCGAAAACGGAACCAACTATTTGGTAGTTTTGGGAACTACAGCGGAAGCTGCTACACTTTCTTCAGACGAGAAGAAACAGGTAGTGGAGCACATCATTAAGGTTAATAATAAACGTCTTCCTTTGGTTTTAGGAATCGGCGGAAACAATACTCTTGAAGTCAAACAGCAGATTGAAGATGCAGATTTATCTGATTTTACAGCGGTTCTATCAGTGTCTCCATACTATAACAAACCTAATCAGGAAGGGCTTTACCAGCATTATAAAATGTTGGCTTCTACCGGAAAAAATATTATTATTTACAACGTTCCTTCAAGAACCGGACAAAACGTTGAGGCTGAAACGACTTTGCGTTTGGCAAAAGAATTCCCTAATTTATTCTTAATCAAAGAAGCTGCACCCAATATTCTTCAGTATTTCGATATTTTGAGAAAAAAACCTGAAGGGTTCAATCTGGTTTCCGGAGATGATGAATTTACGCTTCCCGTAACTTTAGCTGGTGGAGCAGGAGTAATTTCTGTAATTGGACAAGGTTATCCGAAAGAATTTTCGACAATGGTTCAGCTGGCTTTTGATAAAAAAGTGGATGAAGCCTACGAAATTCACAATAAATTGGTTGACATCACAAGACTGATTTTCGCTGAAGGAAATCCTTGCGGAATAAAGGTCGTTCTGGCAGAAAAAGGTTTGATTAAAAACTATCTGAGACTTCCATTGGTTCCTGCTTCAGAAGGACTTTATGCAAAGATTAAAGCTGAAATGAGTAAAATTTGAAATTTGAAATTTGAGGTTTGAAATTATAATTGAAGTGAAAGGTGTGATGCTTTTCACTTTTTTAATCTAAAAAATTGAACTTTAACACATTAGTCACATCAGTTTTTTAGTTATCTTGTTTGAAAACATTTTAGAACACATGAGTTTTGAAAATCTTTGATTTTCTCTCTAATGTGTTCTGAAATATTTTCAGGATTGATTTAAAATCTTTGTGACTAATGTGTTTAAATCTATCTTTATCATATGAAACTAATCAAAGCAACAGAAAGAGATATTCCCTTAATTCAGGACTTGGCGAAAAGGTCATGGGAAAACGCGTATGCCGAAATTCTTTCGCAAGAACAGATGAAATTTATGTTAGAAACCATGTATTCGGAAGCAGAAATTTCAGACCACTTAAAAAATCCAAATTACCATTATTACTTGGTTTTTGATGAAGTTTTAAATGTTTTTGATGGATTTTTAGGCTACGAAAATCATTATGAAAATAAGACTACAAAATTGCATAGAATCTATCTCGTTCCTGAAAGCAAAGGAAAAGGTTTAGGCAAAAAAACTCTGGAATTTCTCAATGAAAAAGTAAAAGAGAGTGGCGATAACAGAATTATTTTAAATGTAAATAAATACAATTCCGCTCAGAAATTCTACGAATCACAAGGTTATAAAGTCTATGATGAAGGTGTTTTTGATATTGGAAATGGATATGTGATGGATGATTATCTGATGGAGAAAATGATATAAGATGTTGATTATGTTATTGTAAAATTTGTAAATTTGAATAAATTATAAGAAAATGAATGCAGCAGAAGTGAAATTGGATTTAATAAATCGAATTGCAAATTTAAAAGAATCCCGCATTATAGAAGAACTTAAAAGTTTCTTAGATTTTGAGCAGGATACCACAGTTTTTCAATTAAGTGATGAGCAAAAAGCCAGACTTTTAAAAGCTCAGAATGATGAAATTCTTACAGAAGATGAAGCAAATAATGAGATTGAAAAATGGCTTCAAGAAAAATAGTTTGGACAAAAGAAGCGAATTCTGAAAGAAAAGAGATTCTGGAGTTTTGGATTGATCATAATAAATCTAAAACTTACAGTATTAAATTGAATAAACTATTCATAAAAGCTCTAAAGCAACTTGCAGAACATCCAAAAATTGGTCGCGAAACGGATTTTAAGAATGTAAGAGTTAAAATTGTTAGAAATTATCTGCTTTTCTATGAGTTTTCGGATGTTCAAATAAAGGTTTTATCTCTCTGGGACGGCAGGAGAGATTTAAAGACAAGGAGGGATTTTTAATTGTTTTTATGAAATCTTACTCCACTTATTCTTCCCCTTATAATACTGCAGATAATAATTTTTAATAATCTGATGCTCGCTTCTCGACAGTAATGGATCGGTTTCAAGAATTTTTTCAACCAGACTTTTGGTATTTTTAATAATCGCCGAATCATTCACCAAATCCAGCTTTTTAAAATCAACCACGCCGCTTTGTTGAGTTCCCAAAATATCACCGGGACCACGCAATTGCATATCAACTTCAGAAATTTTGAACCCATCATTGGTTTCGGTCATGGTTTTAATTCTCGTTCGGCTGTCTGAGGACAATTTATCCGATGTCATTAGGATGCAGTAACTCTGTTCACCACCTCTTCCAACGCGGCCTCTCAGCTGATGAAGTTGTGACAAACCGAATCTTTCCGAACTTTCAATCACCATCACAGAAGCATTTGGAACATTCACACCGACTTCGATTACCGTTGTAGCAACCATAATCTGCGATTTTCCGGATGCGAAATAATTCATCGCTGCATCTTTTTCGTCAGGTTTCATTTTTCCGTGAAGCATCGTGACGTTGTAGTTTGAAAAGTTATCCATCACGCTTTCCAGACCTTCCATGAGATTTTTGTAATCCAAAGTCTCAGATTCTTCGATTAATGGGTACACGAAATAAATCTGTCTGCCTTTCCGAATTTCTTCATGACAGAAATTGTAAACGTAAGCTCTATCTTTTTCTCTTCTGTGAGCCGTGATAATCGGTTTTCTTCCGACAGGCATTTCATCAATCACAGAAACATCCAGATCAGAATAAAAACTCATCGCTAAAGTCCGTGGAATCGGCGTTGCAGTCATGACCAGAATGTGTGGCGGAATTTTATTCTTTGCCCAAAGTTTTGCCCTTTGAGCCACTCCAAACCGATGTTGTTCATCAATAATGGCTAAACCAAGGTTTTTAAATTTCACTTTATCTTCCAAAACAGCGTGCGTTCCAATTAAAATGGAAAGTTCACCGTTTTCAAGTTCTTCATGAATGATTTTTCTTGCAGAAGCCTTTACAGAACCCGTTAGAATGCTGACTTTGATTTCCGTATCTTTCAATAAATCTTTTATTCCGGCAAAATGTTGCTGGGCAAGAATTTCTGTCGGAGACATCAGACAGCTTTGAAAACCGTTGTCCATGGCAATCAGCATCGTCAGCAAAGCAACCATCGTCTTTCCCGAACCCACGTCGCCCTGCAACAATCTGTTCATTTGGATAGGCTTTTTCATATCAATCCTGATTTCCTTTAAAACTCTTTTTTGCGCATTCGTCAGTTCAAAAGGAAGATGATTTTCGTAAAATCCCGTAAAATAATCACCGACGATCGGGAATGGATTTCCGTGTGATTTTGTTTTGTGATGTGCTTTTTTTAAACCAAAACCCAGTTGAAAAAAGAATGATTCTTCAAACTTCAAACGGGAATCTGCCTTGTCAAGATGCTGTTGATTTTTCGGGAAATGAATATTGAGAAACGTATGTTGCCTCGATAAAAAATGATAGTGCCGAATCATGTATTCCGGAAGATTTTCCTGAATGAGATTGGGGATTTCTCTGCAGATAATTTTTAAAATATTTTGGAAGAATTTCTGACTTAAACCTCTCTTGCTGAGTTTTTCGGAACTTGGATAAATGGGAGTTAATCTTGTTTCAGTTTCCTTGTTTTCTTCAGCTTCAATTTCAGGATGGGGCATCGAAAACTGGTTGTTGAAAGCATTAATTTTTCCGAAAATAAATATCTCTTTATTCACAGGAATCTGCTCCTTCAGCCATTTTGAATACTGAAACCAAACCAAATCCATCGTTCCAGTGTGGTCGTTAAATCTTGCTGAAAGTCTTTTAATTTTTCCCGTCTGAATTTCCTGAACAGATGTTATTTTTCCTTTCAGCTGAACTTCAATATTGCTTTCCTGAAGCATTGAAACTGTCAGGATTTTACTTTTATCCAAGTATCGGATAGGGTAGAAGTTCAGAAAATCTTCCACAACAGAAATTCCCAGCACATTTTTGATGAGCTTGGCGCGTTCGGAACCGATTCCTTTTACAAATTCTATGGGAGTTTCTAAAGTCAGAACTGAATTTTTTGAAGCACGAATTTCGGGAAAATTTAGTAATAAAAAAAGCTTTCGATTGAAAGCTTGATTGTTTTACTTCTCTCGCAGATCATGCAGATAGAGCAGATTTTAAATTGAATGAAATTGCAAAGATGTCAACTAAAATCAATTTAAATTTAAAATGTTTCTTTAAAAATATTGCCACGAATAAACGAATGAGTTTGAAACATTTCAAAACAATTTAATTCGTGAATTCGTGGCAATTTACAGCCAAAAGCTAAAAGCGATCCGCCATCCGCCAACTACTCTTTTATCTTAGACTTAAATTTTTTCTGATAATCTTCCCACTCAGCCTGAGTTTTAAATTTTTTATGAAGATCTCCCGAAATGAAAACAAGGTAAGGCTCCAGCTCTTTGGCAGTCAGTTCGCCCTGTAACATGGTAATCGGACGACCGGTTTCATCCAACAAAGCCGTTGTGGGAACTGCATTCACATTCATAAACTGAGTAAATTCGTGAAGTGAATTTCTTCCTCTTTTCTGAGAAGTGTTTTCATTTGAAAATTTCCTTCCGTAAACTTCTATCGTTTTTCTATCCTCAGCATTGAATTTTACAGGATAGTAACTCGTGTTGAGAATATCGTATATCACGGCGTTTCCGTAGGTTTTTTTATCCATAATTTTACACGGTCCGCACCAGTCTGCATAGAAGTCGATGAGTATTTTTTTGGGTTGTGTTTTCTGGGCTTCAAGTGCTTCTTCAATCGTCATCCATTTTACCTGAGAAAAGGCGAAAACAGATTGAATAATGAAGAGTAAAGCGAATATTTTTTTCATAATTAATTTAAAATTAAATCGTTAGCGGACTTCCTGCATCAGTTTTTTCACCCACGGAGATATCAAAATCAGTACCACTCCGGCAATCACAGCGTAGAGGCCGAGCTGTTTGTAGCCTTCGGTATACGTGATGAGCGCATCAAGATTGGTAGAGCCTTCTTTGGCATCAGCAAGTCCAGCACCGATTATTCCGGCAACGTACTGTCCGTAGGCAGAGGCGAGAAACCACATTCCCATCATCATTCCCTGAAGATTTTTGGTGGAAAGTTTGGTCATAATTGATAGACCAATTGGGGAAAGGCATAATTCACCTAAAGTAATAACTAAAAGTGCTAAGGTGAAGAAGTTTAATGAAGTAATTCCCTGCAAATCCGCAAATAATCTTGTGGCAAACAAAACGTAATATCCTAAGCCCAAAAATATAAAACCAAGACCGAATTTGATAATGGTATTGGGCTCTATTTTCTTTTTGCTCATCCAGATCCACAACAATCCGAGTAAAGGCGCAAGAAAAATGATAAAGAAAGCACCTCCGGAATTATTAACCCCATTAGGATCTAAACCTAAAAGGTCTTTATTTAAATTTTTTGCTGCAAAGATACTCAGCGAGCCGCCGCTCTGCTCATAAATTCCCCAAAAAAGGATTGAAAATATAATAAAAATCAGAGCTGCCCAAAGTTTATTTCTCTCTGCTGAAGTTACTTTTGACATTTCGTAAAACAGATAAATCAATGTCAGCGGTCCCACGGTCCACATAAAATAATCGGTGTATTCAGGAACGGAAACCATCAGCATGATGACTGGGATTAATGCCAGAGAAATAAGATAGACGGCATATTTTAAAAATTTCCCTCCCAAATAAATCAGATAAGATGTTGCAGCAAATAATGCAGTAAAAGCTACTAGACTTAAAACAATTTTCACAGCGTCATCTTTAAAGATGCTGCTGTCTAAAAATCTGATAAACATTCTTGCCATAAATAAATAGGCAAGAATTGCAATGATGCCAAACTTTTTAACATTTTTCTTTATTGAAAGCTGTACCAATTCAGGTTCTAAACCAATTGTTCCCAAACTTCTCTGGGTAAATACGAAATTAATTAAACTGATTACCATCACAATTGCTGCTAAACCGAAAGCCACATTCCATCTCAGTCCTTCAGGAATAATGCTGCCGAACAATTCACCTTTTCCAATGGCGATGCATAAATAACCACCCAGCAACGCACCAAGGTTTATTCCGGCATAAAAAAGAGAGAAACCTGCATCGGCTCGTGAGTCGTTTGGTTTATAAAGTTGTCCAACCATTGAGGAAATATTGGGTTTGAAAAAACCTGTTCCAACTACTGTGAAAGCGATTCCCAAAAAGAAAAACTGATGTGGATCTGCGGCTAGAATCAAACTACCGACAATCATCAGAAGTCCTCCCCAAAACAGCGATTTTCTGAACCCTAAAATTTTATCAGCGAAAAGTCCACCTACAAATGTAAATGCGTATACAAATGCCTGAGTCGCACCGTACTGAAGATTGGCTTCTTTTTCGTGGAAATTGAGCTGTGAAATCATAAAGAAAACCAGCATTCCGCGCATTCCGTAGAAGCAGAATCTTTCCCACATTTCAGAGAAAAAGAGTGACCAGATTTGTTTTGGGTATTTTCCTTTGAAATTTTGGATTTCGTCGATGGTTAGGTTCATGGGTAATAATTGATGAATGATTATTGATAATTGATTTGTGACTCAGTGGGTCATGAATTTTTTATCGAAGAACAGGTATTAAATTTAAAACAAATATCCTCGAAAATTTCCATCTTACGAATGTAAAAAAAACCTCTGAAAAATCAGAGGTTTTGTATAATTTAAAATTTGTTTAAAATTATTTAGCTAATTCTTCAGCCATACCCAACTTATCGTTATGCATCATTTTTTGTAGCCAAGAACTTATTACAAATAAGATTGCAGCGGCTGCACCTGTCATTACAATGAACACCATAAAGAATTCATAAAGATTGGTGATCTGATAACCTAAAATTGATGGATTTACAACCGGACCTGTCGTGGCTTCAGCACCAGCAGTGGGAGGTATCAAGGCGCTCAGGGTTCCTGCGAATTTGTTTGCGGCAGCATTAGCAAGAAACCATGTTCCCATCAATAAAGATGAAAGTCTTAGTGGTGCTAATTTTGAAACCATTGATAATCCGATTGGGGATAAACACAGTTCCCCCATTGTGTGGATTATATAAAGTGAAATAAGCCACCACATTGAAACTTTATCATCTATTCCAAGTCCCTTCACGGCAATTGCAATAACGACATATCCTAAAGCAACTAAGGCTAAACCTAAAGCCATCTTTTTAGGAGAAGAAGGTTCCAGTTTTCTAATGTATAAAAATCCCCAAATCAGTGAGAATATTGGAGCTAAAGCGATAACAGCCAAAGGATTAACAGATTGAAAATATGAAGCGGGCATTTCCCAGCCAAAAAGACTTCTCTCTGTCTGACGGTCTGCAAATAAAGTAAGTGATGCTCCAGCCTGCTCAAAAGCTCCCCAAAAGAAAATTACGAAGAATGCCAAAATGAAAACTACCATTATTCTCTGCATCTCAACTTTTGTAAGACTTTTATCAGTTAAAATAAGTATTGGCATTGCTACCATAGCACCGTATATAAAGTAGCTGATAATATCAATGTCACTTTTAAACATCTGTTTGAAGTTCAACATGAAAAATATGATTGCTATTGAACCTACAATCATACCAATACTTTTAGCATCAAGTTTTTTAACGGGCAAACCAATCGCTTTTCCTTCTTCAGATATAAGATATTTTTTCTGACCTAAAATAAATGCTACCAAACCAAGCAACATTCCGACACCTGCAGCTAAGAAACCCCATTTGAAATCCATAGAGCCACAAACCAAAGGAGAGAAAAATGCTCCCAGATTAATACCCATATAAAAAATGGTAAACGCACTGTCAATCCTTCTGTCATTTGCCGGATATAACTGCCCTACCATTGTAGAGATATTCGGTTTAAAAAAACCATTTCCGATGATGATGGAAGTAAGACCTATCCACATTAAAGTGATTCCGCCATTCGTACCGGCAGATGCACTGAAGAACATAAAAAACTGACCGATTGCCATCAATAAACCACCAATAACAATACTTCTTCTGTTTCCTAAAAACTTATCACATAGATACCCTCCTAAAAGTGGTGTCAAATAAACTAATCCCGTGTAACTTCCGTATATTTCAGATGCGTCCGCATCTTTCATCAGTAATACTTTGGTCATAAACAGAATGAAGATTGCTCTCATTCCATAATAGCTGAATCTCTCCCACATTTCCGTGAAAAATAGAAAGTAAAGACCTTTAGGATGACCTTTCTTTTGTGCTGTATCCATATATACTTGTTAAATTTTTGTTAAGACCCACAAATATAGTTTTTTTTGGGTTTTTGGCAAGTTTTAATTTTTATTTTAAACAAAAAAGCTGCAGAAGAATCTGCAGCTTAGGTTATGTTGATTGAGAATAAGAATTTAATTAACTCCTTTTTCCTTCATTATTTTATTTAATCTTTTTAAAATGGATAAGCCTAAAAGTGTTGCTAACAATAACAATCCAAAATTAACGATAAAGAAATTGGCTTTGTTATCGTAATCATACCAGAAACTGGCTAAAACTCCCGAAAGTTTGTTCCCGATAGATGTAGAAAGGAAAAATCCTCCCATCATTAATGCTGTCAATCTTGGCGGAGAAAGTTTTGATACCAAAGACAGTCCCATAGGCGAAAGACAAAGTTCACCGACTGTAATTACACCATAAGCTGCAACGAGCCATAAAGCTGAAACTTTTACCAGACCGTTTTGTCCCGCATATACGGCTCCCACCATGACCAGGCAAGATAATGCTGAAATGAAAAGTCCCAAAACAATTTTTGAAGGCGTGCTTGGTTCTTTCCCTTTTCGGCGAAGCATCATGAAAAATGCAACCACAACTGGAGTCAGTAAAATAACCCAACCCGGATTGATGGACTGAAATAGTTCTGTATTGTATAAACTCACTTGTTGTGCAGGATTTGCCTCAAGTTTGGCTCTCTCTGTCGCTGAAATATTTCTAAAGTAGATATCTTTCCCCTGTTCTTTGATCGCATCGCCAGCTTCATTCTTTTTCACCTGATACTGATTATCGTAGACCGAAACTTCCTGATCTTTATAATCTTTTATATCAACCAGATAAATTGATTCCAACGGTTTTTCGAGTGGGGCAGGAATGGTTCTGTCTGTGTAATTTTTAGCCCAACGGGTCAATGCTGTTCCGTTTTGTTTGAAAACTGCCCAAAACATTAAACTTACTGCAAAAATTGCCAGTAATGCACCAATAGGTTTTTTGTCTTCTGAATTGGCTTTTACATAAAGCATTACGTAGAAATAAATCACCGGAACACAGGCGAAAATAAATGCGTCTGTGCTGTCACTTCCGAAAATATTGTTTGGAATAAACCATCCAATCAAACCAAAAATTACTGCAGGTAAAAATACTTTCACCAAAACATCAGAAATTTTGGTATCACCATCCTGAGCAGGTTTTAAAATGTTTGCCTGAAGAATATGTTGTCTGCCGATGGTAAAAACTATTAAACCAACAAACATCCCTACTCCTGCCGTCATAAAAGCCGGTCCCCATCCATATTTATTTCGCATAAAGGCAGCGATGATATTACAGACAAATGCACCGATGTTGATTCCCATGTAGAAAATGTTGTAACCCGCATCTTTATTGGCTTTGTAAGGTTCTTCGTTGTATAAATTTCCCAGAAGAGTCGAAATACTTGGCTTAAAAAATCCGTTTCCAACGATGATTAGTGCTAAAGAAGCGTAAAACAGAGGCAATTCTTTAAAAAGACCAATCCCAAGATAGCCCAATCCCATTAGAAATCCTCCGATATAGATTGCTTTTACATATCCTAAAACTCTGTCGGCCAAAAATCCACCTAAAAATGGGGTCAAATAGGTTAATGCTATAAAAGTTCCGAAAATATCATCAGCACTTTTATCGTCAAAAGCCAGTCCGCCTTTCTCGCTGTCGATCATGTAGAGTACAAAAATTCCGAGAATCAGATAATATCCGAAACGTTCCCACATTTCTGTGAAGAATAAATAGGGAAGTCCCTTTGGGTGTTTGCTTTTCATGAATATAATTTTTTTACAATTTCACAAATATAATTTTTTTAAAACAATATTTGAATTTTATTAACTTTGAGTAAAATTTAAGTGACATGGATATTACAATTGAAGAAATAGAAAAAAATCTGAGATCACTTCCAAAAGAATTTTTTGGACAGGTTAATGACTATATTGATCTGTTAAAATCTAAAGCAAATGTCGAAACTGATTGGGCTGATCATTTAACTGATGCTCAAAAGCAGTCGATTGAGAGAGGGATTGACGATATTAAAAATGGAAGAATGCATTCTCATGAAGAAGCTAAAAGAAAAATTAAACAATATCTTTTAGAAAAATAAAAATTCCGAACCTCAATCTGAGATTCGGAATTTTTATCTTCCAACTTCCAATTTCCATCTCCCTACAAATTCTCCAAAATAAAATCTGTCATCTTCTGATAGAGTTGCGGTCTTGTCTGGCCACCATAAATTCCGTGGTTTTTATCCGGGTAAGCCATAAATTCAAACTGTTTTTTGTTTTGAATCAAAGCTTCAGAAAACTCCATAGAATTCTGGAAATGTACGTTGTCATCAGCAGTTCCGTGGATTAAAAGGAATTTACCTTTCAACAGATTTGCATAAGTTGTAGGCGAATTGTCATCATATCCTGCAGGATTTTCCTGTGGAGTCAGTAAAAATCTTTCGGTGTAAACAGAATCGTAATATCTCCAGTTCGTCACCGGTGCGACAGCAATCCCTGTTTTGAAAACATCAGCACCTTTCGTCAATGCTAAACTCGCCATATATCCACCAAAACTCCAACCGAAAATTCCGATTCTTGATTTGTCGATATACGATTGATTTCCAAACCATTTTGCGGCAGTGATCTGATCTTCGATTTCGTATTTTCCTAAGTTTTTGTAAGTAACTTTTTTAAATTTCGCACCTTTGTAACCTGTTCCACGACCATCTACACAGGCAATGATGTAACCTTTTTGAGCCAGCATTTCAAACCAGAATGTATTTCCGTTATCCCACGAATTGGAAACCTGCTGTGAGCCCGGACCGGAATATTGATACATGAATAGAGGGTATTTTTTGTTTTTATCAAAGTTTTTAGGTTTAATAATCCATGCATTCATCTGATCTCCGGCTTCGTTTGGAATCGTGATGAATTCTTTTACAGTGAAATTATCCTGCTGCAATTTTTGAAGCTGAGCTTCGTTGTTCTGAAGTTCTTTCAACTGCTTTCCGTTACCATCTTTTAAAACAAAAGTGTAAGGTTTTGCAACCGTAGAAGAAGTTTCAATGAAATAATTATAATTTTTGCTAAAATTTGCAGCGTTGTTTCCTTCAGCATTGGAAATCAACTGAGATTTTCCGTTTTGAATATTGATTTTAGAAACGACTTTATTGATGCTTCCTTTTTCAGTTGTCTGAACGAAAACTTCTTTTGTTTTTGGATTAAATCCGTAATATTCAGTGACTTCCCAGTTTCCTTTTGTAATTTGTTTTTTCAGTTTACCATCTTTGTCGTACCAGTACAAATGTCTGAAACCATCTCTTTCAGAAGCCCAAAGGAAAGAATTGTCTTCCATGAATTCTAAAGTTACGTTATCAGTATCAATCCACTTTTCATCGGTTTCGGTAAACAATTTTGTCGCCTGTCCGGTTTTGGTATTTACTTTTAAAACATCCGATGCATTCTGAGTTCTCTGAGAAGTAATTAAAACGATTTCATCCGGATTTGAAGTTTGAATCACATTCGGAATGTAATAATTTTTAAAACTGTCTAGGTTTACTTTGGTTTTTTTACCGTCAGAAAGTTGATAAATATGCGCTGTAGCAATTGAGTTTTTTTCTCCGGCTTTTGGATATTTGTAACGCATTTCCGTTGGATAAAGCGATTTTCCATACATCGGAATATAGATTTCCGGAACATCAGTTTCAACCAGTTTTACAAATAGAATATCTGCCGAATTTTTCGTCCATTCATATAATCTTGCATGACCGAATTCTTCTTCATAAACCCAATCAGCCAAGCCATTCAATACTTTATTTTTCACGCCGTGTTGCGTAATCTGAGTGATTTTTCCTGAATTTAAATCCTGGTAAAACAAGTTATTGTCAACAATGAAAGAAATTTTCGTCGCATCAGGAGAAAATCTTGGTTCCTGAACGGCTTTTCCTTCATTCAGGCTCATTAGTTTTCCTGATTTTAAATCCTTAATATCGTATTTTCCTAAAAAAGAATGTCTGTAAATTGGCTGACTTTCTTTTAGTAAAAGAATTTTAGATTCATCATCAGAAAACTCATAGCTTTCAAAATTTCCGTCTACCAAATTGCCTTCTTTCTGAGAGGTTTTGTAAGAGTATTTTGCAATGCCGCCCTGTTCAATGACCAGATAATTTTCACCGTTTTTCATGGATGCAATTCCTGCAATTCCTTTTCCGCGGTAATAACCTGAATATATTTTGTCTAAAGTAATTTCCTGCGCATTCACGCTTTGGAATACAGCAGCGATGCTGAGTGTAAGTATAAGTTTTTTCATTTTTAAAATAAAAGGATTCCAAATATAACATTTTTAATAAAATTTTGGTCAAACAATATTTTAGTTCCGTTTTGGCAAAAAAATTGAATTAAAATTCTAATTAAATAAATAATTATGGAAACGAACAAAGACAAAAAACTGAACCGATACGAACTGGCAAACGAAGTTTTATATACAGGTTTTGCAGATTTTAAAGCTGCCGAACTTTATGCAAAAGAAAATAACGGGAAATTGATGGAAGTAGCGTTCAAAGATGGGAATGATAATCCTGTTGAAACTCAGGAAGCAGGTTTAATTGAGAAAAAGCTGCACTATTTTGTTGATGCAGGACCAGAATATAAATTTATACATTCATCTGACGAAGGTTTTAAACAGTACGCAGATGAGTTGCAGAAAATTAAAGCAAAATTGAATCAATCTCCGCCGGATGAAAGATATCTGGCAAATTTTGAAATTGAAAACGCCGAAGATCCCATAGTTGTTCTGAAAAATGATCAATTTGAATCTGTAACCTCAAGAGAGCGTTCAAAATATCTGAAACATGCCAATGTCTACGAAATTGCGGTTTCAAAAGCCAAATCAGAACTTTAGAAAATTAAATTATTATCATCATAAAATGAGCCCGAACAAAACGTTCGGGCTCATTTATTTATAAAGCTTTTTCAAACTTAACCTTAACCTTAACCTAAAGATTATACAGCATTTTGTAGTATTCATCAGCCATACGGTCAGAATTGAATTGGTCTTTTACATCATTCATGGCATTGTACTGAATTTTTCTCCATTTATCCGGACTGTCGTAATAGGTCGGAAGAATTTCTTTCTCAAGAATTTCATAGAGTTTATTTAAGTCGTAATTATCCTGCTCATAAATACTCATGTTAGCATAATCCGCTTTGGGAACAACGAAAGAGTTTTCTCCATGTTTTGCGTATTCAGGAATCCAGCCGTCATCGGTAGAAAGGTTTACGCTACCATTCATAGACGCTGTCATACCTGAGGTTCCCGAAGCTTCTCTTGGTACACGGGGATTGTTTAACCATAAATCTGAACCTTGTTTTAAAGATTTGCTTAAAGCCAATTCATAACCCGTGAGAACCGCCATATTTTTATTGTTCTTGCTTTCTTCCACCAGAGAATTGAAGGTAGAAATCGCAGAATAATCCATCGGATAAGGCTTTCCAGCCCAAATTACCTGAATAGGATATTTTGAGTGATTCAAAAGTGAATAAAATCTTGATTTATCATGCAAAAGCAAATCTGCTCTTTTATAACCTGCAAATCTTCTTGCCCAAACGATTGTAAAAATATTCGGATCGAAAAGATTTCCGGTTTGGTCTGCTACAATTTTGAAAAGTCTCTTTTTCAGAAGTTTCTTGCGGTAATCAAACATCGTTTCGTTGTTCTCATCCTTTGCGTTGTACAAAGGCTTATCACTCCAATATTTGAATTCCTGGGCGTTGGTGATCGATTTTATTTCGCAGATTCCATCGTATTTGCTCCACATTTCGCGGGAAACAACACCATGAAGCTGAGAAACTCCGTTGGCAATTTTTGCCATTTTCAGAGCACACAATGAGTGATTGAAACGCTCATCATCAGAACCCTCAATTTTGTTTACTTCTTCTAAACTTAAGCCCGAAAAATAAGACATTTCATAGCAAAGTCTTCGGTTGTGCTTTTCGTTTCCGGCTTCTTCAGGCGTGTGAGTAGTGAAAACCAGTTTCTCTTTTACCTTTTTTAGATCTCCGTTAAATTTTTTCAACAAGTGAAAAGCTGCCGGCAAACCGTGAGCTTCATTTAAATGATAAATATCTCTGTCTAAATTTATTTCTTCTAAAAGTCTTGCACCACCTTTTCCCAAAAGAATGTACTGAGCCAATTTTGTAGACTCGTTGGCGTCGTACAGTTTATGAGAAATCGTTTTTGAAACATGATCGTTTTCAGGAACATCCGTGGAAAGGAAAAACATGGGTGCTGTGTTGAAGATTTCCGGGTCAAGATAGAAGACCTTTACCCAAACCGGTGCACTGTGAATTTCAATCTGAAATTTAATGCCTGTATCTTCCAGAAAACTGTACATTTTCTTTGTCCACGTTGGTTGCAATGTCTGATCATGGTTTCTTGCCTGATCGTAGTAACCGAATTTCCAGAGAATGCCGATTCCTACGAGATCCTGCTTTAAATTGTAGGCACTTCTCATATGCGAGCCAGCCAGAAATCCTAAACCTCCGGAATATATTTTAAGAACCTGCTCGATGGCAAATTCCATTGAAAAATAAGCGACTTTTTTTGTGTATTGCTGGTTTACAGCGTAAGGTATTTTGAAGTTTTTGAAATCCATTTTGTGTTAATAAATATTTTAGATATTAAACAAATGTAATTATTATCGAAATAAATTGATTGTTAAATAATTAATAATTTAAAATTTTAAAATCATTTCAATTGAAAAAATCACTACATTTAACTTGTAAATTTTTGATAATCAAAATGTTTATGCTTGAGTCAGTTTTGTAATTCTGCTAAAATTTATGCTCATGAAAAAGACTTTTTCCGATGAAGATCTTGTGAAAAATCTCAGTTTGTATCATCTCAACAGACATCTCAAAAAGAAGCCTATGGAAAAGTACCACCGCAGCATAGATGCTTCTGCACTGCACGACCGTGAGAAATACAAAAAGAAAGCCGAGATTTTACTGCTGAATTCTTTCATGCATCATTTTCCAGACGTGAAATTTGAAAACCTCACCTGCGAAAGTCCGGATTTTATTGCAAAATTAAACGACAAGAAAATTGGTATTGAGCTTACCGAAGTGATCAATCATCTGGAAATGAAAAAAGTAGAAAGCTGCTTGAACAAGATTTTCCGTCAGGCCGAAATATTATTAGAACAGGAAGACACTACGAAATATCGTGGTGTTTATTTTTTGGAATTTACCCAACATTTTAAATTGGATAATCCCGAATATCAGCAGGAAATTATTTTGGATATCTACAAAAGCATTCGTAAAAAAAAGCCAGTGGGTTGTGTGAAAAAAATCAGAAAATCTTCTCATCGCAGAAATGTTTTTATTACTCATGAATATAATCTCAATCTTTTTGATGAATTGTGTTCGGAGAAAATTTTGGAACTGATTGAAAAGAAAAACGAAAAATTCCCATACTACGATACTTCTGTGGATGAATGCTGGCTTGTAATCGTTTCAGATATGAATTCTCTGGCATCCAGATATACTTTTATACAGAACAGGGAAAATCTTGATGAAGTTAAAAGCCCGTTTCATAAAATTTTCCATTTGGAAAACCTTTGCGGAAATTTAACCAGTATAAAAGAATGATTTCTATTTTCGAAAATTGATAAATTATTAGAAATTAACTGATTTTGTGTAAGTTTTAAGTCCGTTTGTTGTAAAGGTTTAAATATTTGTTTAAATTTGATACGAACTAATACACGGGGGTATGAAAAAAGCTATACTGTTTTTACTTATATTAATTTCAAATTTTTACTTTTCTCAGGGAGACTGTGTTACGGCATTGGGGGTCTGCGGAAATTCGAGCATTACCTACAGTCCAACTGGGATTGGAGCTACAAACGAAAGCTTGGGCGACTGTCTCAGTACAGGCGAGCATAATTCGATTTGGTATAAATTTAAAATTGCCACGAGCGGAACTTTAACCTTTGTTATAAATCCCGCAGATCCTACCGTAGACTATGATTGGGCTGTGTACGGACCCAATACTTCGTGCGGAAGTCTTGGCTTTCCCATCCGATGCAACGCAGCAACAGTGATTGGCGTAAGTCCGGATACAGGTTTGAACATGACAAGCACAATTACCAGTGCAGCGGGCGGATCCAATACACCCTACTGTAAATACATGGATGTTGTTGCAGGAGAAACCTATTTCTTATACTTAGATAATTTTCAGGGAGGAGCAAGTACCAATACTTCGCCATTTACACTCACATGGGGTGGAACTGCTATGTTGGCGTCACCTTTTACAGATCCTGCAATATTGCAGTTTCCTTTAGTGCCACCAGGTACTCCGGCAGCAAATCCTTCTGATCCAAGAGAGATTTTAATCTGTTTAAATCCTGCAGTTTTTGATTTCAGTACTTTAACACCAGGGATCTTAAATGGGAACACTAATTTTGTAGTTTCTTATCATCTTAATCAAAATGATGCACTTTCCGGAGCGAGTCCAATCACCGCTCCAATTGCAGTAAATACAACAACAGTTTACTATTACAGTGTACATTATCAGGATCCGACCAATCCAACCAATCCAATTAATTCCTGTAGAGAAATAGGTAGGTTTAAATTTAAACTGGGGTCAATTTCTTCTTATGACGGGAGTTTAGAGGTGTGTCCGAATGTTGGTACTCCGAATATCGGAACTTTCAATCTGGATCTGGCAAATGTTACTATGCAGTCTGGAGCAATAAAAAAATACTATCCTACACTGGCAAATGCACAAGCTGAAACCGGTCAGATTATTCCTTTTACAGCATATAATTCTGCAAATGGAGTGGTTTATGTAAGAGTTTCCAGTCTTGCAGGATGTTACAATATTGCTCAAATTACTTTGAAAGTAACCCCTCCGAAATATTCAACTGTTGAGGCGAGTTTAGAGTCTTGTTCCAATCCCGGAACTCCGACTATAGGGGCTTTCAATCTGGAACTGGCAAATATTACGGTACCGACGGGAGCTATCAAAAAATATTATCCTTCGCTGGCGAGTGCGCAGTCGGGAACGAATGAAATCAATCCAGCTACCGCTTATGTTTCAGCTAATGGGGTTGTTTACTTAGGAGTTTATCATCCGACGCAATGTTATACAATCTATAAAATTAATTTAACAGTAATTCCTCCGAAATATTCAACGGTCTTAAAAAATCAGGTAATCTGTATTGGTGATCGTGCTACATTAGACGCAGGGCCAGATTTCACATCTTATGAGTGGAGTACAGGTGATACAACGCAGGTGATTTCTGGTGTTCCAGTGGGAACTTATTGGGTAAAGCTTCAGACAGGAAACTGTTTTGCCCTTCAATATGTGAGCGTTTTGTCTTATGCTCAACCTGTCATTACGAGTGTTGATATAACTTTCCAAAAAGTTGTTGTGAATGTAAGCGGAGGAAAAGCACCTTACAAATACTCAATGGATGGCACAAATTGGCAGGATTCAAATACTTTTACAGGCGTAAAAAGAGGGGAACAGACTGTTTATGTGAAAGATGCCAACGAATGTAATGAAGTAGATATAGAAATTACGGTTCCGAATATCGTTAATGCCATCACTCCAAATGGAGACGGACTAAATGATTATGTCGATTATTCTGCTTTGGCATACAAAACAAATCTTGTTTTCACAGTGTATGACAGGTATGGTAACAAGCTTTTCGAAGCCGACAAATTCAATGATTACAGATGGGATGGTACAGCAGGGAATAAAAAAGTGCTGACTGGAAATTACTGGTTCTCATTCACATGGAATGAGCCAAAAAGAAATAACGCCCCTGTAAAATATTCAGGATGGATTTTATTGAAAAACCGGGAATAACTATAAATAATTGATTGAAAAAAGCCATTTCCAAAAGAGATGGCTTTTTTTAGCTGAAAGCTTCAGTATCTTTGAAATAATCTGATAAATAAAGGATTTTGCCTGATTCTGAAAACTGTATAACTGTACAGATTTGGTTTCTGTAAGGATCTCTTCCTGAAAGGTTTCCCAAAGAATCAGTCAGGTAGAAATATTTATCATTTCCCAAATTGAAAATTTCAGAAACGTTCCATTCTATGTTTTCATACCGTCTGAAAATAGCTCTGAATAACGCCAAAACACGGGTTTTTCCTGAAATTTCTTTGGCAGGAGGAATCCAGATTACAGTTTCATCATTAAACCATTTTTCAAGTTCCTGAAGATTTAAGGAGTTTAAATCCTGCATAAAATGGCTTATCTTACAATTCATAGGCGACAATTTACACTTATATACGTTAAAAATGGTAAATTGGTTTTAAATTTAAAAATCTATAAACCTCCAATCATGAAAGATTTATTCATTAAACGTTTTGAGTATTACAAAATGCTCGGAGATAGATCATTATCACAACTTTCTGATGAGCATGTTTTTTGGCAGTTTAACGAAGAGAGCAATTCAATTGCTGTCATCATCAAACATGTTTCGGGAAATATGCTGTCAAGGTGGACCAATTTCTTAACTGAAGATGGCGAAAAACCGTGGAGAAACCGTGATGATGAGTTTCAAAATACTTTTAAAACAAAATCTGAAGTTCTTGATTATTGGGAGAAAGGCTGGGCTTGCCTTTTCGAAGCTTTAAATCAAATTAATGACGGAAATTTATACTCCACAATTTATATTAGAAATGAGCCGCATTCGGTCATTGATGCAGTGTTCAGACAATTAGCACATTATCCTTATCATATTGGTCAGATGGTGTTCATTGCAAAAATGCTTAAAAATGAAGATTGGGAAACGCTATCCATCGCAAGAAATAAATCGCAGGATTTTAATGATGAAATGAAATTGAATTTTCAAATCAAATAAAAATGAAAAACTTCCCAATTAATAAATACAGTGGAGTTATTTCTGAGCAATTTTTCAATAGAAGTATTCGCGATTTTCATGCTGCCTGTCAATATATTTCAAAACTGCCGTACAAGAGAAATTCAGATAAAAATAACATTCAATGTGTTTTTGATGATTTGGGTGGAACCTGCAGTACGAAACACGCGACCCTGCGAAAACTGGCTTTGGAAAACAATCAGTCAGATGTGAAATTGATTCTCGGTATCTTTAAAATAGATTCAGAATACACCGCAAAAATTAAAAATACTTTAGAAAAATTTAATCTGAATTACATTCCCGAAGCTCACAATTATCTGAAAATCGATGATGAATATTTTGATTTTACCAAACATAATTCAGATTATCTTCAATTTAAATCTAAATTATTGATTGAAAAGGAAATAGAGTTTAATGAAATTGTTAATGAGAAGATCTCATTCCACAAAGATTTCCTTAAAAAATGGATTCTTGATGAGGACATTTCTTACAATATAGATGAAATCTGGAATATCAGAGAACAATGCATCAAAGACTTACAGGAAAATGATGACAACGAAATTCAAAATTCGTCTTCCGTTTGTTTTGCCAACAGCCCCGAAGTGCGGGACGATTACAAAGTATAGATTGAATCAATTTAGTTTTCATATTTAAATTATTATCTTTGCACCCACAAAATTCAGAACAATAAATGTCTCATATTCACAGAACTGCCGCATTTCATACCCTTGGCTGCAAATTAAATTTTGCAGAAACATCTACTATTGCCCGTCAACTGACAGATGCAGGTTATGATAAGGTAAGTTTTGATGATAGAGCAGATATTTATGTAATCAATACTTGCTCAGTCACAGAAAATGCAGACCGTGAATGTAAACTGCATGTAAAACGAGCCATGAAAGCTAATCCGGAAGGTTTGGTTGTGATTGTCGGTTGCTATGCTCAGTTAAAACCGGAAGAAATTTCTCAGATTACGGGAGTAGATTTGGTTCTTGGAGCGAAAGAAAAATTCAACATCCTGAGTTATCTGGATGATTTGGAAAAGTCTGAAAGTGAAGGTGTTGTCCATTCTTGTGAAATCGAAGAGACTGATTTTTTTATCGGAAGCTATTCAATTGGAGACAGAACCAGAGCTTTTCTGAAAGTTCAGGATGGTTGCGATTATAAATGTACGTACTGCACCATTCCTTTAGCCAGAGGGATTTCCCGTTCAGACACCATCGAAAATGTTTTGAAAAATGCCAAAGAAATTGCCGCCAGAGATATCAAAGAAATCGTTTTGACAGGTGTAAATATAGGCGATTACGGAAAAGGTGAATTTGGAAACAAGAGACACGAGCACACTTTTTTAGATTTAATTAAAGAATTAGATGAGGTTGAAGGTATCGAAAGAATCCGTATTTCATCGATTGAGCCGAATCTTTTGAAAGATGAAAGCATTGAACTGGTCTCTAAAAGTAAAAGTTTTGTTCCGCATTTCCACATTCCTTTGCAGTCTGGAAGTGATGAGTTATTGAAAAAAATGAAGCGGCGTTATCTTACGAAATTGTACAACGAAAGAGTTAACAAAATTCGTGAAGTCATGCCTCATGCCGCAATTGGCGTTGATGTGATTGTTGGTTTTCCTGGAGAAACGGAGGAACTGTTTATGGAAACCTATGATTTCCTGAATAAGCTTCCAATAAGTTATCTCCACGTTTTCACTTATTCAGAAAGAGAAAATACCGAAGCTGCAGAAATGGACGGTGCGGTTCCGATTCCTGAGAGAAAAAGACGCAACAAAATGCTGAGAATTCTTTCCGAGAAAAAGAAAATGTCTTTCTACCAGACTCAGCTTGGGCAAACGCTTCCCGTACTTTGGGAACACGAAAATAAAGACGGAAAAATGTACGGCTTCACAGAAAATTATGTGAGGGTACAGAAAGATTTTGACCCTGCCTCTGTCAATCAAATCGAGTTTTTAAGACTTGAAAAAATTACTGAAGACGGTGCGGTTTCTGTCATGAATTCTTTTGAGAGTTTTTTGGAGAAAATCTAATCCATTTTTTTCTTTTTACCTTTTACAATAAAAAATACAATCATTGCGCCTATTAGTCCGTAGAAACAAAGACTTCCTACAAGTTTACCAATCTTATAAGCCTGAGAATCTTCCTGATTTGTATTGAATTGATTCTGTGCCGTGAGATTATTTTTTATTCTTATAGAATTAATAATTTTCTTTTCAAAAAATGCTGTGTTTTCATCATTTTCAGAAGGACTTATCAGTAAAAACGAGTATGGGATTTGATTAAGTAATAAAACGTAATTTGTCCAAATGTTTTCCGTACCAGTGATTTTCGTGCTGAAACTTGATTTGAAAAAGTGAAATCCATTTATTGTAACAAGTTCTTTTTTGATGAGTTTGCCTTGACTTTTATCCACCATTCCTTCAAGAAAGCTTTCATAAAATTTTAGAAGTTCACTCTTGTCTTCCAGATAATCATTTATTTTATCCTTGGGTTGCATCACTAAAATCAGATCATCTCCCAAAGCGGACTGTATCGATTTTTGCCCCAAAGTATCTACAATGCTGAATTCTTGTGGAAAATCAATCGAAAGATCATTACTGAACTGGTAAGGAAGTAGTTTTTGTCCAAAAACATTTATAGACAGAGTGAAAAAGAAAATAAAAATATATAGAAATTTTTGATTGATGATCATTCTGTTTAAATTCATCATTGCATATTTTTCCAAAGATAATTATTCGGTTTATAAATTCAGTGATTAATAAAATAGAATATGAAGAAATGGCGTGTTTTCTGCATGATTGTCTGTTTTTTTAAGGGAAGAATATTCTTTTAATCTAAATAATACTATATTTAATTTTTAAAACCACATTTTCATGAGAGATAAGTTTTTATCCTGGGGATTGGCGTTGGTTATTGCAACATGGGTTGTCGCATTACTTATCAAAGCCCATTACTGGATCCCAATATTTTTAACAGCTGTTTACGCGCTGGGAGTTTATAATACCTATCAGACGAAACACGCCATTCTTAGAAACTTTCCTGTTCTGGGATATTTCAGATACTTTTTTGAGGATATTTCTCCAGAAATGCAGCAGTATTTTATTGAAAGAGAAACCGATGGGAAACCTTTTCCGAGAAATCAGCGTTCGGCGGTGTACAGACGTTCAAAAAACCTGAGTGATACGGTGCCTTTCGGAACTCAGCTTGAAGTGAATCACAGAAAATATGAAGGAATAAAACATTCCATTTATGCGAAATCTCCGAAAGAAGAACTGCCGAGAGTTTGGGTGGGTGGCGAACAGTGTACGCAACCTTATCACGCTTCACTTTTTAATATTTCTGCGATGAGTTTTGGAGCATTGAGCGACAGAGCACAGATTTCGCTAAACAGAGGGGCTAAAAAAGGAAATTTCTACCACAATACAGGCGAAGGTGGAATTTCTCCGCATCATTTGGAAGGAGGAGATTTATGCTGGCAAATCGGAACGGGATATTTCGGTTGCAGAGATGACGAAGGAAAATTTAACCCTGAATTATTCACAAAATATGCAACCTTGCCGAATGTGAAAATGGTTGAAATTAAATTATCCCAAGGCGCAAAACCCGGGCACGGTGGAGTTTTACCTGGCGTGAAAAATACACCTGAAATTGCAAAAATCCGTCATGTACAGCCAGGTTTGACGATTATTTCTCCACCATCACATTCCTCTTTTTCTGATGCGGCAGGTTTGTTGAAATTTGTTCAGCATTTAAGAGAGCTTTCTGGCGGAAAACCAGTCGGATTTAAATTGTGCATCGGTGATACCAAAGAGTTTGAAGACATCTGTGTTCAGATGAACGTTTCGCAGATTTATCCGGATTTCATTACGGTCGATGGAGCAGAAGGTGGAACAGGAGCTGCTCCGCCGGAATTTTCTGATGGAGTAGGAATGCCTCTGGAACCTGCTTTGATTTTTGTCAACAGAACGCTGAAAAATTATAATTTAAGAGATAAATTGAGAATCATTGCCAGCGGAAAAGTGCTCACGAGTTTAGATATCCTGAGAGCGGTCGCAATGGGAGCAGACATGTGTAATAATGCGAGAGGATTTATGTTTTCTTTAGGTTGTATCCAGGCTTTGAGATGTAATAACAATAAATGCCCGACTGGCGTTGCCACGCAGGACAAAATGTTAATCAAAGGTCTTGATGTAACAGATAAAGCTGAGAGGGTGTATCATTTTCATAAAAATACTTTACACACCTGCAATGAGTTAATTGCTGCAGCTGGAAGAAGTTCGTATGAAGAAGTAGATGCCTCAATGTTTATGCGGGGCGATGAGTTTGAGCACTTATCAGATCATTATTTTCCGGATATTTTAGGAAATGTGAGAAAATAACATGTAGGTTTTAATTTTTTTTATGCGCCTTTTTCCGCCCTCCATTCCCGCTTTTTTGTGCCTTTGCTTTCCCATTGCTTACAAAAAGAGCTCCATTCAGGTCGGGGCGTGATGGATTCGGTTTCAGATTTAATCATAAAAAAATGCTTCGTTTTTGGCGAAGCATTTTTTGTAAATATTTTTTGAAATTTAATCCTGAGTAGCCATATCTCTTGGTGTAGATTTATAAACCTGAAGATTAAAGATAAAAGTTGTATTTCTAAACGGGGAAGTGTAGCTTGTACCAAATGCATAATGCTCATCTCTGGCATAAGCAGCTCTCGAAGGAACAATAATTACTCCCTGAAGGTTGTAGTTTTCAGCATCAGACTGATTGAATGCTTTAAACTTTCTGATTGCCTCCTGAAAACCTTCCATTTCGTAATAGCTGCTTGGTTTCCCACTTGCCGTTTTCGTAGATGTTTTAGCGTAGTAGAAGATTGGGTCAGAAACTGAGCTTCCTGTTTCATCAAGAGTGCTGTATCCTGAAAAATTTGCATTCGTAAGAAAAGTAACGTTACCATCACTTACACCTGCCAGATATGCTTTTGCTCTCATCATGATTCTCATCACATCGGTGTTGCCGATTGTAGTTCCCGGATCAGGCTGTCCTGTAGTTCTGATGATATATATTGCTCCCGATGGAGTGGTTTGAGGATTCAGGTCTTTCAGTTTTGTTTCATTGTCATCGGCTGTATCTGTACTACTGAATGCTTTTACATTTCCGCGGGAATCCATATAGTTGTTTTCCAGAAACTTTTGGATAGCCTCATTGTCATAATTATTCTGAACGTTGATGTCTTCAGGCTCTTTATAAGTTTCTACTTCATCGTCTTTTTTACATGCTGAAAAACAAAGTGATCCGGCGAGTACATACAAAAATATTTTCTTCATTTTAAAAACTTTACTTACTTTACAAATAATTATCGACAAAAGTATAAAAAAAAATATGAGAATAGATAAATTTTTGTGGAGTATTCGTTTTTATAAGACAAGAACAGTCTCCACTGATGAGATTAAGAAAAACAGAGTTACTATCGGAGGCTCTGTAGTGAAGTCTTCTAAGGAGGTGAAAGAAGGTGATGTAATTCAAATCAGGAAAAACCAGATAGATTATAAAATTAAAGTTTTACAAATCCCTACAGGCAGAATGGGAGCCAAATTGGTTCCTTTGCATATTAAAGACATCACAGATAAAGAACAGATTGACTTGCTCAAGCTTCGCCGTGAATCTCAAAACTATTACAGAGGAAAGGGTGAGGGAAGACCTACCAAGAAAGACCGCCGTGACATTGATGATTACTCCGGGAATGATATTGATCCGGATTTTACAGATTGGGACGATTTCTTCGGAGAATCTGGTTCTGATGAAAAAAATGACGAATAGATACAAAAAACTTTACCTCAGAGGTAAAGTTTTTCTTTTATGTCAGATACTATATCTTCGGGGTTTCTATCATCTGTAGTAATCATAAATTGTGATTTGGAATAAAAAGCATTTCTTTCAAACAAATGTTTTGCAATAAACTCAGGCAAATCTTCGTCTGGAATTTTTGCTACCAAAGGTCTTTTGTCTTTTTGTTTAGAAAGTCTGGCGACTAAAGTGCTGATGTTGGCTTTTAGAAATATACTTTTAGAATTTAGATTGATAATTTCCATATTATTATAATAAGCCGGAGTTCCTCCACCAAGGCTCAAAACGATATTTTCATCGCTTGCCAAGATTTCTTCCAAAACTTCCCTTTCTGTCTTCCTAAAGAAAATTTCTCCCTTTTTTTCGAAGATTTCGGGTATTGTCATCTTCAAACGTTTACAAATCTCTTTATCGAGGTCTAAAAGTTTAAAATTTATTTTGTCGCTTAAGATTTTGGAAATGTGAGATTTGCCACTTCCCATGTATCCTACAAGTGAAATTATCATGAATTTATTTTAAACAAATTTGCAAAAAAGTTTTGAGATAACGAAAAAAGCTATATCTTTGCACCACTAAAAACAAGGGACATTACTTAACAATGAAACTTGATAATAAAGTGACCGACTCGGTAGCTCAGCTGGTAGAGCAATACACTTTTAATGTATGGGTCCTGGGTTCGAATCCCAGCCGGGTCACTAGCAAAAAAATATTTACTTTTAGTAATTTTTTTTGCCTGCGTGGTGAAATTGGTAGACACGCCATCTTGAGGGGGTGGTTTCCTAAGGATGTGCTGGTTCGAGTCCAGTCGCAGGCACAAGCAAAAAAAAATGTTTGTTAACTTGTAAGTTTTATAAAAATAATTATATATTTACGACGTTAATCTTACGTGACCGACTCGGTAGCTCAGCTGGTAGAGCAATACACTTTTAATGTATGGGTCCTGGGTTCGAATCCCAGCCGGGTCACGAGTTTACTGAAAAGTAAATTTTTTTCATATTAATATTTTGTGATTTGGTGTTTCAAAGGCTTCTTTCCAGAAGCCTTTGATTTTTTTATTTAAAGCGGTAGATTATCAATCAATCTTACACCATCTACCATCACAACAATAAATGCTCTGTAACTTCTATCCGCGTAAAAGAATTCTGCTTCCTGGAGATTTTTTTCATCTGCAATCAAAAAATACTCAAGCTGCATATTTTGCTGATCATCAAAAATATCTTCAACTTTCTTTTTTATAATTTCGTAAGAATCTTCTTTAAACCAAGTCTGCACTTTCTTTAATGTTTCAAAAATTACTTTTGAGGCATCTCTTCTGTTTTCTGTTAGACGTTGGTTTCTTGAGCTTAAAGCCAAACCGTTTTCTGCTCTGTAGGTAGGAACTCCCACAATTTTTACAGGAAGATTCTGCATTTCAACCATTTTTCTGATTATGGCAAGCTGCTGAAAATCTTTTTCTCCAAAATAGGCACAATGTGGTCTTACTTGTCTGAAAAGTTCTTCTACCACTGTTCCCACGCCGTCAAAATGACCGGGACGGGATTTTCCTTCCATTTCATTTTCCAATCCGCCAAAATCGTAATGTTTGCTTTTTGCCTGCTCAGGATAAATATCTGAAACTTCTGGTATGTAAACGGCATCTACCAAGCCAGATTTTTTCAAAATATCAAGATCTCTTTCAACATCTCTTGGGTATTTTGCTAAATCTTCCTGATTGTTGAATTGAGTGGGGTTTACAAATATAGACGAAATTACAAGGTCGTTTTCTTTGCGGGCTTCCTTATATAACGAAAGGTGTCCGTCGTGCAATGCACCCATAGTTGGTGCAAAACCAATCCGCTTTCCCATTTCTCTCTGTCTCTCTATGAAATCCTGAAGAATTTTTCTGCTTTTTAAAACTTCCATAATATTTTAATAGTTTATTCAAAAATAATAAATAATGCTGTAATTAGGATGATTTGTTTGATAGATCAAGGTTCTTTTATCGTAAAAAAATGTTAATTAAAATAATGTTGAATGTTTTTTCGTAATTTTGCACATTATAGCATTTTTAAATATAGAAAATAATTTATGCCCAATCAGAAAATACTGTACATTACCACAGAGATGTACCCTTATCAGGAAGATACAAATTTAGCTTCGGTGGTAAACAAAATGGCGCTTAAAATGCACAATGAAGGCAATGATGTAAGAGTTTTTATGCCAAGATTTGGACAGATAAGTGAAAGGAAATTTCAACTGCATGAGGTGATACGCCTTTCCGGGATGAATATTATTATTAATGATTTAGATCAGCCTCTTATCATCAAGGTAGCTTCTTTACCGGGAGAAAGGCTTCAGGTTTATTTTATAGATAACGAAGAATATTTCAAAAGAAAACAGACTTATTTCGATGATGATGGTACTGCTTTTGACGATAATGATGAGCGCGCAATTTTCTTTGCAAGAGGTGTCATCGAAACAATCAAAAAGCTCAATTGGGTACCCGATGTAATTCATCTTAATGGATGGATGGCTTCTTTTGTTCCTGTCTATCTTAAAACTTACTACGGTTCTGATACCTACTTTAAAGATGCAAAAATTGTACTTTCTGTTTACAATGAAAAAAATGCAGCTTTAAGTTCTACTGTTTCTGAAAAACTGAAGTTTGATAATATTTCAGATTTAAAATCGTTAGAAAATCCAAGTTTTGAAAGTTTTGTTATCGAGAGCATGAATTATGTTGATACAATCGTAAAAGGTGACGAGTTTTTAAATGAAAATCTGGATAAAGCTTTCAATGAAACTTCCACAACTAAGTCGGAATATCTTGATGTAGATTCAATCAATACTTTATATTAAAACATATTTAATGATCAACAATATTAAAAGAGCATTTGCTGTTTTGTCTCTGATGGTTTTCGGGAGTGCTATGCTTTATAATTGCGAACCTGAAATCGATAGCTTGGGTGAACAGCTTTTTTTAAATGACGGAACTAACGGAAATGAAGTTTCTTATGATGTTATTGCTTACAATATTAGCAATAATGATGTCATCAGAGCTGACTTTTCTACATTGGGAAGCGCTGTAATCGGAGCTTTTAATGAACCTCAGTTCGGAAGCCAGAAGGCATCTTATTTTACACAAATCAGAATGTCTGCTTATGATCCTGATTTCGGTACTAATGCTGTAGTAGATTCTGTTGTGTTGGTATTAAAGCCAAATTATCCGCAGAGTTCAGATTCTTTAGTAACTACTACCAACGAATCTTATGTATATCCTGACGGAAACGTTGATGCTAAACTTGAGCTGAAGACTATCCCTGTAACTAAATATGGCAGAACAAAAACCGCTGGAAGTATTACACCGCTTACGCTTAAAGTGCATGAAGTGGATGAGTTTATGGGAAGCTATACAGATAGTGTTTTCTCCAATAAAGATTTTGCTGAAGGTGTAGAACTTGGCAGAAAAGTATTTAACGGACTGGCAAAATCTGTAACCATTACGAAAGATTCAAATAACGAGCAGGTTTTTGCTTCTACCAATGATATCAGAATTCCTTTGAATAAAACATTCTTCCAGAATAAAATTATTGCAAAGAAAGGTCAGCCTGAACTTAAGGATATGTCAAACTTCATCAGATATTTCAAAGGTTTGAAGGTTTCTGTTGAGGAAAACGATGGATATTTATTTTCAATCAATCCTAACGATACCGGAACTCAGGTTATTATGTATTATAAATACGACAAAACTGAAAACGGAACCACTACTAGACCACAGGCAACCTATGGTTTTTCTTTAGGATCTGGAAACGTACATTCTTCTTTAATAAAGTATACAAGGCCAACGGCTTTTACAACAGCAATTGATGCTGATGCAACAAATGGTCATGCTAAACTGTATGCTCAAGGAATGGGAGGACCATCTATAGGAATTAAATTTAAACCAGAAGTAATAGAGACATTAAGACAGCGTTTTCAAAAGGATAAGGCTGCTATTGTTACTGCGAAAATAAGGCTTTACACAGACTCTCAAAATTGGAACAATTCTCTTTTGAAACCAAGTCAATTAACTATAGTTCAGAAAGATAAAAATGATAATGGTAAAGTTACAACGGCATTTACTACTGATATTACTACTTTGAGTGGAGCTCCTAATTTTGCTTATTTAAAAGCTTTTAATCTAGATAAAAATCCGGCTTATTACGATTTTACAGTTACCCAGTCTCTGAAAGATATTGTTGAAGCTGATAAAAAATATGCGGATAAATATTTCAAAATTGATCTTGCACAGTTCTTATTAAGTTCAGACGGAGCATCGCTTGCAGGATACAATCTTACAACAAGACCTTTTGCGAAAGAAAGGATGATTTTTGTTGGATCTGACTCTTCAAATGCAGATAAAGTTCAATTGATATTAGCTTACGGATCTAAATAATTTTAATAAACAAAACACAATATATAATTTATGTGCGGAATTGTAGGATACACAGGTTTTCAGGATGCTTACGAAATTGTAATCAATGGCCTTAGAAGACTGGAGTATAGAGGATATGACAGTGCAGGTATTGTACTTGAAAAACCAGATCACAGCCTTGAGGTACAAAAAACCAAGGGTAAAGTGGAGGACTTGGAAAAAATTGCAAGTCAGCTCAAAGGAACTGCAAAAATTGGGATGGGACATACAAGATGGGCTACCCACGGTGTTCCAAGCGACAGAAATTCACATCCCCATTTATCAAATAGCGGAAAAATAGCAATTATTCATAATGGTATTATTGAAAATTATGATACCATCAAAATAATGCTTACTAATAAAGGATTTACTTTCCAATCTGAAACAGATACAGAAGTTTTAGTAAATCTTATCCAATATTTTATGGATATCAATGCAGAAACAGATTTTCCTACTGCAGTAAGATTTGCTTTAAATGAGGTTTACGGAGCTTATGCAATCACTGTAATGCATGAAGATTATCCTGGAGTTTTGGTGGTTGGTAGACTGGGTTCACCTCTTGCTATCGGAATAGGAGATAAAGAATACTTCATCGCCTCAGATGCATCGCCTTTTGTAGAATTTACCAAAGAAGCTATTTATCTTGAGGAAGGTCATATGGCAATTATTTCTTTAGAAACAGGTGTTGATATAAGAACAATTGTAGAGAATTCTAAGATTGAGCCTGAAATCCAAGAGCTTAAATTAAGTTTGGAGCAAATTGAAAAAGGCGGATACGAGCATTTCATGTTGAAAGAAATTTTCGAACAGCCAAAATCTATCCAGGATACTATGAGAGGTAGACTTTTAGTAGATGAAGGTGTCATTAAAATGGCCGGGATTTGGGATCATATTGAAAAGTTTAAAAATGCAAACAGAATTATCATTATCGCTTGCGGAACTTCTTGGCACGCAGGTTTAATTGGTGAATATTTAATTGAAGAATTTGCAAGAATTCCTGTTGAAGTAGAATATGCTTCTGAATTCAGATACAGAAATCCTATTATTACAGATAAAGACGTTGTAATTGCGATTTCTCAGTCAGGAGAGACAGCTGATACAATGGCTGCTTTAAAATTGGCAAAAGAAAAAGGAGCATTTATTTATGGTATTTGTAATGTGGTAGATTCTTCTATCGCAAGAATTACAGATGCAGGTTCTTACACTCACGCAGGTCCTGAAATTGGTGTTGCTTCTACAAAGGCATTTACAGCACAGCTTACTATATTAAGTTTGATAGCACTTAAACTAGGAAAACATAATGGTAACTTGGGTAATGCAGAATTCATGAATCTTATTGCAGAACTGGATGCTATTCCTAAAAGAATTGAAGAGGTTCTAAGTGCAACACACGAATTAACTCAGGAAATCGCAAAAGATTTTATTAATGCTACAAACTTCCTTTATTTAGGAAGAGGATATAATTATCCAGCGGCTTTGGAGGGAGCTTTAAAACTTAAAGAAATTTCTTACATCCATGCGGAAGGGTATCCGGCAGCTGAAATGAAACATGGTCCTATTGCCTTAATTGACGAAAATATGCCTATCGTAATTATAGCACCAAAAAGAGGACATTATGATAAGATAGTAAGTAATGTACAGGAAATTAAAGCCAGAAAAGGAAAAGTAATTGCTGTTGTTAATAAAGGAGATACTCAGGTAAGTGCCATGGCAGATTACGTGATTGAAATCCCTGAAACTTCAGAATGTTTTTCTCCGATAGTGGCGTCAGTACCTTTACAATTGCTTTCTTATTATATAGCAGTTTATAGAGGAGCAAATGTGGATCAGCCAAGAAATTTGGCAAAATCTGTAACTGTTGAGTAAAAAAAAGACTTGGAAATAAAATAACTTTAGTTTTTTTTCGTTATTCTAAAAAAAATCTTAAAAGTTTCTTAAAAAAATTATATATTTACGGCTTAATTATAAAAATTAACATGAAAAGGATATTTCTTTTATTAGTGTCTGCGTCGGTAGCATCGGTATCTTGTTCAGGTGGTGGATCTTCTTCTGTTGGGAAGCCAGGAACAAAAGGAGAATTGATACCTAGAGAAAAAACATCGTCATTTGTAGCGGAAAGACCATACGGTATGGTGGCTATTCCCGGAGGTTCATTTATTGCTGGTATGTCTGGTAAAGACTTAACAGACAATCCTGAGAAAGCACCTCTTAAAACAGTTACTGTTTCTTCATTCTTTATGGATGAAGCTGAAACTACAAATGCTGAATACAGAGTATTCATTAATTATGTAAGAGATTCTATCGCTAGAACAATGCTTGCTGAAGCTGCCGGTGAAGGTGGTGACGGTGGTGGCAGAGGCCAGAGCATCGGAGATTATGCTTATCTTGCTAAAAAAGAAGAAAACCTTACGCCTTATCAGGAATATCTTGATGGTGCAGGTGGAAGAGATGATGGTTTCGATGCAACTAAGAGATTAGACTGGAAAATTCCATTGCATTGGAGTACTTCTAAATATCCTGATGTAGAATATGCTGAAGTTCTTGAGTCTATGTATTTACCGGCTTCTTCTAGAGTTGGAAGTGAAAGACTTTTGGATGTTAGTAAATTAAAATATCAATACAGATGGGGAGATATGGATGCTGCTGTAGCTGAAGATCAGAGAGGTGCAAACTTCTTGAGAAGCGAAAGCATTGCAATCTATCCAGACACTACTGTTTGGAAAAAAGATTTCCACTTTACTTATAATGAGCCATTGTTCGAACAGTATTTCTGGCACAAAGCTTACAAAGATTACCCTGTAGTAGGAGTTACTTGGGATCAGGCTAGAGCTTACTGTAACTTCAGATCTAAATTAAAGTCTGATTACAACGAAAGCTTGAAAAGAAGAAAGCAGGCTCCAATCAAATTCAGACTTCCTAACGAATTCGAATGGGAATATGCTGCAAGAGGAGGTATGCAAAATGCAGATTACCCTTGGGGTGGTCCTTATTTGATGGATGACAGAGGATGCTACCTGGCAAACTTTAAACCAAAAAGAGGTAACTACATGGAAGATGATGTAAAAGGTACTTATACTTATACAGCTCCTGTTAAAAAATTCAAAAAGAACGGTTTCGGTTTGTTTGATATGGCTGGTAACGTTTCTGAATGGACAATTTCTCCTTATAACAACTCATCTTACACATTCTCTTCTACATTAAACCCTTCTACTAAAGATAAATCTGATATTAAGAAATCTGTAAGAGGTGGTTCTTGGAAGGATGTAGGATACATGTTGATGAACGGTGCTAGAGATTGGGAAAGAAAAGATTCTGCAAGAAGCTACATTGGTTTCAGAACAGTACAGGATATTCCGGAAGCTGCAGTTAAAGCAAAAAGAGTAATCAAATAATATTACCATTTAATTTATATTTCATTTATTAACAACTCATTTTAAAAAAAACTAACGTATATGTTTAAGACTAAAGATGCGTGGATGAATTTCTTCTATTCATTCGGTGCGGCAATTGTAATTCTTGGGGCGTGGCTTAAAATTACTCACATTACTCTGGGACCTATTAATGGTAATATCGCACTTACTGTGGGATTGGTTACTGAAGCGATTATCTTCATTATCTTCGCTTTCGATCCACCTGCAGCAGAAGAATCTTACCACTGGGAGAATGTTTACCCTGAACTATTGGATAAGCATGCAAACCCAAACCCTCTACACTCAAATGTTTCAGCTAAAAATACTGTAGATCATTTTGCAGAATTAGAAAATTCTCTTTCTGGTAAATTAGATAAAATGCTTCAGGATGCTAAATTGGATGTACAGTTATTCGACAGATTAAGAACAGGAATCGATAAATTCTCAAGTTCAGTTGATCAGATCAACCAAACTGTAGATGTTTCTGCTTCTACTCACAAATACAACGACCAGTTGAACAAAGCTGCAACACACATGGAAAGCATGAATGCTCTTTATGCAATGCAGTTAGAAAACGGTCAAAGACAGTCTGAATTTGCTAAAAAATATGTTGATGATATGCAGAAGTCAGCAGAACAGTCTGAGAAGTTTAACCAAGAATTACAAGGTTTAACAACCAACCTAAACAGCTTAAACAGAGTTTACGGTGGTATGTTAACTGCTATGAAGTCATAATCCTTAACCATTAATTTAATCAAAAACTAAAGAAAAGATAATGGCAAAAGGAAAACAGACTCCACGTCAGAAGATGATCAACCTAATGTACTTGGTGTTCATCGCAATGATGGCCCTAAACATTGATGTTGAAATCATCAGATCATATTACGATTCTACAAGAGCTCTTAATGAAACTAGAAGCTTAACTGAAGATAAAAACGAAAAGATTTTTGAAAAAACACTTGAAGCTAAAGCTATGCAGGTACCAGATACTTATGCAGAACCTTTGAAGCAGTACCGTGTCCTTAAAACAAAAATCGATGAGTTGGTAAAATTCGCTGAAACTGTAAAAGTAGATCTGAAAAAGAAATCGGAATTTCTTGATACAGATCCTGCAACTGGTAAAATCATGGATGTTAGTGAGAATTTCTCTGCACTGAACAACAATGAGGCTACAACAGAATTTTTCTTCAAGGAAGGTGATGAGAACTCTACATCGAAAGGTGCAGCAGATCTTAAAGCTAAAATGGATGATGTAAGAAATTATATCAATACTACTTTCGGGAAAAATCCTCAATTGGTTGATGTAGTAAACAGAGCAAATAAATCTATTACTACTGAATATCCAAATGGGAAATCTCCAAACGGAAAAACCTGGTTTCAGAATAAATTCTATCACCAGCCGCTTATTGCAGCAATTTCGAATTTAGAAATTATTCAGAATGATGCAAGAAACGTACAGTCTGATGCATTGGCAATGATGCTTTCTGAAAAAGTGGATGCAAGCATTAAGTTTAATCAGTACGAAGCTATCGTTTCTGCACCTACAGACATTATTGCTGGAGGTAAAGCTGAAGCTGTTGTAATGTTAGGATCTTATTCTAACAGTGATAAAATCAGAATCCAAGGGGTTAGCAGACAGGAAAATGGTAAAGGTTATTTACCGTTGAATACTGGAGGAATTGGTAAGAAAGAATTTGGAGGAGCTATCACATTGACAGATGCTGAAGGTAAAGTACAGTCTTTCCCTTTCACACATACTTATAATGTAATTGCAGGTCCTCAGGAAGTAAAACTTGAAAAAGGATTATTGCTATCTGCTGATAAGATGAATGTAATGTATAGAGGTTTAGAAAACCCTGTATCTGGTTCAATCTTAGGTGCTGATAATGCTAAACTTTCTCTAAGTGCTTCTGCTGGAGCAACAGTGAAAAGTACGGGTCAAGGTAAATGGAATGTTATTCCTACAACAGGTACTGTAGTTAAACTTACTCTTTCAGGTACTGAGCCAAATGGTAAATCTGTTTCGCAGGTGTTTGAGTATAGAATTAAAGGTATTCCTAAACCACAAGGTCAGATCAGAGGGAAAAGCGTAAACTTTATGCCGGCAACTTCAATTGCAAATCAGATTGTTACAGCTACATTGCCTGATTTTGACTTCCCAGTTTCGTTTACTGTAAATAGTTTCATTCTTAAATTACCAGGAAGAGCAGGTACTATGATTCAAGGGAATTCATTATCATCTGCTGAAGGATTGATTAGAAATTTAAGATCTGGTGATGTTGTACAAATTTATGACATAAAAGTTACTGCTACTGGTTTGGGTAATCAGGTGTTGAAAGAACTTTCTCCTGTAACTATAAATGTTCAATAAGATTATAATTTGAAAAATCATATTATGAAAAAATATATAAGCAGTCTTTTAGTTATAGCATCTGGGTTTGCTTTTTCTCAGACTATTCTAAATGCTTCATCTCCTGAAGAATTCAGACAGATGAGATCTGATAACATGAGAAAAGTAGGAGATACTGTAATCAGCAATAAAGTTGCTCCTTTAGAATATGGCTTTGTTGATGATAAAGACATCCTTAAAAGCATGATGGTTTGGGAAATTATCGACATGAACGATAAAATCAATCAACCATTCTATTATGATAATCCAAATGGATTACTTTCTAAAACAACAAAATCTCTTTATCAGATTTTGTTAGATGCAGCCATGAATGGTGAGATTGATGAGGTGTATGATGATGAAAATTTCACTACGAAACTTACTCCTGATGGAATTAAGAGTAAATTGGAAAGTGAAAGAATGGATGATGAAGCAATTGAGATTCTAAATACAGGTAGAAGCCTTACAGCTGAAGAAAAAGTAAGATTGATAGATAAAATCAGAACTACAACTGATAAAGTGAAAGTTTTGAAAATTATGGGTATGTGGTTCATCGATAAAAGAGATGGACAAATGAAGTACAGACCTTTGGGAATTGCTGCAATGGGACCAGATCCAACATCTCTTGGTAGAGTTGATGCAGAAGGTAAGCTAATGGATGGAGCTAATGATCTTGTTGACTTATTTTGGGTTTACTATCCAAAAGCTCGTGATATCTTAGCAAACAATTATGTTTACAACAAGAAAAACTCTTCAGCAGATATTTCTTTTGATGATGTAATCAATGCAAGAAGGTTCTCTTCTATCATCTACAAATCTTCTACAGGAACGGGTGAAGGTACAATTTCTGAGTACATTCCTCGAAACGCAGAAGAGCAGCTAGCTGAAAGCCAGAGAATCAAAGAACAGATTCTTCAAATGGAAAATGATATGTGGAATTATTAATAATCCACTTGATATTTATAAAAAACCTGAGTACTTTTACTCAGGTTTTTTTATTATGGAAAATGTAGATTACATTATCGTCGGAGACGGTTACGCAGCACTTTTTTTTGCTCATCATTTGATTAAAGAGCAGAAGTCTTTTAAGATATTCTCAGAAGGCAAAAAAGGTGCGTCACAGGTTTCTGCAGGAATTATCAATCCCGTTGTTCTCAAAAAGTTCACAACCTTTTGGAAAGCTCAGGAACAGATTGATTATCTAAAAACGGTACTTTCAGATATTGAAAACTACACAGGCAAAAACTATTTAATTGAACAACCCATCCATCGTATTTTCCATGATGAAAATGAAAAAAACTTATGGTTGAAAAAATCGTCTTCTGAAGAATTAAATAATTTTCTGAATACAGAGTTTTCTGAATTAATTGATGTGCGAAATCCTTTTGGAACCGGTAGTGTCAGTCAGTCAGCACGTTTAGACGTTGCTTCTTTTTTTAGTGATATGCTCAATTATTTAAATTCAAAAGAATATTTAGTTAAAGATAAATTTGATTACAGTCAAATCAATCTTACAGATAATACTTACAAAGAATTTAAATTTAAAAATATACTTTTCTGCGAAGGAATGGAAGTAACAGAGAACCCGTTTTTCAAAGATATTCCTGTGATTCCTAACAAGGGTCATCATATTAAAGTTAAGCTTCAGAATGATTTGAAAACGAGCATAACGATTAAAAAGAAACACTTTTTATTTCCTCTAAATAACGGACTGTATTTCTACGGTGGAACTTACGACAGAGATCAGCTCCATTCTAAAATTGACGATTCTGCTGTGGAGCAGCTTGTCAATGGTTTAGCAGAAGTTTATCCGTATGATTTTGAAGTGAAAGACATCAGCTTCGGGTTCAGACCCACGGTCAAAGACAGAAGACCAATTGCGGGCAGACATAAGAGTCATAAAGATTTTTATGTTTTCAATGGCTTAGGGGCACGCGGAATCCTCAACGGATGTTTTATCTCAAAAAACCTCTATGATTTTATTGAGAAAGATATCCCGTTGCCTGAAGAAATTTCGCTAGAAAGATTTCTAAGTTAAAAGTTCTCAAGAAAACTCGATTACTGCATTTGAGGTGTCGCCTGCTCAGCATTTTTCTTTGATGTAAAAAGAACCATATTGTAATTCTTTTTCAGAAAAGTTACTTCCTTATTGTTTTCAGTAAACTGATATTCGTTATCAGACGTGGAGTAGGTGTTGCTCTCAAAATCTTTCTCAAGAACGTAAACGCTTCCGTTGTATTTTACCGTTTTAGCCTTGTTTTCTTTGTGAGTTCCTACAGATAGCTTATCTCCAAGGTTATCTGTGTAATCCTGGAAAACGATTTCCTCGTTCGTTTTAGCCTCCTGTTGAGGAATCTGAATGTCGGGATCCTTTGATGGCGCGGTACAGCTGTATAAGACGACAGCCGTCATGATGATGAATAGTTTTGATGACATATTGTGTTTATTTTGTAGATTTAGTGTGATGCAAAAATACAACATTTTATGCTAATAAATGTTAATTTTTATTAAAATAACGAATAATTTATAATAAAACTAAAATATTATGCGAATGTGATATTCTTATTTGAGGTGTAAGTACAAAAAAACCGTCTGTTTACAGACGGTTTAGCAGAGAGGAAGGGATTCGAACCCTCGATACAGTTACCCGCATACTACCTTTCCAGGGTAGCTCCTTCAACCACTCGGACACCTCTCTTTATTTGAGACTGCAAAAGTAAACTATTTCGGCGAATATCCAAATAATTTAGTCAATTAGTCGCTTATTTCTCCACAAATATTCCATGAGAAATTATTGGCAAATGTTCCGCTGTAATTTGGGTTACCAATCAAGTGCATTGCTTTTGTGATTGCCGCTTCCGCAGTCATATCCCGTCCGCTGATGGCTCCAATCTTTGCGAAGACGTTAGAATTTTCATATGTACCAAAAGAAATTCCACCTGAAATACATTGGCTTACCACCACAATTTCAGTTCCGTTATTTCTGATTTGCTGCAGTGTTTCCAAAGTTTTCGGGCTGCTGAAAATAGTCCCCGAACCAAAAACCTGTAAAATCAAAACTTTCATTTTCGGTATCTCCTTAAAGTGATTCAGATTCATTCCCGGAAAAATTCTCCAGAATAAAACATCTTCAGAAATATGTTCATCCACATGAAATTCAATTCTCAAATCAGGTCTGAATAAATTGTCTTTTTCAATTTTCAAATGCACTCCAGATTGCCCCAAAATAGGATAATTCGGGCTGGAATACGCATCAAAATACTCCGCAGAATATTTTAAAGTACGGTTTCCACGCAACAACTTATATTCAAAATAAATCGCAACTTCCTGTATTACCGCATCGTTGAATTCGTACAAACTCGCATAATACAAACTCGTCAAAAGATTTTCTTTCGCATCCGTGCGCAAATCACCAATCGGAAGTTGAGAACCCGTTAAAATCACAGGTTTATTAAGACCTTTTAGCATAAAACTCAACGCTGAAGCCGTATAAGACATTGTATCTGTACCATGAAGAATCAGAAAGCCGTCATATTTTTTATAATTATCAAATACAAGATTGGCAATCATGCGCCATTCATTCGGTCCCATGTCTGAAGAATCGAGCGGTTTTTCAAATGGATGTACAAAAACTTCACATTCCATGAGTTTCATTTCGGGCATTTTCTCAAAAATATTTCCAAAATCAAACGCACGCAGACTTCCGGTTTCATAATCTTTTTCCATACCGATGGTTCCGCCGGTGTAGATAAGCAGGACTTTTCTTTTCATGCTTTCAAAAATACAATTTTTAACATAATTACTGAGCTGATTTTTTAGGGCGCCTCAGAACTACGTTCGTAAATTTCGTTAAAAGCATTCGCTTTTTACTCATTTATGTCATCCGTTCCCGCTTTTTGCTCGTCGTACCTCCTTAAAAAAGGAGCTCCACTCAAGCCGGGGCGCAGATTTTTTTGTTATTCACCGATGTTTTTTAGCCATCAATCTCATATTATTTTACAACATATTCCCAAATTTTATCACTCGTTTTGCCTTTGGAAAATTCTTATTTTTGCGAAATGAAAGAACAGCAGATTTACGACTACCTGAAACAGTTTTTAACCGAAGAAAGATTAAGAAAAATAGAGCATTTTGCTCCAGAAAGTTCAGATTTTATACTTCCGGTGATTGAAGATATTTATCAGTTCAGAAATGCAGCCGCAATCGTTCGTTCTGTTGAAGCTTGTGGTTTTCATAAAGTGGTGGCGCTACAGGAAGACAATAATTTCGAACCGAATTTGAGAGTCACAAAAGGTGCAGATACTTGGGTTGAAGTAGAAAAAATGCCAAGAAATATGGAATCTTTTCAGCAGATTAAAGACAGGGGTTATAAAATGGTGGCTGTGTCGTTAGAAAAAAATGCAAAATTTCTTCCCGAATACGAAATTACCGAACCAATTGCTTTGGTCTTCGGAACCGAAATGCAGGGAGTAACTGAAGAAATTCTTGATTTTGCCGACGAGACTTTAGCGATTCCAATGTACGGTTTTACGAGAAGTTTCAATGTGTCTGTTGCGGCTTCAATCTGTATGTATGAATTAAAACAGAAACTGATAAAATCGCATATTGATTATAAGCTTAATGAAGAAAAACTCTTGCAGATGAAAATCCGCTGGGCTGTAAACTCCATTAAGAGTGGACAGCAGATTTTTGAAAAATATTTACGTGAAAATTTTTAATTTTAGAGAATGAAATTTTTAATCCTGCTGTTTTTTCCTGTTTTTTGTTTTTCACAAACGAATAGTTCAAAGTTTTCAAATCCGTCTAAAGCCAATGCTATTTTAGTAGGTTATCAGGCATCATTCGATCCTAAAAAAGATGAAGACGACTATGATATTTTGAAAACGGTACACATTGTAGAAGTCAGTTATTCAAAGATTTATGATAGGGGAGGAAGGCATCCTGCATCTTTCAATTATTATGTGGGTAATGATTTTATAATCAATTTTAAACAATTCATCATCGGTCCGAAATTCGGAGTTAATTTCAGTGCAAGCGCATTAAGTTTTGGCTCTGAAATGGTTTTTTATACCGATTTTGAAAAATTCTCGCCAAGATTGAGTCCATTTATAGGTTTGGGAGTCAATGGTTTTAAATTATTTATCAGCTTTCCAATTAGATTTTCTAAAACTGAATTTACACCGGTAAATACTTTGAATCTTGGAGTAACTTTGCCTGTCTTTAATGCAAATAAAAATAAGTCTAAAACAACCACTGAGAATTAGTTTTAATTTTAAAATAATTTTAGAGAATGAAATTTTCAGTAGCCGTTTTTGTTTTTCTCTTTGTTTTTTCCTGTCAAAAGAACGAAAGATCAAATCCCAAAGTGCGCAAAATCAAACAGGATTCTTCAATTAGCGTACAAAAACGTGAGCCACAACTAAGTAATGAAGAGATATTGAAGGAGCAAGAAGATAGAGAAAAAGAGCTTTCAAAGGTCGTTTCAAAGTATATTGTTGAGGAGAAATATAAAGACTTTAAATACAAAATTTACTGCGAAAAAGAAAAATCTGAAATGATTGGTTTTAGGAAAATTAAGATTTTTAAAGGTGGGAAGTTTTTACAAAATATTGATATACAAAAAGATTCCGCATATATCTATTATGACTATGAATATGATTTCTCTGCCGATAAAGACTGGAATTTTGACGGTTTTCCTGATGTGAAATTATTGAAATTTCACGGAATGGTTGATGCTCAATTTTATCTGTGGCTATACAACAAGAAAACTGGAAAATACGATTTCTGCCCCTCTTTCGGCAAGATTGTAAATCCTGTTGTTGACAAGAAAAATAAACAAATCACATCATCCTATCACGCTGGTCCTGTGACCTATTTTTATTTTGGATATAAATTTATAGATGGAAAATTTGTAGAAGTTTACTCAGATGTGAAAGGAGATGATTATTAAATCATCTTATTGTAATTCCATGCTGCAACAAAAACGCCGGCAGTTTCCGTTCTTAGTCTTTGATTTCCAAGAGAAACGGCTTTAATTCCTTTTTCTGCTAAAAACAGAATCTCTTTATCCGAAAAATCGCCTTCAGGGCCAATCAGAAAAGTAATTTCATTCATTTTGTCATGCTTGTCTTGTCCAAGCGTATTCAAATTAATTCTTTCCAAATTCTCGTTGCAATGCGCCACAAAAGTAGTTTCATAATCAGTGTTTTTAAGAAAATCCGGAAGTTTTACCAAATCATTAATCACAGGGAAATGGAATCTCAAACTTTGCTTTGAAGCCGCAATCGCTTGTTTCCTGATTTTATCGATATTAATATTTTTGCGTTCTGTTTTTTCGGTTTGAAGAATGGTAATTTCAGAAATTCCCATTTCAACGGCTTTTTCAACGAAAAATTCGATGCGGTCTATATTTTTTGTCGGAGCAATGGCAATGTGAAGTTTCGGGCTGAAATCCGGAGTGTCATTTTTTATTTCAGAAACATTGATTCCAGCTTTTTTTCCTTCAATAAATAAAGTCCCCGAAGCGAGATTTCCGTTTCCGTCAGTTACATGGATTTCTTCACCATCCTTCATACGGAGCACTTTTAAAATGTGTTGTTGCTCTTCATCGTTGATTGTGACTTGTCCGTTATTGATTTCGCCAAAAAAAAGTTTCATAGAAAAGAATTAGATTTTAAAGTATAATTTCATTTTCACTCACAAATGCCACTCCCGTTTTTATAGTCGTGTAAATATCGCCTTCACAATCTCTGTACGAACACATATAGATTTCTTCCACCCAAAGATTATTCTGGAAAATTAAATTTAAATATTCGTTTTTTCTTAAATTATTTTTGATGGATAAATAATCTCCTTCTTTCGGTTCATAAGAAAAACTGAAAACATTCTCAGAATTGATTTTCTCAATCACTTCCTCCTTCACATTTTGGATAAATCCTGTTTCGGAACAAATCATTTGAAAATTATCTTCATCAAATTCTGCCGAACTATCATTTTTACCGGTAATAGTTTCTAAAACCCAATAATATTTTGAATTTTTCTTAGATTGAGTTCCTAATATTTTTTCTTCTAAAAGTATCTTCATTACAAATCGTATTTTGAAGTTGCTGTTGTTCTCAAATCCGTAAATTCTCCTCTCTCAAATTTCAATTGAGCAACCATGGCAATCATTGCAGCGTTATCAGTAGTATATTCAAATTTTGGAATGTAAATATTCCAACCTAATTTATCGTGATTATTCTGCATTACTTTTCTGAGCTCAGAATTGGCAGAAACTCCGCCAGCAATAGCAACGTCTTTAATATTTAAATCTATAGCCGCTTTTTCAAGCTTATTCATTAAGATTTCAATGATGCATTTCTGCACAGAAGCACAAATATCGTTGAGATTTCCTTTAATAAAATCAGGATTTTTCTTCACTTCTTTTTGAATGAAATATAAAACCGAAGTTTTTACTCCGCTGAAAGAATAATCGTAATTTTCTAATCTTGGTTTGTTAAATTTAAAAGCATCAGGATTTCCTTCTTTTGCCAGTCTGTCGATAATCGGACCTGCAGGATAATCAAGATCAAGAATTTTTCCTATTTTATCGAATGCTTCTCCAGCTGCATCGTCTATTGATTTACCGATAATTTCCATCTCAAAATAATCTTTTACAAGCACAATCATGGTATGTCCACCGCTTACGGTAAGGCATAAAAATGGGAATTTCGGAGGCACGGGATTTGCATCGTCGATGAAATGTGCCAAAATATGTGCCTGAAGGTGATTTACTTCTATCAAAGGAACGTTAAGGCTCATCGCCAAAGACTTAGCAAACGAAGTACCCACAAGGAGTGATCCCAAAAGACCGGGGCCTCTCGTGAAACCTATCGCAGAAATTGCATTTTGTTGTATATTTGCTTTGACGAAAGATTTTTCAACAACAGGAATGATGTTTTGTTGATGTGCTCTGGAAGCAAGTTCAGGAACCACACCACCATATTCATTATGAATTTCCTGATTGGCTGCAATGTTGGAGAGAATGGTATTTCCTTTGATAATCGCCGCTGAAGTGTCGTCACAAGACGATTCGATACCTAATATTATAGAGTCGCTCATTATAATGGCAAAGTTAGAGAATAATAACGAAAATAAGAACAAAAAATCGGTAAGTGAAAATCTGGGAGATCAGGTGCAGAAAACCGTAGAAAATGTTCAGGAATCGGTAAAAGAAGCTTCAGATTTTGCTGCGGAAGCCATTAAACATCCTATAGATACTGCTCAGGAACTTGGAAAGCAGGCTGCAAAAGATGTTATAAGTTATTCCTGGTGGGCAAAACTCCTACTGATTCTTTTCTGGACAGTTCTTTCGGTCGTTGTTCTTGTTTTTATCGCCATCAATTTGCCGGTAACAAAAAGATGGGCTGCAGATCAGGCTTTGCAGATTGTCAACAGAGATTTCAAAGCTAAAATGTCTACGGAAAGCGTTGAAGTGGATTTCTTCGGCGACGTTACAATCAAAGGTTTGAGAATTAAAGATTATAAAAATGTTGATTTCATTAAAGCAAGAGAATTTAAAGCCAATTCAGACTGGTTTTCTTTGGCTACCAATATCGGAAAACATAATTCTTTAAGTTTTAATGGTTTAAGGTTGATTGATGCTGATATTAAAGTGATTACTTACAAAGGCGACAGCATCTCAAACTTTATTCGCTTTACCCAACTTTTCGACAGTGGAAAAAAGAAAGATCCTACAAAACCACCATTTCAATTAAATTCCAGGCTGGAAATATTAGATTCTAAAGTTTCAATCGTCAATCAGAATTCTCCCGGCGAGCCAGGGAAATGGCTTACCGCAACGAATGTGAATCTTATCGCTCCAAAAGTAAAAGTAAATGGAGTAAATATTGATGCGACCATCAATAATTTCTCTTTTACAACCAAAAGATGGGGTAAATCTCACATTGTAGAAACTTTTTCTACGGATTTTTCGATGACCAAAGATTTCCTTTTATTAAAGGATTTAACTTTTAATACAGATCATTCACTTCTTCAGGGTGATATAAAATTTAATTTACATGATGGCTCATGGGCAGATTTTGCAGATAAAGTAAAATGGGACATGAATATGAAGCTCGGAAGCCAGATCAGTGGCTACGACATCAGCTATTTTGTAACGAATTGGGACAATTTTATTCCTTTTAATGTGTCTGGTAAAATGACCGGTCCGTTGAATAATTTTACGCTTGATAACTTCCTCATTAGAAACCCGTCAGTCAACATTGCCACCAAAAAAATGGAGGTGAAGAACCTTCTCAAAGGCAATTTTATAATTGAAACCAAAGATTTATCTGCGGACTTTACCTACAAAGATTTAAAAGCTATGATGCCGAAATTTATTTCGGTTAAAATGAAGAATTTTGCAGACGATTTTGGTAAATTAAAATACAACGGAAGTGCAAAAGTGAATCCTAAAGAGGTTTTTGTTTCATCTGGAAATCTTATTACAGGAATCGGGCAGGCGCAAATAACCAATTTTTCTTTACGGGAATACAGTTCACCAATGCCTAAATATTCAGGTTTGGCGGTTGTGAAAGATTTAAATACGTCAGTTATCACCAAAAGCAAAGCTGTAGGTCTGATTTCGGGGAGGTTTGATATCAATGGGCAAAGTTTCGATGTCAATACCATGAAACTTACCACAAAATCTCAGATTTCAAGCATCGAAATTATGGATAAGGAGATTAATAATCTCTATCTCGACGGTTTGCTTGATCATAGAAAATACAACGGACTGATTACGATAAATGATGAAGAGGTAAAAGGTAATGTAAAAGGTTTAATTGATTTCAGTACCAAAAGAATTTTTGCTGATGTGAATGCGGATATTTCTTCATTAAATCTAAATTATTTCACAGGTCAAGCAGGTAAACAAATCGTAAGTGGAAAAATCAACGGAAAAATGGCGATGTCTGATCTTAATGATTTAGGTTTAGATGTAAGTGTAGACAACGTTCATTTTGCGAATGCCGGAAAACAATACCATATTCCTCACGCTAAAATCAATACAAGAGTAGAAGGAGGCAACAGAATTATAGATGTAAATGCTCCCGGAGCTATTAATGGGCAGATTTCAGGGAAATATAACTTGGCGGATCTTTCTGGAATGGTACAGAATGGTCTGGCTAAAATTTTAGTGGGTCCTGCTCCGAGAAAACTATATCGTGGGCAGAAATTTAACCTTGATTTTGATGTTGAGCAAGGTTTAGTGGCACTTTTTATGCCTGACCTTCAGCTTTCACAAGGGGCAAAAGTTTCTGCAGAATATGATGGGGATAGCAATAATTTAGTTTTAGACTTAGATGCTGCCTCCATGAAATATGTGATGACAAAGCAGCAGGAAATTACGGAAGCAGACCGTACCTTGGCTGAAGCAAATTCTGATTATAAAATCAATGACCGTCTTGTGATTACCCGTGACAGTGCGATGATAGACAGTGTAAAGGTAAGAATCAATACAGCAAGTCTGGATCAGCAGATTTTTGCAAAAATCAATAGGCTGCAGTACAATCAGAATATCCTCAAAGACATTACAATTACAGGTGAAAACGAAAATAATTCTTTGCTGAAAATAGCTACAAGCTTTAAACATGGAAGTCCGCAGGATGAAGAAGACGATAATCTGAAAAATTATACAGTAAATTTTAACCAGTCCAGCAATGAATTTGGAGATTATGTTTTCAGGTTTGAACCAACTGAGGTTAATTTTAACAATGTGAAATGGGCGGTTGATACTAATCCTTCTCTTGATCATTCCATTACTTACAGGAAAAAAACAGCCGATTTTGAAATACGGAATCTGAGGATTTTTTCTGATGAAAGCTCACTTCAAATTAATGAATCAACCTTTAAATCTGCAAAAGATTTTTACGTAGATGCTGATGTCAGCAATTTTGCCATTGGAAAAATTCTTGAGATGACTCCAAACGGTAATACAATGGATATTAAAGGTTTGGCCAATGGTAATGTGAAAATAAAAATGGATCAGAACACGCTCCAGCCATTGGTAGATCTCACGGTGGATGATATTATGATGAACGGAAACGATATGGGCGATATTACCATTTCTGCAACCAATAGTTTTTCATTAAATGTTTATGATATTGATGTGAAAGTAGCTTCCGCAGGGATTATCGGAAACAATAACCTTCATCTTACAGGAACGGTTAATAACAATTCTTCGACACCAACCATCGATTTGAATGCGGAATTGGATGAATTTGATCTTTCTTTCACACAGCAGTTTGTACAAACCGTTTTTGGTAATATGAGAGGTAAAGCAACCGGAGATTTAAAAATCAACGGAACGATGAAAAACCTGGATTACAGCGGAAATATTGCATTAAAAGATTTCGGTTTAAAACTTCTATTTACCGGAGTTGATTATTCTTTTGACAACACCACTATTGATTTAACGAAAGGTCTGGCAATTCTGAACAATATTGGTGTACATGATGGCAGAGCCAATTCTAAAGGAACAATTTCAGGATTGATCAGATTTGAAACACTGTCTTCGATGGGGGTTTCGTTGCTGATGAGAGCAGATAATTTATTGATGCTTGATACCACACAGAAAGATTATGATCTCTTTTGGGGAAGGGTGTACGGTCAGGGCGAACTTTTCGTGGATGGTCCTGTTTCCAGTTTAAGTATTTCTACTCCAAACATGAAAGCGTTGAATGGAAGTAATTTTACCTTTAATTCTGCTTCTACTTCCAATGTGGAAGAATTTAAAATGCTGAGATTCCTTCAGGAAAACAAAAGCGGATTCGTTGTTTTGGAAGAAAAGAAAAAGAGTGGTGCCAATATGGATATCGATTTTACTCTTGATGTTGATAAAGGTACCAATGTAAATGTTTTGGTAGGTGATGATGTAGGAAATATCAATGTAAAAGGGGTTGCCGATGATTTGAGGTTCAAAATGAGCCGCACTGGAAATATCGAACTCAGTGGAGATTATATCGTAGAAAACGGAACTTTCGTCTCAAAAGCAATTCTGAACAGAACTTTCCAGATTCAGAAAGGAAGCAGTATTAGTTGGGATGGCAATGCAATGACACCAACGCTGGATATTACCGCCAACTATGTGAGGATGGTTTCCAATGCTGGAGAATATTTAAATATGGGGGTAGGGCCAATCAGTGTATTGCTTCAGGCTAAAATTACGAGAACATTAAATGATCCTGATGTAAAATTGGGAGTAACGGCTTTAGATGTTTCCAGTCAGGTGAAAGAGGCTTTGGCAACAAGGATTAATCAGGCAGAAGGGGAAGATGTTTTGCAGTTTGGTTCTATTCTTCTTTTAAACAGTTTTAATACAACCAGTAGTACTGTTGCTTTAGATGCCGCAGGCTTGGCGCAGTCATCAGGATATAATTTGGCTTTGAAGCAGCTTGGATCTATCATTAATACCATGAGCAGTGAGTTTCAGATAGATTTAAATTATGTGCGGGGTGATGTAGGATCCAATACAGGAGACCGTGCCAATGCAGGTTTGAGCTTTGCCCTTTCACCTAGGATTGAAGTTAAAACAGGTCTTGGAATTCCTTTAAATCAGACCGAAGGAACTACCCAGAATTATTTGTCCGGTGAAGGCTCTATTGAATATGATATTTCTAAAAAGAATGACGGAACGCTTATTTTAAGAGGGTATTCCAAACCTACCAACATTGGAATGGGCAACGGAACAGTGATTACCAACGGTTCTGCAAATCAGGCGTATGGTGGCGGTATTGTCTGGAGTAAAAGTTTTAATTCTTTCTTTAAAAAGAAGAAAAAAGATAAAAAACCACCAGCTAAGATTGACTCGGTAAAAACAGATTCCGTAATTTCAGCAAAGAAATAATCCTAAAATCATAATGATTTTTATCATATCTGTTAATTATAGTTAATATTTGATATTTTTTTTTCAGTTAAATAATTTTTCCTAATTTTGTAAAAAATTTATGGATTTTTTAGGAAAAATATAATTTCACTATTATGAACTATCAACTGGACGAAATAGACAAGAAGATTCTTGACTTCTTAGTAGAAAACACAAGAATGCCTTTTACGGAAATTGCTAAGCAGATGGATGTATCTGCAGGTACAATTCACGTAAGAGTAAAGAAAATGGAAGATGCGGGTATTATTCTAGGATCATCACTAAGCATTGATTATGGTAAATTAGATTATCACTTCACAGCTTTCATCGGTATCTTATTAACAAAATCAAACCGTACGCAGGAGGTTTTAAAAGAACTTTCTACATTACCGAATGTAATTGAAGCGAGCGTAATTTCAGGAAAATATAATATTTTCTGTAAAGTAAGAGCTAAAAATACAGACGATGCCAAGAGAATTATCTATCAGATAGATGATATTCAAGATGTTATGAGAACTGAGAGTATGATTTCTATGGAAGAATTCCTTAGCGACAAAAACAGATTGATCAACGCAATCTCGATTTAATTTTTTTTAACGATATAAATATTCAAAGGAACTTATGATTTTTTTCATAAGTTCTTTATTTTTGCACCATGGAAAAGGAATATAAAGAATACAGTTATTTCGATGAAGACCCAAAAAAAGGCTGGGGTTTTATTTTAGCATTGGCTTCTTTGATGCTGTTTACATTTATGGGAATCGGGCTCGATTTTGATGAATATCTGCAACATAAAACATTAAATATTCCTGAAGGTTATTTTTATTTGATTTTCTCTGTTGATATATTGATGATTTTAGGAATTGTCCTGATTTTTTTCTACAGAAAAATCGGAATTTTTTTATTCCCTTTCATGTTGTTGATGCATTTCTTTATGCACAACTATTATCTTTCTACATTTTTGTACTCAGATGTTACCAATCTTTTTCTGTTTACAGGCTTCGGAATGCTGGCAATTATCCCAAAATGGAAGTTTTTCAGATAATTTTTCCTAAAAATTAATATTGAAAGAAGCCTTTTTTTTCGATTAATAAATAAAAACATTATTTTTGTATCTAAATTTTTAAAATTACTATGGCAGAATATACTTTTCGTGAGGTGATTGCACAGGCAATGAGCGAGGAAATGCGCAAAGACGAATCTATCTTTTTAATGGGTGAGGAAGTTGCAGAATACAACGGTGCTTACAAAGCATCTAAAGGAATGCTGGATGAGTTCGGTGCGAAACGTGTAATCGATACACCAATTGCTGAGCTTGGTTTTACAGGTATTGCAGTGGGTGCTGCGATGAACGGAAACCGTCCAATCGTAGAGTATATGACTTTCAACTTTGCTCTTGTTGGGATTGATCAGATTATCAACAATGCTGCAAAAATCCGTCAGATGAGTGGTGGACAGTGGAATTGCCCAATCGTTTTCCGTGGTCCTACAGCTTCTGCAGGTCAGTTGGGAGCAACACACTCTCAGGCTTTCGAAAACTGGTATGCAAACATTCCTGGTCTTAAAGTTGTGGTTCCTTCAAATCCTTACGATGCAAAAGGATTATTAAAATCTGCAATTCAGGATAACGATCCGGTAATTTTCATGGAATCTGAGCAGATGTATGGAGACAAAATGGAAATTCCTGAAGAAGAATATTATTTACCAATAGGAAAAGCTGATATCAAAAGAGAAGGGACAGATGTAACTTTGGTTTCTTTCGGAAAAATCATGAAACTAGCTCTTCAGGCTGCTGAAGACATGGCTAAAGAAGGTATTTCTGTAGAAGTAATCGATTTAATTACGGTTCGTCCTCTAGATTTCGAAACGATTTTAACATCAGTAAAGAAAACAAACAGATTGGTAATTTTGGAAGAAGCATGGCCGTTTGGTTCAGTATCTTCAGAGATTACGTATATGGTTCAGCAAAAAGCATTTGATTATCTGGATGCTCCAATCAAGAGAATTACTACTCCTGATGCTCCTGCTCCTTACTCATCAGCTCTGTTTGCAGAATGGTTCCCGAAACTTGAAAAAGTGAAAGAGGAAATCAAAAACGCAATGTACGTTAAGTAAATATTAAACGATTATAGAAAAAAACTTCCGAAAGGAAGTTTTTTCATTTATTCTATTCATCGATAAAAATTCTTCGGGTTATAATTTTAGTATAAATTTGCCCGTTTAAAATTAAAATTGCTGATATGGCAGAAGTTACAGAAGGCGGTCATCATATTGATCTCAAAAAGCTTTCTTTTGTTGGGGTTTTGGTCTCTTTAGGGATTGTATTCGGGGACATCGGAACCTCGCCTTTGTATGTAATGAAGGCCATTGTAAATGCACGGAAGGGTGGAGGCTCATCCATGTCAATCAATGATTATATTGAAGGAGCACTTTCCTGTATCATCTGGACGCTTACTTTGCAGACTACGGTCAAGTACGTAATTATTGCTTTAAAAGCCGACAACAGAGGTGAAGGTGGTATCTTGGCTTTATATTCCTTAGTCAAAAAACTTAAGAAAAAATGGCTCTATGTAGTGGCGATCATCGGTGCCTCAACATTGGTTGCAGACAGTGTCATTACGCCGTCACTAACGGTAATGTCAGCCATAGAAGGGTTGAAAATCTATAATCCGGAAACGCCTGTTGTAACCATTACTTTAATCATTCTTTTTATTGTATTTGTCGTACAGCAATTCGGCACTTCTTTTATCGGGAAGTTTTTCGGACCTGTGATGGTAACGTGGTTTTTGGTGTTGGGAGGTTTTGGTTTCATGCATATTTTTGATCATGTTGAAATTTTAAAAGCTTTCAATCCGATGTATGCGTATAATCTGATCACGCATTCGCCAAGTGCAATCGTGATTATGGGTGCTGTGTTTCTTTGTACGACAGGGGCAGAAGCATTATATTCAGATTTGGGGCATTGTGGAGCAAAAAATATTCAGTTCAGTTGGGTTTTCGTTAAAGTAATGCTTATTCTGAACTATCTTGGTCAGGGAGCTTGGCTTTTAGATAATTATGAAAAAGTATATGCCGGTACCAATCCGTTTTTTGGTATTATGCCGGAATGGGCTGTTCTTCCTGGAGTAATTTTGGCAACTTTAGCTGCTATCATTGCGAGTCAGGCGGTAATTACGGGTTCATTTACAATGTTTTCTGAAGCAATGTCTATTTCTTTCTGGCCAAATCAGCACATCGAATACCCATCTGGGGTAAAAGGCCAAATGTACATTCCTAAAGTAAACTGGGGATTAATGATTTTGTGTTTCATCGTTGTCGTATTCTTTCAGGAATCTGAAAAGATGGAAGCGGCGTACGGTCTTACCATAACCATTACAATGTTGATGACAACCATTCTATTGACTTATTGGCTCAGCCGTACAAGATTAAATAAAATTTTCATTATCGGTTTCGCTGCTACTTATTTCATTTTGGAATCCGGTTTCTTTTATGCCAACGTCATCAAATTTATGGATGGCGGATGGTTGACAATGGTGTTGGGCGGATTTATCGCAGTCTGTATGTATGCCTGGTACAACGGCCGACTTTTGAAGGCTACCTTTACTCAGTACGTAAAAATCAGTAAGTACGTAGAAATCATCAAAGACATGAAGCTGGATAATACAATTCCGAAATATTGTACGAATCTCGCTTATCTTTCCAGAGCTAAGAAAAATGATGAGGTGGAATCTAAAATCATCTATTCCATCATTAAAAAACAGCCGAAAAGAGCAGATCATTATTTTATTTTAAGTATCGTTAATCAGGAGGATCCTTATACTTTTAAATATACAGTGGATGAGATTTTACCCGGAACTATTTTCAAAGTGAATTTCCTTCTTGGATTTAAAAAAGACAGAAGAATCAACGATTACTTTAATATGGTTCTGAAAGATCTGATGGCAGACGGTACAATCCCTTCACGAAGCAGTCATCCATCTTTGAGAGCATATAACATTCCGCCAGATCTGAAATATGTAATCATCGATAATACCTATATCAACGATATGCTTCTTACGGTGAAAAATAAAATTACGCTCAATATTTACAACTTCGTGAAATATATCGGTAGTGATGATTTCAAGTCGTGGGGTGTTACATCACACAATGTAGTGGTGGAATCTGCACCGCTCACCGAAGAAGCAGTAGCCAATAAAGACAGAATTCAGCAGGCGAAGTTTGAACGTCATGATTCTTAAAATAAGTTCATCAAAAATAACCGATTTTCTATTCAATAAAAAATCGGTAAATTTGTAGTATAAATTTTTTAATGGATACTTTACAGAAAGAAAAAAATATAACGCTGATAAAAGATGTTTTACGCAACTATTTATTAGAAAAAGGCTTCAGGAATACACCTGAGCGTTACACTATTTTAGAGGAAATTTACAGTATGGATCATCACTTCAATGTTGATGATTTGTACCTGCTTATGATGCAGAAAAAATACCATGTTTCAAAAGCCACAATCTACAATACAATTGAGATTTTCCTTGATGCAGGGCTGATCCGTAAGCATCAGTTTGGTGAAAAAACTTTAACTTCATCTTCTTATGAGAAATCTTATTTTGATAAGCAGCATGACCATTTGGTGATCTACAAAAAAGATTCAGACAAAGAGATTCAGGAGATTATAGAGTTTTGTGATCCTCGTATTCAGGGGATTAAAGAAGCAATTGAGCAGGCTTTTGGCGTAAAAATTGATTCTCATTCGCTGTATTTTTACGGTACTAAGAATGATTAATTAATGAAGATATTCTGTTTTTTGTTACTTTTCCTTGCTGTATTTTTTAAGGCACAGGAAAAACCTAAACCTGTACAAAAAGATCCTTTTTTACAAAACAAATCTGCAAAGACACCATCCGGTCCTGGAAAGAAGGTGAAAATCATCAATGCAGATGAAATCATCAAAGACCCAACAATATATGATGGTAATCAGACGCTGAAAGGAAATGTGAAAGTTGAGCATCAGGGATCTATTTTAAGTGCTGATATCATCGTTATTTACGAAGAAGAAAACTTTGCCAGAGCTATTGGCAATGCGAGGCTGGAAAATCCCGATGGCTCAGTAATCACCTCGTCAGAAATGGAGTACGATGGTAATACCCAAAAAGGTGTTGCCAAAAAAAACGTTGTTCTGAATGATTCTAAAGGCACCATCATCAAAACTGAAACCTTGTACTACGACAGGGTCGCGAATCTTGCGTATTACAATACTGGAGGAACAATCAATGACGGTAAAAGCGTTACCTATTCAAAATCTGCAACCTACAACCTTACAACCAGAGCGATAAATCTTACAGATAATGTGAAGATTGAAGACAAAGATTATATTTTAGAGGGAATAAACGTTGTTCAGAACCAAAATACCAATGTGGTAGACATTAAAGGGCCTACCAATATCATCAATAAAAAGAATCGCAAAAACAGAATCTACACCGAAAACGGAACGTATAAAATGAATTCAAAGGAAGCTTTTTTAAATAAAAATTCCAGAATTTACTACAACGATAAAATCCTTACCGGAGATGAAATGTACTTCAACCAACTTTCAGGTTTTGGAACTGCAACGGGAAATGTAACTTTAGACGATCCTTTAGAAAAAAGATACATCAAAGGAGGCTATGGCGAAATTTACGAGAAAAAAGATTCTTCTATGATGACCAAATCGCCTTATGCAGTGAAGATTTTAGAAAAAGATTCCATCTATTTTGCTTCAGAAAAAATTCTTTCTTACCAGAAGCCTGACACGGCAGATGCTACCAAAAAGAAAAGTTTTATCAGAGCATTTAAGAAAGCGAGAATTTACAAATCAAATGCGCAGGGAAGAGCAGATTCTATTGCGTTCGACGAGACCGACGGCATTATGCACATGTACAAAGATCCTATTCTCTGGAGTGATCAGAAACAGGTGACAGGTGATAAAGTTGAAGCGTATTTCAACTCTGAAAACGAAAATCTGGATTCATTGAAAGTTATAGGAAATGCCTTAGCCATCAGTAAAGCAGATTCTTTAAATATGAAAGATGAGTTTAACCAGGTAAAAGGTAAGCTGATGTCTGTTTTCTACGAAGAAGGAAAAATAAAAGAAGTTAGGGTCATTGGAAATGCACAGTCTATTGCTTATGTGGATGATGTAGATTCGGCAACGAAAAAGCCGGTCAGAATCGGGATCAACCTTTCATCGTGTGGAATTATCGGTGCTTTATTTGAAGAGCAGCAACTTCAGATTCTATCCTGCAACATCGGCGCTACAGACGACACGTACCCCATGAGTATGATAGAACCTTCCAAACGGAAATTTCCCGATTTCAACTGGAACACCAAAGACAGAATACGGAAATGGCAGGATATTCTCGTAGATACACCAAATTATGAGGAAATAAAATATGAACCCGAAACTACGCTGTACGATACCGCCAAAAAGATCACCGATGATGCCAAGGCAAAAGAAGAAGCAAAAAAACCGAAAAGAGTACGTAAATAAATATAGAAAATCAGAGCTTTTGGCTCTGATTTTTTTGTTTAAGACTTCATTAGAATATCAAGATTTAATATTAGATTTTTTTTGAGCTCAGCAGCTTCTTTGTCATTCTGAAAGAATCTAAATAATACATTTTTCAGAAATATTAATTGTATTTTAGATATAGATTCTAACGAAACATGTAATAATTTCTGAAATTATTCTCTTTAATTTGAATAAAAATTCACAAACCATTGTATAAAACCGTAAATATCCTATTTTTGTGAATCAAACGATGAAACTTAAATTTATTTCAAATATGAGAAAAACAAAATCCTTAAATTCACACACACACACACACACACAGGCGCAGATGGCTTAGCATGATGATGGCAGCACTGGTTTGCATTTTATGGCAATGCAGTAGCGAAGACTTTAATCTTGCTGAAAACAATCCCAAACGAAACAATTCCGAATTTTTTAAACATTCTTCTTCCGGAGGGCTTGCCAATCGTGGCGGAGTAGATTATGTGAGAGTTCTGGAAGCTTACAACGAAGAGCGTAATTTTTTGGCAACAATGCCCGATCAAGAAGGAATGCCAATTTGGGAGAAGATGATGGTTTTTGGCACTGAAATAAAAACCTCGTTGATAATTCCGCTTTCTTTCGATAATAATACCATAAGCTCTGCTCTTTTTGTAAATGTTGATGAAAATTCCAGAGTAAACGATTTACGAAATATTGATAACCTGGCACTGGAAAAGATTATCAATGATCAACGTTATGAGCAAAACATGAGAGAGTCTCTTCTAGGTAGTTTCCTTATGCTGGACCAGCATACGTTCGGAACAAAGAATTTTACCAATATTCCGGAAGATTTATTTCAGGATGCTACAAAGGGCGAATATAACAGGCTTGATATTACTTCAAGTGATCATCACGTGGAACATGAAAACACAAACAATAAAACTATTGTTACTCAATGCCTTGTTACGTGGAACTGCAAACAAAATAAATCTTGGGAAGAATGTGATAAATGTACTACATGTCTGAAAAAGCATAAATGTACACATATTATTTTAGATGACGGTAACGGTGATATACCTTTTCCTATATATGACCTACCACCGCAAGGCGGTGGAGGTGGCGGTACTTTTGGCAATCCACCACCAAAAGACCCTTGTGCACTAGACAATGTTTTCTACAGAATGATGCCGGCATGTGGCAGTACAGGTACCGGTGACGATGGGGATTTAATTGATGATCCATGTAAAAAAACAAAAGCACAAATAACCAACGCAAATAACGTCTTGAAACATCCTACAGTAAAGACACAAATGGATGATGTATTACGAGGTAAAGTTTCAGCTCCTCTTGAGTACGGACTTAAAATTGGTGATACTGGTAATTCTACTTATAGCTATTCCAATTTAGTTGAAGGAACATCCTCTCAAACCGATTTAAGCAATGCAATATTGCCGTCAGGCAATTATGTAGCAGACGGTCATTCTCACGCAGGTGGATTTGGATCACCTTCGGGTGGAGACTTGTACGGTTTTTTAGGCTTAATTGCTACAAACCTACACTTGAAATACAGATATGTATATGGCACAAGAGATGGTAGCCCAGAAGTATATGCTTTGGTGCTAAACGATGCTTCCATGATTGCAGATTTTTTATCGCAACATCCCAGAGACCAGAATTACGATGAAATAAATCATTCAATTAAAAGCGACAGTAAACTTGGAAAAGATTATTACACTGCTGTTGACCATTATACATCAGGCAGATCAGAAAATTCATCAGGAGAAGACTATTCAGATCGTGCAGTAGCAATGGCGTATATTTTGGAAAAGTATAACACAGGCTTAAGCATTGCTCTTGTAGACAGTAACGGCAATTTAAAAAAAATCACTGCGAATGTACAGGAAATAACAGTTCCCTACAGTGGAGGAGCTAAAAAAGAAGGGGTGAAAATCTCAAAATGCCCTTAAATTAACACTTAAAAAAATATAAAATTAAATTAACAACCAAAATATTCCTTATTATGCTTGCAGTTCTTTTCAGTAACTGCAAAGCACAAACAACGAGTGACTACATAACTTTTTATAATGATGTCGTACCTAAAATGAATTCAATTGTACCATACAAAACACAGTTTTACGGGCAGAATTTTTCTAACTTTTATAATGAATTAATCACCAAAAATATTCCTATTGTTGCTTTTGGATGCCTTTCTAAAAGTGATACATCACCTAAATATTATGTTCTGCATCTTTACCATGCGGATTCAGAATTTTGGGCTGCAGCATCAAAATACGATTATCAGTACCCTTGGATTGCCATAACGTTTGAAAGTGAAATCCCCAGTCAGATTAAAGATATGACTCTGCAAAGTCACGGACAATGGAACAATACTTTTTTGCAATTCTTTTCAAATATGAAGATTGAAAGTATTAAGTTTATCGGTGTGAGAGGATATGATAACCCTGATTATTCAGGTAAATAACCTAAATTACATGCAGTCCCCGCTCACAAGAACTGACACAAAATACTATGAACAGTTAAATCATTTTTATTTTACTAATGATGAAAAGTCTTTCTATGGCAACAAAATCATGAAAGACATTAAAGTATATCGATGAAACCAGCTTTTAAACTTCTAATTATTATTTGCCTTGTGGGATTTTCTCATAAGGCTTTTGCACAAATAGATACAACAAAAGTAATTACTGTAACGGGTGGGTTATGTGGAGGTAAGAAAAAAAAGAACTTTGAGAAAAAAATATTACTTATATTCAAAACAAGGAAAGGCTGGACACTTTAAGCTATCTAAAACAATTCGAAGTAAATAAAGCAAACTATATTGGTCAACCATTTTCAAAAATACTGAATGAGATGACCCAAATACAACCTAAAGCAGTATGGCCATCTCCGCTGCCGCACGAATCCTTTCGTGCGGCTTTTCTTTTAAAAAACCAATCTCGGAGCTTTTATTATCTCCCAATTTCTAAAACACTTTCCTCCCAATCTTATTATCTTTGCCCAACCATTTTTAAATAAAATCATGCAAAAGGAATTTTTTAAATATCAGGCACAGACTACGCAGTTTGCCGCAGGTTTTGAAGTTGAAAAAGCAGTAGGAAGTTACATCTACGGAACCGACGGCAGAAAATATCTTGATTTTGTAGCCGGAGTTTCTGCCAATACTTTGGGGCACTCTCATCCGAAAGTCGTCAGTGCCATTAAAGCGCAGGCAGAAAAATACCTTCACGTCATGGTTTACGGAGAATATGCTCAGGAAAAACCGGTTGCGCTTTGTCAGCTTTTAGCAGAATCCGTTCCTGATCCTTTGGAAGTGACCTACCTTGTCAACAGTGGTGCAGAAGCCATTGACGGTGCTTTAAAATTAGCAAAAAGATATACCGGAAGAGAGGAAATTATCTCCATGAAAGACGCTTACCATGGCAATACCCACGGTGCACTCTCTGTTGCAGGAAATGAATATCACAAAAGAGAATTCCGACCATTGCTGCCGATGGTGAATTTTATTGAATTTAATAATGAAACAGATTTCTCTAAAATCACGGATAAAACAGCTTGTGTTATTGCCGAAACAATTCAGGGAGCAGCAGGGTTTCTGATGCCTTCGGAGAACTATTTTAGAAATCTTAAAAAACGTTGTGAAGAAGTTGGTGCTCTTTTAATTTTAGATGAAATTCAGCCGGGCTTTGGACGAACGGGAAAATTATTTGCCTTCGAACATTTTGGAATTGTTCCAGATATTCTCGTGATGGGTAAAGGGATGGGCGGTGGCGTTCCGGTAGGTGCTTTTATGACTTCCAAAGAAATTATGGAGACGTTGTCTCACTCACCTAAACTGGGTCACATTACAACATTCGGAGGAAATCCGCTGATTGCAGCTTCAAGTCACGTTACTTTAAAAGAAGTTCTGGAAAGTGGTTTGATGAATGAGACTGATGCCAAAGAAAAACTTTTCAGAGAACTTCTGGTTCATCCTAAAATTAAGAATATCAACGGTAAAGGTTTAATGCTTGCCGTAAATTTAGGTTCACCTGACTTCACAATTCATATTGCTAAAAAATGCATGGAAAAAGGTCTGATTGTTTTTTGGCAGCTTTACAGAAATGAATACATGAGAATTTCACCACCATTAACGATTTCTGAAGATGAAATCAGGGAAGGATGTGCGGTTATTCTGGAAGCTTTAAATGAAAATTAACCGTCAGTAAAAGCTTTGCAAAGTGTTATGATAAAAATCATAAACCTTTTATAAAAAAGTAACCTCTGTTTTGTTAAATAAAAAAATTAATTTATATATTGCGACACGATTAAAACAGAGAATATATGGCGAAAAATAAAGTCCATTATGAGTTTCCAATGCACTGTCTGTCAGAGATTTTATATGAATATCTGGCTACAGCAGAGGGCTTGTCAGAATGGTTTGCAGAGGATGTGGTAGAGAAGGGAGACGATTTCTTTTTCAGCTGGGGCGGTGGTCCTGCTGAAAAGGCTACGCTGATCAGATATAAGCCTGAAGGTTTTGTGCGTTTCAGATGGGAAGAGGATGAAGGAACCAAAAATTTCTTTGAAATGACCATTACAATTGATGATATTACAGAAGATTTAGCTCTTAATATTACCGATTTCTGCGAAGAAGGAGATGAGGAAGAAAACGCAATGTACTGGGAAAATCTGATCGAAAATCTCAGAATAAAATTAGGCGCTGCTTAAGAATAAAATATCAATGGATAAAACTGATGAACGATTTATCGTTCATTATTTTTTTAGCTAAATCAAAGAAAAATTGAAAAATTATACTTTTACTTCCGGTGCGATGGAAGAAGCCAACAGAGCTTTTACTTTGGGTGATGCCGTGAAAGTTTCTTTTTTTATCAGAAATTCCAAGCTGATTATCGATGAAGAATGCTATTTCTTTTTAATGGCATCCATGCGGAAAATGAGACTTAATATTCCTTTAAGTTATACATTAGAGTTTTTTCAGAATCTTTTCAATACCGAAGTTATTCAGGGAAAATCTGTACCAAACGGAATCATCAATTTTTTGGCTTTCAGAAATAATGATGGAATAACGCTTTCAAAATCTTCCGTTTCTTATTTTTACGAAGTTTCGGAAGTGAATGATGTTTTAGACATTCATCAACGGTCACTTGAAATGGATCTGATTAAAGAAATCAACGTCAACACCAATCTTTTAAGCAATATCAGAGTGCATTCTCCTGAAAATATTTATGGAAGCATTTACGCTGAAGAAAATGATTTGGATGATGTGATTTTTCTGAATCCCAATAAGAGAATTGCCAGAACCACATTGGGAAATCTTCTTTTCTTGGAAGAAGACACCATTAAAATCCCAAAACATACGGAAGGTGCTTACATTTCGCCGCTGCTTGAAAATTTTGTAACGTTTTTAGATAAAAATAAACTGGTAACGATTCAGGAAAGCGAAATGATTGCTTTCGAATCTCAAAAAGCGGAAGAGATCTTATTAATTTCCGATGAAAAAGGAATTTTTTCAGTCGGAAAAATTCGAAATAAAACCTTCACCAACTCAAGATTTACAGCATTGGTAAATCAGTGGAAAGCTGGTTTCTGATAATTGACAAACCCGGTAAACAACGTTTCAAGTCCTTTACCGGGTTTTTTTCTGAGCTGGTCAGAATTGTATTTTTAAATTTATAAATCGCTGAAAATCTTTCCAAACTTAGCCGCAACCTCTTTCTGTCCCTCTTCGCTCGACAGGTATTTTCTGTCTTTTGTACTGTTGATGAAGCCTAGCTCAACCAACACAGCAGGAGATTTCGATTCCCTTAATATATGAAGATTTTTCTCTTCGATATTACATTCACCAAGATTTTTAGAAATAATTTTCGCTAAATTTTTTGATTCTTCAGAAGATTGGGTAAAGATCTCATGTCCTGATCTTAGAGATTCAGGCTTTGCAGTGCTATTTATGTGGAGTGAAATAACGGCAGCAGGATTCAGTCGGTTGATTTTTTCTGTTCTCTCTGCTAAGGAAATATTTTCATCAGCAGTTCTCGTCATAATGATTTCATAGTTCTCATTCTTTTTGTTGAGATTTACGATTTCATGAGCGATATTCAGAACCAGATCTTTTTCGAAAATATTTTCTCTGTTAGTCCCGAGATCATTTCCTCCATGGCCTGCATCAAGAATGATGATTTTCTTATTGGGAGGTGTGAAAGATAAAAAAGATGCTGCAAAAAGAGCACAGCCAAAAAGTTTAAGTGCCTTCATTCCAATTAGAATTTTATTTATCCAAATAACGTGAAACCTTTCTTAAAACTGCGTTAAAAACTACTTAAAAAAATGTTAATATTTGAATTTCAATCTATTGTAGATCTAATTCATTGAAATATCTTCAGGCGAATTAGCCCAAAGCAGAAATTCACCACCCAGATTTTGCATAATAGATTTCCACAAAGTCTGATCGTTTGGCAGCGTGTAATCCAGATTATAAACATCCACAACTGTCCAGACTTTGTTTGATATTTCATTCTCCAACTGACCTGCAGACCAGCCGGAATATCCTGAAAATATCTTAAAATCATTCACGCTGAGTTTGTTGGTCAAAACAGAGGCGATTACATTTTCCACATCTTCGGTAAGATAAAACTCATTTGTAATTTCGGAATAGTTTTCGGTAACTTTTTCACCTTTGATAATGAAGAAAACCTTATCATTTTCCACGGGACCGCCATCGTAAACATCGATTTTAAATTCAAAAAGGCTTTTGAACCGTGTGCTTATTTTGGAATTTTTTTTGTTGAGAATAAGCCCAAAGCTTCCACTCTCATCGTGATCGATTATGAGCACCACAGACCGGGAAAAAATATCGCCCGAAATATCAGGTGTAGAGATTAATATTTTACCTTTGTAAGCGTAATTCATACTCAAATGTAATAAAAATTTTTTATGGAAAATCTGCACGACAGGAGAAAAATTTACGAAAAATCACAACTTATTGAAAATGAGATTAAACAAAATCCTTTTGAGCAGTTCAGAGACTGGTTTTTGGAGGCTACAGACAATCCTGCGGTATCAGAATCCAACGCAATGTCTGTGTCTACGGTAGAAGCAGACGGTTGCCCGAGGAGCAGAATGGTTCTTCTGAAATCTTACAGTCACGAAGGTTTTGTTTTTTACACCAATTACGACAGCCGAAAAGGAAAGTCTATTGAGAAAACGCATAAAGCCTGTCTTCATTTTTTCTGGCCGTCACTGGAAAGACAGATTATCATTAAAGCAGATCTAGAGCGTGTTGCTGAGAATTTAAGCGACGGATATTTTCATTCCAGACCAAAAGGAAGTCAGTTGGGAGCGGCGGTTTCACCTCAGAGCGAAATTATTCCCAACCGTGAGTTTCTTGAAGAAAAACTAAAAAATCTTCAGGAGGAATTTAAAGATAAAGAAATCCCCAGACCCGAAAACTGGGGCGGTTATATTGCAAAACCCTACGAAATTGAGTTCTGGCAGGGAAGACCCAACCGTTTACACGATAGAATTATATACCGGTTGGAAGACTTAGACTGGCAAATTTCACGTTTGGCTCCTTAATTTTTACTTTTACAGCACAAAAAAACCTCATCAAACGATGAGGTTAATTTTTTATAATCAGGTGATTATTTCTTCTTCTTCTTATCACTTGCACCGGCAACGGCAGTAGCAAGCTCAGCACCCGCTTTAAACTTAGCTACTTTCTTGGCAGCGATTTTGATTGGCATCTTAGTAGCAGGGTTAATTCCTTGTCTTGCAGCTCTTTCAGCTACAGAAAAGGTGCCGAAACCTACTAATGAGATTTTTCCGTCTTTCTGCTGTAACGTAGAAGTTACGTTGGTCATAAAAGATTCTAAAGCAGCTTTTGCTGCAACTTTAGTAATTCCTGCATCCTTTGCAATTGCGTCGATTAATTCAGACTTGTTCATAATTTGTAATATTAAAAGTTAGTTTGTTATAAAAGCAAATTTAATACAATTTTCATATTGTGCAAATTTTTTGATAAAACTTATTGAAATTTTCATAAAACTCAAAAATTCGTTACATTTTGCTAATTTGAAAATTGCCGAAAAATACGCATTTACAGCGGCTAAAATTGTGCCAAATGCCCTAAACATAATGTTTTACAGATTGTATTCAATTTTATTATAAATTTATTAAATCCTAAATCGGTATAATTTGTTAATGAATATTAAAATATGTTTGAAAATCTTTTAATATAACTGTATTATAGGTTAATTTTCATTAATTATAATAAGTTTAAAATCATCTTTTCTGACTGGTTATAAAGAGTTACATTTTGGAAAATTATTAATAAATTTGCACCATGTTTATAGAAGTTTTCAAATCTAAAATTCACAGGGTAAGAGTTACAGCTTCAGACCTTAATTATATAGGAAGTATTACCATTGATGAGGATCTTATTGATGCTGCCGGATTGGTAGTAGGAGAGAGGGTTTATATCGTAAATGTGAATAATGGCGAGCGTTTTGACACTTACGTTATCAAAGGAAAAAGAAAATCCGGAGAGGTTTGTCTGAATGGTCCTGCAGCAAGAAAAGTACAGCGTGACGATATTATCATCATCATTGCTTATGCTCAGATGAGCCCTGAAGAAGCCAGGGATTTCCAGCCAAAAATTGTTTTTCCTGACGAAAAAACAAATCTTCTTACCTAAAACGAATGGAAGAGAAGAAAAAAAGTCCCCTCAAAAGTTTTACAACGATCCTTATTTCATTGGCTTTTGCAGCTTTCTTTTTATGGTATGCTACAAAAGGACTTGATTTTAAGGCTATTCAAAAATCCCTGTCCAAAGCAAATTATTGGTGGGTAGCTTTCGCCGGTGTTTTCGGTTTGTTGGCGTACTGGTTTCGTGCCGTTCGCTGGAATCTGCTGTTGGAGCCGATGGGTCACAAAATCTCCAGTGCAAACGCTTTGTGGAGCATCTCTTTCGGATATCTGATGAATCTTACCATCCCAAGAAGTGGGGAAGTGGCTCGTGCTACAGCTTTGTATGGAGTCGAAAAAGTTCCTGTAAGCAAATCTGTCGGCACAATTATTTTGGAAAGAGTGATAGATCTTGTCTGTATGATGGGTTTCCTTCTTTTAACGGTAATTTTTAAATTTGATACCATTATTTCTTTTTATGATTACGTCACTGCTAAAAAAGAAACAACTACAGAAAAACACATTCCAAGCGGTTTCGAAGAGTTTTTGATGAAGATTGGGGTACAGGATTTTGCATTCTTCTATATGACTGTCAAAATTTTTGTGGCTATACTTTTTGTGGCTGTTGTGGTCTATTTGATTAAATTTAAAAAAGCACAGCTCATTAATTTTGCCAAAGGGATTTGGGAGGGGATTGCCTCCGTTTCAAAATTAGAGCAAAAAGGAAAATTTATTTTCTACACTTTGGCTATTTGGATTTCCTATTATTTTGCAGCCTATCTGGTTTGTTTCGCTCTTCCGGAAACTTCTGATTTTACCTTTGCTGATGGCTTTTTCATCATTGTTGTCGGTACTTTAGGAATGATTGTTCCTGCCAGCGGAGGAATTGGTGCTTTTAATCTTGCCATGAAATATGGTTTTATGACGCTATTTCTCGCCATGGGTAAAGATGGCGATGCAGGTGGCGAATTGGGCATTACTTACTCATTTATATCTCTACCGCTGCAATTATTTTTAATGATGATTATGGGGGCAATTTCCATAGTAATGTTGGCAAAAGAAAGAAACCGGGTTGTTGCCAACTCCGAGAATTAATTTTAAACCCAAGAAATTCTTATTTAAAATTTTTAATTTTACTGAAACCGATTTTTATGCATTTAAAAAACGATCTCAGTAAGAAACTTCGTACTCAATTTCCAATTATTCAGGCGCCGATGTTTGGGGTAAGTACTCCGGAAATGGCTGCGGCAGCGAATATTGCTGGCTGTCTTGGTTCTTTGGCTTTGGCAGATTTGTCCGCTGAAAAATCTTTAGAACAAATTCAAAAAACGAAAAAACTCACCAATCGTGATTTTGCCGTCAATATTTTCGTTCATCAAATTCCTGAGGTTAATGAAAAACTGAAAAGCGATTTTTCTAAAACTAAAATGTTTTTGGAAAATTTCGCTTTAGAAAATAATATTCAAGTTCAGTTACCTGATTTTGACGATATTAAACTAAATTCTTACCACGAACAGATTGATGCAGTAATCTCTGAAAAATGCAGAATCTTAAGTTTCACGTTTGGAAATTTAGATTCTGAAAGTATTCTTAAACTAAAAAATAATAACGTCCTTGTCATTGGAACCTGCACTTCTATTGAGGAAGCAAAAGAGCTTGAAAATTCCGGAATCGACATTATTTGTGTTCAGGGTTGGGAAGCTGGTGGACATCGTGGAAGTTTCGATGATGAAAATATTCCGCAGATTGGCGGTTTTTCTTTACTAGCGCAGGTTTTTGATGCGGTAAAAGTTCCTCTGATTTACGCAGGCGGAATTTATAATGCCCAGACTTTAAATGCTGCAAAAGATTTGGGAGCTCAGGGATTTCAGATTGGAAGTATGCTTTTGGCTTCTCAGGAAAGTGCCCTACAAGATTTTGAAAAACACCGTTTGTTTAAAGTAAAAGAGGACGAGATTATTCTGACGAAATCTTTTTCCGGAAGATTTGCGCGGGGAATTCAAAATACTTTTACAAAAACGCTGGATGAGTCTTCTTACATCCTTCCGTATCCTTACATGAACAAACTGACCGGTGCATTCAGAACCGCTGCAAGAGAAGCCAAAAATGCCGAATTTGTCAATCTTTGGCTGGGACAGTCCATTCAAAAATACAGTAAAGATTTTACGGAAGTTATTTTAAAAAATTTTATTCAGGACTGCGAATCTTTTAACGAAAAAATCCCTTTCAAATGAGAAAAGGATTTTGAATTTTATATAAATTTAGACTTTAATAAGTTCGAACTATTAATTATCAATACTAATTGATTTACATATAACTTAATTTTCATCTTTGATGAAACTCAAACAATCTTAATCAATTATCTTAAAATTTTAATAACCTTAATGGTTTAAAATCTAAAACTTATTTCGTTAAATCAAGTCCGCCGAAATTCCCCGAACTCATCATCATATAAACACCTTCGGTTTTATCTAAAGTATTCCAGTACTCATGAAGATCTTCAGCGTTTGTAAAGACTTTCAGATTTTCATTTTTAAACTTTTCCTTAATCAATTCAGGAGAAATAGCTTCCATCCTTTTGATTTTCAAAGCGTCTTCAGAATAAAAAACTACCGCATCTTCCGATCCGTCCATCGCATGATCATATTGCTCCAAAAATACAGGATTCAGACTTGAATACGTATGAAGCTCAAGAAAAGCATGTTTTTTTTCATTTTTAAACTGCTCGCAGAACGCTTTTACAGCAGCTTTTACTTTACTTGGTGCGTGTGCAAAGTCTTTGTAAAGGGTTCCGCCGTCATTTCTTTCCACCTTCTCCAGACGTTTTGAAGCACCTTTAAAACTCATGATTGCTTCATAGAATTCTTCATCCATAATGCCTAAAGTGTGGCAAATATGTCTTGCTCCTTCAAGGTTTAATAAATTGTGAGCTCCAAAAACAGAAAGCGGAACATCGCCCATCACATCGGTTTTGAGTAAAACTTTTCCGTTGCTGATTTCGTATTCAGGAGTTCTGTAAGGCATTTTTCTGAAATAATTTTCAGCATTTTCCACTACTTTTACGACTTCGGCATCTTCTTCATTATAAACCAAAACTCCACCAGGCGTAATGCTTGCTACAAATTTTCTGAACTGCTCGATATAATCGTCAAACGTTTTAAAAACATTAATGTGATCCCATGCAATACCGCTCAGCAAGGCGATATTTGGCTGGTACAATAAAAATTTTGAACGTAAATCAATAGGAGAAGATAGATACTCGTCACCTTCCAAAACCATAAAATCGTTGTCTTGGGTAAGTTTTACCATACAGTCAAAACCTTCCAATTGTGCACCAACCATGTAATCTACATCTTTCTGATGAAAATTGAGGACGTGCAAAATCATTGATGTAATCGTAGTTTTCCCATGAGATCCGGCGATGACAACTCTGGTTTTGTTTTTAGCCTGTTCGTAAAGAAATTCAGGATAAGAATATATTTTTAAACCTAATTCTTTTGCCTTTGCCAGTTCAGGATTATCGTTGTGGGCATGCATTCCCAAAATAACAGCGTCGATATCCGAAGTGATTTTTTCCGGAAACCAACCCAATTCTTCGGGAAGAATATTTTTGTTTTCGAGTCTTGATCTTGAAGGTTCAAAAATAGCATCGTCTGATCCGGTTACCTGATATCCTTTATCTTTAAGAGCGATGGCTAAATTATGCATCGCACTTCCACCAATGGCAATGAAATGGGTTTTCAAAATTATTTTGTCTTATTTACGTTGTTGTCTATGATTTTCTGGAAAACTTCTACTACATTTTCCCATTTGGTCTGATCTACAGCCATTATGAGGCTTGCGTCTGTTTTGCTTCCGGAGTTTTCGCCTTTTTTTACAGTAATAATCACTGCAGGTTTGTCGTAGATTTTTTTTCGGTCTTCAATGATTTTTCTGAATTGATTTTCACCTAAAACTTTGTCGATATTCTGAAGTTCAGCATCAGTAATTTTAAACTTTTTTCTGGTTTTCTTCCCATTAGACTCAAGTGAATAATAGACCTTGTTGTCTTTTATCAAAAGATTTTCGTAGGCAGACAATTTCCCGCCACTTTTGGAGTAGCTAAAGTCGAATTCTGAAAACGCTTTTTGCGTATTACAGGAAATGAGAAAAGTGAGTATCAGAAAAACTGAGAATATTTTTTTCATTTTTTTTTAAAATTTAAGAATTATCCTGTTGCGATTTCTTAGCTGCTTTCAGCTCTTCATCGTAGGTGTGAAGGATGTTGAAATCTTCGGTCTGCTCAATAGCAGTCATTATTTTGAGAAGAATGTCGTGAGAATTTTCTTTGTCGTAATCAATGTCCAGTGGCGCTTTGAATTCCATGGTTGGTTTTACTCCGGTTACTTTTACACGAAGCCCTTTTTTGTCAAACGCTCTTCTGAAGCCATTTATTTTTATTGGAATTACAATCGGTCGCTGGTTTTTCACCAGTTTTGCGGTTCCACGTCTTCCCTGAGCAAAAGCAGCCGTTGTACCTTGCGGAAATGTAGCTACCCAGCCATTCTGTAAAGCTTTCATAATGTTGTCAACCTCTGTAAGGTCTACCATTCTGTTGACATTTTTTCCTTCTGCTCTCCAGGTTCTTTTTACGGTAACTGCTCCGGCAACTTTGAAAATTTTAGGTAAAATCCCTTTATTCATTGTCTCTTCGGCAGCTACGTAATAAAAGTCGATTTTGGGATTAAGAAGGTAAATTGGGTTTTTGATGGTATCTAAATATCCGTTGTTTACCGAGCAAAATGCGTGGTACATTGCAGCCACATCAGCAAAATAGGTCTGATGGTTGGATACAAAAAGTACATTGGAATCCGGAAGATCCACCAAATGCTCTGTTCCTGTGATTTTAAGTTTGTTAAAACCATTAAATCTTCTATAGGAAACGATACCGAGAATAAAGATGATAATCCTTTTTAAAAAGTAAGGAGTTCCGAATGCATCGGTAAATATATTTTTTTTGGCCATGCTTCAGTAAAAACGATTGTGCAAAGTTACATTTTTTTAAGTAATTGGCTGAATTCGCTCAATATCATTGCAGTTGCACCCCAAATGATGTATCCGTTGAAATTGATTACCGGAACTTCTTTCCCGCCGGCGGCATCAAGCGACATCAGTTCGGGTGTATCGGGTAAATTTAAAAATGAAGAGATAGGAAATTCTATCACTTCCACAGCTTCACTTTCCTGAAGAATAAATTCGGGATTTCTTTTGGAATAGGAAATGAACGGATAAACATAAAAATTACTCGGAGGAATGTAAATTGGTGACATTTCACGGATAATTCTTACGTAAGGTTTTTCCAAACCTATTTCTTCGGAAGTTTCGCGGATGGCTGTTTCGGCAAAATCTCTGTCGAGTTCTTCTCTTTTTCCTCCCGGTAAAGATATTTGTCCGCTATGTCTGTCTCTTTGATTTTCTGTACGTTGAATAAGTGGAAAATACCATTCATCATCTTTTAAATAAATCACAATATTGACAGCTGCAAATTTTGGATTTTTTTCTAAAACCTGCTCGTAGGTAAAAACAGGACGTGATGGGGGTGAAAAAATGCCATGTGCATATTCACCGCTGAGCTCTGTCTTTTTAATTTTATTTAAAAGGTCTTTTCCGAAACTTTTCATAGGGTAAAAATAATAATATAAGATAGAAAATCCGAGATAAAGTTTTTCAAATAACGTACCGTATTTCTACGGTTAAAAATATAACGGTTTACCGTTACTATGGTATGACTGAAATCTTTGTAATAAGTAACTGAAACAGTGATTTTTAAAATTTACCGTTTAGACATGATTTTTTGCATAGCTGGGAAAAGTAGATTTGTAGAAGTTTAAAACCATAAAAAATTAAAAAAAAATGAAAAAATTAGTAACCGGTGCTTTTGCACTATTAGCAGTGAGCGCTACGTATGCTCAGGCTTTAAGTAATGAAAGTAAGTCTAATCAAAGTGGAAGTAATAATACATTAGATGTTACTCAGGAACGAAGAACTATAAATCCTAACAGTTCAAAGAATATCAGTGACTTTGTGCAAAGTGGAGATAATAACAAAGGAGTTGTTTTTCAAAGACAATCAGGTAACGAAAATACTACTAAGCAGTATTTTAATCATAACGACGCAAATACATATCAAAATGGTTGGGCCAATGAAGTTACTCAAAATCAGTACTCTACTGCAACGTCTTTAGCGGAAAAAAACACAGTAAAGGCTACACAAACTACTACTAATGCTGACATTACTCAAAATCAATATTGGGGAAAAAACAACAGCAGTACCGCTACACAGACTGGTGGTAGAGACGGTATGATAGTGCAAAGTCAGTACAATTCTATGAACACTGCCGTAGCTACTCAAACTGATCAGGGTGTAGCTTGGAACACTCCTAAAAGTACGATTTCGCAGACTCAGATTCAGACAGGTTCTATGACCAATTCTGCAACTGCGACACAAGAGAAAGGGGCGTTAGCTAATTCTGTAGACAACCGTATTACTCAGGCTCAGAATGGATCTGGCAACACAGTAATGGCTTATCAAAGAGGAGATACGAATAAAGCAGACCAAATTCAGGGTGGTGAATCAAATACAAGTAATTTATACCAAATTGGTAATGCCAATACTGCCGCACAAAATGCTTACGGAACCAACGGAACTCAGCATGGTGATCAATCTGGAAACAATAATACATTAACCATGAATCAAAATTCTGGTGATTTAAATAAAGCATGGTCATACCAGTGGACTTCTAATAATACTGCTACTGTTACACAAGCAGGAGTTGGCGGTAACGAATCCAGAACTTATCAGCACGTTGGGAATTTAAATAATCTTACCGTTAGCCAGAATGGAACAGATAACAAATCTTATGCAGAGCAAAAAGGTGACAACAACTATTTGTCAACTACTCAAGGGGGTAGCCTAAACGATGCTAAGGTATTTCAATACAACACAACGCAATCACATATCGGAGTACAGCAAGGTAGTGGAAATTCTATTGTAGTAACACAATCTAACTATTAGAGTTTCTTCAAATGTATAGGAGAGCAATCTCCTATACATTATATTTTTTTGAAATGAAAAAACTGGCTTACATATCAACACTGCTTTTTTTCTGCACTTTTTTTAAGGCACAGAAAAATATTTCATTCGAAGAGCTTAATTCTCAGAATGTATTACAGCTTTTTGGTGTAGGCAATTCTACTGTGAATGCAGCAACGGGTTTCAATTCAAATGTTGTGCAGATTGGGAACAATAATGAAGTGCAGATTTATGATCTTAATCCTAAGCAGGTTTCTATAAGCCAGATTGGGAATGAAAATAAAACAGTTTTCATCAATACTTCCAACAAACCCAGTGAGGCAACCATCAATTCCGTAGGCAACAAAAACTATGTGGATATGGTGGGCAGCAACAGCATCTCAGAAAATATGAAAATCAATATCAGAGACAACAACATGATTATTTTTATCAGAAATTATTAATAATGAAAATTAAATTTCTATGGATAATCTCAATACTTTTTTACTGTAATTTTCTCTCACAGACTAAAACTGAGAAAGGCTTTCAAGCCAAAATAATTACAGAAAGCGCAGACGGTCTTTACAATATAATTGCTACAGCAGAAAATCAATCAGATTTCCATTACCCAATAAATTATATTCTGCTATCAATTAAAAGAGGAGCCAGTGGCAACACCTCTTCCAACAAACAGGAAGGCAAATTTGTCGTAAAACCAAAAGAAACTTTAAAACTTTCTGAGGTGAAAACCAACCTCGACAAACAGGATGTTCTCAAGGTTTTTCTTTTTATCAAAGACGAAGAAAGCGATAAGGTGATTTCTAAAGACAGTCTAGAGATACGACCGGAAAAAATTGCTCAGAACAGTACAAAATCATTATCTGAAAACGATATCGAGCTAGCGGGGCTTACCATAGACGATACCAGAAGCAGAAACGGTAAGTACTACTACGATCAGTTTTACATGAAGTATCTGCAGACCGATGAGAAATTTCCCGGCACTGTAAAAATCATTGAGATCCCAGGATTAGGACAGAGTACCAGAATTTCCGTATTGTACAACGAGCAGGAAATTTATCTCTTCAACACATCTCCGGATGAGGAAGCGATGAATCAGGAAGCTCAGACTACTTTAGAGATTCTCAAAGAAATGATTCTTCCAAAGAATGAATTGTTAAGAAGTTCAACCTAAAAACTTTAAAAAATGAAACTCTTTTATACTACTACAATATTATTTCTATCAACAATCGGCTTTTCCGTAAACGGACAACAGCTGGTTTACAAACCCATAAATCCCGCTTTCGGCGGTGATACATTCAATTATCAATGGTTGCTGAGTTCGGCGGCTGCACAAAATCAATTTGACAACAATAATGGTCTTTCATCATTGTCTTCCAATTCAAATTCACTTTCAAACTTTACAGACAGTTTAAACAGACAGCTTTTAAGTCAGTTGTCCACAAAACTTTTTGGAAATCAGTTTGGAGAGGGCGAACTGAAACCGGGCACGTACGTTTTCGGCTCAATGTATCTTGAAGTAACACAGGCTAACGGAGGTCTTTTGATTAAAATTCTGAACACAAGCACCGGCGAACAATCTGAAATTGTAATTCCCGGACAAAACTAATTTACCATGAAAACAACATACAAATATCCAAAATTTTGGGTAGTATTACCTGTGTTTTTTCTGGTAATGATTGGGTGCAATTCGTTACTGAATTATCCCTCCCACAGCGAGAAATCTACTTTAGGTGAAACCACCAATTTTACTTCAAAAATAAAAAACTTACCGGAACCCAACGATAAAGTGGTGGTGGGAGTTTATAAATTCCGTGATCAGACGGGTCAATATAAAGCTGCTGATAACGGAGCCAACTGGAGTACGGCAATTCCTCAGGGAACAACTACTATTCTCATCAAAGCATTGGAAGACAGCCGATGGTTCAGACCTATTGAAAGAGAGAATATCGGAAACCTTTTAAATGAAAGACAGATTATCCGGTCTACCAGAAAAGAATATATGCCTGGCCAGATCAATGAATCGGGAAACCTTCCACCGCTTTTGTATGCAGGAATTATTCTTGAAGGAGGTGTAATTTCTTACGATACCAACGTCGTTACAGGCGGTTTGGGAGCAAGATATTTCGGAATCGGAGCTTCTACAAATTACCGTCAGGACAGAATCACGGTCTATCTCCGTGCGGTTTCCACGCAAAGTGGTGAAATTCTGAAAACTGTTTACACTTCAAAAACCATTCTTTCTACAGCCATCAGCGGAAGTTTTTTCCGGTATGTTGATACGGAAAGATTAATGGAAGCTGAGGTAGGAATTACCCAAAACGAACCGGTGCATCTTGCCGTTACAGAAGCTATTGAAAAAGCAGTTTATGGTTTGATTGTAGAAGGCGTGAGAGATAATATCTGGGGAAGTACAGTTCAGGATCCCAATAAATTCACCAAACTGATTACTGATTATAATGTTGAGCAGACCGACAACGATATGAATGTTTTAGGTAAAAAATTAGCAGACAATCAGCGGGCAAAAGTGTCGATGTACGGATTGGCAGAAGGAACTCAGATTCGTGGTGATTATGTAAATCCTAAAATGCATCCCGGTATAAAAGGTGGCTTAAAATATTTCGTAAGTGACCATTTTAATATCGACGGAAATGCAAGTTATTTCATTTTTGAAAATAAAAATATCTTCTGGCGACGGGCAATTGCTATGGATGCAAATGTTGAATACATGCTTCTCCCAAAAAGTAAACTCACTCCTTATGCTTATGGTGGTGTAGGCTCTGTATTTTACAGGGACAAAAATTACTTCAAATCTCAGTTTGGTGGAGGTCTTGAATACCTCATCAACCGCACATTTGCAGTACGATTGAATGCGCAGTACGATCTTGGCTTCAACGATGATTGGGATTTCAAGGTGCAGGGAACAAGAAAAGATCAAAGTGTGAGAATTGGTTTGGGACTTAATGTTTACCTCAACCGAAAATCTGCAAAACCTTTAAAAACAGTAAATCCATGAAAAAAATATTAAAATATATATTGATTTTAATGCTTGGCGTTTTGGCAAGCTGCAGCGAAGATCTTGTAGGTGAAAGCACCAAAGCAGTCATCAAAGGGACCGTTGTAAAAAAAGGAACCAACAATCCGATTGCCAATGTGAAAATTTCTACCAGCCCTACCACAACTACAGTTTTTACAGGTACAGACGGAAGTTTTACCATTACCGATGCTCCTGTCGGAGATTATTCTGTAAAAGCGGAATACACGGGTTATGTAACCAATTATCAGGGAATTAACCTGAAAAATGACGGGCAGACCGTAACTGTAGTTTTTGAGATGTCGGATGATTCAAGTTTAAATTCTTCACCTTCAATACCTCTTTTGGTAAGTCCGGCAGACAATTCTGTTGAGCAACCGTTATCACTCAATTTATCGTGGACGGCAACTGATCCCGAAAATGACAGCCTGAAATTTGATTTAATTTTGAAAAATGCCAATAATACTGTAGTTCAGAATATCAACGGGATTAAAGTAAAAAATTATAACGTTACCAATCTTCAGTACAACAATACCTATTTCTGGCAGGTAGCAGTTTCAGATGGGGTAAATCCTAAGGTTTTCAGTGAAACAAGACAATTTAAAACCGTTGTGACGCCTACCAACAGATTTCATTACGTGAAAAAAGATTCGAATGGAAATTATCACATTGTTTCTGCCAATGAATCCAATACGAACTTTAACCTAACAAGCAGTTCACAAAATTCTTTCAGACCAAGATTGAATAATGATGCCAACAAAGTAGCTTTTCTCAGAAATGTAGGCGGTAATTTTCAGATCTTTACCTCCAGAAGGGATGGCTCAGATATGATGCAGGTGACAACGCTTCCGGCAACAGGATTTAGTAATGCTGAAATTGATTTTTCATGGAATAAAGTGGGAAGTCAGTTGATCTACGCCAATTTTGATAAACTGTACAGAATCAATTCAGACGGTACAGGCCTTACTCAGATTTACTCAACTGCAGATGGCAGCCTTATTTCCGAATGCGACTGGAGCTATGACGGAAGTAAAATCGCCCTAAAAACCAATAATCTCAGCGGATATGGAGTGAAAGTTTTCATCATTAATATGTCAGGAACTGTAATTCAAAGTGTTTTAAGTGGAGTAAATGGTGGAGCAGGAGGTCTTAATTTCTCTGCAGACAGCAAGAAACTGCTTTACACGAGGGATATGGCAGGATTTGAAAACGTTCAGTACAGACAGCTTGATTCCAGAATTTTCATCTATGATTTTGATAACAATACACAGCAGGATATTTCTGCGATGAGCCAAAAAGTGAATGGAACGAATGACCTCGATCCAAGATTTTCGCCTAATGATGCTGAGGTAATTTTGGTGAATACTTCAAACGATAATATTTCTGTGCGAAATGTTATTAAAATTACCCTCACGGCTACCAACGGAAATTATCCTCGTGCAGTTCTTTTCACCGACGCAGAAATGCCGGATTGGGAATAAAACACAATAATTTCATACTTCAAAAAAAAGTCAAAACCAAAATGGTTTTGACTTTTTTAGTTGAGTAAGCTTTAAAAAACAAAAGCATCTATTCTATAATATTGTTTTCAAGTGCGTATTTTACGATTCCTACAGAATTTCTCACATTCAGTTTGGTCAAAATCTTTTTCCTGTGTGTTTCCACAGTGTTAATGCTGATGAAAAGTTTCCCGGAAATATCTTTACTGCTAAGACCGTCGCAGATCAGTTTTAGAATTTCTGTTTCTCTTTTTGTGAGTGAATCCTTCGCTTGGGTAGCTTCGAAATTTTTGCCGTTGCTTACAAAACTGATCATCTTTTCTTTGGCCTGAGAGCAAAGGAAAATTTCTCCGGTTGCCAAAGCCTGCAGACAGTCTGTAAACTCGTCAAAAGAACTTCTTTTGTCCAGATAAGCTGTAATTCCTTTGTTGAAAAGTTTCCGGATGGAAGTGACGTCGTAATCGTTTCCTATAATGATAATTTTCAGGCGGGGATTATTTTGTTTCATCTCTTCAGTAACCTGATAGATTTCAGATAACACCATCATATTCGAGCTGAACATCAGCAAATCAAACTCGCCGGTCTTCAGATATTCCTGTAGGTTATAAGGACAACTACAAACCTGAATTTGATTAATAAATTTTGTTTGATAGAGAAGTTTAGAAAGACCTTCTGCGTAGATTGCAGGCTGATCAAAGATTATTAAATTTGATTTCATCTAGGTGTGCGTTAGAAGTTTTTAAAATTAATAAAATTTATTTAATTGGCAAATATTTAATAAAAATATTATATAAAAATAATTATATTATGGTATATTTTAATATTTAACCAATGATAAAGGAAAAATATAAATTCTGAATCACAATGCAAAAGCTTTCTAATAAAAGGTTTTTAAAAGATTGTTATATTAATGCTAAAATGGATATGCATGTTGGATTTTGTGCTTCAAGATTAGCAAAATTTAATTTTAATTCTATGTAATTTAAAAATTGAGTTCTTTGAATAAAATAGCTTTTACAAAAACACAGGTCTAAAATCAGGTTTAAAAATATTTTCGGTTCTAATCTGAGAGCCTGTAGGATCGGGGAAATAAATTTTGATGGAATTTAAACAGGTAAACTTAAAATACATTTAACTTTAATATGAAAAAGAGTTTCCAAAACCATTTTGTTTAAGCTGAGTGATCATGTCTGCTGGATTTTAAAAGAAGCAATTTCAATCACAATTTTCTGTGTGTAACAGGTCAGGATTTCGGTTGCAATCGTGATATAATAAATTAAATTTGAACTGAAGCATTTGACGGAAAATGCAGATCAAAACAAAATCCGTCTCAAATGAGAGACGGATTGTAGATTTTGCTTAGTTCGAGTAACTTGCGAGCTCTTCTTTTTTAGAATTATAAACCTTGTATTCAAGGTATTTATAAGAGTCTCTTGGGATGATTGTTACCCATTTTTTGTACTTGATGAACCATTTCATCTGAATACTTTTAATTCCTTTCGTAAGATAAGCCTCCACGAATGGATGTACATGCAGGAAGAGTTTTCCTTTTTCTTTTTGTAGAATCGTTCTCAGGGTATCACCCATTTTTTCAACGATTACGATTGGTGCAACGATTTCACCGTCTTTATTCGGGTTTTCTTCGCTGGTTTCAATCTGTTTTTCGGGGCGGTTTCTTTGTCTGGTAATCTGGATCAGTCCAAACTTACTCGGAGGAAGAATTTTATGACGGGCCTTGTCTCTGCTCATTTCATTACGGAAATGCTCGTATAGCTCTTTTCTGTGCTCGGGATTCGTCATGTCGATAAAATCAACAACGATGATCCCTCCCATATCACGAAGCCTAAGCTGTCTTGCAATCTCTGTAGCAGCCATTTTGTTGACATTTAGGGCGTGCTCGCGGTTGGCGGTGTTTCCAAGGCTGATGTTGTTGCCGGAGTTCACGTCTACCACGTGCAAAGCTTCAGTATGTTCAATTACCAGATAAGCACCTTTCGAGCTTGGGATATTTACATGTTTCCCAAAACTCTGTTTCATCTGCTTTTCTACGTTGTAATGTTCCAAAAGAGGAATGTGTGAACCGTGAAACTGCACAATGTTTTTACGTTCCGGAGCGATGACTTCGAGGTATGCCTTCATTTCAGAAACCATCTGTTCGTCATCACAAATGATATTCACAAAGTCCTGATTAAAATTATCTCTAAGGATTGCAGACGCTTTATCGTCTTCGCTCAGGATCTTTGAAGGAACCTTATTTTTCTGAATGTTTTTAAAAGTGCTTTCCCATTTCTGAACCAATTGATTCATGTCATTATGAAGATCGGCAACTTTTTTACCCTCAGCTACAGTACGGATAATAACACCGAAACCTTCAGGTTTAATACTGTCAATAAGGGTTTTCAGACGTTCTTTTTCTTCCGTAGTTCTGATTTTTTTGGAAACCGAAATTTTGTTGTCGAAAGGTATAAGTACTAAAAACCGTCCTGTGAGAGATACTTGTGTAGAAATTCTGGGGCCTTTTGTAGAGATTGGCTCTTTGGTAATCTGCAGGATTACGATGTCATCTTTTGCAATTACTTTGTCTACAATTCCGTTTTTGTCGATTTCGGGTTGAATTTCAAAATTCTTCAGACTTGAAGAACTCTGTTTTTTCGAAATGCTGTCTTTCAGGAATTTTTTATAGGTAAGAAACTGTGGCCCAAGATCCTGATAATGCAGAAATGCATCTTTATCGTAACCGATGTTTACAAATGCTGCATTAAGATTCGGAGCCAGCTTTTTTACTTTTCCGATGAACAGGTCGCCTACTACAAAGTCATTTTTGTCTTCTTCCTCATGAAGTTCGCAGAGTTTTCCGTCTTCCAGCAAAGCAATTTTGGTAAAATCGTCTTCATGCGAAACCAACAGTTCTTTCTTCATTTTGTTGTAAGATATTTTTTTAGATTGAGGATTTTTTAGAAATCTTAATTTTTAAAATTACTAATAAAATTGTTAAATTATTGAAAAATCTTTAACGAATTTTTTCAATATCCTCAGTATCACACTTTGCACAAACAAAAATATAGTCGGTGATTATTTATAAAAATAAAACACCAACTATATTATTATATTATAAATCCCGACGGAGATTATTTCTTCTTATGTCTGTTCGCTCTTCTTCTTTTCTTTCTCTTGTGAGTCGCTACCTTGTGTCTCTTTCTTTTCTTTCCGCTTGGCATAATTTTAATTTTTTAATAACTAGTTAATATTCTATTAATTTATTTTACTGCAACTTTAGTTTTTACTTTCTCCACAAAAGATTTTGATGGCTTGAAAGCAGGAATATTGTGTGCAGGTATTTCGATTGCAGTGTTCTTAGAGATGTTTCTTCCCGTTTTTGCTGCTCTGGTTTTAACGATGAATGATCCAAAACCTCTTAAGTAAACATTATCACCATTGTACATAGAAGTTCTGATTTCTTGCATAAACGCCTCTACAACTTTCTGTGTTTCATTCTTTTCTGTTCCCAATTTATTTGAGATGGTGTTTACCAATTCTGCCTTTGTCATTTCCTGTATAATTTTAAATTTTAGGTGTGCAAATTTAGTTAAAAAAATTGAATATTAGCAAATTAGTGAAAAATATTTTTAGTTTTCCAAGATGAATATGAGGTGAAGGATATGTGAAATATTCTTTAATTATTACATGCTGCTGTTGTAATATCCGTTCTCTACGCAGAATCGGATGAGGTGCAGTTTGGTTTTAAGACCCAGTTTTTCTGTAAGTCTGTTGATGTAAGTGTCGATTGTGCGGGTGCTGAGATTCAGTTTTTCTCCTATTTCCTTATTACTGAAGCCTTCATAGCAGAATTTCATCAACTGTATTTCTGAGGGTGAAAGCTCATCCTGACTGTTTTTTTGCCTCGTCATATATTCCTGTACAGATAGCGGTTGCTGCTTCCATTGTTCTGTATAAGCAGCATAGTCGAAGAGTTCCGCTTTTGTCATGCCTTTGATGATATCTCTAATGATCAGACTGTTTTTCTGGCAGTAGTAAACATTCGGGATTTCGGATAGAATCTCTGCAATATCTTCCTGGTACATCCCGGAATAGGTGATGATGGGGGTTTCGGTATTGTTTTTACGGATGATTTTAATGGCTTCAAGACCACTTAAGACTGGCATGAAAAGCTCAATAATGAAGACATCTTCCTGACGGCGGTAAATTCTGTTAATCAACTCGTGGCCATTGTTGCAGTCGTTCAGCAACATGTAAAACGGATTGTCTAACAATGATTTTACCATTATTTTTTTAAAGTAATAATCACTGTCCGCAATAGAAAACCGAACGGTGCTGGCGATAATTTTATTCATTTAATGTTTCTGTGGTTTGGTGAGCACAAATTAAGAAAAATCTGCGAAATCCATAGAAAAAACTTTATTAAATACTTTTTAAAAAGATAAATCTTCCATGAAAACAATAATTAATAATAATTTTTTTTGTGAGTTTGTTTTTTTTTTATAATTTTCAGCTACCAAAAAACCAAATACATAATATGTCTGTTTACAATAGTAAAAAACTAAACAGAAGTGACGTTCGCACAGGGATCTTGCGATTTGTTATTTCATTTATTGTTCTCTCTGCTGTTTCCTTTACAGCAGTTTATTTCTTTTTCAAAAGTTATGATACACAAAGAGCAGGTATTGCCAAAGAAGTAAGGGATTACGAAGAACTTCTCAACAAAAATCAGCTTCTTAAAATCTCTCTTGACAGTATTCAGTACAACATGTCACTTCTGGGATCAAATCAGGTGGAAAATGACTTTTATCTGCGTGAATCTGTTATGCGCAAAATGCGTGAAGCAAAAGCCATCATGGGTGAAGACAGCGCAACAAATTTCAAACACTACAATGTTCTCATCAAAAAAGTAGATCAGATGCTTTTGCTTAAAAGCAATATAATTACTGCTAATAATGATGAGCAGTCAATTCTCAGGCTTTTAAATAATTGCCAGAACAAAGATCAGCAGATTATTGGTGCTCTTAGAAAGGATCCTTCACGTGTTTTTACAGGACGGAGACGTTAATTTTTTAAAATTAAACTATGCAGGCTCACATTACATTATCAAAACAGGAAAAACGCTATCAGTTTTTGTACTTAATTCTGATGCTTTTTTTGGCGCTTATACTTTTGGGTATTATATTTTTAAATCATTTCAGATCGCCGTTTTCAGAGGCAGATATACTGAAGGTGCAGACTTTAGAACAAAAAAATAAATTTGATATTCAGCAAAAAATCACACAACCCATTGTGGATAGTACTTTTGCCAAAATAGCTTCGCTGTCAGAAAAAAATCCCGATCCGGTGAAGGAAAGTCAGATTGACTATGATATCAGCACAATTAAAAATTCTTTTGAGAACGCAAGTATTAATGATGACAGAAAAGTGGGATATCCCGTAATTGCTGAATTCTATAAAATGTTTCTTGAAGACAAAAAATGGCTTGCCAAGAAAAAAGAAAACGTGATCAAATACGAAAGAGAGTACGAAGAATGTACTATTGGCTTTCAAAAAAATAAAGATCAGCTCATCGACCGCAGAAATTCTTATAACAACCGCAAATAACAAACACAAACTATATTATAAAAATTTATTATGAACTATTTTCAGAAAAACAGAACAAACATCGTTATCGGTGTTATTGCGACATTGCTCATTGCGGCACTGATTGCATTATGGTTCCAGAAAAAAACGATAAATTCTGCCGACGATATTGTTGCAGAAGTTTATCCTAAAACGGTGAATGTAAGTGATAGTTTGTTTTTTGCAGACAAAACCGCTTTTGCGAAAACAAAAAGATGGGATTTTGGTGACGGAAGCACTTCAGATAAATCAAATGGAGTACATTTCTATAAAAAACCAGGCTATTATCAGGTTACTTTGATTATTGACAATAAATATTCTAAAAACTTCGGAATTTTAGTTTCTCAGCAGCAAGCTGTCAAAAATGACAGCGTTGCTTCGTTCACGAGGATCGATGCCGTTTCACAGGCGCGGCAGTTTGAAAATGTACAGTTTAAAGCTATTTCAGACGCTAAACAATTTACTTGGAGGTTTGGGGAGACAGGAAATATCGATTCAAAAGACAAACTCGCTTATTTTACTTATTCAAAACCTGGAAATTATGTTGTCACACTTTCCACAGACGAAAATACAGCACCCATCCAGCATGCAATTACAATTTTACCTGCCTATGATCAACTGGATGATGCAGAACTGAAAATTGAAGATAATTATCAGAAGATGGATAACGATTTTAAATACCGTCTTCAGCAGATCGCCAACGGAAACAGTTTTAATCTGAATTACAACTATCTTCTGAATAAGTATTTGTGCAATAACGAAAACGCAACTGTAAGTGTGAATGACAGTAAAATCAATAACTTTTACCTTTATTGCGCCGGTTTACAATTTGATAAAAATAATGTAATACAAACTGTGAAACTTAATTTCGACGATTCACAAAACTGCGTTACCAAAGTAGAAATCAACCAATCCAAATAATAAATACAGCAAAACTGATTCTGTTTTGTTATACCACTCATAAAGATCATTAAGATGAAAAATAAACTTCCTCTTGCCGCCTATTATGCAGGAATAGGCATGTTGCTCACAGCCTGCAGTGTAAAACTTCCCTCTACAAAAACTCCAGATCCTGAAAGATATGGGCATATAGATATGAATCCCGTAGTAAATGGATTTCCAAAGAAATCTGTTCCGTGGATTGTTATTTCAGACCGCTCAAGAAATACGGCCTACATCGATAAAAATGATGAGAAATCATATAAAGATGTGAAATTTTTAGAACCTCTGATGGTTTTGAAAAAACGTGACGGAATGCTGAAAGTAGCAGAGTATAATGCCAATGCGCTGATGACCAAAAAAGTGGCTCCAAAATCAGTTAAAACGTACGGGTGGATCCCGGAATCTGAACTTTTGCTTTGGACTTCTTCTCTGAAAAGCGAAAAAACCGGTTATCCTGTAAGAGTAGCTGTACTTCCCAGCAGTAGTGATGTCATCCGTACTTCTGAAAATTATTACAAAAACGATTCAATTTTAGTTTTTAATTCTCCCGCTCTCACTGAAGCTGCTAAAGTAAAAATTCCAAACGGACAAATGGTTTATGTTTATAAACAGGCAGAAAACAACAAGAGATTTTTGGTAGGTAAAAAACCTACTTTAGATATTGACAGCATTAGCAGTGGGCTCTACGGTTGGGTTAGCTCAAACGTAATTTCGTCATGGGGTGAAAGATCTGCTGTTAAAATGAAAAATACTGCTGGTATAAAAGAATCAGCTTTGGGAATACATGAAGGTGCTCCTGGTGTAGATTCTACTGGAGACAGAACTGCAGTATTGCTTACAGATGTCAACAAAAGACCGCCGCTGGAAAATATTTTCCCTGTCACATTAACTTTAAGCGGAACCGAAACGCCACAGTATAAGACAAAATATTTTACCAATGTTTTAGATTACAGTAATAATTACGTTTTTAACGTTTTGGGTGAGCCGGTTTATTTTGACAGATATAAAGAAATTACTGAGAAAAGCAGAAAATTAAACATTGTTTTTGTTCTTGATATAAGTCCATCCAATGCTTCGTATGCTCCTATTGTAAAATCTCTTTTACAGGATTTGCAGTTGAGATTTGAGAAACCTTCTTATTTTAATGAAGTAAAATATGCTTCAGTTTTGTATAAAAACAATTCTTGTGGCGAAAATGTTGCTCCTTCAGGTCTGTCGGCAGATTACAATATCATTACAAAGTTCATCGACGATAAGATGAATGAAATGAATTGCCCAGGAAGCAACACCAATCAACCTCTTACGGAAGGACTTACTGCAGCAGGAAATCTGCTTTCAGGAGTTCCCGATGAGACTAATATTGTAGTTACAATAGGTTCTTCAGCAAGCCGCAGTGGAAATATGTACAATGTCATCAATTCTCTTACGCTGGCTCAGGCCCGTCTTATTATGTTCCAAACCAATGCGAGATCGGCTGATACTTATAATGATTTTGTACTGATGGCAGAAAATATTGTAACCAATACTGCTAAAAATTCTGCAGAGCTTAAAAAGCAGAAAATCATCGATCAGAAAGACGTTTTGACCAAAAATAATTTCAATCTGGTAGAAGGTGATGAAGGATTTTATTCTTTAGATTTTCCTAAGCAAAGTATGTCTCAGGGATTTGTGATTTTCCCTAAAAAAGGAGATATAGCAGCACCGGGATATTTGAAAAAATCAGTTGACAGCCTTATTGCACAGGTAAGTTTAGATAACCAAATTATTGACGAATCACTTCACAAAAACTTTCATTCTTCTGTAGGAGCGGGGCATACTGATGTAGATTTTAAATACAAATATTTATATCCTGGTCTTATCAACCCGGTACCATACGGTATTGCGGCTCAGTTAATCAATTACGGAAATCCGTTTTTGGCTAAAGGTTATATTCCAAAAGAGCTGAGAGATTACAAACAGGGATTAGAAAAAGGAATTTTGATTTCAGACAAAGAATATGATCAGCTTAAAAACTTTTATCAGGAAGTTTATGAAAATACTGGAGCAGCACGTACAGATTTTAAACAGTCCAAAGCTGTAAAAGAATATGTGAAATTGCTGAAAAAATACAATCCGACTTTAGAGTTTGCTAAAGATGTTGATATCTATGAGCAACCAATGGCTTACGCAGTTGGTATTTCTACAGGTTTTGATCTTACTGAAGAGGAGATGATGGCAAAATACAAACTCAAAGCGTGGAAAAAATCTGATATTATTGATCCTGCTGCAGCAAAATCGTATTTCAAGCAATACAAACTTTTGTCTGAAAGAATGCTTACTCATAGAAATAATTCGGCAGTTAAAATTCAACATAACGGGCAGACATTTTACTGGTTGAATGAGTATTTTACGCCAACAATGCTTCCAACTCAGGAACCGAAATACAATAAGCATTAAAATTTATATCTAATTCAATAATAATATGTTAAAACGGAAATTTTTGTTTCCGTTTTTTTTATGTTAAATAACTTTTATTTATCTTTGAGTACCAAATTTCGCAAAATATGTCTACTCAATCATCATCCCATGATGGCAAACACTTTGTCGTTCAAAAGGGAACGTGTCAGTGTGACCAAGGGGATCTTTTTCCTCAACATATCGTAAGTGTTCACCAAAAACATTACTGGAACGATTCTGCGGGAGAATCAGATTATCTTGCTGTGACTGAAGACGACTTGCAGTTTAATCCGTCAGGTCCAAGTTTCGGAAAATGCAAACTGAAGCCAAGTTCGGGAGGTTATCTTCCATGCGCTTATGGTCCTGCCGGAAAATGGCAAAAAACGTATGATAAAGTTTTGGTGATGGGTAAGAAAGCAGTCACAGAAATTTCTGAATTACAATGCACTACGGGAGGGAAAATTACTATTAAAGATCACGGCCAGCGTGGTGAAATGAGTAAAAGTAATGTGAAAAATGCTGATGTAAAAACGGCTCAGCACATTAATCCTTTGGTGGATATGAATGACTATCAGGAAACTGTTTCAGAAAGTGAAATAGACGCTTATTAACCTAATTTTCTTTTCACCATGTCAAAAAAAGGAGTTTCAAGAATTTCAGGAAATGCTTCACCAAAAATTGGAGAAGCTACCACTTATACTATTACAGATTGGTACCCAGCGACCCCGCAAAACCAGAGAAATTCAGCCAACGTTACTTGGGAATTATTTAAAAAAAGAGAAAACGGCAGATTTACAACGACCAACATCAAAAAAACTGGTGTTGGAACTTTTACTTTTGGGGAAGTTGCACATCGCCATACTTACAGAATCGAGGCTTACCTCTACGAATCTGAAGGCGATGGTGCTTCAACGATAGAAGTCAATCCTCAACCGGCAGTCGTTCCAAGAATTAATAAAGTAGAATTAAAATATGTTGACGATACGCCCGGAACGACTTTCAGCTATACAGAAAAGCTTGTGGCAAGTGCTGAAACGACTAATCTCGGAGGTGAAAAACTGAAATTCAGTCTTTGGGAGGATGATTCTACCGGAGATGGTCACAATTCAAGAAATCTTTTAATCGAAAACAAAGAAGCAACCGTAAACAGACAGGGAACTGCCACGGCAGAATTTATGTTAACAAGAGCTTTGATGCAAAAAGCAATGCAGGGAGAAACCGATCCCGGAAAATTGGAGTTTTATGTCACAGTAGAATATTTTTCGCACAACAAACATGCTACAAACAACGTAAATGTAGACAACCCACTTCGTACACCGCCAAGACCTCAGCCAAGACCCACAACGAATAATCAACCTGCCCAAAACGCGAGTGGAAACGGAAATACGCCACCACGGGCTCAGAATTCTCCGGCTGCTGAAAAACCACAATCCCAAAAAGAGGAAAAGGGAATTATGGACAACGTACGCAACTGGTGGAATAATCTTGAACTTTGGGACTGGGGCGAAGCGAGAGGTACGGTGAAGCCTCAGCAACCGCCAACACCACCAGCAGCTGGAGGAAGAACGGTGAGCATCGTTCAGGAATCTACCGTTGAAGATGTAATTGATGCTTATTTTGCTAAAAAAGAATTTACAAAGCAAACGGGTGAAGCAGCAGGAACTTTCGAATATACCATTGGCAGCAATAATAACAAAACTTCTACGGATGCAGAGAAAACAAGAATTGCCAATATAATTCTTGCGAAACCAAACGTAAAAGGATTAGCCTCCAAAAAGGAATATACTACACTGGAAGCTATAAAAGCTGGTCTAACAAAGGATGTTTACAATAAAGATGAAAAGGTAACTTTTCAGACATTTAAATTAGGTGAAGAATTTAAGAAAGTAAATAGCGCACCATTAGATGCAAAACTGTATCTGGTAGCAAAAACTTCAGGTTTAAACGGAAAGCAGGCGACCATCATTATGAAAGAAAAGGATGGTTTAATTAAAGGCTCTGCAGATGCTGTACTTCCGGCTTTACAACTTACAGAAGAAGAAATGCAAGCTGCGACGCCAACTTCGGGAGAAGTACCGGGAGTTGAAAAAACAGAATTCAAGGGAACAGTTGAAAATGGTCTGGTTAAAATACCAATTCATTTGAGACCGAAATCTGCTGAAGAATTGGGTGAGTGGCAGAAAAAAATAACGAAAGGAAAACAGGATGGAACGCATCGCTACACAGTTAAAAATCCTTTTACAATATCTGGTGATCTCGATAAAATTGCAGAAACTATTGAAAAGAAAAGCAATGAGGCACTTGGCCAGACCCACAGAGTTTACAAGAGTGATATTGTTCCACTTCTGAGGGATGGTGCAAGTTATAATACGACCAACTCATTTGAATTTCCGAAGTACAAAAGAGAGGCAGAATTAGTATATTTAAACGTTCAGGCTCAGGGCCAGAAACAACATAATAAAAATTTCTTAAAAACCGACGGAGCTTATTTTGTTGTCGGAAAATCAAAAGAGATTATTTTTCCATTAAGGGTAAAACCTGAAAATGATCTGGAACATAAGTGGGAAAGAAATTATTACTGGGCAGCGGCACAGGGAGCTAACCAGACAACATTCAGATCCAATAGAGGTGGCGGAACCAGAAAACATGCTGGAAGAGATCTTTATACCAATCCGGAAACTGCTGTAGTAGCAATTTGTAAAGGAAAAGTATTGGATGTAGGAGGATTTTATGCGCAGACCGATCAGATTACTGTTCTGCATGAAACCAATGATGGTAGAAAATTTGTTATCAGATATGGTGAATTGGCACCGAACAGTATAAAACTAAAAGCTGGTGACGATGTTACCCAAGGGTTGGAGTTAGGCGTAACCGGACATTTGGTGGGGATTACGGTCATCAGTGGTCACACTATTTACATGTTGCATTTCGAGCATTTTACAGGTGAAAAAGGGTATGATCTTGCAACAAGATTAACGACGAGCGACGTTCCGTTTTTGAGAAGAACCGATTTGGTAGACTCTTTGGAAATTTTACAGGAAGGATATAGAAATACCTTCGGGGAAGATACTGGTGACGGGCAATTGTTTACAGTAGAAGATGGCAGGGAAGCTATTCAGGAACTTTATAACAGATACAAAGACAGTAAATGGAACTGGAAGTGGGAAGGTTCTGAAACTGAAGTAGAAGTTACAGGTAGAGATTTGGTGAAAATCGTTGAGAAAATGTACAGATTAGAAACTGCTCATTTCGGCTCAAAACAATACCAAAACTGTGGAACAGGAGGTATGGAAGTTTTTGGCGCAGCGCCATACTATGGATGGGATTCTACGCTCTTCACAGAACAACCGGTTGGAACATGGAGTGCATTTGAAGGTGCAGGTCTGAGTGGTGCAGGCGGAAATGCACAGGTCACAGATAAGAAAAAAGAGTTTGTTAAACTACCTTCAGTTATTGCCGGTATGGAATACAAGGCCAAATACATTATTAAATATAACGGTAAGTATGAAAGATGGTTTAACGCAACCGATACTACCGCCCAATCTGCTTACAGAACTTCTTTAGTAAACGTTCGGGCAAGATTTTTAGATGCAATTGAATAACGATATTTAACAGAATTATATGAAACAAATCCTAATTGTATTCTTTACACTTCTCATGTTAAACTGCCAGAAAGCAGCTGACAAAACAGAAATCACAGAAGCGGTACAAAAAATAGAAAATTCTGAAACTAAAAAAGATTTTACTGAAGAGTCTAAACTTGATTGCGAAGGGTTTTTTAAGAAAATTGTACTTTCAAGTAATCTTGCAGCACTTAAAAGTTACAAAGATATTTTCCTCAGAATTGAAGATATTTCTGAAACTAAAATCGTTCTGGAGATATACGTAAAAAATACAGATAGTGAAGGATCTGTAGGTACACGCATCACTGAAAATACAGTCGCCTGGCTTCATTTTTTACCTGATAGCGATAAACTTCTCGACATTACATCTGATCCTGAAGATCCAATGGTGTTGAGTTTTGATAAAAATATTCTCAAAGATTCTGATTACAGGAACATCTGTGGACTGAGTGAAAAAAAAATACAGAATAAATCTGCTCTCACAGCCAATGTTGATTGTAAAGAAATCAAGGGTACAATGCTTCAGGGCGAGGAATGTGTGATTTCTGATGCTTCTTTAGAGAAAGTTTATGAGGAAATTATACAAAAATCTCTTGTTAAGGATGCTCAGTTTCTTCTAAAAAAACTGCCAAAAATTGGAACTACACAAAAAATTGACAAAAACGGAATTATTGACATCAAATACAAACCAGGCAACAACAAAATCGACATCGAAATGTTTTATGAAGGTGGAATTACTGAGATTCATTTGGTAAAACAAGGTCAAAATGTAAAGAGACAGATAGTCTATAATCTGGATTAAGTTTTTGATGAATAATAAAAGATTTTACCTTATATTTTCATTGACAGCTCTCATTTCCTGTGAAAAAACAGCATCGGAAAAGCATGAGTCAACCATAGATTCTTCATTGGATAAAGTTGCAGTCAAATCACAAACAGATTTGGACGACTCATTAATTGATCGGAAAAAAATACAGGTAATTAAAAAGAAAAATGCAGATTGGTTCGGAAATTATTCCTGCAATTTTCTCAGAATAAAAGAAGAATCGGGCGATCCCAGAGGTTGGGGAATGATTTATATTGACGTGAAAAGGGAATCGGCAACATTTAAATTAGAATCCTATATCGAGCAAATTTCAAAAGAATTGATTATTTTAAATCAAAATGACTCCGAAATTATTTTGTCATTAAAAAACCAAAAAGATTCAACCTTTATCATTCATAAAAAGGAAAATCAATATTTTCTGAAAAGCAATTACATTGATAAAACGGTTGGTGCAAAAGAAACTTATCTTTTAATAAAGAAATAAATTAGAAAAAGAGGTTCAGAATTTGTTGCCTGTTTTTACACATCAATTCTGAAAATTAAGGCATGATTATTCATTTTATTTTGCCAGGCGAAACACTGGAAAACATTTCGAAAAAGATTAAACTTGAAAATCCGGTTTACCTGAAAGAATTTCACAATTCACACTGTGTGCCGTATGATTTCATACAGGATGATCTGTTGCCGGGCAGAAAACTACTCATCCCTGACCTCAATAAAGTGAGTTTTTACAACTCCAAAAATGATGCACCTTTCAAGCTTGCCAACCGTAATCCCAAAATCAGTTTTAATCCCGAAAATCTTAATAAAAGCTACCAAGTATCGGTTGTACAAACTTCAGAAACCGATGGTAGAAAGAAAGTTTCTGAATTTTCTTACACCATAAATCTGCAATGGAAAGGTAAGGTCGGAAATATACATTATTTTAATTTTTCAAAGACTGAAATTAAGGAGCAGAACCAGACAAAAATGTCTACGCTTGCCGCTGCATGTACTCAGTCGATTAATCCAATAGAATTGGCAGTTTCGGAGAACGGAAAGCTTCTTGAAGCAAAACTTAATGATGAGGTGAAAAGAAAATTCCATTATATAAAATCTGGTCTTGAAGATCAGTTTCCTGATGAATTTGCGAAGATTTATTTGGATAAATTTGAATTCAGCATCTCAAATAATCAGATTTTTAATGATAAAATGAATGGTGACTGGTTTTTAAAAACCTATTTCGCCCAGTTCAGAAAGCACTTCGTTAATGGTACGTCAGAATACCCAATGGCTTTTTCATACTTGCCGCTCACGCTCTTGCAGGAAGGATTTCAGGATGATCATATTGTTCTTAATTCTGCTTTGAAAAATCAGGAAGATCAAATTAGATTTACCTCAGAATATCATCTCGATGGAGAAAACGGAATAATTCAGAATTACCGTTTTACCCTTGTGGAAAAGGAATTTGGAACTTTATACACCACTGTTTTTAAAGCCAGAGAAATAGAAAAGTCGTAGAACTACTACACAAAATCGTAGAATTACTACAAAATCTGAGATAATTGATTTTTAGGATTAATTTTTAAAAATGTGGTTCTATCTTTGGAATACCAAAAACAACAGATCACAAAATATTAATTTTAAAAATTTACAATTATGGCACTTAATTCAAGAGGAATCTTAAAATTCAACGGAGGCGAAGGACAGAAATTATTAAAGCTTAATTACAGCGTTTCGAGATCTACAGATGTTTCAGGACGTGTAGCTTCAGATCCTTCCAATGCAATCATCAAAGTAACCGTAGAAGCAACAGAAAAATCAGATATTCTGGAATCTCTGCTTAACGGAAAATACAAGCCAACAACAGGAGAAATCACGTTCAACAAATCTCACGAAGAAGGAACATTGATTACTTTGAATTGGGAAAACGGTTATGTGATTCAGCACGCCGTTGATTTTGATGCCACAGATGAAAATTCAATGTACGTAAGTTTCATAATCACTGCAGAAAAAATCAATTACGGTAATTCTGCTTACGAAGGTCTTTGGCCAACGGTATAAAAAAGAAATCATCAGAGTTTTATAGTTATTAAGGGAAGAAGACCGCCGAATTCGTTTGGCGGTCTTCTTATTTTTAAAGATTTTTTTATTGTAAGTAATTATAATTAATACCTTGTATTTCATTATTAAGTTTACACCTTTGTATAACTTAAAACGATTACAATTTAATATTCATTGTTTCCCTTTGCGGTAAAATAGATATTATTACAAATAGCAAATATTCAAAAAAATCCAACTGAGATTTAGAAATATCGGTATGATGTTAAAGTTTTATCTGAAATTTAAAGTAGATAATTTTTACAATTCTGAGATTTAATTTCCCGTATCGTAATTCTACTACACAAAATCGTAGTTCTACTACAAAATCTCAAATAATTGATTTTTAAGGTCTCTAAATCAAAATGTGGTTTTATCTTTGAATTATTAAAACAAACAATTACAAATATTAATTTAAAAATTTTACATTATGGCACTTAATTCAAGAGGAATCTTAAAATTCAACGGAGGCGAAGGACAGAAACTTTTAAAAATGAACTACAGCGTTTCAAGATCTACGGATGTTTCAGGACGTGTGGCTTCAGACCCTTCAAATGCCTTAATCAGAGTAACTGTAGAAGCTACAGAAAAGTCTGATATTTTAGAATCTTTGTTAAACGGAAAATATAAGCCAACAAGCGGAGAAATCACTTTCAACAAATCTCACGAAGAAGGTACATTAATCACTTTAAACTGGGAAAACGGTTACGTTATCCAACACGAAGTAGATTTTGACGGTACAGATGAAAACTCAATGTACATCAGTTTCGTGATCAGTGCAGAGCAGATCAATTATGGCAATTCTGCTTACGAAGGTCTTTGGCCGTCAGCTTAAAAAAGAAATCATCAGAGTTTTATAGTTATTAAGGGAACGAAGGCTGTCGGAATTATTCGGCAGCCTTTTTAGTTGTGAAAATCTGATAATTAATGTTTAACAGTTTTTATGATTTGGAATCGTAGTTCTACTACAATTTTCGAAAAATGTCTCTTCTAAGCCATAATTCTTATTATATGGCTTTATCTTTGAGGTAACCACAACAATACAGAATATTAATATCAAAAAATTTACATTATGGCACTCAATTCAAGAGGAATCTTAAAATTCAACGGCGGTGAAGGACAGAAATTACTGAAACTGCATTACAGTGTTTCAAGATCGACAGACGTTTCAGGACGTGTGGCATCAGATCCTTCCAATGCAATCATCAAAGTTACGGTAGAAGCAACAGAAAAATCTGATATTCTGGAATCTCTCCTTAACGGAAAATACAAACCAACAACAGGAGAAATTACTTTCAACAAATCTCACGAAGAAGGAACTTTAATTACTTTAAACTGGGAAAACGGTTACGTAATCCAGCATGAAGTAGATTTTGATGGTACAGACGAAAACTCAATGTACGTAAGTTTCGTGATCACAGCAGAAAAAATCAACTATGGAAACTCTGCTTACGAAGGGCTTTGGCCATCATCTTAACAGCAGAAAATCAGTTCCGCAAAAATCAAAATTTAAAAAGAATAGCATGCTTGTAAAAAGTGGGCTATTCTTTGGTTAAGGTGATTTCAAATGATTCAGGATTTCGGTCTGTGCATCTTTTAATTTGTAGAAATTTCTAATCACCTTCTTTTAGAGGATAAAATTAAATTCACAAATAGAAAAATCAGCTATGTTCAAAGACAATACATCTGCAAAAGTAACAGTTCCAAAAGGCGTAGAACCGTCTTTGGAGATAGAGAATATTAAAGACACTGTAACATCACAGGCTGTTAATAAAACCAATGAGAAGCTGCAGAAGGCAGGCGGTAAAGCTCAGAAAGTCACTCAGAAATTCTCTCAGGCTCAGTCTGCGGCGGGTACGGCATCGGCTGCATCAGGAATGTTTATGAACCAGCCTTTGCTACCGGACAATAAAGCTGTTGCGAATGATAAATTATGGTCAAATCAGCCGACCTCCAAAATTCTTAATGCAGGCTCAATCTCTACAAGTCAGATTTTGGGAATCAACAGAGTGGTAAAACTTGAAGTTGTAGTAGAGGGTAACACCATCGCACACTTCAAGCATTTCACCCTGAAACAAAGCGCTGTAAAACATCATCAGTTCAGCCTTACTCTTGCTCACGACAGCTTGGGCAACGCAGAAAATTACCAGCTCGGCGAGGCTCAGAATTTTTTAGGAAAGAGACTTACTGTCATTTTTAAATATAAGGATGTTGAAAGTGGTCCCGAAAGAAACTTTGTCGGTGTCATTACAGAAGTAGGTTTCAGTCAGGAAAAAGGCAGTCTGGGAAATATTGTATTGAAAGGATACAGCCCGACGGTGCTTCTTGATGCAGCTCCACATATCCAAAGCTTTGGTGGTGCACAGGAAATAAGTCTCAACAGAATTGCAGATCAGGTCATTAAAGAAGCCTTCAGTTCCAATAAATTTGATTTCAGAGTAGATGCTCAGTATGGCAATGTTTCTTACAGCTCACAATACGAAGAAACGCATTACAATTATCTTGCACGAATTGCAGAAGCTTATGGCGAGCAGTTTTTCTATGACGGCGAAGTGCTGCATTTCGGAAAACTTCCACCTCAGGAAAAACCTGTAAAACTGGTATACGGAAGCAGCGTAAGTGATGTGAGCATTACTATGAAAGCACAGCACGTAAACCCTTCCTTCTACGGATACAACAGCAGCAAAAACGAGAAACTCACAACAGGAAGTTCCACTATATCACATGCGTCAGAAATAGCAAAAAGAGCATACGATATTTCACAAAAAACTTTTACAACACCTTCCCTCAGAGTTGCACCTATTAAAGCTGCATCTTTTACAGATATTGATGCCTCCCAAAAAGGAACAGCAGGAAGTAAAGCTTCAGATGTATTTGTTACTTCAGGAAATACTACGGTTCCGTTTCTGTATCCCGGCTGTGCCGCTGATATCGAAATGCGTAAAAATGACAGCAGCGAAACAGCATATTTCACAAAATTACTGATTACCGATGTCACACATGAGGTAGATGCCAGAGGTTACTATACCGGAACTTTTGAAGCCATCGCAGCAGACAGCGGTTATCTTCCAAGACCCGAATTTGAAAGTCCTAAAGCCGAAGCTCAGTTTGCAAAAGTCACAGAAAATGCCGATCCAAAAAATCAGGGCAGGGTGAAAGTTCAGTTTGACTGGCAAAACGGTTCTGATACTTCAGAGTTTATCCGCGTAATGACTCCGGACGCTGGTGGAAGCGATAAGGTAAGTAAAAACAGAGGATTTATGGCGATTCCCGAGATTGGTGATCAGGTGGTTGTTAATTTCGTTCATCAACATCCGGACAGACCTTTTGTAATGGGAGGAATGTTCCACGGTGGAGTGGGCGGTGGCGGCGGTGCCGGAAATAATGTGAAAAGTCTTTCCAGCAAGAGTGGAAATATTATCTGTTTAAATGATGGTGCCGGAATTGAAATTAAAGACAGAAATGGAAATCATGTTACATTGAGTGGAACGGGCGATGTAACCACTTTTGTGACCAATGATAATAAAGAGGATATTGGGAATACTCATACAACCAATGTAAAGAAAAAAACTACAATAAACGTAGGTGACAAAAAATCTATCATCACAATGGATGACGAAGGGGTAATTTCTGTTGAAAGTATTAAAGAAATTAAATTCAAAACTGGAAGCAGTTCAATTATAATGGATAAAAATGGAAATATTACTATAAAAGGTATTAATATTACTGTAGAAGGCACTACCACAAAAATAATTGGCAGCTCTCTTACGGAAATCGGTAAAAAGGGAGCAGATGCAGGTATGAAAATTGATGGAGATGTCACTATTAAAGGAGGGAAAATTATTGAAAACTAATAATGAAATCAGATTTACATACATATCATATTGATAAATCATTTAATCTTCAAAAAATTGCGGAGATTCTAGGCTTAGAGGTTAAACAGCTTAAGGATTTTCATAACGCAAATTCGTCTCCGCATGAATGGATTAAAGATGATAATCAATTTCCGACTTGGCTTAAACAATTATATATACCTGATTCAGAAATCAATTTGATTGAGAATAAAAGACAAAGAGAATCTTCAGATTTTGTAAGTTTAAAACAGGAAGAAATTAATCAAAGTAAATATAAAATCAATCAGAAAATCGATCTCCAAATTTCTGGAAACAGTATGATTGATTCTGAAACAGAAATTATTTGGGAGGTTAGTAAACAAAAAAAGCAAGGTTCTTTTTTTAGTGATATAAAGCAAGTTTCACATCAGGTTAAATATATTAAATCTATCTATCGTCAGTTTGCAGAATATATGCAGAAATTTAATAAGCCTCTTGAGCATGTTGTGGTACAAATGACAAATGCAGGTAGTATATATTCTGTCGTTAACCAAGATGAAATATGGTCTAATTGGGTTTTACTCAGAAAATTATTAGAAACAGAAACTAATAATACAATTAAAGAAAAAAATATTTTGGAGGGTGGAGACAAAGATTTTAAAGATACACTACCACTTATAAAAAATAATATCCTGTATAATCTGTTTTTCAACGATTGTTACCATGACTATATTCAAACAGGAAAATTTATAGAAGAGGAAAAAAGTCAGTATAATTCTCAAGCATTTAATAATGAAAAAGTCAGTATTACAGTAAAAAGAAAAGCAGAAAAGGAAGGAAACCTTGCTAAAATAAAATTTTTATGTGAAAGTGATGCTGAGAATAATCGACATTTGAAAGAAATTTACAATTCTCGATTAAAGGAATTTTTAAAACAAAACTATGATTATTCATTAATATGGTCCATTGAATATCATTTTGATATAGACAAAGGAATGATGCTTTTCTGTCAATCTAAAATAAAAGAATGTGCCGGCAATAGTTACATCCATTCGATGGAGCATAAGATAGAGCTAATATAAACTTGAAACAAATGAGTAAATTATATGTGCCTGATGGAGCATGGTTAGTATGTTCTGACGGAATGAAGAAACAACAAATAAAAGTTACCAGCCAAAATAGGGTAACTATCGCAGGAGGTTATTTTAAAGCCACAATTGATGATAGGCCTGGAGGTAACTTTATGTGTGCGAAAATGGTTATTGCTGGTGCTATTGTTGGTGCTATTGTTGGTGCTGCACTAGTTGCAGGTTCGGTACTTACAGGAGGTGCTTTGGCCGTAGCTGCTTGTGCGGCAGCTGGCGCAGCAGCTGGCGCTGGTATATCAATGATACCTTCTATATGTGGAATTTTACTGAAAGACTGGATGCCTTACGATATAAATATACTTACTGTAGGAAAACATCCATTATTAGAGAACTCAATGATACCTTGTACTTTAGGAGGTAATGTAATGATTCTTTATTCTGAGAAAGCAGCTGATGAATTTACCGACAAAGTGATTGCTGAAACAGCATTAACTGTGGGAGCAATAGTCTGTGTCTCTTATTTAGCTTCTGCATTTGTTATTGGTGTCGGTGCGGCAGGAACATCAATAATGGCAACTTATGCTGAGTTTGGTTTGGCTTCAGCATTTGCGCAAGGAACTGGTATGGCAACAGTTTTTGGAACTTCATTTTTGATAAACGGTTTGTATGATGAGGTAAAAGATGCAACAGGTTTTGAAAATTATGTAACAGGTGAAGCGTACAATCTAAATGATATGCCTGAAAATCAGGTGATGGCAGAGGCTACGGACAAATCTTACGGTGCGGCTACCGATGCTTTAGGATCTGGTAAAGACATTATACAAGCTCAAACATCGGGATATCAAAGTACTACTTTTAATCAATCTACGATATCACAAAACAGAGTATTTGTTGCTGACAGCAGAGGTAATGTCACTCCACCGGGAACCACAGTTACGAATACAACAATCTCTGCTAATAATCGGTTGCCCAATTCTAGTATTGGAAACTCCCAAATAAATGTAAACGCTTCAAGCACAAGTGTTAGAATTACTCAAAATACAACTACAGCTTCGTCAACGAATGTGAATTCTGTACATGGTACTCAATACAATAATTCTCTACGAAGTAACGCTTCTACGGGTGTCAAGACAACTTTAGGCGGTGCACTTAAAGGCTTAGCAATTAATTTTGGTATCGATGTCCTAAGAGCCACTTCAAATTGGGCATTGGCTTCACAAATTAGTGACCTTAATAATGCTATGGCAAATGAAGAGGCTGCTGCAAGAGCTAAAATTACTGTAATAGCAGGAAAGGATTAAGAATAAACAGTTTAATATTTTATGAAAAATTTAGTATTTACATTCATTTTTATTTTTCCTTTAATCGTTACAGCTATTTTTATTACAAGAATTATCAAAGTCGATTCAAAATTAGAGTTGGTTAAAGAAAATCCAGTTCTACAAGGAAATCTTAAAAAAAAATTAACCATAGATAAGCATGCCAGTAAAAGAAGAGTTTACTTTTATGTAAATGATTCAGAAAAGCATAGATATGAAAGAAACTATAGAGGATTTGTTACTAATTGGAATGTTTTTAAGAATCTTAGAAAACTTGAAAATAGCAGTACCCTAACATTTTACAGAGAAATTAGTCAAAATCAATCTGATAAGGAAAAGATTTCTTTTTTTAGTTTGAATAATGCAAATAAAAATTTTTCTTATTATTTTGATATTTTTCAGTTTATCAAAGAGAAATATTTTTTTGTTTTTCTTGTGATATTCTTACTGTACATCTTCGGCGCAGGATGGATAATAGATCAGTATGGAGGCATAACTCAATTGAAAACAGCTGGTTTTATTTTTTTCATAGATCTAATTTATTTGTTGTTATTATTATTCTGGTAAAACTTTATATTTTAAAACCAAACTCATTTTATGAAAAGAGCAGTACAGATTATTTTATTAATTGGTTCAATATTTTTTTTCATCGTAATCATTAAATATAACTTTTTTACAGACAGCGAAAGTAAATTTTATAGAGATGGTTGGGATTCGTACGAAAATAAGCAGTATGATTTGGCATTGTTTTATCTTAATCGTGTTGATAAAGACAAATATCCCGATATTGTTGCACTCATCGGGTTTTCATATATGGAAAAGAAGGATTATCAGAATGCAATATCTAATCTTACATCCGCGTACAATAACGGGATTGGCAAAAAAGAAGGGTATTTTGATAAGATAACTAATTCTTTAGGCATTTGTTATATGCAGATCGGCAATCTCTCAAAATCAAAATATTTTTTAGTGGAAGCAGAAAAACAAGGCAATCCAGACAGTGGAAGAAATTTACAGATTTTGGATTCTCTAATAAATGCTGAAAAAAGATAAGCTGAAACATACGGTAGCAGCGTAAGTGATGTGAGCATTACCATGAAAGCACAGCACGTAAATCCTACCTTCTACGGATACAACAATAGTAAAAATGAAAACTGACAACAGGAAAATCTTCAATTTCGCATGCGTCAGATATTGCAAAAAGAGCATACGATATTTCACAAAAAACTTTTACAACACCTTCCCTAAGAGTTGCACCTATTAAAGCAGCATCATTTACTGATATTGATGCCTCCCAAAAAGGAACAGCAGGAAGTAAAGCTTCAGATGTTTTTATTACTTCGGGCAATACTACTGTTCCGTTTCTGTATCCCGGCTGTGCCGCTGATATCGAAATGCGTAAAAATGACAGCAGCGAAACAGCATATTTCACAAAATTACTGATTACCGATGTCACACATGAGGTAGATGCCAGAGGTTACTATACCGGAACTTTTGAAGCCATCGCAGCAGACAGCGGTTATCTTCCAAGACCCGAATTTGAAAGCCCTAAAGCCGAAGCTCAGTTTGCAAAAGTCACAGAAAATGCCGATCCTAAAAATCAGGGAAGGGTGAAAGTTCAGTTTGACTGGCAAAACGGTTCTGATACTTCAGAGTTTATCCGCGTAATGACTCCGGACGCTGGTGGAAGCGATAAGGTAAGTAAAAACAGAGGATTTATGGCGATTCCCGAAATTGGTGATCAGGTGGTTGTTAATTTCGTTCATCAGCATCCGGACAGACCTTTTGTAATGGGAGGAATGTTCCACGGTGGAGTGGGTGGCGGCGGCGGTGCCGGAAATAATGTGAAAAGTTTAAGCAGTAAAAGTGGCAATGTTTTGGAACTAAATGATGCTGGAGGAATTACAAACAGAGACCGCAATGGTAATTTTGTTATCCTTAACGGTGAAGGTGATATTTCCACAAAAGTTAGTAATAATCAAAACAATATCATTGGGAATGACTCAATTAATGATGTTACAAATAACCACCAATTAAATGTTGGTACAAATTCTTCTATCAAAGTAGGAAAAGGCGGCGAAGCAAAAATGACGATGGATAGCGGAGGAAACATTGATATCTCTGCGAAAACAAAATTAACAATAACTGTAGGGTCTTCTAAAATAACAATGAATGCAGATGGGACCATAATCATCAATGGAAAAAAATTCAGACTTGGAACAGAAACAGCCATGATTGTCGCCTCACAATCCAGCCATTTTAATTCTAAAGAAACAAAAATTGATGGTGGTGATGTTTTCATTAATTAAAAAATAATTTATGTCTGAAAAAATTATAAAAGTACTACAGCCTTTTAGTGAATCTTATACATTAGATGTTGAGTCTATTACCAAAGCAATTACCATGGAAACTTATTCTAAAGTGAGAATGAGATTTAATTTTCAGGTGTTAAAAATTGAAGAAAACAGCATCATCTGTAATCTGATAAAAACTGATCAGAAACTGTTAGAAGCCAATAATCCGATTATACATGAGATTCAGCAAGTAAGTTTAGTTTTTGGGAGAATGTATAATAATATAAAAGTAAGATTAAGCCATGAAGGTAGAGTTTTGGATGTTTTAAACACAGATTTAATCCTTAGTAAATGGGAAGAAACGAAAGTAGAAATGCAAAAACACATCGCAGGTAATGTTGATTTAGAAAACAGCATCAGTTTGAATGATGAAATTTTTAAAGATCCAGAAAAAGTGAAAGTTGCCGTTCAGGCTCAAGAATTTTTCATCATTTATTTTGGCCATTTTTTCGGAAAAGATTTACCAATTTCAAATAAATCTTTTACCGCACCCAATTTATTCAGTACTGCTTTGCTCACTTGGAAATACAATATTGATGGTCATTTATCAAGAAGTAATGATCGCTTTGATGCGGTTATCAAAACCAGAGGAGAGAATAGCGAACTGAATGTAGGTTTTAATAATAAAGCTTACGATCAATTTAAAGAGCATCTTAATATCTACAATCTTAATGCAAAAATTACCGAAGAAGCTGAACATACATACAGTTTTGAAGGAGGTAAACTACTAAAAGCCAGTATAAAAAAGGAAGAAATTGCAGATGATAAACAGCTTTTTATCAAGTTTAATTACTCAATTAATCAGGATTGAAATATTATCAATAAAGAATATTAAAAGTTAAAGTTTATTAATATTAATAAAAATGGAAACTCAAGAAAAAAAGAAAAATTTTACCATCTTCGGATGTTCCTTCTCCCTTAATTCGTTTAAAAATACAGATGGGAATCATGAAACTAAATTGTGGTGCCTTAATATTAGAAGCCCAAAATTAGGAGGAAGTCAAGAGCTATTTAATAATTACATTCTTGGATTTAAATTGATAAATAATGATGGTAATAATAAAATTCAGTATTTGATTAGAAAACAAATATTAAGAAAAATATAAATTTATGTTTGCAAAAGATCCAAATCAAAAAATTGATCAACTAACTAAACAAATTCCTGCATTAAGTAAAATACCTTATGCAGATCGTTTAACTGTTTTTAAAAGTGCATTTAGCTCTGTTTCATATAAAATATTTTTGTTTGTAATCTTCGTAGGATTTGTTCTTGTATTTTAATCTTGATAATATTTTGGAGTATAAAGGTTTGGAACGCGGAGGTCTTATTGCACGAAGTCTCAATTTTTTTAAAGAATTGGGGTCAAACTTTTTTTTACCATTAATGGTGATGATGCTAGCTTTGGTTTTAGGAAGAAACTACTTTATAAAAAAGCAGATAGAAAAATACTTAGAGGCACATAAAAATTCATAATATCACCAGAGATGGGCAATAAAAGAATTACAGAAAAAGATTTTTGGATTTGCACCGAAGGTAATATACCTACGCAGTTTCAAGGTACGCATAATCTGCAAAAAAAAGAAACAGGTGAAAAATATATTGTAGAAGCCGATAAAGCAACTGTCGGCTGTATGGATTTTGGGTGTAAAAAATATACCATGCCTGTTGCAATTGCTGCCGCAGTGGCAGTAGTTGCATTGGCATTAATTGGAGTAATAACAGTAGCAACCGGAGGTGCAGCTTTAATTGCATTGGGAGCTTTGGCGGGTGCAGTTGGAGCAGTGGTAGGCTCAGTGGTAGGTGGCTTACTGTGCGGTCAAAAAATGGCATCTAAAAGAACGTGGATTCCTACTCCGAAAAAGAATAAAACCCTGTTTCAAGGCCAACCACAAGTTACAGGAGATTATAAAATGACTTGTCCGATTGGCGGTCAAATATCGTTTGCCCCTCATATTAAAAGTTGGGGACAAGCGATTGCTCTTGCATCGGCAGGATACATAAAAGATGTATTAGATGGCATGACTAAAGGTGCTCTAATTGGATTAGGAGGTGCAGCAATTGCTGGAGTAGGAAGTTTAGGAACAATATTCTCCGGAAGTGGAAGTGCTATCGCAGGTAATATAGGAAGAGCCACGTTACAGGGATTGGTAAGAATAGGAAAAAATCTGGCTGAAGGATTCTTTTTAGATGCAGGATCAAAATCCGTTGAAGCTTCTGCAAATGTTCTTCAAAATTATGGCAATTCCGGAAACTGGAATGTTGTTGGAGATTTTACAAGTGGTTATATTGACTCATCTTTAGAAGATGCAAATGCATTAAAAAATATCGTAACTAGTGGTGGAACAAGCGAAGATTGGCAAGGTGCAGTAATGTTGCTTGCACCAGGCGGAGGCGCAAGATGTGATGCAGCCAATCAAGCAGATGGTTCGCACAGTAACAACGGAGATGGAACAAATTCTCATGAACACCAATTCTGAAAGCAATACAAACGATAATAACAGCGCCGAATCTGAAACTAATTCTGAAAATGAAAATTCTGTAAGACCTAATATACCAAACCAGAACACCAGAACACCAACTTCCGAAAGGGGTGAGGCATTTGAAGACAATAGTGGTGATCCACCCGGAACTAAAAGAGATAAAAATGGTAGATTGCGTGATGAAAAAACTGGTAGATTTGTTGTAGATCCGCATCCAGAGAATATATTAAGAAATGTTAGAAGTTTTACCCCATCCAGTGGAACAAATTTAGTTGGTACAAGAAATAAAACAACTACAATTTTGGGTAGATGGAACCCCGATATGAGTGAAGTTAAGAAAAGAATGTTGGATGCTGAAATGAATGTAGGTTCTGCTTATGGAACAGCCCCAACTCAGAATGGAGGATTCAATTTTTTAAATATTCCAGACGACGTTGCAAACAGTTCAACAGATTTTTTCAGCGAATACAATAGACCTTGGCTTGATAATGCAATACAGCGCGGGGATGAAGTAATTTTAGCAACTCGACCCATTGATAGGTCAGACTACATCACTGCAACTGGAGAATTAAAAGGGATGTACGCTAAAGAATTAAAATATTTAGTAGATAAAGATTATAAACCCGCCAATATTTCCGTTGCAGAATGGACGAAAATTAAAGGTTGGTTTTAAAAAATATATTTATGAAACTCAGAAATTTAAATCAATTAAAAGATTTAGCAGTCAGCAAAAAATTTGCTCATGATAACAATTTGAAAATTTATACTTTCGAAAAAGGCGATCTCGTGTTCTACAATGATTGTTTTTTGATACATACGTATGCTTTTACTGTTGAAAATATTCCATATATTGATTTCTATTTTAATAGTGTCGAAAATGTATTAGGTACTAATATAGATCTCTTTCTTCAAAAAGCAAATCTTGTTGCCGAAACCAAGAAAGTATATGAAAACATCAAAAATGAATATTTAACGCCTGTTTCTTGGGACGGAGAATCAAATTTAGAAAATTGTTTAAAAATGGAACAGAATTACATCACCTATTTATCGGTATTAAATATCTATTTACCTAAGGTTTTTAGTTGTGATCATTCATCAGATCCCATACAAAAATTTGAATCACTGAGTAATGAAGCAAAAATAAAATTTAAAAATTTAGCAGCTGAGCTGATAGAAAATGATGTTGTATTCAAACCTTAAATAATTACAAAGAAATACATGAAAATTTACTTTCACAATTACATGACCAACGAGGGAATACATTCAGAAAATTCTCAAAATGCAAGTGTCATACAGGCACTAGAAATTTTCACTAAATTGAACAATTCTACAGAAAACTTTTTTGGAATCACCGATAATTCAGAAAAAGCAATGCAGTTTCTGTTAGAAGATGAAGACAAATGGTTGGTGGAAATCCCCAATTTACCGAGTCTTATAAATGATCAGAAATTTGCAACCTTCTATGAGTGTATCGAGATAATCACCAAAACTTTCGAAGAAAATGAAATAAATGTTTTGCCCAATATGATTAAAGTTGATATTCTTAACGAATCTTTGCAGGATTTAATTTAATAACGATCCGCCAAATCGCAATTTTTTGAAGTGAAAATAAACCCTAAAGGAATTAATCAATTAGTCCAAAATCAAACTTAAAATTTTTTCAAAGAGAAAGGTTTTTAAATATTCTAAAAAAGATATTGATTATATAAAATCGTTTGAAAATGCAAATATCAGATACGGATTCTCGTATGTAGAGAGATAACCTCAATATTACTATCAAATGACATTATTCATCAGATTAGTGGATGTGGAACAAACTTATGCTGAAGCACGAAATTGACTATTTTAGATGAAACTTACGTTTTCCCGATGTAGTATTTTTTGGATAAAACAAATTACATTGATAAAAACTCTAAGTATGTTGTAGAAAACATACAAGATATACAGGATCTTTCGGATTTGCTTATGAAAAATTATTGCCAATCTGTTTTTAACATCAGATTTGCAAATTATTAAAAAATTGCAAATCTATTTAGAAAATAAATCCTAAAACTTTCATCATTGAAAACTTTGGATTCTAATAGAAATGCTTTCCAAGACTTAAAAAGTAAATGAGATGAAATTTCGATATTTGCAGAAGATCTAATTAAGATAGTGCCATATAACCTTTTGTTATCCATACTTTCTCTTTAGGAAAAATAATACAATCAAAGAAGTTATTAATTTTGAAGAAATCAAAAAAAAATGGCACAGTTTTAAGCCAAAACTAAGTTCTTCAAAATTTTACAGTCAGATTGAGAAGATTAATTCTAAGGCAGCTGAAGATATTTTAAAAGGCGGGCAACTTGAATTTGAAAGTGAATCAAATCTAAGAAAAACGTATGACAAACAGCTTCTATTTCATGTCTTGTTTAATGATTTTGATGCTCATAAAAAAAGGGAGAAAAGTGCAGTTTTAAAGTTCATTTCACAAATATTCGTCAATATTCCGTTGGAAATAGAACTCCAACATTCAGTGATCAGAGAGGATGATTATTTTGTAGAATACAGAACCGTAGGAACTCTTTTGAGAGAAAAGATTGACAATCGAGTTTTGGAAGAGCAATATAATAAATTTTACAGACCAATCATAGAATATAGTTTCAGTGAATACAACTATGAATACCGTATCCGAAGAATGGTAGATAAAAAAAACGGTTTTATAATCAATGCAACCGCATTTATGAAAGAAGAGGTTAAAAATAATTATCAGTTTGTTACCCAGTTTGATTTAAAAAAAATTGAATTCTAAGAAAATAGGATGTATGTCCAGTAATAGAAAATATGTACTTTTTAATGTATACATGCACCACGATGCGTGGGGTGTATTGATTGCATTACCTTGCCTACTTTTATATGGATTTTTGTATTACATATTTCTTGGAGATAATTTCAGGCTTGGTTTTGTTATGATTTTCATAGGATTATGTTTTGGTACAATTGTACTTATTATAAAGAAAAGTTCGAGAAACATATCTATATGGTTTAGTGAGCAATATATGTTTATTGAAAGAGATGGAAAACAACAAAAATATTTAAAAGATGATATATCTGGTTTTTACAGTTATGATTATTAAACAACATCAGTTTTACTGAAAAAATCATTGATAAAAATAAAGTTCGAATTTAAAGATGGAAAAATTATTTACCTGAATGATTCCGGGTATCGCAATAAATACGATGATGAAAAAGGCAGCGTATTGAAAAGTTTAATTCAAACAACACAATCTGAATTAGGTTTCAAAAAAGTAAAAAGTATTGGAATGTCAAATATGTATTGGTATTCAAAACCAAAACCAAAATAAAAATTCACTATGAGTGCTTCGTACATACCAAAAAATATTTATGCCATCTGTACTTTCCAGACAGATGCAGAACCAAGGATGTTAATTCCTACCAGAGCAACAATAACTGTTTTTTATGGTGATGATAAAACAAGACCATTATTAAATGTTGATGATAAGAATATAAATATAGAGTTTCCCTGCAAAAGTCCAAAGAACGCAATGTGGAGCTTTTTATGTTTTGGGGCAGGACTTATTGTTGGTGCAGCTTTGGTTTTGTCAGGACCAGTGGGATGGGCAGTTCTCGCAGTTGGTGTAGGCTTTATGGCTTACGGTGCTTACAAAGCAACAAAAATAGATCACATGTGTTCCGGTTCTCTGGAAAAAGGAAATTGGAAGATAAAACATGAGAAAGTATATTTTGATAAAAGTAATGCAATCACTCAAAATTCAATGCTTTCATGTGATGCGGGAGGAATAATTACCCCGGTTTTTAGTTATGCAGTAGCCAAAAAATATGCTCAGGAAATTCATGATAATAACAGTAAGGAATAGCTTTTAATGCGGTTGCATCATTTTTCGGAGGAGCAGGATTTGTAGTGGCTGCTGTAGAAATAGGAATTGGCAAAACATTGCTGTGGATGGGAGGAACTATGGCTTTTATGCATGTTGCAACTACCGGTGAAAAAGAACTTATCGGAGAAAATTCATTGGAAAACAATCCGCATTATCAAGACATGAACAATGAAGTTGATCCCAATAGTTTATTTCCCGGTTATGTTAACGATCCACTAAATTCCACCCCTGGAGATTTGGGGAGCCCCGATATTTTGAATGTAGGAAAAGAGGGTTTGTCGGCTCCTTATTTCGTCAATCCTTTCTGGTATATAAAAGATATTAAAGGTAATGTAATAGAAATTCGACAGGGAAGTCAGTTGGCAAAAGATTTGGAAGTTTTAAAAAATGTTGATTCAAGGGAAATTTGGAAAACTCCTGAAGGAAAGCAGATTGTAGAAAATATTCGTTCAGGAAAATATCCGAATTCTATGATTGCAACATCAAAAGACGGACAAGGGAATGTAAGACCAAGAAATTTACCGGCATTAGCTGAGGATTTACCTAAAGTACGGCTCCAAAACATTAAAAATATAGGAACTGCCGGAGTAAAAGGTGGCGGATTCATTGCATTCGCTTTTCCTTTTATTGCAACGTATTTCTCTGAAGATTCCAGAAAAGCTCTTGCCAATGCCATGGCGGAAGATGCTGGAAATGGAATCAGTATTGTGGCAAAACCAGATAAATAGCAGGAATTAGTGTTTTTAAGGCTAGATATTAGCAGCAGTGTTAATATTCTTTATAACCAGTTTTTTTAGATCAAATAAAGTCGGTAACAAACAAGTTGTAAAAAATACAGATAATTTTGTAGATAATTATTTAATGCAATTCGTTTTCTAAGAATGTACTATGCAAACGATAAGTGTTGGGAAGAAATGAAAAATCGAAGATAATGATCCTCATCGAAAAAAAAATACCCGCATACCTTATAAAAATCACCCGCATAAGTTGTAAGATTTATGCGCATGAATATTACAACTCATGCGCATCAATTTTTCACCTGATCCCAATCGCAACTTGTTATTTTTCTTTTCATCAATAAAAAATTTACCAGCCAGTCCCATTTTCTTATATTTGTTCATTATTCAAAATATGGACGCAACACAGGACAAAAGGCTATTTCTCATCGACGCTTATGCAATGATTTTTAGAGGATATTACGCATTGATCAGAAGCCCGAGAATCACAAGTGCAGGAGTAGATACTTCTGCGATTTTTGGTTTTACCAACTCTTTGATTGAATTGATAAGACGTGAAAAACCAACCCATTTGGCAGTAGTTTTTGATGTCGGACAAGCAAGCATTAGAACCAACGATTTTGCAGAATACAAAGCCAACCGTAGTGAAACTCCGGAAGCCATCAGAGTTGCTATTCCATATCTTCACAGAATTTTAGATGCCATGCATATTCCGCATTTGGGTGTGGAAGGTTATGAAGCAGATGACTTAATTGGTACCCTTGCCTGCAAAGCGGAAAAAGAAGGTTATACCACTTTCATGGTAACGCCGGATAAAGATTTTGCTCAATTGGTAACAGATAAAATTAAGATGTACAAACCAGGATTGAAAGGTGGCGAAATCGAAATTTTAGGTGTTGAAGAAGTAAAAGCAAAATACGGAATTCAGGATCCGAAACAGGTAATTGATTTCCTTGCAATGATGGGGGATGCCGTGGATAATATCCCAGGTTTGGATGGAGTTGGCGAAAAAACAGCAATGAAATTCTTGCAGGAATTTGGAAGCATAGAAAACCTTTTGGCCAACACGCATCAGCTTAAAGGAAAAATCAAAGAAAAAATTGAAGCCTCTGCAGAGCGTGGAATTTTATCTAAAAAATTAGCCACCATCATCTGTGATGCTCCCGTAGAATTTCATCAGGAACAATACGACCTCGAAACTCCAGATTTTGAAAAAGTAAAAGAAATTTTTGACGAGATTGAATTCAGAAGATTGTATGAAAATCTCTATCGTGCTTTCGCTCCTACCCAAACGGGTTTGATAACCAATGATGTTAGCGATAAAAGCAAAGAAAAAGAAGGAGAAACAGAAGAAACTCCACAACAGAAAGTTGCGAAAAATGTTGGACAGCTCGATCTTTTTGCGACTTATGAAGAATTGGATCAGGTAACTTCCACAAAATCTACCATTGCAGAAAATGACCATTTATATCAGTTTGTAGACAATCCGAAAGCTCAGAAAATATTAGTTCAGAATTTATTAAATCAAAAAGCAGTTTGTTTCGATACAGAAACGACTTCCTTAAATGAACTGGAAGCTGAACTGGTTGGAATGAGTTTTTCTTATAAAAAAGGATTGGCATACTACGTTCCGCTTTCCTCAGATCAGGGCGAAGTTTTGCAGACCTTAGAAATTTTCAGACCGTTTTTTGAGAAGGAAGATTTAGTAAAAATCGCTCACAACTTAAAATACGATTATAAAGTTCTTCAAAAATATAATCTTACCGTAAAAGGTGCGATGTTCGACACAATGATTGCTCATTATCTTTTAAATCCAGACGGAAGACATGGGATGGACTATCTTTCGGAAGTGTATTTAAGCTATAAACCTGTTTCCATTGAAACCATTATTGGCAAAAAAGGAAAAAATCAAGGCAATTTCAGAGATGCAGATTTAAGAACGCAGACAGATTATGCTGCGGAAGACGCTGACATTACATTCCAACTTTACGAGTTGTTTGCACCACAATTGAAGAAAGAAAACTTAGAAGATCTTTTCTTCAACATCGAAATGCCATTGATGGAAGTATTAGCAAAAATGGAACTGGAAGGAATTTCTTTAGACGAAAAATGGCTTGCACAGGAAAGCATCGATCTTGAAAATGATTTAAGACAGCTAGAATCTAAAATATTTGAAATTTCCGGTGAAGAATTTAATATGAATTCGCCGAAACAGCTGGGTGATGTCTTGTTTGAAAAAATGCAGCTCGACCCAAAAGCCAAAAAGACAAAAACCGGTCAATACGCTACTTCCGAAGATGTATTGCAGAAATTATCTTCAAAACACGAGATTATTCAGCATATTTTAGAATACAGAACCTATCAAAAGTTGAAATCTACCTATGTTGATGCGTTGCCTTCGCAGATTGAAACAACCGACAACAGGGTTCACACCAATTTCTCACAGACTACGGCTGCAACAGGTCGTCTGGCAAGTGTAAATCCGAATTTACAGAATATTCCAATCCGTACACTGAGAGGTCAGCAAATCCGTGGAGCTTTTGTTTCTGCGGAAGGAAAAAAGATTATTTCTGCCGATTATTCTCAGATCGAACTGCGTTTGATTGCCGAAATTTCAGGTGAAGACAACATGATTAAAGCCTTTCAGGATGGTGAAGATATTCACGCTTCTACGGCTGCAAAATTATTCAACATTCCATTGGAAGAAGTTTCAAAAACGCAGCGTGGACAGGCAAAAACCGTCAACTTTGGAATTCTCTATGGTCAGGGCGCTTTTGCTTTGGCAGAGCAGACCGGTTTGTCAAGATCTGAAGCCAAACAAATGATCGAAGCCTATTATGAAACTTATCCAAAATTAAAAGCTTATATGGCTTCACAAGTACAGATAGCTCGTGACCAAGGTTATGTGGAAACCATTTTAGGAAGAAAACGTCATTTAAAAGACATCAATTCCGGTAATTTTGTAGTGCGTGCTCACGCCGAAAGAAACGCCGTGAATGCTCCCATTCAGGGAAGTGCTGCAGACGTTGTAAAAATGGCGATGATTAAAATTCAGAAGGAATTAGAGAAAGAAAAACTACAGACTAAAATGTTGCTTCAGGTACATGACGAATTAATTTTCGAATCTCCCATTGATGAGGTAGAAGTCGCCAAACATATCATTAAAACCGAAATGGAAACCGCTATTGAAACGCAGGTTCCGTTACTGGTTGAGGTTGGGGTAGGGAAGAACTGGCTGGAAGCGCATTAAATTATGGAGGAAAAAATCGTTATTCTTGGAAATGGTTTTGATTTAAGATATTTTTTACCAACTTCTTACAATCATCTGATTTCAATTTTATGTGAGATTGAAAAGCTGCCTGAAGACAAAAAATCTATTTCTTTTTTTCAGATTTATTTGATGGTGTTTTTAAGGAGAAGAATGAGTGGTTTCACAATCAAATTAATAGCTATTATCATACTGATAAATTCGTCTTTGATGTTGAAGCTATTAAATCAATTCAAAACAGATTAACAGAAAATTCTTGGTTTCATTACTTTAAATCTTTTGATGAGAATAAAATTGAAACTTGGATTGATTTTGAAACGGAAATTGAAAGGGTATTACTTTCTGTTTTAGAATATTTCGATGGTTTTAATAATGATTTTTTTGAGTCCAAACCAAGACATGGACTTATGGAAAGTAATGAACCTGGCTTTTTTGTTCCGAAAGATTTGTATCAAAAACATTTTAAAAACCGATTGCAAATTTTTCTTCTGAAAAGTTTTAAGTTTCTTTCAGAGACATATCATACCTATTCTATCGATAACCTGTATGTTGTATCAATTTCGAAGGAAATTCAATATTACAAGGAAAAAGATTTTTTTAATTTTATATATCAATCATTAGAAGATTTTGTTGGAATATTCAATGACTATATAGTTAATATCGTTGGTGTTTTTTATGAAAATATCAAATTAGAAAGAAAGGAAAATTTTATTTCAAGGAATGAAAAATTTCTTTTTAAGAATGTAAATCAAGTTTTCAGCTTTAATTATACTTCAACTCACGATAAATTTTATAAAACTGATATTATTGATTTTGATGACGAGTTTTTAGAGAAATTGGAATTTAAAAGTAAAAAAAGAAAGAATTTTCATCAATTTGTTCATGGAAGTTCAGTCAATAATTGGAACGATTTAGTGCCCGAAAATCACATCCATAATTTGAATAAAATGAAAATTGTTTTAGGTGTTGATGATATTGATAAATCACTTAAAAAACATAAGTTATTTCAATTCACAAAATATTTTCAAAAACTTCATAAACAAACTGACTATCTATTTTTGAAAGATTATCAACAAACGAATGGTACAAAATCAAGAGATAAATATACTTTTTATTTTTGGGGACATTCTTTAGATTATTCCGATAGGCAGTATATAAAAGAGGTTTTTGACTTAGTGGAAAATAGTGATGGTAGTACAATCAAAATATTTTATCATTCTATTTCTGCAAAAGGAGATCAACTTAAAAATCTTTTAGGAATTATTGAGAAAGAAAAAATTGAGAGATTTATGAAGAATAATATTTTAGAATTCATAGAATCAACTCCAGAAAATTTATTTAAAGAATTATAAGAAAACTTCCACTTAAATGCGGAAGTTTTTTTCATATTTATGAGTCATGATAGTATCAAATGATACTATCATTTTTAATACTCAAACTCAATCCCACCCAAATAAACCAAAGAAAAGTCATCAGTTTCCACAGATTTAGGTTGCGGAATCTGACCCTGGCTTACGAAAATAAGCGAGTTAATATCAAATTTCAGATTCATTTCGTTGATTCTGTTGTATAAAACGGGAAGCCACTGCTCGGCAAAAGAATATTCCGAAAAATGTTGGATGCTCTGTTCAAAACCATACTCCATCAAATCCTGATCAAACCAAAGGGTTTCCTGTGTTTCGGCAAAGCTTGAAATGTATGTGTCGTCAGACTCTTCTTCGATGTAATAATTTTCATCTTCCTCCACAAAGTGGAAAAAATCTTCTTCCGTTCTGAAATTTCCTACCCAAAAATCTAAAGTCTGTACATTCATAATATCAATTTGAAAACTCAAAGGTATAATAATACTCAATGTCTTCCAAAAACTTCGAAAAATTACAAATTGAAGGTGTTTTAAATAATTATTTTTCCGGTATTAAAATTTTTAAAAAATATTTAGAGTATGCGATAATTGTAATTTTAAAATTACAATTTAAAATTCTTCGCAAAGTATCTACACACTTTATGTAATTAGGATTATAAATTTTCAATTATGTTTCAGATATCTTTAAAAAATAGTGCAAAATTTGTGTATATAATATGTTTAAAATCACAAATTATTTGTAAATTTTTGCAAATGAAGTAATGCAACCTCGGATTATTTTTGCATCAACAAGTTTATTCTTAGAGGAATTCTAAAAACACAAGATTAGATTTGCCATAGTTTGGCAGAAAAGTTGATAAGGTAACTTGTTTTTATTTTAAAGAAATGTTTTTTTAGATAAAGTTTTTAAATAATATAAATTTATAAGCTTTAGTTTTTAGTTGGAGCTGCGTTGTAGAACGCAGCTTTTTTTTATTTAAATTTTTACCAAACCTCTGAAGCCTCTCGCTGCATAGTAAGACTGCGCGCCATTGTGGTAAAGGAAGACAAAATCATATCTTCGGTCACAAAATAATGAACCTCCCAATTTTCTTATTTCGGGTGGTGTTTTAATCCAGCTGGAAGTCTTTTCATCAAATTTATCAAGGGTTTGTAATTGTCGGTATTGCTGTTCATCCAGGAGTTCGATGTCCATTTCCTGTGCAGCATTTACAGCAGAATCTTGTGGTTTGTTTTCTTTTCGGGCTAAAAGCGCTTCGTGATCGTAGCAAAAACTTCTTCTTCCCGAAGGGCTTTCTTTGGAGCAGTCACAAAAGATGAACTCTTTGCCTGCTTCAATAAGATCTGGCTCTCCTCCTGTTTTTTCCATTTGCTCCAGACTCCACAGTTTTTCAGGGTTAGAAAGCAGTTTTTTTTCGATAACGTCCCATTCCAGATTTTTCAGATTGAATCTGTTTTTCTGAATTCTTACTTTCAGAATATTCAGAATTTCTTCAGTTTTATTTTCTGATAGTTTTTTTTGGGTCATGAATTTAGTTTTTAGTTTTGGTGTTTCGAAAATTTCCGATTTGTGAATTTAGCAAAATTTTGATAAAAATAAGTAGTTTTTAAATAGAATTTACCAATTAGTTGTGAGTTATTTCAAAAATTTTATCTATCACAAGTCCTATTTTTTCGGTAAATTTGTATTAATCCATTGATTTAAATTGAATGAACACGATTATACATAAAGAAATTAAAGATACCACTTTGTCATCAGATTTTCCTTACACAACGGTAAGTCATGACGAAAATAAAGTCAGAATTTATACTCTGAAAAACGGACTTCAGGTATTTCTTGCACAGAATTTTGATGCTCCCAGAATTCAGACTTTTATCCCTGTAAAAACGGGCAGCAATAACGATCCTTCAGACAATACCGGGCTGGCCCATTACCTTGAACACATGATGTTTAAAGGAACTGCAAAAATAGGAACCCAAAATTGGGAAGAAGAAAAAATTCTGCTCAACGAAATTTCAGATTTGTATGAAAAGCACAAGGCAGAACAGGATTCTGAAATTAAAAAAGAAATTTACCGCAAAATTGATGAGGTTTCTCAGGAAGCCAGCAAATTTGCGATTGCCAATGAATACGACAAGGCAATTTCATCTCTCGGAGCTTCCGGAACAAATGCCCACACGTGGTTTGATGAAACAGTTTATAAAAATGTAATTCCCGCTAACGAGCTCGAAAAATGGCTTAAGGTAGAAAGAGAACGTTTTTCAGGAATGGTGTTAAGGCTTTTCCATACCGAGCTGGAATCGGTTTACGAAGAATTCAACAGAGCTCAGGATAATGATTCCCGACTGGTGAATTATGAACTGATGGATGCACTTTTTCCAACGCATCCCAACGGTCAGCAAACGACACTCGGAAAGGCCGAGCATCTGCGAAATCCTTCAATGAAAGCCATTCACAAGTATTTTGAAGAATATTATGTTCCCAACAATTATGCTTTTGTTTTGGTTGGTGATTTAGATTTCGACAAAACCATACAGCTGATCAATCAGTATTTTGGAAATATTCCGTATCGTGAGCTACCTCCAAAAAATAAAATTGCAGAAAAGCCGATTACTGAAATTATAAGGAGAACAGTCGCAAGTCCCACTACGCCGAGAGTTCAGCTGGCATGGCGTACAGACAGCTATGGTACAAAGGAAGCGATTCTGGCCGATGTCGTTGTCAATATTCTCAGCAACAGAGGCGAGGCAGGTTTATTGGATTTAAATATCAATCAAACCCAAAAATTACTTTGGGCACAGGCGTATTCTTTAGGTTTGAAAGAGTATGGCTACTTTTCTCTCGTAGGCGTTCCGAAAGAATTTCAGACTTTGGATGAGGCCAAAGAAATGATGCTGGAGCAGATTGAATTAATTAAAAAAGGTGAATTTCCGGACTGGATGCTTCCTGCAATCATCAGCGACTTCAAACTTCAGAGAATGAAAGCCCTTGAAACTGCCGAAGGTTTGGCCACCAATCTTTATGACACTTTTATTAAAGGAAGAACCTGGGAACAGGAGCTCAATGAAATGAATGACTATGCAGCAATTACAAAAGCTGATGTTGTCACTTTTGCGCAGGAATTTTTTAAAGATAATTATGTCATTATTTACAAAGAGAAAGGCATTAACGAAAATCTTCTGAGAGTTGAAAACCCCGGAATTACAGCTGTTAAAATAAACCGTGATGACCAGTCTGATTTTCTTACAGAAATTCTGGAAGATAAAACGGAAGACATTCAGCCTGAGTTTATTGATTATCAGAAAGAAATCGGTTCCGACGTTGTCGCTTCAAAAAAACTCAGTTTCGTTAAAAATAAATACAACGAAATTGCACAGGTGCATTTTATTTTTCCTTTGGGGAGCGATCACGACAGAGATTTGGGTATGGCCACACAGGTACTGCAGTATTTGGGAACAGACCGTTTTTCGCCGGATGAGCTGAAGAAAGAATTCTACAAAATCGGAATCAGTAATGACTTTAAAACCACAAATGATCAACTGACGATTTCAATCTCAGGTTTGGAGGAAAATATTGAAAAGGGAATTCAGCTGCTTCAACACTGGATGCATAATGTGCAGCCGGATCAGGAAATTTACAATCAGTTTGCAGAAACTGTTTTGGAAAACAGAATTGCGGTAAAAAAAGATAAAAACCGAATCATGCAGGCGCTTACCAATTATACAAAGTTGGGAGCGTATTCCAGATTTACCGACGTGATTTCCAAGGAAGAACTTTTGGGTTCCGATGTGGAAGAATTTACGGCAAGGATTAAAAATATTTTCAGCTATCCGTATCAGATTTTTTTCTACGGTAAGGATTTCATCAGTTTTAAAAATTATATTGCGGATTACATTTCGGACGAAACTCTGTCAATACCTGTAAAAAGGGAATATCCAGAGCCTGAAACGGGAGGGAATGTTTATTTTATGAACTATGATATGGTTCAGATGGAAATGAGTAAAATCGCAAAAGGGAAGGAGGTGAGTCTTTCCAATTTTGGTAAGATTAATATTTTTAATGAATATTTTGGCCGTGGCCTTTCGTCCATCGTGTTTCAGGAAATTCGTGAGAGTAAGAGTTTAGCGTACTCAGCTTACGTCTCTTACAGTCCGAATTCTGAGCTTGCGCATCCTGATTATGTGACTTCCTACATCGGAACACAGCCAGACAAACTCCAGATTGCAGTTGATACGATGTCTGAACTAATGTCTGAACTTCCCGAAGTTCCCGTTCAGTTTGAAAATGCACGAAGTGCAGCTTTAAAGCAGATTGCGTCCACAAGAATTACCAGAACCAATATTTTCTTTAATACTTTGAGGCTTCAGAAATTAGGTGTGAATTACGATATCAGAAAAGATATTTACAGTCAGATTAAAAATCTTGATTTTAATGAAATGAAAGATTTTTATAATTCTCATGTCAAAACTCTGAATTTCAACACAGCTTTAATCGGAAAAAGAGAAAATCTGAATATGGAGGCAGTTTCAAAAATGGGAACATTTAAAGAACTGGATTTAAAAGATATTTTCGGACATTGATTTTCCGGATAACATTAAAAATTAAAGGCGACAGTATTGAATTGTCGCCTTTAATTTGTTTTTAAATGAAATAAAATCAGAATTATTTTTTAATAATTTTCACTGTTTTTTCACCATTGTTAGTTTTTACCCTTAAAAGATAAGTTCCTGATGAAATTCCCGAAATATCAACGCTGACTTTTTTCTCGCGGTTGATTTTTTCAGTTTTTAAAATTTGTCCGTTCAGAGAATAAATTATGATAGATTCAATTTCGTTTTCAGCCGAAACATTTACAATTCCACTGGTCGGATTGGGATAAATTTTTGCTTCAACTTCTTTTTTTGCTTCACTTACACTTAAAGTTAAATCAAGGGCTTTCAGATATTGATAGCTTCCTGAAATAACCGACGCCGTTGCTCCTGTAGCTGCATTGATACTGAAAACTCCACTTCCTGTGGTGTACAGATAATTTCCGTTTCCGGTTTGCGCACTTCCTCTTGCTCCACCAACAGCATAATAGTTTAGAATAGCTCCGTTCGCTGCTGAAAGATGATAGACTCCGGAATTGTTTCCGGCACTGCTGTTGTTTGAAAACACAGATATCAGATAATTTCCGTTCTGAAGCTTTGTAATCTGCTGAATTCCTGTGAAAACCCCTGAATTCACAAAATTTCCGGTCACAGTTCCTGCATAATTCATTGTCTGAATTCCTGCTGAATCAAAAGATGTGATATAAGCTGTCCCGCTTCCTGTATCTAGCGTGTCAAAAGGGGAGCCGAGCGTAGGATAAACTCCCAGAGATGCACCCGCAAAACTTAATCTGCGTATCGAATTGGCAGTAGCTCCGTTGGCTGTTCCTGCATTCGTTACCCAAACTTCATTATTAACAACATTCAAACCGCGGATGTTGCTTAAACCTACTGTTGATGGGATGGTAGAAGAATAAGTTCCATCAAGATTATAAATGTAAATCACATTATCGGTCTGGTCAGAAATCCAGATTTTATCCTGCACACGGATGATTCCTTTAATAGTTCCCGGGCTCAGAGATGATAGGTTGATGAAATTGGCATTGATCACCGTTCCGTCGGTGGCATTCAGTTGTGCAACTGTTTTGGTGGTCGAGTTTACTGCTAGAATTACATTTTGCGCAAAATGATGCAGATGGCAAAACAGAAACAAGCCTGCTGCTAAAAGTAATTTTGTTTTCATAAGATCGATTTTTAATGATGGATATCAGCAAATTACGAAAAAAATCTTATTAAAGCCACTTTTTTAAATTGAAAATCAATAGTTTGCAGTGATGCTGAAAGCGAAAATAAAATTAGGTCAAAGCGCAATCGCCGTCTCCATCCTGAAAGTTTGATGTAAAATTATCAGGTAAATGATTCAGCATTTTCTCGTGAAACATATAACGTCTTTCTGTATTTCTGCTGTGAATTTTCGGGAAGTTTCCATTGTTTTCAATTTCATCGTTTAAATCAGTCTGATAACTTGTCATCAGTTTTACTTTGTTTTTTTGTGAAAAATAAGCGAGAAATTCTGTGATATTTTTGAGATTATTTTTAGAAAAAAGGTAAGGGATTTTTAAATGTCCGTCACGCAAAAGCAGGAGTGCAGAAGTCTCCAGTTGATCTTGCGAATCGAAAATTTTAATCCAGAAATATTTAAATTCTTTTGAATAACTTGAAAAAAGATAATCAGAATCAGGTTTTTCACCTTCCAGAATCCATGGGTTTTTGACAAACCAATTGATTTCATCAGCATTTCGGTTGGAAGGAAATTGAGTAATGAAATCTTTACTTTCCTCATCGATTTCAGACAGGATTTCAAATTTAAAATCAGGTTTTTCCTGAAAAGAATTTTTAAATGAAATTAAACTGTTAAAAATACTATCTGACAATCTGAAAAGGGGTTTCAATTTTTTTAACTGAGGTTTTTTCGCCGGAATAATGTTTTGAAAATCTGTTTTTAGATAAAATCGTTTGCCCGTTTTTGCCGGAATATATTTAAAAACTTTAATTTTATTATATAAACTTTCGGCTTCGGGAGTAAATTCTGTGATGGCAATATTTCCGTTATACTCTTCGAAAGCTTTATCCAAAAGCTTTTGTGCAATTCTTTTACCTCTGAAATCGCTGCTCACAAACAAAGTGCTTAACCATGCGTATTTAAACTTTTCGCTTTCAATCAGAAAAAAATCAGGGAGACAGCCAACGTAGCCTGCCAGTTTTTCGCCTTCATAAGCTAAAATTAAAAGCGTCTGATCCTCATCCGCTTTTGGGTTTTTAATCTGAGATTCGGCGCGGTGTTTTGTGATGGGAAGGAAAGCATCAGAACGGTATTTTCCTGAAGAAATAAATTCCCGCAGCGCACTTTTATTTAGCGTTTTCAGCTCAATCATTTTCTCTGGATATGGTTTTTATTGAGGTGTTTTTTCAGTTTGAAATAGGCAATTTCCTTTTTTAAAATAGTCTCCGCATTTTCACCTGTCTCCATCGGAATTCTCTGGAAATTTCGGGCAAAAGAATCTGTTTTTACACCTGCACTTCCGAAAGTACAGAAGATATCATCATTTTTAAATAGTTCGTCAAAAAAAACTTTTTCAATTCCAAAATCTGTGAAAGGAAACGCAAAACTTTCGTGATGAAAATTGTTTTCTTTCATGTAATTATAACCTTTTATTGTATTTTCAATCTGTTCTGAAAGAGCTAAATTGTTATAAAGCGGATGATCCCAGCCGTGCGAAGAAATCCCGAAACCTTTTTCTGTGATTTTATTTAACTGTTCAAAAGTAAGATACGGTTTTTTTTCAGCGAGATACGTTTTAAAATCGATTCCAAAAGTGGGTGCAATTCTATCCAGGGAAAACTTCTCTTTAAATGAAACATTGTGCAGAAAATTGTCTGTAATCTTCATCGCATTCATCACTTCAAGCAACAGACTTACTTTGCAGCGGAACATCAAATCCTTATTGTCTATAAATGCAGGATTCACAAAGTTCATCGCATAAATTCCTTTCCTTTCCAGAATAGGAATTACAACATCATAAAATTCTCTGTAACCATCATCAAAAGTGAGCAGGGCAATCTTTTTTTTAGGCTTAAAATTACCTTTTACAAATTCTTTAAATTCATCAAATGTTACCCACTGAAAATTCTGAGAAAGGCAGTCGAGATCTGCTTCAAAATCTTTTTCATTTTTGTAATTGACGATTTGTTTGAGGTGGGGAAGATATTCATTAGAAACGTTGTGATATACGGGCAGACAATAATCCAAAGGAAAATTTTCTGAAAATTCTGTATTTTCAAAACGCGCCAGAGTGTCTATGATTTTCTTTTTGAGCATCCTGATGTAAAAATAAAAAAGAATCTGCTCAAAAGCAATGTTTTGAGCAGATTCTGAGGTTTTATGTGTCGAAAATTACTTCACAATTTTCATTTCATCAATCAGCCATTTAGAATCGGCAAATTTATCGATGATGAAAAGAATATATTTCGTGTCAACCATAATATTTCTGCTGAATCTCGGGTCATAATTGATGTCGCTCATCGTTCCTTCCCACTGTCTGTCGAAGTTCAGGCCTATAAGATTTCCCTGAGCATCCAGAGCCGGTGAACCTGAGTTTCCTCCAGTGGTATGATTGGTTGCTGTAAATCCTACAGGAACGTCACCGGATTTGTCTTTGTAAACTCCGTAATCTTTTTTGTTATAAAGATCAAGCAGTTTTTGCGGAACATCAAATTCATAATCTCCAGGAACATATTTCTCCACAACACCAGCCAAATGAGTCTGGTAATCGTAAGAAACAGCATCTCTCGGACTTGAACCTTTCACTTTTCCGTAAGTCACCCTCATGGTGGAGTTGGCATCAGGGAAGAATTTTCTGTCCTTATCCGTTTCCATCTGCTGAGCCATAAATTTTTTCTGCAAAACATCAATTTTAGCTTGCAATGAAGTGTATTGAATATCCGCAGTTTTAGAATAAGTATCTTTTAAGCTGTTGAAAAGAATATACATTTCATCCTTTTTGATAGCTTTCACCAATTTATCCGGATTAGAAAAAGCTTTGTCAATATCTGCGGAAAGACTTGCGCCATTTACCTCGGATCTTCCGGTAATCACAGAATTTTTAGACAACGTTTCGATAGTCTGAAGGTTTTGAGCTTCATTTTTATATTTGTCAAATCCTGTAGGAAGATATTTTGCTGCAGTTTTGTTAGCGTATAGAGCTAAAAGTTTAGCCGTAACTTTTGCATCCAGTTCTTCGCTGTAATCTTTGTAGAATGATGATAATCTGTTCTTGAAAGAAGCGGTTGTTTTCTCATCCATTTTCCCGGATTCAACTGCTGTGATATAGCTTGAATAAAGATTGGCAAGGGTTAAAGTTTCCGCATTTCTGATGGTTTCAGTGTAGTAAGCGTTGTTTAAAGCGTAAGGTGCCTGCTCGTTATAAAGCTGATTTAACTGATCAAGAGTCGTTTTAATGTCAGGATTTTTCGCAATCAAAGTTTGCTCGTAAGCTGCTTTTTTCTGAACGGCATTAGATTTTTTCAAACCTTCCACTTCACCAATCCATTTTTTCCAATAGTTGGCAACTGAAGCATATTTTGAAGCATATTTGATACGGGTAGCATCATCAGAACGCATTTTTTCATCCAAAGTTTTCAGAGCAACATCACGCACTGCAATTCTCGCTGGGTCGGTGTCTCTCATTATTTTGTCAACCGCAATCGACGGAAGATATTCTGTAGTTCTTCCCGGAAATCCGTACACGAAAGTGAAATCGTTCTCTTTTTTATCTTTAATGGAAACCGGAAGGTAATGTTTCGGAACGTAAGGCACGTTGTCTTTAGAATATTCTGCAGGTCTGTTGTTTTTGTCAGCATAAATTCTGAACATTGAAAAATCTCCCGTATGTCTCGGCCAAACCCAGTTGTCTGTATCTGAACCGAATTTCCCGATACTTTGCGGCGGTGCACCCACCAAACGGATATCTTTGAAAGTATCAATCACGAAAGCATAATATTTGTTTCCGTAATACATTGGTCTCAACATTACTTTCTGTCCGGGCTCGGTTTTGATGGTTGACTGTACTTTTTGAATATTGGTATTAATTTGAGCCATTTCCAAATGAGGGTTTCCTTCAAGAATTTCTTTGGTAACGTCTTTAATATCAACGATGAAATCTACGGTAACTCCTGGGTTTGCCAATTCTTCGCCAGTGTTTTTTGCCCAAAAACCGTTAGAGAGTAAATCATTCTGAACGGTAGAATGCGATTGAATCTGGCTGTACCCACAGTGATGATTGGTCAGTAAAAGTCCTTTCGGGGAAATAATTTCGGCAGTACATCCGCCGTTGAACTGTACAACAGCGTCTTTGATGCTTGGTTTTTGAGTGTTAAATATATCTTTGGCAGAAATTTTCATGCCCAGATCCTTCATCTCTTTTTCGTTAAGCTCAGTCGGGATCCACATTCCGCCGTATTGCTGAGCGATTCCCAGAGAGAAACTGAAGAATGCAGAGGCAATCAGAATATTACGTTTTATCATTAGGAAAAATTTTTGCCTAATTTACGCATTTAAAATTTTCTGATAAAAGAAAAACCCTCCTGAATTTTCAATTCCAAAGGGTTTTTGCATTGTCTGTGTGTTTTTAGACCATAAAATTTATAAAAAATACTTCAACGGTGGGAACAGTCTCAGAAATTCATCAACAGTATATTTCATCATCATTTTGACGGCACAAAATAATGAAATATTTCGCTGAAATAAAATGAACCTAAGTTAACGCAATCCGCCTCCTGATACGGCTTAGCGCTTGCGGAGTGATGCCAATATAAGAAGCGATATGCTTTAACGGAATGTCTGAAATAAAACTCGGATAGGCTTTTGCAAGATTTAGATATCGCTCTTCGGCTGTGTGCGTAAGCAACGATATTTCACGTTGTGTTTTTCTCACGTATAGATTTTCTGCTGAAATTCTTCCCACATAGTTTCCAACTGCAGATCTTTTGTACAGTTCCTGCAAATCATCGAAATGAATTCTGTAAGCAGTTGTTTCCTGTACCGTTTCTACATTGTAAGCACAGGGAGTTCTTGTAATAAATGAATCGTATGCGCTGCAAAACATGTTTTCGGCAATGAATGAAAAAGTAACTTGCTTTGATGGTTCTGTGGGATGTTTTTTATTAACGAAGAACCGAATGATTCCCCTGTCAATAAAGTAGAGATAATCTTCCGTCATTCCTTCTGTGAGTATCAGCTGTTTCTTCGGAAAAATGATTTTTTTAAATTTACTCACATGATATTGAGCTTCTTCCTGAGATATGTCTTTGATACTGTTGTAAATACTTAGTAATTTTTGCATGAAAGAATGATGAATGTGGTGTTTTAGAACAGCAAAAATAATTCTAATAATTTAAAACTACAAAAATTTTCATTAATTTTTACTTTTCAGTTAAAATTTTTCGCAAATGTTTTTTAAGCCACTTTCGGAATGGAGTTTTCAGTGTAATTTAAAATTGAAAAGAACTGATTTTTTCGTCCTGCATCATCTGCTGAATCAGGATTTCATGGTTTTTGTTTTTACCCGTCAACAACCAACTTGTACTTGAGTTCTCTTTTGTAAATAACTGTTTTACCACAGTGAATCTCAGGTTATTCTGTTTAAACAAATCTTCACAATACTGAATGTCTTTTTGTTTGGAAACCACAATTTTATATTCCCGTATCTTATGATTTTGATCGATAAAATTTTGGAAATAAGTAAGAGAGCTTAGAATCAGCAAGACCAAGACTGTTCCCAAAAGTGATAAATAAACATAGCTCGCACCTATCGCCATACCGATAGAAGCTGTTGCCCAAATCGTGGTTGCGGTGGTGATTCCGTCGATTTTGTTATCACCTTTAAAAATGACTCCTGCTCCCAGAAAACCAATTCCCGTAATAATATTGGCGGCAAGACGGTCGGGATCATTAACTCCTATTTTGATGGAAAGAATTGTGAAAAGACAAGAGCCAAAACAAACCAGAATAAAAGTTCTCAATCCTGCAGATTTATTTCTGTATTCCCTTTCTGCACCGATGCAAAGACCGAGAAATACCGAAATGAAGATCAGCACGAGTTCGTTTTGGATGGAGTGGTCTTTCAGGAAATCCATTTTTTGATTTGTTTAATTTAAAATTACAACAATTATTGATTTAAAGACCATAAATTTGTTTCAATAAAAGTAAAAATACAATGAAAAATCTGAACGAAAAAGAAAAAATGCTGCGTGGAGAAATTTACGATGCCACAGACGAAGTTTTAACACATGAAAGAAACATTTCCAAAGATTTATGTTTTGATTACAATCATCTTCGGCCTTCAAAAATTGAGGAAAGAAAAACTTTAATAAAAAAACTCTTCGGCAAAACCACAGAAAATTTCCATATCGAGCAACCATTTTACTGTGATTACGGCTACAATATTGAGATTGGAGAAAATTTTTACACCAATGTCAACGTCGTGATTCTAGACTGTGCAAAAGTAACTTTTGGCGACAACGTTTTCATCGCTCCCAACTGTGGGTTTTACACTGCAGGACATCCTTTCGATGTGGAAGACCGCAACAAAGCTTTGGAATACGCATATCCAATTACCATTGGGAATAATGTTTGGATTGGTGCTGGATGCAGCATTCTTCCGGGCGTTACAATTGGTGATAATACCGTTATTGGTGCAGGAAGTGTAGTTACGAAAGATATTCCGGCAAATGTTCTGGCAGTTGGTAATCCATGTAAAGTTATTCGAGAGCTTTAAAGTTTTGAACTCTTTAATTTTGCTAAAAGTTTGGTGTTTTCAGAAAGATAGATTTTATTTTTAGATAATTATTTTTCAGTATAAAAAAATAAGACTGTCATCATTGGCAGTCTTATTTCGTATAAAATTTAAGATTAATCTTTTATAAATTTCTGAGTGATAAACCGATCTTTTGTACAAAGTTTAATCATGTAATTTCCTTTTGAGAGTTCGGAAACGTTGATTGAGTCATCATTTAGACTTTGAGATTTTAAAATCCGTCCCGATGAATCAAAAATTTCAGCTTTCAGTATTTTCTCTTTTGATTTAAAATGTAAAATGTCTTTTACCGGATTTGGGTAAATAACCAATTCTAAATCATTTTTAATATTTTCGGATGTTCCCAGCATGCTTTCAACAGTTGTAGTGTACGTATTGGTAACAATCGGATGATTATAATCAAAATAAATATTTGCTGTATTGTTGAAACTTTGTCCTGCTGTTAAAGTAGATTTTGTTTTGATTTTGAAAGTTACATAACCGTCATTATTGGCATTATCAAACGGCAACTGAATATTTTCAAATATAAATTCTACCGTATTTGGGTTGGTAAGTCTGGTTAAAAAACTGTGACTTCCGTACAAGGCCTGTAAAGTAGTAATATCAAACTTTGCAGTGTCAATCACGTCTTTCACAACGATGTTCTGGGCATTTGCGGTTCCTGTATTTTCAAAACGAATTAAATAATGTACATAATCTCCAACTTTTGTAGTCGCAATAGTGGCTCCTTCGAGACAGGTTTTATCATTCGGATCAAAAGAATTTACAACCGTTTGAGCTAGAGTAAACGAGTTGTCTGCGGGAGTTTCGTCAGTTAAACCATTAATTTGCGCAGTGTAATTTAAAACATGACCTCCATTTAAAGGTGGAGTTTGCATTGGTGTATTTAAAGTAAATGTAGCTGTGATTTCTCTTGTTTCAAATGGAAGAAGATTGGTGAAATTCCAGTTTAAAACTCCAAATGACTGAGAATTTGTATTGACAGTAGAACTCAGAAAGTTCATCAGATTATCATCAAAGTTATAAGCGATTGTACCAGACTGCGAGTTTGTTCCTTTATTTTTATAAATAATTTTATATTTTGCATCAAAACCGGGAGCTGCAGCATTTATCGGGATGATTACAACTTCCAAATCATTGTGATTTCCATTGGCAGATAAACAGAAATTTTGATTTACCGGACTTGTCTGGGCAGGGAAATTTAAACTTAACGTAGTTGGTGAAACAGTAAAATAGTTAGGGTTTTCCAAAACAGGAGTAATGGTGTGTGTGCCTGATTGCAAAGCTAATGAATAACTCCCTGCGTAGTTAGAAAAAAAGCTGCCGCTTCCACCTGAACCTGAAATATTGAATTTTTGAAATGCTTTGTTCAGATCATTTATATCGCAACCATTATTATTGATGTCATATCTTACATTACCGTTAAGAAGGTTTGAGGCGCCACCAGGCGAAAAATTACAGTAAGAATTTACAACAAAATTATTTCCGCCTGTGGTAGAAATGAGTTGCATGTAGTAATTTTCCAGATAATTATTGCTGTCTATACAGACGTATTTTAAGTTAGGCAGATATTCAAAATTGCGACCGCTTTCATAACTGCCGTTTTTCATAAAAACATATTCCAAATTTGGGTTATTTCCTACCAGAAGATCCTGTAAATTGTGTTGTCCCATTACATTAACGGTCTGTATATTGGTAAACATACAGCCGAATGTTTTAATTTTTGATATGCCAGACAAATCTATAGAAGAAATGGGATTGTTGCCGATATCCAAATATTCCAGATTGGTAAGACCACTCACATCAAGACTGGTGAAATTGTTATTTGAGCAGTAGAGGTATTTTAAGTTTGGTTTATTGCTGAGATTTAGTGAAGTTAACTGATTATTGTTACAGCGAAAATCTTCCAGATTTGGTAAGTTGGAAATATCCAAGGTGGTCAGATTCATAGGACCGCGACACCAAAAAGTCTTCAGGTTTAGAAGGTTATTTGCGTTTAAAGAAGTAATTTGATTAAATGAAACATGCAATATCTGCAAATTGGTAAAAGGAGTAGCATCAACTGAAGTTAGATTATTAAAGTCCAGATTCAGAGATTTTAGATTTGAAAATGCATTTAGTCCTGAAATGTTTGAAATTAAATTAACTCCTTGGTTTTGTGATGCAGAAAGATTTAGATTATAAACAGCAAGAGCTTCGTTGATGTCAATTTCGTTGTTACCGTTGATGTCAATCTTGATATTGTTCAGATTATTGTCTTTTGCGATAGTATTTGAGATATCTGCTGCAAGAAGTTTTGCCTTCAAATTTGCATCGGGAATGCTTACAATTTGTGCCTGAAATACAGAAAACAGCAATAGTAAAATCAGGAAGTAGTTTTTTTTCATATAAATGGTTAATTTTAAATTCTTTACAGCGTGAAAAACAAAAATATACCATTAAGATTGAAACTCAATGATATATTATGTTAAATTATTAAGGATTATATTATTTTTCTATCAAATCCAAAAACTGTTGCTCATCCAAAATCTCGATTGTCCCGATATCCTGTGCTTTTTTCAGTTTGCTTCCAGCTTTTTCGCCTACAATAAGATAATTTAAGTTTTTAGAAACCGCAGAAATATTTTTTCCGCCGTGTTTTTCCACCATTTCTTCTGCAGATTCTCTTGTGAAAAGGGATAATTTACCTGTAAACAAAAATGTTTTTCCTTCTAAAGTATTCGATAAAACTTCATTGGTGTTTTCGCCTTTTTCCAGCTGAACGCCGTAAGATTTTAATCTTTCAAGCATTAAAATGTTTTCAGGATTATTGAAGAAGTCAACGATGCTCACCGCGATTTTCATCCCAATATCTTCCACCTGACACAATTCTTCAGCAGTCGCTTTTTTCAAATCGTCAATGGTGTTGAAGTTCTTTACCAGTTTCTTCGCAACCGTTTCCCCAACGTGTTTAATCCCAATTCCAAACAACACTTTTTCAAAAGCAATTTCTTTCGATTTTTCAATTCCGTCGATGATATTCTGAGCCGATTTTTCAGCCATTCTTTCCAGAGGCAGAATCTGTTCTTTCGTTAAAGCATAAAAATCAGCAGGATTTTCAATAAGTTTTGAATTATAAAGTTGCTCAATCGTTTCACTTCCCAAATTATCAATATTCAAAGCCTTTCTTGAAACATAATGAATCATTCTTCCTACAACCTGTGGCGGACAATGCAAATCGTTCGGACAAAAATGAATCGCCTGATCTTCCAGTTTTATTAATTCAGTTCCGCACTCCGGACAGTTTTTGATGTATTCAATTTCTTTGCTGTCAGAAGTTCTTTTTTCTTCATTAACGCCAATAATTTTAGGAATAATTTCACCGCCTTTTTCCACGTAAACGAAATCGTGCTCGTGCAGACCGAGTTTTTTAATAATGTCTTCGTTGTGAAGAGAAGCACGCTTCACGGTTGTTCCGGCTAATAACACAGGTTTCAGATTAGCGACAGGAGTAATTGCTCCGGTTCTTCCCACCTGATAAGTTACTTTTTCAAGTTCAGTTTCTACTTTTTCGGCTTTAAATTTATAAGCCATCGCCCAACGGGGAGATTTTGCCGTGTAACCGAGCTGTCTCTGTTGCTTCAATGAGTTAACTTTCAGTACAATTCCGTCAATTTCAAAAGGTAGATTATGTCTTTCTGTATCCCAAAAGCTGATGAAATCTTTAACTTCCTGAAGTGTTTTGCAGAGTTTTGCCTGAGCCGAAATTGTAAAACCCCAATCATTTGCCTGATGAAGCAGTTCCCAATGGGTTTCAGCCGGAACTTCCTGCGAAACAAACTGGTAGAGAACCGAAGACAGCCTGCGTTTTCTCACCTCCGCGCTGTCCTGCATTTTTAAACTTCCGCTTGCCGTATTTCTAGGGTTCATAAAGAGGTCAAGACCGTCTTCTTCACGCTGTTTGTTGATTTTATCGAAGTTTTTTCTCGTAAGATAAATTTCACCCCGCATAAAAAAACGCTCAGGAAAATCACCGTTCAGTTTCACGGGAATATCTGAAATGGTTTTAACATTGGAAGTAATTTCATCTCCCTGAAAACCGTCGCCACGCGTCACTGCCTGAACCAGTTTTCCGTTTTCGTATAAAATAGAAATTGAGGCACCGTCGTATTTTAATTCAGCAACAAATTCTACAGGTTCATCGATGGTTTTAATGATGCGTTTTTCCCAGTCTGCCAAATCATCATAATCGTAAGAGTTATCCAGAGAATACATTCTGAACTGATGCTGAATGGTCGGGAAAATCTTTGTCACACCGCCACCAACACGCACGGTCGGGGAATTGTCATCATGAAATTCGGGATATTTGGCTTCCAGATCCTGAAGTTCTTTTAATAATAAATCAAATTCAAGGTCAGAAATGCCCGGCTCATCCATCAGATAATAGTTTTCATTGTGCTGGTTGAGTTCTTTGCGGAGCTGTTCTATTTTTTGCTGAATGTTTTCGGACATTGGATATCAATTTTTACAAATGTAGTAATTAGAATAAAAGTTCAAAAGTGAATTTTGAACTAAAAGTATTTTGTGAAAAACGTTGGCTATTGGTCGACAAATTCCTCGCCCCATTTGTGTAAATCCATAATGATGGGTTTCAGCATCATTCCTTTATGGTTCAGCGAATATTCTACAGTTGGGGGAACGGTGGCGAAGGCTTCACGTTTCACAATTCTGCTTTCCTCCAATTTTTTCAGTTCCTTTACGAGCATTCTCGTGTTGATGTTGGGAATTGTGCGTTCCAGTTCGCTGAAACGTTTTTTTCCATCGAATAAGGTATAAATGATAGGAATCGACCACTTGCCTCCCACAATATCTAAAACATCTTTCAGAGAACACTTGAATTCAATATTTTTATTTTTTTTTACCGCCATAACCGTTGATTTTGCTTAATGCTTTACAATTTGTTACTACTGTACAAATGTGTAACTACTTGCAAAAGTAAAGTATTGTATCTAAATTTGCAATAGCATTTAAACAAAAAAGACAATGTTACACAAAATAAGCAACACAAAATTTACCGGTCACGGTCCCATTAAAATACTGTATCCAGGTCTTGAAATTTCAAAAGAAGATACCGGAATTGGCAGCATAGGTAGAATCGACCATCCTGAAATTCACGGAAACACGATTATAAAAATGCATCCACACATTAATGACGAAATTCTTTCTTATTTCAGAACCGGAACTGCTGAACACAGCGATTCTGAAGGTTTCGTAAAGACAATCGGCAAAAAAGACATTAATGCTGATGAAAGCCGGGAAAATGTTTCAGCACGAAGAGAAAATTTTTGGTGATAAAGAACCAATGGAAGGTTTACAGATATTCATCCGTCCGGGTAAAAAGGATTTAAAACCGGAAGTTGTTTTTCTTGAACTGGATGAAATTCACAGTGAAAATAAATGGAGATTACTTGCTTCACCAGACGCTGAAACTACATTTCAGTTCAGCAGCCAGACGTGGTTGTACGATGCCAAATTATCAGAAGAAAACACACTTTCCCTTCCTGAGTCAGCAAAAGAAAGGTTAACAATGTTGCTGTATGTATTTAAAGGAAATGTAATCGTCAATTCAGATTTAAATTTAGAAAAAAAAGACAGCCTATTAATCAAAAATGAAAATATTACCATTAAAGCCAGTGAAGATTCTGAATTGGTTTTGTTTGTGACAGACGAAAATGCGGAAGTTTTTAAAGGAGGAATGTACAGCGGAAACAAATTATAAATTAAATTATTAAACAAAAATATGAGACAGTCAGAAGAAATACAGTTGGGAAATATTACCCTGAAAAATAAAATGGCGATGGCGCCAATGACCAGAAGTAGAGCTGATGATAATGGCGTTGTCAGCGATTTGACGGTATTGTATTACGAACAGCGAGCAGGTGCAGGCTTGATTATTTCGGAAGGTATCAATATTTCTGAGCAGGCTTTGGGAAGTCCGTACACGCCGGGAGTTTATACTCAGGAACAAATCGAAGCGTGGAAAAAAGTAACCAAAGCGGTTCACGAAAGAGGCGGTGTCATTTACGCTCAACTTTGGCATACAGGTCGTGTCGGCCATTCTTCTGTGAGAAACGGAGAACTTCCCGTTGCTCCATCTGCTATCGCAATTGAAGGGCAAAAACATTTCACAGGAACCGGAATGGAAGATTATGAAACGCCAAGAGCTTTGAAAACAGAGGAAGTAAAACAAATTGTTCAGGATTACAGACAGGCGGCTGTCAATGCTATTGAAGCTGGTTTTGATGGTGTAGAACTTCACGCTGCGTTTGGATATTTGCCGAATCAGTTTTTAGCGGAAAGCTCAAACCAAAGAACAGATGAATATGGAGGAAACCTTGAAAATCAAAACCGTTTTGTTTTGGAAATTATGCAGGAAATTACCGATGCAACAGGAGCGGACAAAGCCGGAATTAAATTATCGCCAACGATTCCTTACAACAGCATTATTCACAATCAGCCGACAGAGCAGTTTTCTGAGTTGATTGAGGAATTAAACAAACTTCCTTTGGCATATATTCAGTTAATGAATCCGCTTTTCCCAATTGATGAACTGAAACATTATCCAAAAGATGTGATGGAAACTTTCGGAAAACTATCTACAAACAAAGTTATCGCAAATGGCGGTTACAACAAAGAATCTGGCGAAGCTGAACTGGAAAAAGGTATTGCGGAAATGATTTCATACGGAACTTTGTTTTTAGCAAACCCTGACTTACCTGAACGTTTTGAACAAAATGCGGAATTAAACGAAGCCGACAAAGCTACGATGTACGGCGGAGGAGAAAAAGGATATACAGATTATCCTTTTTTAAACTGAATTATCTGAAATATATTTTGAAAGTCGGGGTGAAAGCTTCGGCTTTTGTTTTTTTTTATGGCCTCTTTTCTAAACCATCTATTCAGATGCAAAAAAATTAAGATTAAATTTAACTATTGTTTAAACTGATTTTAGAGAACATCAAAAAATCTCTTGTTACCTTTGCGCTCAATTACTTTAATTTTGTCTGACGGTTTTAGATTTATTTTAAAAATGAAATTTATATTGATCAGAAAAATTTAATGAAGAAGAATATTTACATATGAAAAAGTTTATCTTAGGGTTTGCAGTTTTAACGACAGCTTTTATGAATGCACAGACTCAAATTATCGCTCACAGAGGTTATTTCCAGACTAATCCACCGACTACCGAAAATTCAATTAAAGCTTTGCAGAATGCTCAGGGTCTGAAGATTTATGGTTCAGAATTCGATGTGAGAATGTCTAAAGATGGTGTTTTGGTGATCAATCACGACGAGCATCACGGTGAAATGGAAATTTCAGAAACGAATTTTAAAGATTTGGCAAAAGTAAAACTTTCGAATGGTGAAAAATATCCAACATTGAAAGATTATCTGAGGGCCGGAAAACTGGATAAATCCCTGAAACTTATTGTAGAAATAAAACCTGCCAAAACGCCGGAGCTTGAAAATGAAATGGTGGAAAAAACCATCAAAATGATCCGTGAAATGAAACTTGAAAATCAGTGTGAATACATCTCTTTCAGTTTAAATATCTGCAAGCAAATCAAAAAACTGGCTCCCGAATTTAAAGTACAATACCTGAATGGAGAGTTGTCTCCTCAGCAGATCAAAGAAAATGGTTTGGACGGAATGGATTATCACTACAGCGTTTTTCAGAAAAACCCAACGTGGATTGCAGAAGCGAATGCTTTAGGATTAATTACCAATTCGTGGACGGTAAATGAACTTATTATTTTCGAAGATCTAAAAGCTCAGGGAATCGATTTCGTAACCACCAATATTCCTGATAAATTGAAAAATCAATAAACTTATCATTTTCAAATAAGATTAATCTGCCTTTTTTAGGGCAGATTTTTTTGTCTAAATACTTAAAAAATTCCGATGAAGCTCCGTTTGAGGTATGCGTGTGGTATATTTTATTTCTCAGGAAAAGACAATAAAGATATGGCAAAACAACTCGTTTTTTGCATTAAAAAATATTCATTTTTCTAAACTGCTGTCTGCTAAAAGTTTATGCATATCCGTTAATCATAAATTAATATGGTGTTTAAAAATCCTTTAAAATATGTTAAAACGCTATTAAACTTATGCTCACCATAGCTTTCTAATTTTGCGCAAACAAAAATTGGATATGCGTAAAACGACTCAGAAAGTTATAATGTTGTCGCTCTTAGGACTTATCAGTCTCAATGTTGCGGCACAGGAAACGGCAAAGCAGGACAGTATAAAAACAATTGATGAAGTGGTAGTCACTGCTTTGGGGATTAAACGACAGGATAAATCTCTTGGTTACGTTGCTGAGAAGGTAGATGCGGAAGTTTTTGAAAATATTCAGAACAACAACTGGGCACAGGGTATGGAAGGACGGGTTGCCGGCTTAAAGGTTCAGGGTACCAATGCCGGACCTCTTGGTTCTTCCCGAATTACTTTAAGAGGTGAAAAAACATTTGGTTTTGCCGGAAACTATGCGTTGATTGTTGTAGATGGTATACCACTGAGCAATTCTACCACAGGTACCGGAACAGCTGCTTATGGAGCAGGTACAGGAGGTGACTTACCTGTCGATTTGGGTGATGGTCTCAACAGTATTAATCCTGATGATATTGAGTCGGTTACTATTTTGAAAGGTGCTTCTGCAGCCGCTCTTTATGGCTCACGCGCTGCCAACGGTGCTTTAATGATCACTACAAAATCCGGAAAAGGTAAAAATGGAAGCCTTAGAGTTTCTTTTAACAGTTCTTTGAGCTATGATTCAGTCCTGAAATGGCCGGATTATCAGTATGAGTATGGTCAGGGAACACTGGCGAAAAATACAGCAGGTCAGTTTTTCTATTCCTACGGTGCATCTCCTGATGGGGTCAGTACAGGGGGAACGAGTAGTGCTTTCGGACCAAAATTTAATGGTCAGTATTACTTTCAGTATGATCCGGCAACAGGTGGCCAAAGTGCAGAAAGACAATTGTGGAGACCTTACAAAGACAACATAAAAGGTTTCTGGGAAACCGGAGTGACGTCTTCCAACAACGTTGCTGTGGAAAGCAGTACAGATAAAACGAGTTTCAGAGCGTCGCTTTCTTATCTTGATAATAAGTGGATGATGCCAAACACAGGTTTTGACCGTTTTAATGCGCAAGTGTCATTAGATCATAAGGTGACAGATAAATTCAGAATTTCCACCAAAATAAACTACGCTAATACAAAAAGTGATAATCTTCCGGCGACAGGCTATAATAATCAGTCGATTTCTTACTTCATGATTTTCCAGAATCCCAATGTAGATCTGGATTGGTACAGACCCATCTGGAAACCGGGACAGGTAGAGGTGGATCAGATACATCCGTTCAGTTCATTTATCGATAATCCTTATCTGATTGCTTATAATATGTTGAATGGAGTAGACAAGAAACTGATTACCGGAAATGTAACAGCAACCTATGATTTTAGTAAAAATTTAAGTGTGATGTTGCGTTCAGGGATGGAACTTCTGGATGAAGAAAGAACCGTAAAAAGACCGTACAGTTCTGCTAATTACCTGAAAGGTTTCTACAGAGAGCAGTACATTAAAAACAATGAATTTAATAATGATTTACTGATCACCTACAAAAAAGACATCGGTAAGTTTAATATTAGTGCTAATGCTGGAGGAAGTATCCGTTACAACCAGTATGTAATGACAGATTTCCGTGCTGAAGGCTTAAAAGTAGCGGGAGATTACAGTCTCAATAATGCTTTGGCTCTCATTACCAAAGTTCCTAAACCAAACGATCAGCAGATGGACAGTGTTTACGGGTTGTTAAGTGCCAATTATAACAATAAGATTTTCTTAGATGTCACAGGAAGAAATGACTGGAGCAGTACACTAAATAAAGATAACCGTTCATTCTTTTATCCATCGGTAAGTACAAGTTTTATTCTTTCGGATATATTTAATTTATCCAGTTCAAAATTCAATTACTGGAAACTGAGAGCTTCTTGGGCTAAAGTAGGATTGGGAACAACACCGTATAATATTGACAAATACTACACACCAAGTGATTTTGTAGGATCAGTGCTTACTCCTACAACTTTCGTAACTCCCAATCTGAGACCGCAGGAAAATACCAATATTGAAGCAGGGATGGATTTGTCTGTATTAAAAAACAGATTGAGCTACAACTTTACTTTGTACCAAAACACCACAGTTGATGAGATTTTAGCTGTAACCACTCCTGTAGAATCAGGATATTCAAGTCGCATCATTAATGCCGGAGAAATCAGAAACCGTGGTATTGAGATGGGCTTGAATGCCAATCCTGTAAAGACCCAGAGTTTCAGTTGGAATGTCTCTGCAAACTGGTCTATGAACAGAAATAAAGTAATGTCGCTACCTGAAGAATATTCTGGTGATAACTATTATACCATTTCTACTGTAGCGGGAGTTTTATATTATAATGCAGTTGTGGGTGGTTCTTTGGGAGATTTGTATGGCTTTAAATTAGTAAGAAACGCCGACGGAGAAGTAGTGTATGATGCTACAACCGGATTACCGTCAAGACCCGATAAAATTGAAAAAGTAGGAAATGCCTTTCCGAAATGGAGAGCAGGTCTGCAAAATGATTTTAAGTTTAAAAATTGGCAGCTCAGCTTTTCATTTGATGGACAGTACGGTGGGGTAGCTTATTCGCAAACCCACCACAAAATGTCTGAACAGGGTAAATTGGGGCATACGTTGATGGGTAGAGAAAATGCAAATGGAATGATCATAGGTGATGGTGTTGTACTTAATTCAGACGGTACTTACAGCCCAAATACCAAATCTGTCGGTTTGGCTGCATATTACGGCGATTACTACAGAAGAGCCAACATCGAAACCAACACTTTCGATACCTCTTTTGTGAAACTCAGAGATGCGAGAATTGCCTATTCATTCTCGAAAGATGTCATTGCGCCACTTAAACTTACAGAACTTACGATAGCAGTTTTCGGTAAAAATCTTTGGATGTGGACAGACTTCCCAATGTTTGACCCTGAAGTTGCTGCGCTCAACGATTCTACAATCACTCCTGGAGCAGAAATCGGGCAGTTGCCTACAGCCAGAACGGTAGGTTTTCAACTTAACTTAAAATTCTAAGATCATCATTATGAAAAAAATACTTTTATCAACCGCATTAGCATTGTCTGTTTTCAGTTTAAATTCCTGCGACAGAAGTTTTGAAGAGATCAACACAGATACCAGTAAAATAAAAACACCGTCTGTCGGAAGTTTTCTTATCCCTATTCAATACGAAATGGGTTCGTATGGGTACAACAGAGCCGACGATTTCACTTTTGATATCATGCAGATTGCTTTAGATTTTCCAAGTGAAGGAAATACTGTGAGCCGTTATTATATGACAGAATCTACCGGAAACGGGTACTGGAATACCAGCTACAAATGGCTCAAGCAGGTAAAAGAGCTTAATGAGGCTGCCACAAAAGAAAATAATAATAACTATCTGGCAATTTCAAAAGTGTTGAATGCCTGGATTATGGCTAACCTTACTGATGCATTCGGAGATGTGCCTATGACAGAAGCTCTAAGGCTGGAAGATGATATTATGAGACCTAAATATGATTCGCAGAAAGATATTTATATCTCGCTTTTAGACGATTTAAAAACTGCAAACGCACTCTTTGATACCACTAAGGCGCTAAGCGAAGGTGATCTTTTCTATCAGGCCAATTCCAATGCTGCCAACATTCTGAAATGGAAAAAATTCTGTAATTCTATGTCTCTAAGACTTCTTACAAGAATTTTAAAAAGAAACGGTGAAGTAAATGTGCATCAAAGAATCGCTGAGATCGTAAATAATCCAGCTGTTTATCCGATATTTCAGAACAATGCAGATGGAGCTCTACTGGATATTTCGGGTGTTGCACCGCTTTTGCCGCCAATTGCGAGACCGCAGGATTTTACTGCTTACAGAGCTTCGGGAGAATTTTTCACTCAGACTTTGGTTGATAATAATGACCCGAGACTTAGTATGTTTTTTACTCAGGCTAAATCGATTCCGGCCAATGCCAATATTGGATATAAAGGTGCTCCGTCTGGATATGCTTTAGGATCAACTTTCAATTATCAGCCTTCGAATCTGAATCAGAATTTAGCTAAAGCTCCGCTGAAGATTTTGGTAATGCCGTATGCAGAATTGCAGTTTATCCTTTCAGAATTATCATTTAAAGGAATTATTACCGGAAATGCCCAGACTTTTTATGAGAATGGTGTGAAAGCTACTTTAGAGCAATGGGGAGCCACGGTTCCAGCAACGTATTTTTCTAATCCGAAAGTGGCATACAATGGTACTTTAGAAAGAATCATGCTTCAGAAATATGTTGGATTGTTCTTTGTAGATCACCAGCAGTGGTATGAGCAGAGACGTACAGGTTTCCCGGTATTGCCGAATAACGGTGGCCTTTTCAACAACGGGCAGATGCCACAGAGAATGATGTATCCTACCCAGACCAAAATCCAGAATTATGACAATTACGTCGCTGCAAGTCAGGCTTTGGGTGGAGATAATATCAACTCTAAAATGTGGTGGAACAAATAATTTTTCTATCTAAAATTTAATTAAAATTAAAATGAATTTAAAATATATCATTCCGTCACTCCTTATCTCATCGATGGCCTTGGCACAGACTTCAGTTTCAGGATACGTTTTCGAAGACAGTAACAAGAACAGCAAGAGAGATAACAAAGAAAAAGGGATTGAAGGTGTTTCGGTTTCCAACGGAGCACAAGTAGTTTCTACGGATAAAAACGGAAAGTACAGCTTGCCAATTGCAGACGGACAAACGATTTTCGTCATTAAACCTTCAGGTTATATGATGGGTTTAAACCAGAATAATCTTCCACAATATTATTACCAGTACAAGCCGAAAGGTTCGCCGGCAGATTTTAAGTATAAAGGAACTGCACCAACGGGAACGCTTCCAAAAGAGTTGAATTTTGGATTGTTTAAACAAAACGAAAGCAAAAATTTCGACATTCTGGTTTTCGGAGATCCGCAGCCTTACACAGAAAAACAACTGGACTATTTCAAAAGAGCCATTGTGAATGAGGTGAAAAGAAATAAGAAAAATGCAGTTTTCGGAATCAGTCTGGGAGATTTGGTAGGCGATGATTTGAGTTTACAAAAACCTTACGCGGATATTATGAAAGAAATTGGTCTGCCTTGGTACAACGTGATGGGAAATCACGACATGAATTATGATGCTAAAGAAGATATGCTTTCAGACGAAACTTTTGAAGCTACTTTCGGACCGGCAAACTATTCGTTCAATTATGGAAATGTACATTTCATGGTGCTTGACGATATCCTTTATCCGGATCCGAGAGATGGAAAAGGCTATTGGGGAGGTTTCAGAGAAGATCAGATTCAGTTTATTCAGAATGATTTAAAACTGGTTGATAAAGAAAAACTGATCGTTATTTCGTTCCACATTCCTTTGGAACACAACAATGAAGATAATTTCAGAAATGCTGACCGTCAGAAACTGTTTGATGCTTTGTCACCTTTCAAAAATGCACTGATGTTGTCGGCTCACACGCACATTCAGCAACAGATTTTTTACGGAAAAGCTCAAGGCTGGACGGGTGCAAAAGATCTGCACGAATACAACGTTGGAACTACATGCGGCGACTGGTGGTCAGGTACTTCAGACGAAATCGGTTTGCCGACTTCTACCATGAGAGACGGAACTGCAAAAGGATATTCATTCATCAGTTTTAGTGATAATCAGTATAAAGTTAAATACAAAACTGCGGGGAAACCTGAAGATTATCAGATTCAATTGTATGTTCCGAAAGTGATTCCTTATCCATCAAAAACTTCTGCTAAAGTTTTGGCAAACTTCTTCATGGGAAGCAAGAAAGACAAAGTAGAATATAGAATCGACGGCGGAAAATGGGAAGAAATGGAGTACAACGAAACCATCGACCCGAATTTTGCCCAGTCGGTTTTCAAATGGGATTCTACAGAAACACTTTTTGCTGGAAGAAGACCTTCAAACCCGGAACAGTCAAAGCATATTTGGGTTGGCGGATTTGGAAATAAATTAACCCTTGGTAAGCATAAAGTTGAGGTTAAAGCCCACGATATGTACGGAAACGAATTTACCGCAACGGAAGAATTTGAGGTTCAGAATTCTGTTCTGATTCCTTAAATTATTTCATTTTTTACTATACTTCAGTCAAAACCGGCTTCAGCAATGTTGCCGGTTTTGATGTTTTAATGAAAATGGTTTTTAGTAAATAATTTTATCAGCAGTGTCAGTCTGAGCCTGTCGAAGACCTTTTGAATTAACATTAATCTGCTTTTTAGATCTTGGTATTTCTAAATAAGTTTACGCCTTTGTCTATCTTTAAATCAACACGATCAATCTCAAAAAAAACTTTGTCTGTCCTTGCGTTTAAGCCTTACAATATTCAGCAAAAATCCCTGCTTTTATCAACATTAAAATTCCAAATAGAATTTCAACATAATACATTTTTATGAAATCAAAAACATAAACACGTGTTTAAAAAATAGGTTTCGTAAATTTGTACCTTCAAAAATTAAAGAATGAATTTAAAAGGAAAAAATGCTATCATCACAGGTGGTGGAAGAGGTTTGGGGAAAGCAGTTGCTTTAATCCTTGCCAATGAAGGTGTAAATATTGGGATTACCGGAAGGAATGAGGAAAATCTTAAAATGACCATTGACGAAATTCAGAAATTAGGTGTAAATGCAACGTACGCAGTTTTCAGTATAGATAACGAAATTCATGTGAAAGCAGGAATCGAACAGATCGCAGAGCAATTGGGAGGTGTTGATATTCTCATCAACAATGCAGGAATCGGAGATTTTGGTTCAATCGAAGAAATGTCTTCCGAAGTTTGGGAACAGGTAGTAAAGACCAATCTTTTCGGAGTTTATTATGCAGCAAAAGCAGTTCAGCCTTTTATGAAAGCAAAAGGAGAGGGCGATATCATCAATGTAGCATCAACAGCAGGTTTGAAAGGTGGTCCGAATATGTCGGCCTACGCAGCATCCAAGGCGGCAGTGGTTTCACTATCACAATCCATGATGGCAGAATGGAGAAAACAGAACATCCGCGTGGTGACTCTGACGCCAAGTACAATTGCTTCTGACATGTCTATTGAAGGTGGCTTAACAGACGGAAATCCCGACAAAGTTCTTCAGCCGGAAGACTTCGCAGAATGGGTAAGAGATATTCTGAAAATGAACAGAAGAGCGCTGATTGCGAACGGTTCTATTTTCTCTACTAATCCGTAAAGAATTCAAGATTCAAGATTTAAAATTCAAGATTTAAGATTTTTTCAGACTTGAATTGTTTATAAAGGAGTAGCGGGCAGTTTGTCCGCTATTTTTTTTTCATTACATATTGTGAATTAATTTATATAATAGAATCGATATCAAAAATATTATTCTAAATATCTCTGTGGTCTTCTACAAGTTTACGGCTCTGTGAAGCTTAAAAACATACAGCAGGTAAAAAAAAACTCCGTGCCCTCAGTGTTCAGTTTAAACCATAAGCTCATCAATAAACGTTATTATCTATCACTCCAAAACCCTTTATCAATGGTCTTTTCTTTAGTGTTCTCACATTCATCCTTAACTTTACACTAAACCACTAAACCACTAAACCACTAAACCACTAAACCACTAAATCATAAAAAATAATTATGCAAAAGAAAACAATCAAAAACACAGACCTTTCTGTAGCACCGATCAATTTTGGAGGTAACGTCTTTGGATGGACACTTAATGAAAAAGAGTCTTTTGATATTCTCGATCAGTTTACCGATGCGGGATTTAATTTTATCGACACTGCAGATACCTACTCATGGTGGGTCAACGGAAAGGGCGGGCAATCCGAAGAAATCATCGGCAAGTGGATGAAAGAACGCAACAACAGAAACGATCTTGTGATTGCAACCAAAGTCGGTTCCGAAACAAAGGAACACGGTTTTGACATCAGTAAAAAGCATATTCTGAAATCTGTAGACGAATCTCTGCAGCGCCTTCAGACCGATCACATCGATCTGTACTACACGCATTTTGACGACAACAAAACTCCTGTGGAAGAAACTCTTGAAGCGTACGACGAAATCATCAAAGCCGGAAAAGTACGCTACATCGCTGCGTCCAATGTGTCTCCGGAAAGACTCAAAGAATCTTTTGAAGCAGCCGAGAAAAACGGACTCCCGAAATACGTCGCCCTCCAGCCTCACTACAATCTGGTGGAAAGAGAAAAATTTGAAAATCAATATGAACAGTTGGTCAAAGATTTTGACCTGAGCGTTTTCACGTACTGGTCGCTGGCAGCCGGATTTCTCACAGGCAAATACCGCAGCGAGGAAGATTTTGCTAAAACAACCCGAGGTGAAGGCGTAAGAAAATATTTTGATGACAAAGGAAAAGCAGTTCTCAAGGCCTTGGATGAGGTGAGTGCAAAACACAATTCCAGTCAGGCAACGGTTTCTCTGGCGTGGCTGCTGGCCAATCCGCTCATCACGGCACCCATCGTAAGTGCTACAGGTAAAAACCAGCTGGAAACTTTGTTTGCTGCACCAAAATTAAATCTGGATAGTGAAGATCTGCAGATTCTGGATGAGGCTTCGAAGTAGATTTTTTTAATTTAAAATAAATGAAACCATGGCTTTTGCTGTGGTTTTTTGTTTTGAAGTGAAGAGGTTTTTGATGATATTTAATTTAGATAAATCTTAAAAATTCTTCATATAAAATTATTGCCCTATAATCTCTCCGTCACCATGTCAGTTTTGTTGGGTTGCATTCTTTATCCCAAAAAAATTATCATTCAACCGTTTATCGCTATAAGCGGAAATTATTTTTTCAATCTTATTTAAAATTTTCATTCCGTTTGTTTTATTGTAAAGATATGTTTGAACATTGTTATCCCTTTTTACTTCTACTAATACCAGTGGGTGCGTACCTTTTTTTACCGTTTGTTCGGAATAGCAAATTTTTTCAATTTTTTTCAAATCTTCTTTTTGCATTTTGTAACTGGAAAAATGTTTTCAGTTGGATTGCTGTTTTTAAGAACAATTATTGGGGATGGAGCATCTTGTGGACCTGAATATTGTATAGTTATTTGGAATGAATTGAAATTTTCGCTTTGCTCTTTTTTTGAGCAACTAAATAGTATAATTATGATAATAAGTAAATTTTTCATATTCTATTTTTTAACCATTTATATGTATTTTGATATGAGTATCTGCAGATTCCGGATGAGGCGTCTAAGTAGAATCTTTTAATTTAAAATAAATGAAACCACGGCTTTTGCTGTGGTTTTTTGTTTTATGTGAAGAGGTTTTAGATAATGTTTTAATTTAAATAAAATCTTACGAAAGTGAGGTTGCTCAAAGTCGGGAGAATTTGCGCAGTGGGAATTTATTTAAAATACACCTAATGCCTCAAGATAAAATCCTTCACTAGATTGATCTCCCATACTTTTAGCTAAATTTATCCTATCTTCTTCAGACCAATCTTCAGTATTTGCTTTACCGATTTTGATAAGATATTGCAAAAATTCTTCTGATGAATTACTACAGAATGCTACAACATCATAATCACCATCTAAACTAAAGATTTTATTTGATTTACGATCTATCGCGATAAGGTCACCAGCTCCATCATGACCTACAATTATAAAGTTGCCACCGGATTCAATACGATCTTCACTATAGAAATTTATCATTCCAATATCAAAAAAATTCACATTATAATTTTTGATTAAGTCAAGTATCGGATCTTCAAAAAAAATATAATCAGAATTATTTCTTTTTATAAAACAACTTTTTCGAATTGCTTCTTCGACAATTTTTTCTTGATCAGGATTTCTTAATAGCCATTCATGAAATAAATTTTCACTTTCTTTAATGAAATTTATCGTCACTATATTTTTATTTTCCATAATGTTTTATTATTTATAGTAAAGTAGATGCGAGCATAGAAAGTCGTCTTGATCGATGTCGCACATTTGCAATCCGTGACCGTTCGTTTTCGAAAAGTCTTCCTACTCTGTTTGGAATTTAAAAAAAACGTCAATCCACTACACAAACATAATTATAAAATTTCACGTGGCATTGCCTGCGAAAGCTATTTTAAAACCTTAACATCTTCAGTCAATTTGTCATATCACGTTCAGTAGTAGAAATCTGTAAAAATAGTTTAGGGTATACAAAGGGTATCTCGAGTGTATCTCGATAGCACATAAAAGACACTGACAAAATGACAAAATTTATCGTCACTCATCAAGCTACTTATATTTTCAGCCTCAACCTCAGCCTCAACCTTAATCTCCTATCCTGCACCCCGCTCACTAATTTCAAATCTCAAACCTCAAATCTCAAATCAAATTCCCTATTTTTGCAACAAATTACTCACATGCAAAATTATTTGGAATTTGATTTTAAAATACAGCCGCTTCAACCTTGGGGAGATATATTAATGGCTGAACTGATTGAGATTGGTTTCGACAGTTTCACAGAAGAAATTCATGGTATTTTAGGATATATTCAGAAAGATTTATTTAAAGAAGAAGACCTTAAAGCTTTGCCTCTTTTTCAGAATGAGGAAGTAAAGATTGAATATACTTTCACGGAAATGCCCAACATCAACTGGAACGAAGAATGGGAAAAGAATTTTGAACCGATCAATATCGATGATAAAGTTTTAATCAGAGCAGAATTTCACGATTCTGTGGAAGGGATGCATGAAATCATCATTCAGCCCAAAATGTCCTTCGGAACAGGTCATCATCCTACAACACATCTGATGATTCAGCAGATGATGGATATTGATTTTAAAGACAAAAAAGTATTGGATATGGGTTGCGGAACTTCCGTTTTGGCAATTTATGCAAAACAAATCGGAGCGGGCAATACCAAAGCGATCGATATCGACGAATGGTCAGTGGAAAACTCAAAAGAAAACGCTGTAAGAAATGGGGTAGAGCTGGATATCGAATTGAGAACTGCCGATAATTTAGGAAAAGAAAACTACGATATTATATTAGCCAACATCAACCGAAATATTCTGATTTCAGACATTCCAACTTACGTTAATGTCTTGAATGAAGGTGGGAAATTGTTGCTTTCAGGCCTTTGTTTCTTTGATGTGGATGATATTCTGGAAGTTTGCAAAGAGAATAATCTGGAATTGAAAAAGAAACTACAGCGTGAAGAATGGGTAAGCCTTCTTCTTGAAAAATAGATTTACGAAATTGCAGAGGCTTTGTAAACTTCGTTTGTAGACAATCTATCTGTGCTTAGCGTGATAATATTATCTGAAATTCTTTTGGTAATCGCTGTCACGCTGAGCACAGTCTAAGCGCTACCGCAATGATTCATTCTCAACCTCAAATTCAAATTCAAATTCAACCTCAGCCTCAACCTTAACCTCAACCTCACAAAATGAAACTCTTCCTCACCACACTTTTCTTTTGTTTTTTCCAAACCATTTCCGCTCAGGATAATGATGTTTATGCGAACGGTGTTTTTCATTTTGAAGACAACAAAACGCAGAAGGTTTTTACCGATTACACGAGAGTGAGGCAATCTCCGGATGTGAACGCTCAGATTTTGGATTCTCTTAAAACCAATCAACAAATTTTAATTCTCAGAAAAGAAGAAAAGGTTTTGAAATTAGGTGAAAGAGGTGCCAACTGGTACAAAGTATCGTATCAGAAGGACAATCAGAATTTCGAAGGATTTATCTGGGGCGGAAATCTTGCGGTAGGTTTCAGAAATAAAAATGGTTACGATTTTCTGTTTGGTTTAACCAAAACAATCAATAAAAAAAATCCTGATTTTGATGGTTCATTTCCTCAAAATTATGCTTCAGTAAAAGTAATCGAGGGAAATAGCCTAATTGATGAAGTTTCTTTTGAAACCGGCTCAGGTGAAAGTTTAAGCTATGGAACTTTCGTCGTTGAAAGCAATCATAAACTGAAAGATGTAGACTTTACTTTGAAGGCAATGGTTTCCGGTGAGGCCTGTGGTATTGCGAGTTATGACCAATATGTTCTGTTTAAAAATAAAAAACTCATTACTTTGCCTCAACTGATGAATGTGGGCGATGCAGATGTATATTATCATTCAGAAAAGTTTATTTTTCCTAATGATAAAGGCGGAATTCCGAATGCTTTTGTTTTTAAAATGGAAGAAATGGAAAAGGATGAAAAAGACCATGAGAAATTCAAACGTTCGTCAAAAACCTATCTTTGGAACGGAAACTCTTTTGGGGAAAAATAAAAAAAGCGCTCATACAAATGGATGACGAGCGCTTCAATCAAATTATATGGAATTTAATTAGGAATATCTTCTGCAGATGTACTCTACATTGGTATTCAGTAATTTGTTTTTATTGAGGAAGTACTCCAGATTTTGAAATTCTTCCGTCGTCGTATTCAGATAAAGCTGAAAAGAGCCAAAATCGATTCCGTTGATGTATTCCACGTCTGCGTTTAAAACTTTGTAGCACATTCCCATCTGATTGCAAATTACATTGAGGAGATGATCAAATTTCATTTTCCCGTTCAATTCTACTTCAAGAACAATTTCTTTTTTGCTGATGGTCAGGTTTTGCGGTAAAGGCTGCAGATTTCGTGTAATCATGTTTTGGTGATTTTTTTTAGATTAATGACTCAATTCCTGTGTACATAAAGTTTTATTTTGTTTTAAATACTTAGCAAAAATATAAAAAATTATTAGTCCACCAAATTTGTAGACTAATAATTTACGAAATTTAACAAAAAAAGAAACCCAGGTTGGATTTCTTTAGTATTTACAGTGCTTTGATTCGTACCAGTTTATCTGAACCGGCGAGTCCGTTAGGGTTACAGCCCAATTCACCTTCGGGAACTTTCAGATTTTTTTTGTTGTAGAAATCCTGCCAGAATTCATTCGTTTTTCCGGTTTTAGGATCGATGAAAGTCATCGGTTCAAGTTTGAAAATTTGATTTTCTCTAAAAGCTCTTTCAATAAAATCTGAGCAGTAGTAAGAATTTTCGTCTAAGATATAATCGAAATTGTAAGGCTTGCCCAGCATTAAATCTGCCTTTGCCAAAGCATTTGGAATCATTTCCTGAAATTCAGCTTTCAAACGGTAGATTACAATATTTTGCTGATCTTTTTTTTGATCCTTAATAAAATCTTTCAGATTCTGTCTGTTTGAACCTTTCTTAGGAGAAGCGTGAAGAACAGAATAATGCCCGTTTTTAATTTCTAAAATTCCGATGTGATCAAACTTTTCAGTTTCATTTTTTTGAGTAACATTATTGATTGCTCCTGATAAACCAGAGTTTTTTGCCGTTACAAAAAGCAGATCACCATTTTTTAAATTAGATTTCAGATGAGAAGCACAGCTGATTAATGATAAAATCAGAATTAAAAAAGCAAAAAGCTTAACGTTTAAGATTTTTCTCATACAGCTCGATCCAGTTTTGTACAGTCATTTTTTTGCTCAGTTCACCAATCAGTTCAAAAGGAATTTCATTCATATTTTTAAACCTTACACAAGATTTTCCCATATCAAGTTTTCTCTTTGAATGTTTCGGGAATTCTTCGGTAAACCAATTCAAAAGTTCAGGATTGGCATACATTCCCATGTGATACAGCGCAATAAAATTTTTCTGCGATGCCAGACTGATAAATGGAAGAGATTTGCCCGGCGTGCAGTGGTATCCTGAGGGATACGCTTCCAAAGGTACATTCCAGTTGATCATTCCACTGCTGATGGATTCTTCAAAGCCTTCAGGTAAATTTTCTCTTATTGTTGTGTAAAGTTTTCTAAAAGCTTCCTGTCTTTCTTCAGGTAATTTTAAAATATATTCTTCAACAGAATCTGCCGGAATTTGCATAGCGGGTATTTTTTTTCAAATTAACAAAATTTAAATCAAACAAAAAACGGCTGCACAGAAATGTACAGCCGTTTGAAAATAATAATTCAAAAATAATATTATTTTTTAATGACTTTTGTCGCAGATTGAGAACCGTCTTTGAAATTAATTTTTAATAAATATATTCCCTGTTTTAAGCTGTTCAGATTGATTTCTTTAGATACGTCTTCCTGCAATTTAATTATTTTACCTGAAAGGTCGAATACTGAAATTGATCTGATATCTTTTGTTTCGGATATATAGATCACATCATTGAACGGATTCGGATATACATTCAGTTGATTTTTGCGGGTGGTCTCACTCGTTGAAAGGTTGCCAGCTTCCCAGTAAATATCGTCCCAATAATATGATTTTGAGTCATTTGCACCTCTTATAGCAAGTCTGGCACCTGCAGGTACTGTGTTTGGTATCTGCACAATGTATTCAGACCCGGCAGCAGTATAACTTGTATTGGTAATAGTCAATGTCTGTATTGCGACAAAAGTACTGGCATCGGAAGTGTTGGTAACATACCCCACAATCATAGAGCCAGGAGCTCCACTGCTCACTCTAGCCTTAAATCTTAGCTGATTTGTTCCTGCATTCACATTACTGAATGTTGGAAGAACTGTATAAGTAGGTGTTGCAGTAGAGGAAGTGAATTGATAAATATTCCTCGTTCCCGAAGCTGGTGTAGTTGAAGTTATGGTCTGAGATCCCGATCCTGCTAATCTCACCCAGCAATCGGGCACAATGTTCCCAGTACCGTAAGAATCAAAGTTTTCAAACATTGTTGTCATGTCTCCACACAGTGTTTTAAAAGTTCCGGAAAAAGACCATGTACTTTGAGTGGTTGCTCCACTACAATTCGCTCTTACCCAATAATAATACGTGGTATTTGCATTTAATCCTGGAATTGTTGTAGAAGTTCCATTAACACCAGTAATGTTAGGTGTTGCATTAGCTGCTGGAGTCGTATTGGTGGTACTGTAGTAAATGTCGTAGCTTGTCGCTGTAGTACCTACGGCAGGAGTCCATGAAACTGATGCCGTATTATCAGTAAGAGTTCCTGTAGCGTTTAAGGTTGGAGGAGCGCAAGTAGAAAACTCGTCTGCAGAAAATGCGAAAATATTGGCATGCCCTTGTGCTGAAGAGGTTTTTGTAATCGTTACACTTTGAATTGGCTTACTTACATTTACTGCATCAATGTTTAATAAAGATTGATATAATCTTGGGTTTGTTCCGCTTCCGGATTCCAGAGTATCATTAGTTCTATTAATTCTTCCAAAGCCCTGAACTGCAAATCCTGTATTGTTATACCAGTCTGAAACTCCAACATCTGTAAATGTCTGAGAAGTGTTGTCTGTGAAATTAACCACAACATTTACTGTTGAAGAACCACTTCCTGTTGTGGCAAGCATGTACAGTTTAAATGCTGCTTTAGGAGTTGTGAAAACAATTGTTCCGCTGTCGTTTTGATTGGAAAGCTTTAAAGAATTATTGCCGCTATAGCTTGGTAAAATGTAACTTAATCCAGGTGTGCTGGCTACTACAGAATTAATAATTTGGTTTACCGGTAGACCATAAGTGAGCGCTGTGCTTGAGGATGTGAGCTGAAAATCTCTTGAAATAAAAGCAAATGAAACACCATCTACGTCAGTAGAAGTTGATGTCATTGAAGAGCCTACACCGTTGGCGATTACGTCTGCATTGAGACCTGAAGCAATCGGCATTGTCTGATAGTTCTGTGCAAATGCAAGGGAGCTTACAGCAATACCCAATGCACCCAACACACGAGCTGGTTGAAATTTGTTCATAAAATACAGTTTATTAAGTTTGCCGTAAAACTATGAAATATATCAATACGATGAGTTTTAAATTTAAATATTTTTAAATATTTTTCAATAATGATGTATTATAAATAACGTGTAATCATTTGCATTGTGAAAATATTTTGATATAAGTAATTATTAACAGTTTAGTCATAATTTCTATGTGAAGCATTGTATATGTTTCATTGCGATTTTAAATTTGAAGCAAGACAAAATAATTTGCTATTTTTGTGCATACAAAATCCTAACAATGCCTAACATCTCAAACAGAGCTCAGAATATGCCGGCGTCACCGGTAAGAAAATTGGTTCCATTTGCTCAGAAAGCAAAACAAAACGGTACAAAAGTTTATCATTTAAACATCGGTCAGCCAGATATTGAAACTCCGGAAACAGCACTTAATGCTTTAAAAAATATCGATCTTAAAGTTTTAGAATATGCACTTTCTGAAGGTAATTTAGAATACAGAACTGCGCTCAGAGATTATTACCATTCTCTTGATTTTACAGATCTTACAGTTGATAATTTTATTGTGACCAATGGTGGATCTGAAGCTTTAAATTTTGCTATTTCAACACTCTGCGATGATGGCGATGAAGTAATCATTCCAGAGCCATATTATGCTAATTATAATGGTTTTACAAGCACATTTAATGTGAATGTTGTGGCTGTTCCTTCTACAATTGATACGGGTTTTGCACTTCCTCCAATTGAAGAATTTGAGAAAAAAATTACAGCAAAAACAAGAGCCATCGTGATTTGTAATCCCGGAAATCCTACAGGATATCTATATACGCGTGAAGAACTTCAGCAACTGGCAGCGATTGCTTTGAAATACGATATTGTTGTGATTTCAGATGAGGTTTACAGAGAGTATGTTTATGACGGGAAACAGCAAATTTCAATGTTGGAATTCCCTGAACTGGCAGAAAACTGCATCATCATCGATTCAGAATCTAAGCGTTATTCAATGTGTGGAGTAAGAATCGGTTGTCTGGTTACTCGTTCCAAGAAAATTCATGATGCTGCGATGCTTTTTGCACAAGCAAGACTGAGTCCTGTTTTATTGGGTCAGATTGCAGCAGCGGCCGCTCATCAGAATGACGGTGCTTACATCAGAGCCGTGAGAGAAGAATATACACACAGAAGAAATGTTTTGGTAGAGCAGTTGAACGCTATTCCTGGAGTAATTTGCCCGAAACCAAAAGGCGCTTTCTATTGCGTTGCCGAGCTTCCGGTAGATGATACCGAGGTTTTTGCACAGTGGCTATTGGAAAAATATACCAACAAAGGAGAAACAATTATGGTTGCTCCTGCAGGAGGTTTCTATTCTGACCCTGAATTAGGCAAAAAGCAAGTGAGAATTGCTTATGTTCTTAAAGAACAGGATCTTAGAAGAAGTGCGGAAATCTTAAGAGATGCACTTGAAAAATACAATCAGGAGAAATAATTTTTGATTTAAAATACATGTCAGCAATAAAAATATCAGGTTTGAAAATCTTCTTTCCAGTGTTTTTATTGCTGATTTTTTCTTGTTCAAATCCTGCAGATTCAAAGAAAATATCAATTGGCGAAGAAGTCATTGAATATATAATTTTTTCAAAAGTTGGAGGTGATGAAGGGAATTACAAGACTGTAAAAATCACTCAGGATTCCCTATTTTTGGATGTAGGTAAAACTTCTACAAATACACACAGATTCTGGAAAACTGCTTTAGCTAGACATGGTCAAAAGCAATTGTTTAACAGTCTTAAAATTAATCAATTATCCTTTATTAAAAGTTCTGAAAGCCTTCAGGCAAACGATGGCTTAGATGAAACTTTTCAGATCAAAACCAGCCGAACTTCTTATGTATTTGTAAACGCCTACAACGACGAATACAATTACCGTCAGCTCAAAAATTTTAAAACACAGTTAGAAAAATTAATTCCCAAAGAATTTAAACCATTATGAAAGAAAATTTCTCTTTAAAACCTTTCACTACTTTTGGTGTAGAAGCTAAAGCAAAATATTTCGTGGAAGTAAATTCTGCAGAAGAACTCATTGAAACGCTCCAACGCTCCAACGCTCCAACTCCCCAACCCTCAAACGCTCCAACTGGTCATCCTGAGCTTGTCGCAGGACTCCAGCCCTTATTTCTTGGTGGTGGCAGCAATATTTTGTTTACCAAAGATTACGACGGATTGGTTATTAAATTAAATTTAAAAGGAATTTCTGAAGAGGTTTTAAATGAAAATGAAGTTCTTGTCACGGCTCAGGCGGGCGAAAACTGGCATCAATTTGTTCTCTTTTGTTTAAGTAAAAACTATGGCGGACTGGAAAATCTTTCATTAATTCCAGGGAATGTGGGAACATCGCCAATGCAGAATATCGGTGCTTACGGAACGGAAATCAAGGATGCTTTTGTGAGCTGTAAAGTTTTAAATCTTGAAACACGTCAGATAGAAACTTTTGATCTTGAAAAATGCAGATTTGGCTACAGAGATTCTATTTTTAAGCAGGAAGGAAAAGGAAAATATGTCATTTTGGAGGTTACTTTTAAATTAACTTCAAAAAATCACGCCATCAAAACCGAATACGGAGCCATCAAAACTGAACTGGAAAATTTGGGAATTTTAAATCCCACCATCCAGGATGTTTCCAAAGCGGTCATCAATATCAGACAAAGTAAATTGCCTGATCCTAAGGAGATTGGGAACGCAGGAAGCTTTTTCAAAAATCCAACAATTCCTTTGGCTCAGTTTGAAGATTTAAAATCAAAATTTGAAAATATTCAAGGTTATCCGAACGGTGATTTTGTAAAAGTTCCTGCAGGCTGGCTCATCGAACAGTGCGGCTGGAAAGGAAAGCAGATTGGGAATGTGGCATCTCACAAACTTCAGGCGCTGGTGATTGTCAACGCAGCAGGAAACGCTTCAGGTAAAGAAATTTACGATTTTTCAACGCTGATTATCAATTCTGTAAAAGAAAAATTCGGGATCGAACTGGAAAGAGAGGTGAATATTCTCTAAAGTTTTCAACGTTTTTAAAAATAAAAAAAGCATTCTTTTAAATTTAAAAAAGAATGCTTTTCTATGAAAATATGAAACTAAAATTAAGGATTCGAAATAATCAGAGTGGAAGGGATATCAGATAGCCAAAGACTCTTTGAATCAATTAACCCACGCCAGCTTTTTTTGCTGATCAGCATCAGATTCTGAGCATCAAGAAATTCTTTCTCAATCTGTTTTTCGTTGTATAAAGTGATGTGATTGGGAGCAACCTGCTCGATACTTCTGATCAATTCTTTTACTTCAATATTATTTCTGATCTGTCCTGCAACATCCAAAATGACAATTTGAGAATTGTTATTATTAATCAGCCTCTTAGCGTATTCAAGCAGATAAAAATCGCTTAAATTAAAAATCGGAATAAAAACCCTGTCGGCTGAATCAAATTTTCTGTCCACCAAAACACCTACAGGAATATTGGTATTATCCAGAATCTGCAACGTAGAATCGTCAAATGGCGAATTGTTGAAAATATTGCTTTTCCCTTTTACGGTATTCAGTAACTTTTCAGGATTGATGATTTTTGTGGTAAAACCTAAAAGTCTTCCGAGCAAACTTCCTTCGTACATCGATTTCCCGAGCATAATTAAGAGCAAATCATAATTTCCTTTGTTTGAAATATTTGTTAAATCATTTTCCAAATCTGTAGAAGCCTTGAAAAGTGTTGTCACTTCGAGTGAAAGCTCCTCAGAAGTTTCAATAACGTTTTTAAACTGTTCCTTTTCGAAATCTTCAATGTCAAAAGCGTGCAACTCGTCTACAGGAGCGATATTCATTGCTGTGATGCTTTTGTTGCCGTTCATTTTATTGGTCAGATTATCTGCGAGTTTCAACAAAGTACTTCCTGAAGCCGGCGTTTCAAAAGATAAAAGAACTCTGTATTTTACATCGTTATCTTCATGATTATCTTCTTCTTCCAATGAAGATTTTTTTCCTTTAAATAGGTAATTGATAAGGTCAAGACAAGGTCCCGTCATAAATGTGGTAAATAATGCCATGATGACCAGCATCGCAAACAGTTCAGGGCCTAAAACACCTAAATCATAACCAATATTTAAAACAATTAATTCAGTCAGGCCTCTCGTATTCATCAAGGCTCCGATGGTGAGACTGTCTTTCCAGCTGAGTTTTAAAAATTTTGCCGTCAATGCACTTCCGACAAATTTCCCGACAACTGCAGTCAAAATAATAAATCCACCGATTTTCCAAAGATGCGGGTCATTTAATAATCCAATTTGTGTTCTTAAACCTGTAAATACGAAGAATAATGGAAGCAGTAAAACCAAGGCAACATCTTCTATTTTTTCGATGAAAAGGTTTCTGAACTTCACATTTTCAGGCATAATCGCTCCTGCCATAAAAGCTCCGAATAAAGCGTGAATTCCAATCACTTCTGTTGCGTAAGCCGAGATAATTAAGATTAAGAAAAACACAGCAACAAGTCCTTTGCTGATAAAACCTTTTCCTTTCTGAGACTCTGCAATTCTGTGTAAAAACGGTCTTACCGCTTTGATCATAATGAAAACGTACACAATTGCCATAATGATGACGAAAATTGAACCCGAAAAAGATCCGGCTTTTACCACAGCAATAACCGCTGCCAAAATACACCATGCCGTAATGTCATCGGCTGCTGCACAGGTGATAACGACGGTTCCGATTTTGGTTTTATGTAAATTCCGTTCCTGAACAATTCTGGCGAGAACGGGAAAAGCCGTAATACTCATCGCAATGGCTATAAACAGAGCAAACGAACTGAACTGAATGCCTTCCGGAGCAAATTCTTTATAGATGAAATAAGAAAGTCCAACACCCAAAGCAAACGGAATAATAATACTTGCATGACTGATAACCACCGCATCATGTGCTTTTTTTCTTAAAACACTTAAATCAAGCTCCATTCCTACGATATACATGAACAGAATTAAACCGATCTGACTTAAAAACTGGAGATTTCCCAAGGACTCTTTAGGAAAAAGAAAGGCGGAGATTTCAGGAAAATACATTCCGAAAAGCGATGGTCCCAGCACGATTCCGGCAATCATTTCTCCGATCACGGAAGGCTGTTTCAGTTTCACACAAATCCAGCCGAACAGTTTTGCCACCATGATTATTGTGACAATTTGGGTAAGCAAAAGTGCCAACGGATGATGAAGATTTGATAAAAAGGAATCAGTAAACGTTTCCCACATTGTGTTTCCCGAAGCCTTTGCAGGTGGAATATTTTCACCAATTTCAAGCGTTTTACCTTCCACAAAAAACCAGTACATCAATCCGGAGAAAAAGACAATCGTTGCTACATAAAAAATAATATTTCTATACTTCGCCATAATCATTCAGTCTATTTATTAAAGTGCAAATTTCTTAAGAATAAACGGATGTTTTAACCTGTTTTACTTGAAATGTAATGAATGATTGGAATAATGTAATGAAAATGATTTTGATATAGGAGAGTATAAATTTTCGGTTTATTTACAGGTAAAATTTCTCTTAAGTATTAATTGTGAAACCTCATGTTTTTTCAAGGTTTACGACTTTGTAAACCTTGAAAACATTAAGATGATGAAGAAAACTTCGTGCACTTTGTGTTAAAAATTCCCGCAATTTTTTAAAAAAAATATAAATTTCCGTTTCTAATAATAACACAAAAATCAGCATTCATTTTGTCATTCCCTAGGAATCTCAACATGCTGAATATAAAGCAGTTTAAATTCCTAGGAATGACAAACAAGTAGTTAAAACTAATTTATTACTAATAACATACATTCATAAAAAAAATCAAAAATCATTTCCCAAACATTTCCATCAAAGAATTTCTGTATGTTTCCCCAATTTGCAGTTTCAAAAAATGATCAGATTCTGTAGAAATAGTCGTGATAATTTCGTTGGTGGATAAAACCTTAACAGAAGATAAGGCAATGATTTCCTTTTTGTTAACCTGTGCGAAATCTTTTGCCGGAAGCATTTCCAAAAGAGATTTAAAATTTAAATTTTTCAAAACAATCACCGTTCCGTCTTTCAGAATAATATCTTTGTCGCGGCTGTCGATTTCAGAGGTTTTGATGTAGGCAATCTGCTCCGTGAAAATCGTGGATTTCCCGATGTTGGTATTCCATTCAATAAATTCTTTTCTTTGGGTTGTGACCATAAGATCCGCAGCTTTTTCGAAAGCCTGAACCAGTCTTTCTTTTTTGATGGGTTTTCTCACATAATCCACCACATTCAGGTCAAAAGCTTCGGCAGCATATTCTTTGTAGGCGGTGGTAAAAATAATTTTTTTTGAACCGGAAATCAGTTCGGCAACCTGCAGACCAGTCATTCCCGGCATTTCTATGTCTAAAATACAGAGGTTACAATCGATGTTTTCTATTTCGCTGAGGAAGATTTTAGGATCGTTGAAAGCCTTTACAACTTCCACGTTTTCTATTTGTTCGCACAGAAGTTTCAGATAGCTTATCGCCAGTATTTCATCATCAAGAATAACGCATTTTATCATAGAATTCGCCTAAATTGATTGTTAATTCTGCGGTGAAGATACCGTTTTTTGAGTTTTTCTGAAGGGTATAGAAATTATTGTAAATCATTTTCAGCCTCTGATCTAAAGACTGGCTTCCAAAACCGCTGTGGTCTTTATGAAGTACATTTTTAAGTGAAGCCTTGTTGCTTACTTTCATCATGAAAATTCCGTCATTGAGCTCCAATTGAATTGAGATAAAAGAATCATGTGCCAGAAAATCTGTGTGTTTAAAAGCATTTTCAATTAAATCGACAGAAATCAGCGGAGCAAAAACTTTTTCTTCAAAAACGGAATCCGATTTATCAATTTTAGATTTAATTCTGAAGTCAAAAAGTGGATTGACCTTGATTTTATTGATTTCGATAAGACTTAAAGCAAAACTCAGTTCTTCTTTCGGACTTACAAATTTGTTATTGCTTTCGTAGAGAATATAATCCAGAACATTCGCCAGTTTGTCAAGCGACATGTAAGTCTGATAGGCATGTGACTGAACGGAATTGAGGATGTTTTTAAACAGATGCGGATTCAGTTTCGTTCCGATATGTTCAAGCTGAACTTCATTCAATCTACTCTGAATCAGTTTGTTGCTTTCGGAAAGTTTTATATTCTTATTTTTAAGCCTTTGATTTTGACTGAAAAGATAAATGGAAGCCGTTAAAAAAATGAAAATGGCAAAAACTCCGATAAAAATCAGATAATCCTGAATGAGATAGAGGTTGCCGTCCATATTTTAAAGTAAATTTCAGATGATTTACCTAAGCTTTTTCAAAGAGTTCAAAACTGCATTTTCCTCACATTTCTCAAACGTAATTTCATACCTCGGATTTTTCTCAGGATACGTCATCAGATAGCTCGGGCAGGGCTTTTGCTGAGCTTTGCTTCGGTCAAAATCTATTTTTCCCAAAGTGATAATGCTGTCTTTTAAGAATTTCTCATTTACTTTTAAAGTATTCATTTCAGTTTTGAAACTTTCAGAATATTTAAAATCTTTGGACAAGGTTTCGGCGATGACGCGGCTGTTGGGAAGGTATCCGCTGCAGCTTGCACCTTTTTTATTTAGAACAAAAAATACAACGATTAATCCGGGAATAAGCCCGAATGCAAAAAATTTGATTTTTCTCATTTAGAAAATTAAAAGATTGATATCATGATACGTCAGCCCGAAGCGGTCACAAATGATTTTTTTGGTATGTCTGCCTTTGTACATGTAAAGGCTCTGTTTCATTTCGTTTTTACGGAGAAGCATATTTTCGAAACCGCCTTCTTCGTCGTAATTCAGAACATAAGACAGAAAGAAATTCGATATTGCCTTGGTAGTTGTTCTTGGCATTTTTGACGTGAGATTTGGCAATCCGCAGTGAATTACACCGTGTTTAATGATATAAGGATTTTCCATAGTAGTCAGTTCAGAAGTCTCAATCACTTTACCATTATCAATTGTAATATCAATGATTACAGTACCTTTTTTCATCTTTGAAACCATTTCTTCGGTCACAATCGGCGTCATATTCATTCTCGGAAGTGCTCCAATCACTACATCGGCTCTTCTCAATGCTTTTTTAAGCTCTTTCGGGTCAATAATAGAAGTTGGAACTCTGCTGTCGACCAAAGTGTGAAGTCTTCTCAGTTTTGAAAGTGAATTATCGAAAACTCTTACGCTTGCACCCAATCCGATAGCAGCTTTTGTAGCAAATTCTCCTACAATTCCGGCTCCGATGATGACTACTTCTGTAGGTCTTACTCCTGTAATTCCGCCCAGCATCAAACCGTTGGAAAGTGCAAGAAGTTCTGAAGCATATAAAATAGAAACTGTTCCTGCGATTTCGCCGATTAATCTTACTAAAGCCAGTTGTTTGTACTCATCAAAGATAAATTCAAAAGCAATGGCATTAATTTTTTTCTCGGCAAGTCGGCAGAAATAGTCTTTGTCTCTAAGATTAATTTGAAGTGCAGAGACCAGGTAAGTATTAGGCTTGAAATACTCAATTTCCTCATCAGTTGGCGGATTAATTTTTAAAACTAAATCCTGCCCAAAAGCCTCTTTAGGATCATTGGTAATTCTCGCTCCCGACTCAGAATACTGAAGATCGGTGAAAAAAGATCCCTGTCCCGCTCCCGATTCTATAATGATTTCGTGGCCATGCTCTACCAAAACCTGCACGGCATCGGGTGTGATACACGTACGCCTTTCATTGAGGCAAGTCTCTTTGGGGATTCCTATACTAAACTGTTTACCTTTTTTAATGACCTCAAGTTTTTCTTCTTTAGGCATCAGTTCTTCTTCGGTAAACGGAGTGAAAATATTGGTGGTGCTCATTTTTCAGGATGATTTTTTTTGATTGATAATTTAAAAATCAATCGGTTTCACAGGGCAAATATACAGATTAACTCGCTGATGGCAATTGGCTTTTTGCTATTGGTTTTAAATCAGTATTTTAAATTTAAATAATTATAGAATTATTTCAAACCCTTCATTATTCGAAAGAAATATTTCTGCTTTCGCCATTATTTTCAATATTCATGCTGTGGAAGCCAAGTCCTTCGAGCTCTTCTTCATACACTTCAGGCCATTCAATAATACACAGGAACGAATTGTCGAGGTATTCTTCAATACCGATGTCATACACTTCATTGATGTTTTTCAGACGGTACAAATCGAAATGGAAAACTTTTCCTTTTGGCGAACTGTATTCATTTACAATCGAGTAAGTGGGAGAATTGACCTCGTCTTCGCTGCCTAAGTTTTTCAGTAAAACCTGTGTGAAAGTAGTTTTTCCCGCACCTAAATTTCCTTTAAGTAAAAGAATATTGTGTTTCAATTGTGGCAAAATTTCGTTTACCACATCCTGCCATTGTTCTAAATTTCTTATCTCGAAATGCATGCAATTTATTTGAGGCTGTAAAATTAGGAAACGTTTTAATCTTTCAAAACTTTTAGAGGTTGATATTTTATGAAAGAAGGGAAATGTATTTTAAGGTTAAGGTTAAGGTTAAGGTTAAGGTTAAGGTTAAGGTTAAGGTTAAGGTTAAGGTTAAGGTTGTCAAAATTAAAATTATCAAAATTTATGAAGTCATCTTAATAAATATCTTCAGATATTTACTTAATAAGCTTAACAATTTAATGATTCTTAATGGTTCAAATAAGCAATATTTAGGATGGAAATCACTTTAAACTCAAAATCCATTCATACAGATTATCTGTCCAATTTTCTAAATGACCTTTTCCAATAGCTAAACCAAAACCGTGGCCACCTTTTGGAAAAATATGGATCTCTGATTCTACTTTTTCTTTCTGTAATGCTTCATAGAAAACAAGACAGTTTTTTACAGGAACGGTTTTGTCATCAGAGCAATGCAATAGAAAAGTGGGAGGTGTTTTATTCGTCACCTGAAGCTCATTAGAATAATAATGTACCAATTCCTGACTCGGTTTTGTTCCCAGTAAATTTTCTCTTGAACCTTGATGGCCAAAAGCTTCCATTGTGATTACAGGATAAATTAAAATCATAAAATCGGGTCTTGCGCTGATGCTTTCTATGTCTGATTTTGGCAGTTTGTCTTCACTTTCAAAATGAGTTCCCAAAGTGGATGCAAGATGACCGCCTGCGGAAAATCCCATAATCCCAATCTGGTTTTCTGAAATATTCCATTTTTTGGCGTTGCTTCTTACCAGTCTGATTGCTCTTTTTGCGTCCTGCAACGGTGCTTCGTGAGGAATGATCAATGATTTCGAGGCTGGAACTCTGTACTTTAAAACAAACGCTGCGATACCTTTAGAATTAAACCATTTGGCAATATCAGTTCCTTCTCCGTCATATGCTAAACCTCTATAACCTCCTCCCGGACAAATCACCACAGCTTTTCCCGTCGCAATTTTTTTGGAAGGTAAATAAATTTCCAAAGTCGGTTTCTGAATATTTTCAATCCACACAATTGTTTTCTCAACGGATGTTTCTTTCTCCTGAGTTATTTTCTGATTGGGAATCTGTTCACCCCAAAGCGGTATGATTTCCTGGCTGTAAATTTTTGTGAATGATAATATAGAAAGGGTTAGCAAAAGGATTTTTCTCATTTCAGAAATTTTTATTTAATGATATCCAAATTTAAGGTAAATTAAGCTTTTAATTTGTCATTCTGAAAGAATCTATATAAATTTATGTTGATGCTGAGATCCTTTCAGGATGACAAAATGAAGTAAAATCTTAAAGTTATTTCTAATAATTATCAGCTTTCCTCAGCAAAAAATTAAATGGATTTATGTATGAAAAATATTTGTTTTACAGTTTTACTACTTATGATAAGTTTAAATATTTCCTGTTTAAGCTCGAAAAAAATTACCATTGGTAACTGCGAAAGTGTGAACTTATTGTATTTCAATTATAATACAGTCAGGGAGTTGAATAAATTAAAAAATATTCCTGATGTAAAAGAAATAAGTGAAGAATCGTTTAATTGGTATTTGAGTGAGGGAGCAAGTTTAGAAGAAATCAAAAAGGATAAAATTATTTTTATTCCTAAAGAAGAGTTTTATGAAAGATCTAATATGACCGGAGAAATTCCTCTGTATGTATTGGGATATTTTCAAAAGAGTAAGATTAAACAATACATAGTTGCAGAACTGAATGCCGGTAAAAACTCTTCTCTGTATATTATAAATCAGATAGATGATAAAATCGTTTCAATGTTTTTAGGTCATGAAAATTTCAGAACGGGTTTTGGTGGCAGAGATCTTTCGTCAAAAAAGCTGTCAAATTCTATTTTTCTACTTGAGATTTTTTTTACTTCTGATGCAAAAAATGAAAAAGGCGATTATTTAAAAAGATGTGCTTCTCAATTGAAATTATCAGAAGATGGCTCGGTAACTGTGAATCTAAATGTAAATCACAGTGAATAAATTTACCTATTTTTGCCCCAATGATTTCCAAACAGACCATAGATAAAATATTTTCCACAATTCGCGTTGAAGAAATTGTGGGCGAATATGTGCAGTTGAAAAGAGCAGGGTCTAATTTTAAAGGACTGAGTCCGTTTCATGAAGAAAAATCGCCCAGTTTTGTAGTTTCTCCGAGTAAACAAATCTGGAAAGATTTCTCCACCGGGAAAGGTGGTACTGCGATTTCTTTTCTAATGGAAATCGAAAATTTTACTTATCCTGAAGCGTTGCGTCATGCTGCCAAAAAATATGGTATAGACATCGAAGAAGACCGACAGGAATTCTCAGAGGAAGCAAAACAGGCACAAACCGACCGCGAATTACTCTATAAAATACATGAAGTTGCCAACGATTATTTCCAGAATATTTTATGGGAAAATCAGGAAGGCAGAAGTATCGGACTTTCGTATTTCAGAGAACGTGAACTGAAAGATGATATCATCAGAAAGTTTCAGTTGGGATATTCTCCCGAAAAGAAAAATTCTTTCACCGAATATGCCATTGAAAAAGGGTATTCAAAAGAAATTTTAGAAAAATCCGGCTTGGCAATCTTTCCTGAAAATGCACCGAACGGACTTGACCGTTTCCGTGAGAGGGTAATGTTCCCGATTCACAGTTTTTCTGGAAGGGTTTTAGGTTTTGGAGCCCGAATTCTGAAAAGCAATGTCAAAACTGCCAAATATCTCAACTCTCCGGAGACGGAAATTTACCATAAATCAAATGTTCTTTATGGTTTAAACCAAAGCAAACAGGCGATTTCAAAGAAGAATGTCTGTCTTTTGGTGGAAGGGTATATGGATGTGATTTCACTCCATCTTTCGGGGATTGAAAATGTGGTGGCAAGTTCCGGAACTTCTTTGACTACGGAGCAAATTAAGCTCATTAAAAGGCTTACAGAAAACGTTACCATTCTTTTTGACGGCGATAATGCGGGGATAAAAGCAAGTTTCAGAAGTATCGATATGCTTTTGACGGAAGGGATGAATATTCGTGTTCTTCTCTTCCCCGACGGTGATGATCCCGATTCTTTTGCCAGAAAACATCCTCAGGAATATGTGGAGAAATTCATCGAAAGTGAAGCCACAGATTTCATCGATTTTAAAGCTGAAATTCTTCTTAAAGACGCCGGAAATGACCCGATAAAAAAAGCAGAAGCCATCAGAAACATCGTAAAATCGGTGTCTTTTGTGCAAAACGCTTTAAAAAAAGAGGTTTACCTGAAGGAAGTTTCCAGTAAATTCGGACTTTCAGAACAGAGTCTTTTTAATGAGCTGGATATTCAGAAGCAAATCACGCAAAATCAGACTCAGCATCAACCGAAAGAGCAACAGAAACCAACAAAGCTGGAAGTCGTTCCTCAGCAGACGGAGCTGGAAGATTCTGTTCAGTTTAATATTATTCACCAGGAAAATAAACTGATTGATACGATGCTGATGTTTGGCGATATGGTTCTGGAAAGAGAAGATGCTAATAATGAGAAATATGAAATCAGTGTAATTGAAGAGATTCTGCATCATTTTGAAGATGAAAACTATGAATTTCAAATTCCTACCAATCAGAAAATAATCGAAAATATTAAAGAAGGAATTGAAAATGAAGAAATCCGCGCCGGAAACTTCTTTATCACTTTAATGGATGAAGATATTACTTTGAAAGTTGCCGATGCATTGCTTTCTCCGGACGAACTCAGCGATTGGTCTACCCGAAATATTTTTCCGCCAGCCATAGGTGATCATCTTGCGGATGAAGTGGAAGCCAACATCCTTATTCACAAATACTATTACATTCATCTGTTGATCAGAAAACTGACTAAAGAGCTGGAAACCTACGGTGAAAATGATACTGCAAAGTATTTTGATTCTTTAAAGAAAATCATGATGCTTACAGAATTTTCAAGACAGTTGGCTACAAAACTGGAGTGGTCGCCGATTACGAAAGTGTAAACTGATCTCTTTCAAAATCTTGTTCTTCAAAATCTGAGATTTCAGAAAACTCTGAGATTAAAATAATGTTTGTCACAATTTTATATCTTTTATAAAAATTTTAAAAACAGGAATGAAATGAAAATAAAGTTGGTTTTTCTTTTTATTATCTTGAATTCAGTAGTTGTTTTCGGGCAGGATTATGAGCCGATAGATTTGGCGAAAAAACTCCTTTTGTCAGATTTTCCGGATATTAAAAAATATTCTAAAGATGAATTTGAGGGACATCCCAACAAAAGTGATTTGGATCCAAACGCAAAACTCAATTTCAAAATATTAAATCAAAATGACAGTATTGCTGTGGTTAATGTGACCGTAACTGATAAGCTGGGTAAAGCTTTTGATGCTTATCTTCATTTCGAAAAAGAAGGCATCTGGAAAATTACTGCATTTCGGTCGCTTGCCATGACAGGTATGCTGGAGCAGATGATTCTTGAATCTGAAAAAATGACCGACAGTGATTTTCAAAAAACTTGCCGAGGCTGAAAAAAAGATTGGGAATAGTGCTTTAACTAGTAAAAATGATTTCAAACTTATTATTGAGAATGCAAAATTAACACTTCAATCTGACGATCTTCTGATAAAATTTTTTACTGAAAATAAAGAAAAAATTGTCGCCCTTAAAAACGAGATAGAACTTTTTAGAAAGAAAAATTCACATCTGACAAATAAAGATCTTAATTCAAAATTTAATACCCAACTTAAAAATCTCTATTTAAACTCATTTGGGAATAATCATTTACGTTGTGAAAGTTGCTTTATATTTACCATTGGTGGAATGCTTGATAACACTGTTGGATATTTTTTTGAACCTGATAAGACCAAAATTCCTGAAACCAATCCGAGTAGAATCATCATGATTCGGGAAATCGGGGAAGGGTGGTATCTGTATAAAACAACATAAAAAGGTTTTAAACAAGACAATGATTAGACTTTGAAAAAAAAATCTGTAAAAAGATTATGATCCTTAAAGAATTTTCAAGATAAATGGCTACAAAACTGGAGTGGTCGCAGATTACGAAAGTCTGATTTTAAAGTAAAAATCAAATGTTAATCGCTGAAATTATTTCTTTCTGTTTTGAAATAATTTTATCTTTGGCGTTTAAATTTATTCAAAATAAATCTCAATGAAAAAACTGTTTTTCTTACTGGTTTTGATCTTAACGTCAAATATTCTGTCTGCACAATCTGACAATTATTCCACAGCGATTAATAATTTTCAGAATCAGTATAATTCTGATCAGTACGATGCTGTTTTCAAATCGTTTTCTGCTGAAATGCAGAAAGCATTGCCATTAGAAAGTACAAAACAGTTTCTTGCAGGACTGAAATCCCAGGCCGGAAAAATCACTTCAAAAGAGCTGACCACCAAAGAAGGTGCAACAGCAATTTACAAAACCGATTTTGATAGAGCTCAGCTGGAAATTCATCTTTCACTGGATGCCGGCAATAAAATCAGCGGACTTCTGATACAGCCTGTGACTGAGAAAAATAATGTCATTGAAAGTCAGGCTGCAAATGGTTTAAATGTTTATCCAAAAGAAATTTCGGAGATTATATTTTCAAAAACAAAAGATTTTCCCGCAAACACTCAGGTTTCAATTGCTGTCATTAAAGATGGAAAAACAAATTATTACGGAATTTTAAAATCAGATAAAACCGTGAAACCATTTGAAAATCAGAATAAAGTTTTTGAAATCGGTTCGCTTACGAAAGTTTTTACTTCCACCGTACTGGCATCTTTGGTTACAGATAAAAAATTGAAACTGTCGCAGGAAATCAACGGATTTTATCCGTTTCCATTTAAAAATAATACACGATTTACTTTTGAAAGTTTAGCCAATCACACCTCTGGATTGCCGAGACTTCCCGAAAATATTAACCTTTCGGATATTTCCAATCCCTACAAAAATTATGGAAGCGAGCAGCTTTATGACTATCTGAAAAATGTTTTAAATGTAAAACCTGACGCAGAGAAAAAGTACGCGTATTCCAATCTGGGAGCGGGATTGCTGGGACATACAATGGCTGTGTCGCAAAAAACTACGTTTACACAACTGTTTCAGAAAAGAATTTTTGACAGGTTTAAAATGAATAATTCTTACACCAGTTCAAAAGATTTAGGTTCAAAACTGGTTGACGGACTGAATGCAGATGGACAGAAGGTTTCCAATTGGGATTTCGATGTGCTCTTTGGTGGCGGCGGTATTTTATCAACGACTGAAGATCTTTCAAAGTTTGCCGCAGCACAGTTTAACTCAGAAAATAAAGAACTTGCGCTGACGAGAACGCCCACTTTTACTGTCAGTGAAAAAATGAAAATGGGTTTGGGATGGCATATTTTAAAATCCCAAAATGGCAAAGATCTCTTTTGGCACAATGGGGGAACAGGCGGCTATTCTTCGTCAATGGCGATCGATACTGACAGCAAAACGGCAGTCGTAATTTTATCCAATGTTTCGGCTTTCAACCCGAAAATGGGAAATATTGATCAGCTTTGTTTTGAACTGATGAAGGAAATCGGAAAGTAATTTTTCAATTTTAATTCTAAAAATAATATCTCTGCATTTGTTTCGTTTTTAGTAAATTACATCTCTGATTTAAAACTGAAAACCATGAAACCAATCTTAATTTTTCTTCTAATAAGTTCATTCTGCTTTTCACAGGAAAAAGAAATTGTAAAAATCCTCAATGATGAACTGAAGAAAGAAGTCGAAAATCAATTTCAGTATCCCAATTTTGATGGCGATACCTTGACGCTGACAAAAGAATTTTCTATCGATAAAAATAAAATTCTGAGCGTGGAAATCAGGAAGCAGAACGGTTTTCGGACTTATACGGAAAGACAGGAAGTTCATCTGTCCAAAATTTCAAGTATTGGAAAAGACATTAATATTGTCATGAATTCTGATGGGGGAGAAGTCATGATCAAGTCTAAAAGCATTGACGAAAACAACAATCAGCAAACCCGAAGCACCAACAGCGAAACTTTTTTTACCTATCTGCATTTTAATAACAATGAACATGTTGGGAACGATCTTGTGAAAGCCTTTGCCAAAGCCGGATTTCCGATTAAAAAGGTGTATTGGTATGATTAAATTGAAACAAATTTACGTGCTGATTTTTGCTTTTTTAGTGTACAATTGTGGAAATAAGAATGACAGTCTTTTTTCTGATTTTAAAAGTGATTTTAAAGATTCAATTCAAAAATATAACGCTGAAGAATTTGATTTTAACTATGATAGTCTTCTGCCTCAAAAATCTTATTTCATCAATGGAAAATTGAAATATCTGGTTCTTAAATCAAGTGGCGAACTTTGTGATAGTGAAAAAATGTACACATTTGATCTGAAAAGTGATTCTCTTATTCAAAAAATTGAGAGATCAGAATGCTACGAAACTGCAGACAGATTGAAGAAGACCAATGATATTATTTTTGTAAAAACCAAAGAGTCTACAGAGCGGTTTTATGATAATGGCGTTTTATTGAAGACAGAAAAAGCTGACAGTGATTTTACTCACAACGAAATCATCGAAAAAATCAAAAACGCCACGGAAAAAGCTTATAAAAACAGGTGATTTTTGAATCTGAAAATTGAGCCTTTTTGTGAAAAATTTCATTTAAAATTTTCTCTATCTGCCATAATGTCCTTACATTTGTTTGGAACGAAATTAGTCACTCAAAAGGAAAAGATAATTTAATTACCTATGGATATTAAAAAAGAATTTAGAGATTTCTCTACAAAACATTTAGGAAACAGTGGTCTTGTGACCGATCAGTATATGGGAATGTACGGCCCGACTAACCTTACGCCATATATCATGGAAGAAAGAAGATTAAACGTTGCCCAAATGGACGTGTTTTCACGTTTGATGATGGACAGAATCATCTTCCTTGGAACAGGTATTGACGATCAGGTGGCGAATATCGTTACAGCGCAGCTTTTATTCTTAGAAAGTGCTGACCCTTCAAAAGATATTCAGATCTATATCAATTCTCCTGGTGGAAGCGTTTACGCTGGTTTGGGGATTTATGACACGATGCAGATCATTAAGCCGGACGTTGCAACGATCTGTACAGGAATTGCCGCTTCAATGGGAGCTGTATTATTAGTTGCAGGTGAAAAAGGAAAGCGTTCAGCATTAAAGCATTCAAGAGTGATGATTCACCAGCCAAGCGGTGGTGCACAGGGTGTTGCTTCTGACATGGAAATCAACCTGAGAGAGATGTTGAAACTGAAAAAAGAATTGTACGACATCATTTCTGAGCATTCCGGACAAACTTATGAGTGGGTAGAAAAAGCATCTGACAGAGATTACTGGATGACTTCTACTGAAGCCAAAGAATTTGGAATGGTGGATGAAGTTTTACAGAGATCGAAAGAAAAATGGTAAATTTTCTGAAATATTAATAGAGAAAAACACGTCGATTGACGTGTTTTTTTTATTCAATAGAAACGGGCTTCAGCCCGTTTTTAGAACAATAATTTCAGATGGCTTTAGCCAAATTTTAATTAAGAATTAAATCCCTCAATAATTTTAGAAAAATCTTCCACTTTCAACGCTGCACCGCCGATCAAACCACCGTCGATATCCGGTTGAGAGAAAATTTCCTTTGCATTGTCAGGTTTTACAGAACCGCCGTAAAGAATTGACACTTCGTCAGCCACTTCCTGTCCGTACTTTTCTGCGATAATTCCTCTGATGTGCGCGTGAATTTCCTGAGCTTGTGCAGGAGTAGCAGTTTCACCTGTACCGATAGCCCAAACAGGTTCGTAAGCGATTACCACTTTTTTAATTTCTTCTGCAGACAAGGTAAATAAAGCAGTTTCAGTCTGTGCTTTTACAACGTCAAAATGCTGTCCGGCTTTTCTTTGTTCTAAAGTTTCTCCGTTACAGTAGACAGGAACTAAGGCTTTATCCAAAGCCAGTTTTACTTTTTTGTTACAGCTCTCATCGTTCTCACCGTGATACTGTCTTCTTTCTGAGTGACCGATTAAAGTTCCTTCCGCATCGATAGATTCAAGCATATCGACAGAGATTTCTCCTGTGTAAGCGCCACTTTCGTGAGTGCTGATGTCCTGAGCAAAAACTCCGATTTCGTCATTTTCAAAAACATCTTTTGCCATCATCAGATATAACGCTGGCGGAGCAATCCAAACTTCACAATTTGTTGTGTTATTGTTTTTGTAATCACGCAGTTCTGTCATCAATTTTTGTGCGTCAATCACATTTTTGTTCATTTTCCAGTTTCCTGCAACTATTTTACGTCTCATAGTTCTATATTATCTTTTTGTTTTTTTATTTTAAATCAAATTTTAATCTGCGTGAGCTAAATTATTTATTAATTCCCTCCAGTTTAAACATGAAAGCATATTCAAGCGCAATATCTTTCAGGTAATCAAATCTTCCGGAAGCACCACCATGACCGTATTCCATATCCGTTTTTAAGAATAAAACATTCTTATCGGTTTTTAAATCTCTTAATTTTGCTACCCATTTTGCTGGCTCAAAATACTGTACCTGAGAATCATGTAAACCCGTTGTTACCAATAAATTCGGGTAGTTTTTTCTTTCAATATTTTCATAAGGAGAATAAGATTTCATATAATCGTATGCTTCTTTATTGTTAGGATTTCCCCATTCATCGTATTCATTGGTTGTCAAAGGAATACTTTCATCCAACATTGTATTAATAACATCTACAAACGGAACCTGAGCAATTGCTCCTTTCCAAAGTTCTGGTTTCATATTGACAACAGCACCCATCAAAAGTCCGCCTGCACTTCCTCCCTGAGCGTACAGATGTTTTGGTGACGTGTATTTTTCTTTCACTAAAAATTCTCCGGCGTCGATGAAATCGGTAAATGTGTTTTTCTTTTTCATCATTTTTCCGTCTTCATACCATTGTCTTCCCATTTCCTGACCGCCACGAATGTGTGCAATGGCAAAAGCAAAACCTCTATCCAAAAGACTTAGTCTTGTACTGCTGAAAGTGGCATCCATCGAGCTTCCGTAAGAACCGTAAGCGTAGAGTAGAAGCGGACTGTTGCCGTCTTTTTTATATCCTTTTTTATAAACAATAGAAATTGGGATTTTTGTGCCGTCTTTTGCTGTGGCAAAAAGTCTTTCCGTTACATAATTGGCTTTGTTATAACCGCCTAAAATCTCCTGTTGTTTTAATAAAGTTCTTTTTCCTGTCTCCAAATTCTGCTCATACTGTGAACTCGGAGTTATCATCGAAGTATATCCGAATCTGAAATAATCTGTATCATATTCAGGATTTCCTGATGGATAAACGGTGTAAGCAGCTTCGTCGAATTTTAAAAATTCTCTTTTATGCGTTCTTCTGTCAATGATTACCAGTTGTGAAAGTCCGTTTTGTCTTTCGCTGAAAACCAAATAGTTTTTAAACTCACTGATTCCTTCCATCAAAACATCTTTTCGGTGTGGCATGAAATCTTTCCAGTTTTCAACACCTGTTTTATCCAAAGGAGTTTCCATCACTTTGAAATTCAGTGCGTCTTTGTTGGTTGTGATTAAAAATTTGTCTTCCAAAGCAGTCACATTATATAAAACATCTTTCATCCTTGGCTGAAAAACTTTGAAAGCTGCATTAGGCTCATCGGCATTGATGTATCTTGTTTCGGAAGAAGTAGTTGCCGAAGAAACAATCATAATGATTTTTCCGTTCTTCGATTTTCCAACGCCAATGTAATTGGTTTTGTCTTTTTCTTCATAAACCATTACGTCTTTCGACGAGTCAGTTCCTAAAGAATGTCTGAAAATTTTCTCCGTTAAAAGCGTTTCAGGATTTTTTCCGACGTAGAAAATGGTTTTGTTATCATTGGCCCAAGTTGCAGAACCTGCAGTATTTTTAATACCTAAATCAGTTGTTTTCCCTGTATTCAGGTCTTTTAAAAATAATTTGTACTGTCTTCTGGAAACATCATCAACTCCGTAAATCATTTTAGAATTATCCGGACTGATACTGAAACCTGCCGCAGAATAATAAGCATGACCTTCCGCAAGTTGATCTACATCCAAAAGAATTTCTTCAGGTGCGCTTAGATTGTCTTTTTTTCTGCAATATTTAAAATACTGTTTTCCGGTTTCAGTTCGGGTGTAATAGTAATATCCTTTTCTGAAAACCGGTACAGATTCATCTTTTTCTTTGATTCTTGCCTTCATCTCCTTAAAAAGGTTTTCTCTGAAAGGTTCTGTATCTTTCATCATTCCTTCCCAATAAGAATTTTCAGATTTAAGATAATCAACAACTTCCGTAGAATCTTTTCCTTTTTTAAAATAATCAATCATCCAGTAATAAGGATCGTTCACTTTGTCACCGTGAATATTTCTCAGATGCTGTTTTTTATCAGCAATCGGAGCTTTCATTTCAGGGAAAATCTGAGACTGAAACATTGTTGTACTCATTATTAAGAGGGACAGGCAAGTTTTTTTCATGTTAATATTTGTCTTCTGGTGTTAGTTTAAATTCCAAAGATTCTTCAGAAGAACGTAGAAAGTGTGCTCTTCGTCGGTCACAATATCGTCAGCTTTAATCAATGTTTTAGCGAACTGAATGAAATTTAAACGTTCCTTTTCAGTAGAATCTTCAAGGAAACATCTTCCGTGAAACTCAAAATGATCTTTCCATTCTTCAGGTTGAAGCAGGGCGATGGTTTCTAGTTCGTTATCTAAGTTCATTTTAAACGGAAATTCGTCAGCCAAATATTGCTGTACCAACATTCCTTCTTCGGGAGCAAACTCGCCGTCCACAGATGAAAGGATCATTAACAAGTGATATCCGGCGATTGATTTATTAGATTTTTGCATGCTTTAATAATTTAAGATTTAAAATTCAAGATTTAAGTTTAACAAATTTCTGCTATTTGATATAATCTTTTGCAGGTTGTTTGTCGATTATTTTTCCGTTTTTTAAAGTTAAAACGAAAGGATTACTTCTGGCAATAGTTTTTATTGCAGTTTCATCCATGATTGCATTTTTTACAGTTTTAAAAGTCGTTGGAATTGTCGAAACACCGTATTTTACTGCGTTTTTGTTTAAATTCACTTTTGCTTCCACCTGCTTTAAAAGCTCTGGCGAAACTTCATTTGGATGATACGAGAAAATAATAATAGCCTCTGGAGCATTCAAGATTTCGTCTGTAAGCACTACAGCATTAGGATCTTCAACTTTGAATTTTGCGATTTCAGATTTGTAGCCTTCTTTCACCAAAACAGATTCATTTTTTCCCTCTTCAATTTTCCACGGCGTATTTTCTGCCCAATATTCTGTCTGCTTGATGTAATCGTCCTGATTTACTTTTCTTACTTCTTTTGTTTTTTCGTTTTTCATTGAGTAAAACGTTTTGTATTCAAAAGGATTTGCAGCAATTTTCTTCTTTTCGGCTTTCAGATCTGTACCGATTTTATAGTCTCTGAAGTCGATTAACGGTTCCTTCAATATCCCCATCGTCATAAAATAAATCAAAACCACAGAGCACACGCCTAAAACAGCATATTTTAATTTAGCATAGGATCTTTTCGTTTCATTAAAGCTGTACTCATCCGTCTTTCTGAATTCTTTACGATACATTATAAACACAATGATTAATCCTACTAAAAGAACAATATCTTTAATAAAACTTTGCCAAGGCGTAAATTTAATAGCATCACCGAAGCATCCGCAATCGGTTACCACATTGAAATAGGCAGAATAGAATGTCAGGAATCCAAAGAAAACACACAAAGCGATGAGCGCAGAAAGTGTGAATTTTAGTTTGAGCTTCAGCAAAAGCATCAATCCCAGCCAAAGTTCCAGCACGACCATAATTATAGAAAAAAGCAAAGCAAATTTTTCTAAAAATGGCATGTTGAAAACATTGGGCTCAAAATATTCTTCCATTTTAAAGGAAAAACCGACCAAATCGACGGCTTTCACAAATCCTGAAAGAATGAAAATGATGGCGATAACGATGCGCAGTAAACCTTTAATCATATTTTGTATTATTTGAGTTCAGCTTTTTGTTGAGTTTCAGAAAATTTTATCAGGCAGAAAACAGCGTAATTCAACATGTCAAAATAATTGGCGTCCAAACCTTCGGAAACCAAAGTTTTTCCCTGGTTGTCTTCTATTTGCTTGGTGCGTAAAACTTTTTGGTAGATTAAATCTGTGATGGAAGAAATTCTCATATCTCTCCATGCCTCGCCGTAGTCATGGTTTTTCTTTTCCATTAAAGCTTTGGCTTCGGCAGAATATTTGTCGTAAAGACTTAAAATTTCTTCAGGATTTTCATTAAAATCGTTAGAAAGACCTTTCTCCAGCTGAATCAATCCGATGATGGAATAGTTGACGATGGCGATAAATTCTCCTTCCTCACTTTCGTCAATCATCTTCACATCTGTCATCTGCAACGTGCGGATTCTGTTGACTTTAATGTAAATCTGATCGGTAATAGAACTCGGTCGTAAAACCCTCCATGCTGCACCGTAATCGTGCATTTTTTTACTGAAAAGATCACGGCATTCACTGATGATTTTACCGAACTGCTCTGAAGTTTTTGACATAAATTTTCTTAATCTTTCAAAGATACAAATTAGGTTTTAGGTAACAGGAGTCGCAACTTATTTTTTTAAACAGAAGTTAGTATTTTTGCAGTATGCAAAATCATTCATCATCAATCAATCATCATTCATTAAATTGCAGTGGAAAATTAATTGATTTAAGTTCTCCCAAAATCATGGGAATCCTGAATCTCACACCTGATTCTTTTTCAGACGGAGGAAAATTTAATGATGAAATTTCTGCTTTGAAACACGCAGAAATGTTACTGAAAGATGGAGCAGAAATCATCGATATCGGTCCGCAATCAACAAGGCCGAATGCGGAATTTTTGAGTTTTAGTGAAGAGATCAAACGTTTAGGAAAAATCATTTCTTCTATCAAAAAAGAATTTCCGGAAGCCTTGATTTCTATAGATACATTTTATTCTGAAACGGTTAAGTTTGGTTTTGATGAAGGAATCGATTTAGTGAATGATATTTCAGGCGGACAGTTTGATTCTGAAATGTTTAAAACAGTCGCAAAAACCGGACTTCCATATATTTTGATGCATGTGAACCCGTCTTATGAAACGATGCATGACAAAATTAATTTTCAGGATATCACACTTTCTATCAACCAATATTTTTCTGAAAAAACTGCTGAACTTCTCAGTTTAGGAGTGAAAGACATTATCTTAGATCCAGGTTTTGGTTTTGGAAAAACGGTGAAAGATCAGATGAAAATGATTGATGAAACAGAATATTTTGGTTTTGGTAAATATCCTTTGCTCATCGGTATTTCCAGAAAATCTTTTATCTACAAACCGTTGGGGAAATCGCCTTTAGATATTAATGTAGAAACGCAGAAATTACACTTAAAAGTTTTAGAACGAGGTACGAAGATTCTCCGGGTCCACGATGTTGCTGAAGCTAAAAAAACGATTGAGATTTTTCAGGATCAGGAAAAATTGATACCTTAAGAAATTTAAATTGTTAAGATTTTTTAATGTAAAATATAAATTAAACAGACTCCTTAAATTTGCCTGCAAATTCTTAATCCATCTCAAAAACCTCCTGACCTTAAAGTTCAAATAAAAACCCCTCAAAATTAAATTCCGAGAGGCTTTCATATTACTCATTACCAATTACTCATTACTCATATTTTAAAATCCTAAGATTTTAAATTTAAACTGCACTGCAAAATTATCTTTAAATCCTGGAGTGTTGTAGTGACCTACCCGATAAAAGAAACCTAAATTGAATTGAGATGAAAGAAAATTATTCCATTCCAAACCGACTTCATTGTACAAGTGATCCAGTTTTTGGAAATCAAACTGGTGGAATTCAGGATTTTTCATATCGCCGATGATTCCACGGTAAATCAAATCAAAACTTGATACATTTTTACCGATACTTTTAAAGTACCACGGAATTCTGTGTGTAATATACGTTCCGACAAATTTATCGCTGTAGTATTTTCCGCCCTCCATTGTGGCAAAACCAATGTATGAAGTCAGATTAAAATTGAAACCTGTGCGGCCATTTGCCAATCCGTTCATGGTGAAGTTTTTCCAGATTGGTGCGTCTCCTGTAATAATTCCTCCGTAAAGTCTAACTCCAGTAACTCCTAATTTTGTTTTGAAATTATGCGAAATCAAGGCATCCAATCTGCTGAAATTAAAATCTCCGCCTAAAGTTTTGTAGCCCTGTTCATAATTAAAATAAAATTCAGGAAACTGCTGATCGTAAGTATATTTTCCCTGTGAAGTCATAATATTTTTGGAGTTCGGGGAATATTTTAAAGTAATTGTGGAAGATGTCATATCAAACTCCCTTCCCATATTGTTAAAATTATAATCAAAAAGTGCTTCTTCAGTCGTCCTTTTCGCTGAAAGATTTAAGGTCAAACCATTAGTTAAATCATTTTCATAACTTACTTTAAAACCTTTGTAACCGTTGAAAACATTATTGTTGATTGCTACTCCGGAATTCATCAGTTTCATCCTGAAATTCCAGAGATTTTCTGAAAAACGTCCAGCCGCCATCACATCATCAAAATATTCAACTCTGAAGAATGAGTTTTTTTCAAGCGTTGTTCTAATGTCTACACCAGCACCGAATTTGAAGTCTTTGTCGTAAATTCCATAGGCAAAATAGGCATCTGGAGAAATGTATTTGTTGAATCTTTCGTTCAGTTTTGCTCCTGCTCCCAGTCTGAAATGTTCATATTTGTTATATCCGACAATTTTAGAAAGGTCAAAATCCACCATTCCCAAGCGAAGTTTTCCACGAACCAATCCAGCTAATGCTTTTGCTTTTTGATTAAGTTTGTATTTATTACTAAGGCTGTCGATTTTGGTGTAAGTCGTTTCTTCACGATCAGAAAGTTCTTCGGTTCTGTACTGATTTATCGTGCTGCCATCTGTATTTTCTACGCTGATGCTGTATCCTTTAAAATTTTTAGGATTGGTTTCTGTATTGGTTTTAAAATCAAAATAATCAGCGGTTGCAAAAGCATAAGTTCCGAATTTCTTTTTGAGGTCTTTTGTTTCTTCGGTATCTTTTTTACTGGTAGTTCCATCAAAATTGATGGCTGCAGAACCCATTTTGAGTTTAAAATCTTCTTTAATTAAAAACCATTTACCGTCAATTGGTTTCCAGATGCTGGTGATGGTTCCGTCGGTTTTTACTTTAGAATTACTTTCAATCTTTTTCAAAGCATAAGATTCTTTATCAACATAAATATAACCGTTGAATTTTCTGTTATCCTGAATTTTTTTGTAACCAACTTCTCTAAATCTGATAACATAATTCTGTCTTCCGTCAATCTCAATAGAATCAGTCAGGAAAAATCTATACAGATTTCTGTTTTCTTCTTTAATTTCTTTCGGAATGTCGTCCCTGTTTGATCTGAAGGCGATCAGCTCATAAATCGGTTCTTTCATCCCCGAAATTTTATTGTCGAGAATATTTATTTTTTCGCCATGTTTTTCAGAGTATAAAAATTCGGAAGCTCTTTCCCAAAGAAACATTTTGCTTGTGCCGATCAGTTTCATGATGTTGACAGACTCCAGAGAATCTTTTTTCTCATCGGCTTTCATTGGTTTTTCAGGAAGATTTTGCAAAGAATCAATTCTTCTTGTGATAAAAGAATTATATGCTTTTATGCTGTCTTCATCGATGTCGAGAGAGATTTTCTCGTACGATTTAAAAGAATAGGAGGGAAGGCTTTTTGGTGAATTTTCAGAATATCTGTTGTTGACTTCACGCAAAATTCTAAGCGCTTCTGGGTCACTTTTATTTTCGAGAACTACAGTCTGTATGTTTTTTGTTTTGGGGTCTTCCGTACTTAGAAAAACCTCCATCACTTTGTCTACCACTACTTCGTCTTCGTAAAATCCTTTTGCCGAAACATCAGCTTTCTTGCATTTGGTTTTAAATTCAAGTTCTCCGGATGCGTTTGTTTTTCCCAGAATGGTTTTCCCGCATTTTACGGTCGCGCCGGAAATCGGCTGTTGGTTTGCTGCATTTTTTACAATGATTCTGGATTGCGAATAGAGAGACGCACAGAATACCGCAAACATGAAAATAAAGATTTTTTGCATAAATTTTTTGAAGGTGTTTAAGTAAATCTTTCTGCTGAAAGACCTACCTCTTGCCTAAGAAAAAACAATGCCACAAAATAGGAGTGATAGTTTTAAACTGAATTTTTAGTTTAAATGAGAAAGTTTTTCAGTGAACTGTTTTGAAAATTCTTTACGGTCTTCATCCAGTTTTTCCTTGGTTTCAGGTAAAACATAGTTGAACAGAAGGGTGTCGTCTTCATTTAAAAAAATAATTTCTTTTTCTTCGCCATCAATCATCTGAGCGAAAATTTCCCACATCGAAACATCTCTCAGTTTTAAAGTTTCAAAAAACGGGTCGGCCTTTATTTCTATTGATTTCATTGTAGATTGTATTGAGTGCAAAGCTAAAAATTTCATTTCAAATTTAAAATTGCAAAAGCTTAAGCTTAAACTGAATTGCAAAATTTTCTTTAAAATTTCCTGTCGTATAATATCCGACGCGGTAGAAAAGTCCTAAATTAAAAAAGCTTGACAGGAAATTATTCCATTCCATACCCACTTCCTGATAGAGTTTATCGAGTTGCTGATACTCAAACTGATGATTTTGGGGTCTTTTCATAGCCCCAATTGTTCCTCTCAAAACCAAATCTACACTCGAAACATTCTGCCCGAAACTTTTAAAATACCAAGGCAGTTGATGTGTAAAATAATAAGCTAAAAATCGGTCGTTATAATATTTTCCACCTTCCAAAGTAGCAAAACCCAGGAATGAGGTGAGGTTAAAATTAAGATCCCGACTGTTGGAAGCCATCCCGTTCATCGTAAAGTTTTTCCAGATCGGAGCGTCGCCAAAAACCATCCCTCCGTACAGTCTGAAACCTGTAGTTCCGATTAAAGTTTTAAAATTATGGATGAAAAGCGCATCAAATCTGGTATAATTGAAATCTCCACCAAAAGCATTGAAACTTTTTTCAAAATTAAAATAAAGCTCAGGATTTCTTTGTTCTACAATCGATTTTCCCTGGGGTGTCATGATATTCGTTGAATTAGGGGAATATTTCAGCGTAAAAAGCGTGTTGAAATTATGAAACCCCGCACCTTCGTCTCTAAAATTGTAATTAAATTTTGCCTCTTCGTAATTTCTTCTTGCTGCAAAAGCTAAAGTCAAGCCATTGGAAACGTCATTGAGATAAGAAACAGAAACGCCTTTGTAATGGTAATATCGGTCGTTGTTGATGTTGTTTCCATAATTCATCATCCGCATTTTAAAATTCCATAATCTGCGGTGGAATTCTCCTGAGGCATAGACATCATCGTTGTATTCTACTCTAAAAAAGGAGTTTTTTTCTAGTGTGGTTTTAAAATCTATTCCCAAACCATATTTCCAGCTGTCGTCTTTGAAACCATAAGCAAAATAGTAATCTGGTGAGACGTAAGCATCGAAGTTTTCGTTTACTTTAGCCTTCAATCCAAGTCTCATCCCTTCATAAAGGTTATAATTTACCAGTTCACCTACATCAAAATCCAGACTTTTTATTCTGATTTGCCCGTTGATGAGTCCTGTTGCAAATTTGGCTTTGCTGTCTATTCTGTAAATTTTTCCGAGACTGTCGATGGTCTTGTAAGTACGCATTTCACGGTCGCTTAAAGGTCTGGTTCTGTATTTGTCAAGGGTTTCTCCGTCAGCATTTTTAAGATTGAAAGTGTACCCTTTAAAGTCATTTTTGTTTTCCTCAGTCGGCGACTGAAAATCAAAATATTCAGCATAAAGATAGGCGTACGTTCCGAAGCTTTTTCTTATTTTTTTTTGTGTACGCTTCTCCGAACTTTTGTCTTGTTCGGCATCTTCTTCCATTACCATTCTACTCATTTCGAGCTTTGCTCTTTCTTCGATAAGAAACCATTTAGAATTGAAATACGTCCATGTACTGGAGATTTTGCTTTCATCATTTTCCCTGCTGAGGGTTTCAATTTTTTTAATTCCGAATGTCTCTGTGTCAATGTAAACGGTTCCGGTAAATTTTCTCTTTTTGATGGGCTTTTTGTAGCTTACTTCCCTGAAATTAATAACAAAAGTTTTTCTGCCGTCCAGTTCGATTGTATCTGAAAGGAAAAAATGATAAAGACTTCGGTTCTCCTGAGTGATCTGATGCGGAATTTTATTTCTGTTGCTCTGAAGCGTAATCAGCTCATTGATGGGTTGTTTTAAACCTGAAATTCTGTTGTCCAAAATATTTACTTTTTCGCCAAATCTTTTAGAATATTTAAATTCCTGTGCCCGTTCCCAGAGGAAAAGTTTGCTTTTGGAGAAAATCTGTCTTGCCGAAATATCACTTAGTGAATCACGCTTCTTTTTGTTGAAAATATGGATGTTTTTATTGAAAGCTTCCTTAAAATTGGAAATACTGTCTTGATCAATATCCAGAGAAACCTTTTCGTAGGCTTTGTAACTGTATGAATCAAGGCTGCGAGGGGAATTGAAGTAATAAAGTCGGTCTGCTTTTCGTAGAATTTCAAGTGCTTTTTGATCACTTTTGTTTTCCAGAATCACTATTTCGATTTCCTGAATTTTTTCGTTTTCAGACTTTACGGTTTTGCTCTTCGATTGAGAATAACCAAAAATCATCATACATAAAGAAAGAAATGTGAAAAAACTTTTCATACAAAATTGCGCCTCAAAATTAAGGATATAAGTTTGATTTTTGAATTATGAAAATGCTAAATTTTATTTAAAATGATGTTTATCAGATGTTATTTTCTCTTTTAAAAATAAATAAATTCGTTTTAAAAGAGAAAATAACATACCGCAAGAATGTAGTCGCTTGAAAAAAGCTCGAGGTTTTCCGAATTTTAGCACTATTTTTGATGACAAAGCCACACACTCCCAATCAGAATTAATACTTATGATCTTAATTGTAGATGATAATGAAAATAATCTTTTCTCACTGAAAAGACTGCTGCAATCTCAGGATTTCCCTGTGGATACGGCATCATCAGGAGAAGAGGCACTCACCAAAGCTTTAAAAAAAACATATTCGCTTATCATCTTAGATGTTCAGATGCCTGATATGGATGGCTTTGAAGTGGCTGAAACTCTCTCAGGATACAGTAAAACCAAAGAAATTCCTATTATATTTCTCTCCGCAGTCAATACCGACAAAAGATTTATAGCAAAAGGCTACGCCTCAGGTGGAATAGATTATGTAACCAAGCCTGTAGATCCTGAAATTCTGATGCTGAAAGTGAAAACCTTCAACAATCTTCAGGAGCAGAGTGTGGCACTCAAAAAAAATCAGCAAAGTCTTGAACTTGAGATCAAAGGTCGTCGGGAAATGCAGGTGAGCATGAAATCAAGGATTGATCATTTTCATCTGATGCTTGAAGCGCTTCCCCAGATTGCATTTACTTTAAACCAAAACGGAGATGTTGATTTCGTGAACGGAAAATGGTATCAGTATTCTCATAAAGAAACAGAATTTCCAGAAACTCACGTTGATGATCTCAATATTGATGAAGAATTTCAAAGGTTCAGAAAGAAAAAAAAAGCGTTTGAGCTGGAAGCAAGGATAAAGAATCTTCATTCTGGCGACTTCAGATATCATTTGCTTAAAATGTCTCCGGTGCTCGAAGATGAAGTGGTGAAAAACTGGGTAGGAACCTTTACTGATATTGAGGATCAGAAAAAAATAGAAAAAGAAAAAGATGAGTTTTTGAGCATTGCAAGCCATGAGCTTAAAACTCCGCTTACGAGCATCAAAGCTTATATTCAATTGTTGGATAGAAAACTAAAACTCGATCCCGAGCGAGCCGAAGCTGGTTATCTCAGCAAAACCCAAGACCAAATCGAAAAACTCAATAACCTCATTACCGATCTTCTTGATGTTTCAAAAATCGATAACGGAAAACTCAAAATCAACAGTCAGCCTGCCAATCTCGAAAGTGTGATTCAGAATGCTATCGATACAATTATTCAAACGCATGATCATTTAGCTTTAAAAATCGATTGGCATGGGAAAAGACCAAGTCAACCTTTTCCTTTTGACGCTGTGAGAGTTGAGCAGGTAATCATTAATTTTTTGACCAATGCCATCAAATATTCACCAAAAAACAATCAGATTATCATCAGCACATTTGCAGATGACGAAGAAGTAAAAGTAAGCGTCACAGATTTTGGAATCGGTATCCCTGAATTTAAACAGGATGCGGTTTTTAAGAAATTTTATCGGGTTGAAGAATCTTCTGTGCAGTTTCAGGGTATGGGAATCGGGCTTTATATCTGTGCTGAAATCATCAAGCAACATCACGGCAATATCGGTCTTTCCAGCATTGTAAACGAAGGTTCCACATTTTATTTTACACTTCCTTTAAATTAATTTTATGGCTAAAAAATTCCTGAGAAATTTACAATACGGTGTTGGTTTTTCACTTTTAGTGTTGATTTTGAGTTCAGTAGCTTCGTTTTTCAGTTACCAGCGTCAGATCAATAACAGAGAAGAACTTTCAAAAAGCAAACGTGCTATCACGGCGATGAAGGACGTGATGATTGCGCTTTTAGATGCCGAAACCGGGAACAGAGGTTATCAGCTCACAGGAAAAGCAAGTTTTCTTGAACCTTATAATGCAAGTATGGTTGCACTTCCAAAAGCAATGGAAAATGCTGCTGCACAGGAAATAACAGATGTAAATCAGCAAAAAAGAATTGCTTCGCTTGAAGATAATGTAAACAACAGAATCAGCAAATTAAAACAGTTTGTAGACCGAAGAAAGAATGGTATTCAGATGTCTGAAGCCGAAATGCTGACCGGCAAAGTGGATATGGATAACTGCCGGAAAATCGTAAGAGAATTTGTGAAATATGAAGAAGGTATTCTTACCAAAAAAGACAAAAACCTCAATACGTCGACTACCACAACGATTATTTTTATTCTTTTTTCCACATTCGCTGCAGTAGTAGTGACGATTTTCTTTTATTTTAAACTTAAAAATGACCTTTTAAGAAGAGAAAAACTGGAAAGGCAGCTTAAAGCAAAAGACCACGAAATTTCACGAAGAGTTACCGCGATAAAAGAGATTGCAAACCGTGTTGCCAACGGAGATTACACCGTTAAGGCAATCGATCATGCACAGGATGATCTTGGAGAATTGGCAGAGTCTCTAAATTTTATGACAGGCTCTCTGAAAGATTCTTTCGATAAAATTAATGCAAGCGACTGGCGTACAAAAGGTCTTGCCGCCCTCAACGAATCTTTGGTAGGAAATAAAACCCTCAGAGATGTTTCTCAGGAATCATTAAGTCAACTCATTGGTTACGGAAAATGCTTAAACGGTGCAATTTATCTTCTGGAAGACGGTGTCTTGAAACTTTCTTACGCTTTCGGTCTTGAAAAAAGCATGAAGCCAATCTTCGAGCCGGGTGAAGGCATGGTGGGGCAAACTTTTATAAAAAAAGAAATGAAGGTGTTCCATAATCTGCAGGATGAAAACTTCACAGCATCTTTCGCCGGAACCGATTTGAAAATTAAAAGTATTGCTTTGCTGCCGATTATGTCGGGAAGGCATATTTATGGTGTAATTGAGCTTTCGGCATCGGAAAATTTTGATGAAAATACCCTTCATTATTTTACAGAAAGTACAGAAAATATTGCGACTGCCGTTATTGCAGCAAGAGGTCGTGAGAAAGAGCAACGATTGCTCGAAGAAACCCAGACTCAGGCCGAAGAACTTCAGGTACAGCACTCTGAACTTGAATCTTTGAATACTGAATTGGAAGCCCAAACCCAAAAACTGCAGGCTTCTGAAGAGGAACTGAAAGTGCAGCAGGAAGAATTAATGCAGATCAATGCAGAACTTGAAGAAAGATCGAGAAGTCTTGAAGAAAAAAACCATCTTATTGCAGAAAGAAATATTGAAATTCAGAAAAAAGCTGAAGAACTGGCTTTGAGTACGAAATATAAGTCTGAGTTTTTGGCAAATATGTCTCATGAGCTGAGAACACCGCTTAATTCCATTCTCCTTCTGTCAAGGTTAATGTCTGAAAATACAGAAGAAAATCTGAGCGAAGACCAGATAGAATCGGCCAAGGTGATTCAAAGTTCTGGAACAAGTCTTTTGCAGTTGATTGACGAAATTCTGGATTTGGCAAAAATAGAATCCGGAAAAATGACTTTGGAATATCTGCCGGTTATCATAGATGAAGTGGTGAAAGATACGCAAAAACTGTTTCAGCCACTGATTCGTGAGAGAGGTTTGGAATTTAAAGTTTCTGTGGCCGAAAATACAGGCAAGGAAATAGAAACCGACCGCATGAGACTTGATCAGGTTTTGAGAAATTTATTGTCTAATGCCTTAAAGTTTACAACATCCGGAAGTATAGAATTTAAAATTCATCCACATCCTCAGAAGAAAAAATTCATTGTTTTTAATGTTAAAGATTCCGGAATTGGTATTCCTAAAGATAAACAGGCGGTCATTTTTGAAGCTTTCCAGCAGGCAGACGGCTCTACCCGAAGAAAATATGGAGGTACTGGTCTTGGTCTTTCAATCAGTCGCGAGATTGCCAAACTTCTTGGTGGAGAACTCAGTCTGGAAAGTGAACCGAATGTAGGAAGTGAATTCAGCTTGGTGATTCCTGTACACCGTTCAAAAGCAGAGACGCATCAGAATGCACAGGAAGAGCTTTTGGACGTTATTCATCAGGATGTTGAGGAAATTATCAGCCTCGCAGAAGGTTCTGAAGATGCCATCAAAGTCATTACAAACCCAGTGTATGAAATTCCGGATGAGATTGAAGATGACAGGAACGATATTAATGCAGAAGACAAGGTAATTCTTATCGTTGAAGATGATACCAATTTTGCTAAAGCTTTATTAAAATATTCCAGAAGAAACGGCTACAAAGCAGTAGTTGTAGTACGGGGAGATCATGCGGTAGAAGCAGCTAAGAAATACTTGCCTTTGGCAATTTTGCTGGATATTCAGCTTCCTATGATGGATGGCTGGCAGGTAATGTCGGCTCTGAAAACTGAGAATTCGGTAAAACAAATTCCGGTGCACATGATGTCGGTACTTCAGGTGAAAAAAGAAAGTCTGATGAAGGGTGCGATAGATTTTATCTCCAAACCTCTTGCTTTAGACCAGATGACCAGTGTTTTCAGTAAACTGGAAGAGGCTTTGAAAAAATCTCCTAAAGTTTTAATTGTAGAAGAAAATGCCAAACACGCCTCGGCACTGTCGTACTTTCTGAGTAATTTTAATATCTCTCTGTCGGTAGAAAATAATGTACTGGATAGTGTAAATGCACTTATCAAAAACGATGCAGACTGCGTAATACTTGATACCGGAGCTTCTAAAGGAAATGAATATCAAATTATCGAAGAAATAAAAAGCTACGAAGGTTTAGAAAATCTCCCAATCATCATCTTTACAGAAAGAAGTCTTTCTGCAGCACAAGAACTGAAAATCAGAGAATATGCAGATTCTATCGTGGTGAAAACCGCACATTCTTATCAGAGAATTTTAGATGAGGTGGGGCTTTTCCTTCATTTGGTGAAAGAAAAGAATGTAAAGGAAAATGTCTCGACAGGCAAAAATCTCGGTTCGCTTTCTGAAGTTCTGCATGGAAAAAAAATGTTAGTAACGGATGATGATGCAAGAAATATATTCTCGCTCACCAAGGCATTAGAAAAATATCAGGTGGAGGTCATTGTGGCAATGGACGGAAAACAGGCTATCGAACAGATGGAACAAAATCCAGATATAGACGTTGTTCTGATGGATATGATGATGCCTGAAATGGACGGATATGAAGCTATAAGACATATCAGAAAACAGCCAAAGTATTCCCGAATGCCAATTATTGCCGTGACTGCAAAATCTATGGTCGGAGACAGACAAAAATGTATTGATGCCGGGGCGTCTGATTATATTTCAAAACCTGTAGACCTCGATCAGCTTTTGTCACTGCTGAGAGTTTGGTTGTACGAAAATTAAAACCCGGCAGAAATGAAAAAGAAAATCTTAATTGTTGACGATGACCCACGAAATATTTTTGCCTTAAAACTAACTTTACAAGCCAAAGGTTTTGAGGTGATTGACGCATCAATGGCACATGAAGCGATTGAATTAATGAAAGCCAATCCCAATCTTACGGTGGTTTTGATGGATATGATGATGCCTGAAATGGATGGTTACCAAGCTTTAAATATCATTAAAGAAATGCCTGAAATTTCCAAAATTCCGGTGGTTGCTGTTACGGCGCAGGCAATGCCGGGAGACCGCGAAAAATGCCTGGATGCAGGAGCAAGGGATTATGTGACTAAACCTATAGATGTTGATTTTTTATTAAAAGCCATTCAAAATATTAGCTGATGCTTGAGCCAAGTATTGTAAAAGACGAAGAGGTAGAATATCTTATAAAAGATGTTTACGATCTTTATGGTTATGATTTTTCGCGTTACAGCCGCGCTTCCTTCAAAAGAAGGGTGAACAGGCTGTGCCTCATCGATAAATTCACCAGTTTTGCAGAATTACGCTACACCATCATCACAGAGCCAGATTATCTGAAACATTTTGTAGAAGAAATAACGGTAAATGTCACAGAAATGTTTCGGGATCCTTTATTTTTTAAAGAAATCAGAGAAAATATTTTGCCACATCTCGGAACTTATCCTCTAATCAGAATCTGGGTAGCGGGATGTTCAACAGGTGAAGAAGCCTATTCTATGGCTATTTTACTGAAGGAAGCCGGACTTTATGATAAATGTCTCATTTACGGCACAGACATCAATCCATCGGTTCTGGAAAAAGCGCGTTCAGGAGTTTTTCCGATGCAGCAAATGCAGCAGTATTCTGAAAATTACATGCTCTCGGGAGGCAAAAAAGATTTTTCTGAATATTACACCGCCAATTATGACAGCGTACAGTTTGATAAATCACTTCAGAAAAAACTGATTTTATCTACACATAATTTGGTTTCAGACAGCTCTTTCAATAGTTTTCAGTTAATTATCTGTAGAAATGTACTGATTTATTTTGAAAAAGATCTGCAGGAAAGGGTATTTAAACTTTTTGATGACAGTTTAGAGAATTTAGGGTATCTTGCTTTAGGTTCGAAAGAGACGCTGAGATTTTCAGATTTAAAAAAATCTTACGAAGCTGTCAGTGAGCACAAAATTTGGAAAAAAGCCGAACATCTGTTATGAATGTTCAATCATTTACATATCAACCTGATCTGTTTTTGATTGGAGGCTCTGCGGGAAGTCTTCACGTCATCATGGAGCTGCTTAAAAATATTGATTTTCAGCTCAGGTTTCCAATTGTGATTGTGGTGCACAGAAAGCCATATTCTACAAGTGTTTTGCCTGTTTTATTGCAGCAGCTTACTTCAATAGAAGTACAGGAACTGGAAGATAAAGCAGACATTGAAGCCAACAAGATTTACATCGCACCTGCAGATTATCATTTGCTTTTTGAAAATAGAAAGACTGTGGCGCTAGACAGCTCAGAAAAGATGAATTATTCCAGACCGTCTATAGATGTCACTTTCAAATCAGCATCTGAAGTTTTTGGTCAAGGTCTCGTGGGAGCTTTGCTCTCGGGAGCCAATGCAGATGGTGTGGAAGGGTTACAGTACGTAAAAAATAACCAGGGAAAAGTATGGATACAGGATCCGGAAACCGCCGAAGTAGATTATATGCCCAGGATGGCTTTGGAACAAATACAGCCAGACCTTATCTTTAAACCCGATGAGCTTGCCCGTTTGCTCAGATAAATGATTATTAAATAATTTGAAACAACTATATTTTATAATGAACAAAAAGAAAATCTTAATTTTTGATGATGACACCACAATTCTTGAAGTGGTGACTATTATTTTTGAAGAAAACGGCTACGAAGTTGAAATTTCTGAAACGTCCCACGATATTCTGGAAAGGGTAGAAGCTTTCAAGCCTGATTTGATTTTAATGGATAACTGGATTCCTAATATCGGTGGAGTAGAAGCTACTAAAAAACTCAAAAATCATCCCGATTTCAAATCTGTTCCTGTAATTTATGTTACTGCAAATAATGATATTGCAAAGCTTGCGAAAGAAGCCGGGGCAGACGATTTTGTGGCTAAACCCTTTAATTTAGACGATATTGAGGAAAAAGTAAAACATTTCCTTTTTTAATCAATTGCTAAATTTTCATCTTAAAAAGCTGCATTTAACGTAAAAAATTAATGAAAAATTAATTACATGTTAAAAATCATGTTTATTGATTTGCTCAATGTTTCTTAAAGAAGCAACTTTGCAAAAAAATATGCAATGATAAATTATTTCAGCAAATTAGTAGTAGGTTTTGTATTTGCAAATATGTTTTTTGCGAGCGCGCAGGTAGGAATAAATCTTACCAATCCTCAAGGCGTCTTGCATGTCAATGGAACAAGTAATGATCTAGGCAACTCATCAACGGGTGAAGATGTTGTTATATCTGCAACTACAGGAAATGTAGGAATAGGATTGGTAAATCCAACAGTAAAATTGGATGTGAAAACAGCAGGAACTGCCTCTGCTCCGGTAGCAGGATTTAAGTTGGAAGACGGTACGCAGGGTGCAGGGAAAATATTGATAAGTGATGCCAACGGTGTTGCCAACTGGCAAAATTTAAAACTGTTTTCATCGGCTCCAGTAAACGGACCTTTCAGCTGGGCTCCCAATACAAACCTTGGAAATGCAAGATGGAATACTATCGCAAGTTTATCTATTGCGCCAGGTACATACATGATTTACATTAAAGTACACATGCTCAACACGCCTACTAATGGCTTTTTGAGAACTTATGTAGGAACAAAAAATCTGGGAACATCCAATGGCAACGCTCAGGATACACCCATTTTAGGAAGTACCAACTTTCAGCCTTTTGAGGCGAAAGATTTTGAGCTTACGCAATCTTTTGTTTATACTAATACTACGACCGCAAATCAGACAATTTATTTTAATATACAGTCAGATTCTAATGCCGTTCAAAGAAGTAATTATACTTATCCTGCAACGGCTTCGTTTTTAGGGGTTAATTTAATTGAGAATTATTTCCTTGCAATTCCAACAAATTAAGATCATTTTTAATCATAAAAAACGCCACTTTCAACAGCTGAAAGTGGCGTTTTACATTTTACTACATAATACCGGTCATCTATTTAAATTAAAATAAACTGATAATATATATGTTGCTTTATTTTGAACCTAGCCATTAAAACGAATATTTAGGGCAAAATAATAGAAAATCTATTTCCCGCCTCCGCTGTTTTTTTCTGCATCGGTTTTGGTATTTTCTTTTACTTTTTGATTTCCGAAACGCTTCACAAAAGTAAGTGAGAAACCATGCCAATCTGATCTTGTAGAATTTCTAAAGCTTGCAATCTGGCTAAATGATGTTGAATCGAAATTAGGTCTTGCAAAAATATTCATCAACTGTATGCTGGCTTCCATCTGTGTTTTAGGGAAAATTTTCGTAATCGAAATATTATGGAAAACGTTGGTTGCATTCGCGAATGAGTTCCCACTGTTTTGGTTAGATACTTCAACCCAACCGCTCACATTGATGTTTTTGTTGAATAAATTCGTGTACGTAAGATTTCCGGATCCTGACCAGAAACTCAGATAATTTGTTGCTCCGTTAAGCTCGTTTCTGGTATTGAAATCGCTGTTGTCGAGATAATTCCATCCGAAACCAAGATTCACATTCAGTTTATTTTTAAAAAATGTCTGATTGGTGTTTGCGTAAAGATTTACCCGGTGTACTTTACCTAAAAAGTTGGTAGGCTCAAAAATAAATTTATTACCCTCTGTTACATTACCTTGCCAATAATCCTGTTTTGTAAAAGTATATCTCGCAGAAACAAAATATTTCTTCAGAAACCCGAATTTCATATAATATCTGTCACTCGGATTGGGAAGGAGATCCATGCTTCCTCTCGAATAAAATCCGTCAGAAGTGGGTGTCATAAAAGGGTTGAACTCTGAATACCAAGGTCGCCAAAGATTTCTGTTGTAGGTTAAACTTACATCATATTTGTCTGAAAATGAATATTTAACCAAAAAATCAGGCAGGAAAGCGCCGTAAGAATCTCTTCTCGAAGTTTCTGCAACATCCTGTCTCATTTTAAAATCGATGTACTCGTATCGTACACCTACTCTCGTTTCCAGTTTTTTAAAGAACGTTTTAGAATAATTGGCATACAGCGAGTTGAGATTATCTTCGTAATGAAAGACATCGTGCGTGCTCAAACCATTCAGCAGATTCCCAGACAAATCGTTTGGAATGACGTTGTTGTTAAAATCCATTTTACCGCCGACTTCAAAATTTCCTCCGTTTTTTCCGATGGGCTGCGTGTAATCTACTTTTATGTAATAATTTCTGTTTTCGGTGTCGGTAATGATTCCCAGTTCCTGAAGTTCTGATGTGTTGGTAAACGCCGTATTTCTTAAAAAATAACTGTTTTGAGATTGTCCGTTGTAATTGGTCCCCAGATTGATATCCAGAATTTTATTTTTTTCTTTATCATAGTATTTGTAAAAGACATTGGTTCCAAAATTACGGTACATATTATCGGAAATCTGACTCTGATTACGAAGAAAAGTAAAATTATTGTTGGTAAACTGAGAAGATTCAAGCTCTGAACTGTTGTTTCCTTTTCCCTGATAAAGTTCAAAAATAACACCTATATTATTTTTATCATTGAGTTCGTATTCTGAAGTTGAGGATAGTGACGGATTTTTTCCTCTGTAAATATTTTTTGTTGAACCTTGGGTAACCACATTGTTTTCATAAATCGTGTTTACAAAGGTATTTCCCTGAACCCAAACGTTATCGCTGTAACTTCCGACCAATGTTTGTGTGAAGCTTTTTTTGTGATAATTTAAATTTAGATTTGTGTATTGAGAATTTTGGGTATTCTGTTTGTTATTGAGCGTTATGCTGCCTTTAAAACCTTCATCATCACGCTTTTTCAAAACAATATTGATTACCGTTCCTCTCGCTTCATATCTTGAAGATGGGCTCGTAATGACTTCAATTTTCATCAGATTATCCGCAGGAATTGTCTGCAAATATTCTTTCAGCTCTTTTCCTGTAAAAACAGATTTTCTGTCGTTGATGTAAACAGTTACAGACTCTCCTTCAGCTTTCAGTGCATCATTGTTGTCTACGCTCACCAAAGGTGTCATTCTCAAAACGTCCCAGGTTGTATTTCCAGCTAAAATTGAGCTGTTGGCAACATTAAAGACGGTACGGTCAACCTTAGACTCTACAGTTGGTTTTTTGGCGACGAAAGTCACTTCTTTTATTTCGTTTACTTTTGCTTCAGCAGAATCTTTTTTCTCCTGAGTAAAAGCTAAAGTTCCTATTAATAGAGCAACGGGTGCAAAAATTTTTTTCATGAATAGTTTAAATTCTTACCCATAAGACACCAATTAGGGAAAATTTGTTACATTGCTCCTGTGTTAAATAATGTTAATGATTTTATTTTTTGTTAAAACTCATCAATGCACACAAAAAAAGCCATTTCGCAAGTGCAAAATAGCTTTCTGTATTTTTTAGATTGATAATTCAAAAATCAGTTCAAATTCCTGTACTCATTCGGGCTCACCCCAACTTTCTGCTTAAACAGCCTCGTAAAATGCTGAGGATATTTAAAACCTAAACCATAAGCAATCTCACTAATCGATTTTTCATTATCAAAAATCCTTTCTTTAGCAATATCAATCAACTTGAGCTGAATGTATTCCTGGGCAGAAATACCTGTTTCTTTTTTAATTAAATCTCCAAAATAATTAGAAGAAAGATGAAGTTCCTCAGCAAAAAAAGTGACCGAAGGCAAACCGATATTTTGAGGTTTATCAGACAAAAAATAAGTATTGAGAAGCTCTTCAAAACGCTGTAAAATTCCTTTATTGATGTGCTCTCTCGTGATAAACTGTCTGTCGTAAAAACGAGTAGCATAATTCAAAAATAACTGAAGTTGCGAAATCACTAATGTTTTGCTGTGTTTGTCAAGGTTTTGTTTCAGTTCGTTTTCAATCGTGTAAAACATATTTACCACCATTTCTCTTTCTTTTTCTGAAAGATGTAAGGCTTCGTTGGAATCATAAGAGAAGAAACTATAATCATTCAAAATCGTGCTCAAAGCCGTTCCTTTCAGGAAATCTGAATGAAAAATAATCACTTTTCCTTTGGGTTTTATATTGGGTAAATATTTTTCAACCGTCAAAATCTGCCCAGGAGCAACAAAAACCAAACTTTCTTCCTGATAATCATAAGATTCTTTTCCGTAACGCAAATCACCACATTTCGTTTCTTTCAGAAAAACACAGAAAAATCCGAAGTGATACGTCGCAGAAGCCAATGGTTTCAGGTCATCATAATCCATCACATTAATCAATGGATGAAGCGTAGTCGCACCACGAAGCAAACTGTATTCACCAACGCTTTTAAGGATGTTGATTTTCATTTTCAATGAGTTTTAAAGTACAAATTTATCTAAAAAATGTTGCTCAAAAGCATCCTGTATTCCAAATCAGTAATAATGGTAAGAGAATCTGTAATCGGTATAGTTTTTAATTTTTTTTTGATGAATAATTTGGGCGTATCCCTTTGCATGGCCTTTGCTCAACGCTGGCAGGGTTTTAAACCCTGCCAGCGTTCACCCTTTCCATCATGCAGCGGGTCGGGCTATCCGCTATATCTTTTTTACGATTGCGATAGAAATATTATTATCAATTGGACTATTCAGCAATCGCAATCACAAAAAAGGATGCCGCTTCTATCCCTTACGCAACAATTTAACAGTCAGGTTTCGTAAAGTCACATCAGTAAAAATGGTAAGCAAAGCAGTAATCTGTATAACAAAAACTTTGATGAGTCGTCAGACATTTGTAAAGTGAAAAAAGAACATTTTCTCTCGCAGATTAGATTGCTTAAAATCTGTTTCATCTGCAAAATCAGCGAGATTTTAAAAATTCAATTTAAATAAAGTAAAAATATGAAAACAAGAACTTTAGGACAAAATTTAGAAGTGTCCGAATTAGGATTAGGTTGTATGGGACTGACTTTCGGCTACGGTCCTGCAACCAGCGAAGCCGATGCAATTGCATTAATTCAAAAAGCTTACGATTTAGGAATCACATTTTTTGATACGGCAGAAGCTTACAGTCAAGGTTTGAATGAACAATTTCTTGGAAAAGCTGTGAAATCTTTCAGAGATAAAGTGGTTTTGGCTACGAAATTCGGGTTTCCTGATGGCGACCCTACAAAAGGTGTTGACAGTCGTCCGGAAAGAATTCGTCAAGTTGTAGAAAATTCTTTAAAATATCTTCAAACTGATGTTATCGATTTGTTGTATCAACACAGAGTTGACCCAAATATTCCGATGGAAGATGTTGCCGGAACTGTGAAAGATTTGATTGCCGAAGGAAAAGTAAAACATTTTGGAATGAGTGAAGCTGGTGTGGAAAGCATCAGAAAAGCGCACGCAGTTTTGCCTGTGACGGCACTTCAAAGTGAATATTCTATGTTTTGGCGTGAACCGGAAAATGAAATTTTACCATTTTTGGAAGAATTAAATATCGGTTTTGTTCCGTTCAGTCCGCTTGGAAAAGGCTTTTTGACGGGAGCTATCAATGCAGATACAAAATTTGATGCGAATGATTTCAGAAATATTGTTCCCCGTTTTTCCGAAGAAAACAGAAAAGCCAATCAGGAGTTGGTTGATTTGGTAAAAGCGGTTGCTATTGAAAATAATGCGACTTCTGCGCAGGTTGCTTTGAGTTGGTTATTGGCTCAGAAATCTTACATCGCACCGATTCCGGGAACGACAAAAATTCATCGTTTAGATGAAAATGTCGGCGCAGTGAATGTCAATCTTAATGAAGAAGAATTAAACAGAATCAATTTAGCTTTAAAACAAATTCAGATTGTTGGCGAACGTTATCCGGCAGCTTTACAGGCGAGAGTTGGGAAATAGTTGTTCAATCAATTCAAAAAAATAGTAGTGTGAATCTGCGGAGAAAATGTTTTCCGCAGATTTTTATTTAAAAGTAAAACAAACCTAATAAATTATGAAAAAAGTATTGATAATCGGCGCTTCGGGAAGTTTGGCGCAATATGTAATCGAAGCTTCCAAAAACTTAGAAAATATAGAACTCACCTTATTTTTAAGAAACAAAAACAGAATTTCAAGCGAACTTTCACAAGGTTGTAAAATTATCGAAGGCGATGCTTTGAATTTTAATGATATAAAAAATGCAGTAGCCAATCAGGATATTATTTACGTGAATCTTGAAGGAAACCTCGAATTGATGTCCAAAAATATCGTAAAATCAATGCAGGAAGAAGGTGTGAAAAGAATCATTGCAATAAGTTCAATCGGGATTTACGACACACCTTTAAAACCCGTTTTAGTTCCTTACAGAAAATTGGCAGATGTGATTGAAAATTCAGGTTTGGATTACACGATTTTAAGACCAGATTGGTTCACTAATGCTGATGAAATCGATTATTCGGTCACAATAAAAGGAACGCCGGAAACGGGTTCTGCAATTTCCAGAAAAAGTATTGCAGATTTTGTTTCGAAACTGATGATTTACCCGAATCTTTACATCAATGAGAATTTAGGAATCAGTAAACCATAATAAAAGGCTGAAGTTCAAACTTTAGCCTTGTTTTAGAAATCTAAGATGTTGATTTTAAACGATTTTCAAAGATTGAATTAACCCATCTTCAAATTCGTAATGATAAGTCAATGTAATCGGACTTCCAGGAAATGTTCCGGAAACTTCAGTTTTCAATGTATGTTCTGTTTCTGAATATTCAAGAGGTTTCATCGTTGCTTGGTATTCTTTATTGGCTTTTTCTATCCAATTTTCGATTTCTTTTCTTCCGTTATGCGTTTTTCCTTCGTCAAAAACTACGGCTGTTTCGGTAAAACATTTTGCGTAAGAAACGCTGTCAAAATTGTTTTGTGTTTCAATTAATTCGGTAACTACTTTTGGTAAATTCATTTTTTATATTTTTAAGATTATTAAATGGTCGGAACTGTTCCTCCATCAATTATATATTCTGTCCCTGTCAAATAATTGGCTCTTGGCGAAACCAAAAATCCTACGAGTTCGGCCACATCTTCTGGCTCAGCGGGTCTGCCATTTGGTATTCCGCCCAATGCATTCATAACACTTTGCTGTGCTTCTTCTACAGTACTGTTTGCATTTCTCGCAATCTCATCCAAAAAGGATTTCGAAGCTGTTGTATTAATCCATCCTGGCGAAACAGTCAGAACGCGAACTCCTTTAGGCGAAACTTCATTAGATAAACTTTTGCTATAGTTTCTCAAACCTGCTTTTGCAGATGCATACGGCAAAGTAGAATCGTACAAAGGCAATTTACCTTGGATGGAAGCAATGTGAATAATGACGCCATTTTTTCGTTCAATCATTTGTGGTAAAAAACCTCGGTCTAATCGTACAGGCGCAAGCAAATTAGCCTGTAGAGTCGATTCCCAATCTTCATCAGACAATACGCTAAAACCACCTGCAGATGTTGACGAAGAACCAAGGTTGTTCACAAGAATATCCAACCTCCCGTAAGTCGATAACACTTCGTCGATTACTTTTTGCGTTCCTTCTGCTTTACTTAAATCTGCCGAAATGAAATGTAGTTTTTCGTTGGTTGCTTCGGGCGCATTTCTCGCAGTGATAATTACGGTTGCACCAGCTTGTAAAAGCCTTTCTGTTATTGCTTTTCCGGCTCCTTTTGTTCCGCCAGTTACTAAGGCAATTTTGCCGGATAATTCGTTGTTGAAATTAAATTGTTCCATTTTTAATAATTATTTATAGGGCAAAATTGAAGCATAAAAACAGTTTAGACAAGTACGGAATTACGATTCAGATAGGGATAAATTTTTCCCCTATTGTACAATTTGGAACATAGGTTTACATTTGTCTTATGTATGAAAGAAAAATTTTACCAAACCTGAATTGCGGGTTAGATTTGATTGGCGAAGTGCTTTATGGAAAATGGAAAATCCGTTTGCTGTGGTTTATTAATCAGGGACATCAACGCCCGAGTGAACTACAACGGAAAATTCCCGATGCGACAAGGCGAGTTTTAAATATCCAGTTGAAGGAACTGGAAGACCACGAACTGATTACAAAGAAAATTTACCCTGTCGTGCCACCAAAAGTGGAGTACAGTTTAACTGAATTTGGAGAAACCTTAATTCCTGTAATTTCTACGTTGGGAAATTGGGGCGATAAAAATGAGGAACGTTTGCGGTCGGTTATTTTAAAGCGTTTGAATTCTGAAAATCAATAGTTTGATTTTTAAAATAATGGAATGGTTTACCCGAATTTGTATTTCAATAAAAAATTGAGAAATTAGTCAAAGAAAAACGTTTTTATATCTTTGTTTCAATGAAAATTTTCAAAGACTTCACTTCATATAACGAATACATCGGTACAACAAAACCGCTGGATAATGATATCGATGTTGGTTATTACGACCCGCCAAATATGTTGTTGAAGTCGGAACCTGTTGCGGTAGATTTTTACAGGATTTCTTTTAAAATTAATCTTAAAAATAAAAATACGCCAGAGAGAAAACCAATTACGGCTGTGTTTTTCAACAGTCCGGAAATGGTTGTCAATGAAGGTTGGGACGTAGAGCCGACTTACACCGGAATGTATCTTCAGCTTTCTAAAAAAGTGATTGAGGAAAACAGATTTCTCTTCAAGACTTATCTGGATTACGGACAGCACGAAGCTTTGTATTTGACGAATGAAGAAGTAGCGGAGATTTCTGCGGTTTTTCAATTAATGCTGAAATATTACGAAAGTGAAAAGCGACATTTTGGAGTTTTATTATCTTATGTGAATGTTGTGATTTCTTTGGTAGAAGCGTTTTACAAAAGACAATTTTCTACCGACCCGAAACAGTACAATAGAGTGGTCACAGGTTTTCAGCAAAGCTTGATTGAATATTATAATCAGCCTGTAAAACAACTTCCGAATGTTCAGTATTTTGCAGATAAATTGGGTTTGACAGCCAATTATTTAGGCGATATTATCAAACATTTTACCCAAAAATCTGCATTAGAAAACATTCACGAATTTGTCATTAAAAAAGCCAAAGAATTATTAAAGCAAAACATAGAAATGAACACGACTGAAATTGCTTACGAATTAGGCTTTGAATATCCGAATTACTTTTCAAAGTTCTTCAAAAAGCAAGTCGGAATGAGTCCAAAAGAATATCGGCTTCAAATGAAAAAGGAAATTCAAAATATGTAATACAGCGTCTTCGAAAGGAGGCGTTTTTTGTTATCCGTAATTTGTTTCTTTCTTATTGGTAATCTGTCTCCGTCGGTTTTTTCAATCGCTTTTACTTTTGTATTGTCATTAAATATTCAATCAATGAAAGCAAAAAGTATCATTTCTCTATTTCTAATTTTAATTTCATTCGGAGTAAAATTAAACGCTCAAAAAACATCTTCAAAAGAAACTCCTAAACAGAAAACAGTTTTATTGATTAACACCCATTTGACTTATGTCGGTTGGTCTGAAGGCAAATTGAATGCCTCATTTTATAATAAAGCCAAAGAATTTTTTATTTCTAAAAACTACAAAGTTCTGGAAACAAAAGTGGAAGATGGTTACAATCCCGATGAAGAAGTCGAGAAACATTTGCAAGCCGATATTGTGATTTTGCAAACGCCTGTGAATTGGGAAAATACACCTTGGATTTATAAAAAATATGTGGATGAAGTTTTTAACAGCGCTTTACAAAGCAAAAAGTTTCTTTCAGGAGACGGACGTTCGGCCGAAGAAGGTTCAAAACAATACGGAATGGGCGGAAAAATGCAAGGCAAAAAGTTTATGATTTGTGCAACTTGGAACGCACCGGAAGAAAGTTTTAACGATAAAAATCAATATTTGTTTAAAGGAAAAAGTGCCGATGATGCTTTGTTTAATGTAGGCGCCAATTATTTGTTTACGGGTTTTGAAGTCGTTGCCGGATATTACTGCTACGATGTTTATCACAACAAACATATCAAAGAAGATTTGGAAAATTATCCAAAATATTTACAGAAAGTATTTAAAATCAAGTAAAAATATTCAATAGAAATTATAATGAATTCAACTAAAAAAGTACTCTTAATTAATACCCATTTAAACTATCCCAATTGGTCAGAAGGCTTTCTGAATGATGCTTTCAACCAAAAAGCCAAAGCATTTTTTCTGGAAAAAGGTTTTGAAGTTTTAGAAACAAAAGTAGAAGACGGTTACAATGCCGATGAAGAAGTTGAAAAACATATCGAAGCAGATATTATCATATTGCAAACGCCCATCAATTGGTTTGGCGCACCTTGGATTTATAAAAAATATGTAGACGAGGTTTTCAATAGTGGATTACACAGTGCAAAATTTCTTTCCGGAGATGGCAGAACAAGAGAAGATGTAACCAGACAATACGGAACGGGCGGAAAAATGCAAGGCAAAAAATTTATGGTCTGTGCTACTTGGAACGCTCCAAAAGCTAGTTTCAATGACCCAAATCAGGTTTTATTTGAAGGTAGAAGTACCGCTGATGTTCTCATCCAAATTACCAGCAATTATCGTTTTTGCGGTGTAGAAATCGCTGCTGATTACAATTGTTTTGATATTTTTAAAGATGGAGATATTGCAGGAGATTTAGAAAATTATCCGAAACATTTGGAAGAGGTTTTTGGAGTTTAAAAGTGATTTAAATTAAAAAAGCTGAAGCGAAAACTTCAGCTTTTTTCTAACGAAAATTTCTATTTCTTCAAATCCAATTCCATCTGAATATTCGCTCTTTGATACGGAGTCGGTCGACCCGAAATTTTAACAAATCCCAATTTATAATACAGATTAATCGCAGGTTTCAGAATCGTATTGCTTTCTAAATACAACTTTGAAGCACCCAATTCTTTTGCCGAATTGATAATAGCCTGTCCCAAAAGCCAGCCGATATTTTTCCCTTGAGCTTTCGGAGAAACCGCCATTTTTGCCATTTCAAAATCGTAATCTTTGTCGTTCATTTTTATCAAAGCACAAACGCCCAAAGGTTCGTTTTTATAGAGTGCAACAAGAATTTTCCCGCCTTTGTCGAGAATATAGTCCTGCGGATTTTCCAGAGATTTGTAATCTGTTTCTTCCATTTCAAAATAATTCGAAATCCATTCTGCATTCAAGTTTCTGAAAGCCGATTGATATTTCGGTTCATATTCCACTATTTCCACATCTTTGCTTTCACGCAGTTTTTTCTGTTCCTGAACACGTTTCAATAATGATTTTTGTTCCAGTAAAAATTCCCATTCTGCAACAGCTTCCCAAAGATTGTTAGTAGCTTCAGCAAGGAGATTTTCTACAGCCAAATCAATATCCACGCACTGTTCCTGCAACATTTTTTCGGCTAAAACTTTTCCTTCTTTGGTTAATCCGACAACATTTCTGCGTTTGTCACTGGATTTTAACTTGTCATTTACCAAACCAGCTTTCGTCATTTCTTTAATGATTTTGGTCACAGAAGGTTGAGAATGTCCGATTTCCTTGGCGATTTCAGTAATTGTTTTTTCATCCGTTTCCGAAAGCACAAAGAAAACCGGAAACCATTTTGGAGAGAATTTCTCAACATTATAAATTTCATAAATCCTGGTTGCATCATCTGTAAATCGGCTTGTCAACAAACGCAATCTGCTTCCCAAAGCCATTTTTCCTGTTCTTTCAAATATATTCATAATTAATTACATAACTGATTATACAAATGTAAAAATTAATTTTATTTTAAACCAAATTTTATTTAATTCTAAAAATTAAATCTGATAAAAAATTGAAATCAGTAAAAATGGTAAGCAATTCAGTAATTCATCTACCTGAATAACTTCTTATTATAGAGATATTTGCAATAGATAAAAGAAAAATTATGAAAAAAATATCAAACATATTAAGTTTATTACTTCTCTTGCTTTTCAGCACAGTTTCAGCTCAGAAAAATCTCGTTATAAAAGAACAGGGAACATTTTCAGCAGGCGGAACAGTCATTAAAAGCGAAGGAACTTTCGACCCTTTAAAACCTTGGAATTTTCCTCAGGGCGGACAAACCAGACACGGCGACCACGCAGATGTTTTTTATCAGATTCCGGCAAAACCGAAAAAATATCCGATGGTTTTTCTTCACGGTTACGGACAATCGAAACGAAGTTGGCAAACCACAGCAGACGGAAGAGAAGGTTTTTCAGATATGTTTTTGAGAAAAGGTTTTCCCGTTTATCTGGTTGACCAGCCCGGTCGTGGCGATGCCGGACAAACCACAAAACCAGCTCAGATTTCGGCAACTCCCGATGACCAGACTTGGTTTACGCAATTCAGAATCGGTTTGTATCCTGATTTTAATGAAGGCGTTCAGTTTCCAAAAGATTCGGTTTCACTTAACAATTTTTTCAGAATGATGACACCGAATACTGGAAACGTCGATGAAACCACAATTGTCAATGCAATGTCCGCAGTTTTCGATAAAACCGGAGACGGAATTTTATTTACACATTCAGCAAGCGGAACAATCGGCTGGAAAACGGCCATCAAAAACAATCATATTAAAGCGATTGTATCTTACGAACCTGGCGGATTTGTCTTCCCTGAAGGCGAAGTTCCCGAAGGAAATCGCGGTGGAGCAGGAATTCCGATGGATGATTTTATGAAACTGACGAAGATTCCGATTGTCGTTTATTTTGGAGATTTCATTCCGAAAGAAGAAACCAATGCTTCATCACTCAATTTTTGGCGAAACGTTTTAATAACCGCAAAACAATGGGCAAAAGTTGTAAACGCTCACGGCGGAGACGTCACAATCGTTCATCTTCCCGAAATCGGAATCAAAGGAAATACACATTTTCCAATGTCAGATTTGAACAGTAAAGATGTTGCCGAAGAACTTTCAAAATGGCTGAAAGAAAAGAAATTGGATAAATAAAAATATTTTAATCTCTGCTGAGTGAAACGCCTTTGCGAACTTAAAAATATACATCGAGTTTTAAAAAAAACTTTGCGGACTTTGCGTTAAAACAAATCTCATTATCAAATATGAAAAATTTAAAACAATACAGCTTTCTATTCTGCATCATCTTATCAATGTTTTCATCCTGTTCAAAAGCTCAGGAAACTTCATCCAAAAATGAAAATTTTAAAAATAAAAAAGTGCTGATTGTCTATCTCTCAAGAACAAAAAACACCAAAGCTGTCGCAGAAATAATTCATCAAAACATCGGCGGAAACTTAGTTGAGTTGGAACTTGAAAACCCTTATCCCGAAAATTACAAACAAATCGTAGAACAGGTTGCCAAAGAAAATGAAACCAATTTTCTTCCAAAACTGAAAACTAAAATCGAAAATATTCAGGATTATGACACGATTTTTATTGGATATCCAACTTGGGGAATGCAATTGCCACCGCCAATGAAGAGCTTTTTAAATCAGTACGATTTAAGCGGAAAAACAATCATTCCATTCAATACAAATGCTGGTTACGGACTCGGAAATTCTTTAGAAATCATTAACGAAATGTCTCTAAACAGTAAAGTTTTAAAAGAATTCTCCACCAAAGGCGGAAAAGAAAAAGACGGAATTCTCTTCGTAATGAAGGGCAGAAAAGAAGTTCAGGTAAAAGATGAAGTGAAAAAATGGCTGAAAAGTCTTGGTCTAATCAATTAAAATAAAACATCACAATGAAATATTTAATAACAATACTATCAATAATCACATTTAATCAAACTTTAAAATCACAAAAAGTGACATAAAATTATAAAGATAATCCGTTCACATTGGTTTACGATGGCGCGATTGTCAAAAATGAAAAAGGGAAAGTCAACATTCATCCGGTAACTTACAAACTCAACGGAATCGATATTTCGGCAAATGTTTACACACCGGCAAATTACGACGAATCCAAAAAATATCCAGCCATTGTCGTGGCACATCCAAACGGCGGAATTAAGGAACAAACTGCAGGATTATATGCGCAAAATTTGGCGGAAAACGGCTTCATCACAATCGCTTTTGATGCGTCGTATCAAGGCGCAAGTGGAGGCGAACCTCGTCACACCGATAAACCTGCAAATAGAGTAGAAGACATCCGTGGTGCCGGAGATTTTATTGCGAATTTCAAAGGTGTAGATGCCGATAGAATTGGTGTTTTCGGGATTTGTGGCGGTGGCGGTTATACTTTGAAAGCGTCGCAATCGGACAAAAGATTCAAAGCGGTGGCGACTTTGAGTATGTTTAATTCCGGCGAAGTCAGACGAAATGGATTCCAAAATTCCCAGCTCAAAACCATTCAGGAAAGATTAAAACAGGCTTCTGAAGCTCGTTCAAAACAATCTAATGGAGAAATCATTTACAGCGGTGTCGCAACGATTACGGATGACGAAATTGCCAAAACTTCTACCGATTTGTACCGCGAAGGTTACGTCTATTATTACCGAACCAACGCGCATCCGAACTCCACATTTCTTTATCCGACGAGTAATTTGATGGATTTGATGACTTGGGATGCGACCGACCAAATCGAGCTTATCAATCAACCGCTTTTGATGATTGCCGGAAGCAAAGCCGATACAAAATATATGACCGACGAAGCCTTCCCGAAAGCCATTAATGCCAAATCGAAAGAGTTATTCATCATCGATGGCGCAACGCATATTCAAACCTATTGGAAACCGGAATATGTTAAGCAAACAGTCACAAAATTGGTTGAGTTTTTCGGAAAAAATTTATAAATTGTAAGAAATGAAAATGTAGATGAATTTAAAACAACAATCAGCTTTAGAAGCCGTAAAATTCATAAAACGAAACCAAATCATCGGTCTCGGAGCAGGAAGTACGATTGCTTATCTCGTGCAAGAATTAGCAAAAGACAGCAAAACCGAAATGCACAGTTTTGTATCTTCAAGTCAGGAAACGACAGAATTGTTGCTTCAATTTGATATGAAAGTTTTAAATGCTGAAAATCTCAATTCCATTGATGTCTATTTCGACGGTTGTGATTTCCTCGATAAAGATTTGAATGCCTTGAAAAGCGGAGGCGGAATCCATACAGATGAGAAAATTTTGGCTTCGATAGCGAAAGAATTTATCTTGTTGGGAGACACTCAAAAATACATTCAAAAATTTGATGAAAACTGTTCGTTCACGGTGGAAGTTGTTACGGATTCTATTGGTTTTATTATTGAAAAACTTCAGAATCAATTTGATATTGAAAGTGTTACAATTAGAAAAGATTCAAATCAGGAAAAGATATTAACGAAAAGATTCGGAGCGCTTTTGGACGTAAAATTCAATGATTTTCCAGAATTGGAAGTCCTTAATAACATCAAATTATGCGCAGGAATCATCGACCATTCTTTATTCCATAATCTGGCAACTCAGGCGATTCTTTGCGGTGCGGAAGGAACAATTCATTTAACCCAACCGAAAAAATAAATACTATTTTGGACGTATCCCTTTGCATTTTGCCAGAAGTTTTTGGTCTTCGAAAGAAACTTTCAACAAGGCAAAAATGCAAGCGGGTCGGGCAGAACTTCGTTCGCAACTTTCACATTAAAGCAACATTTAGTTGCTTTAATACTCAGTTGTGCTGTATCTTTTGCTTGTCGTTCCTCCTTACAAAAGGATGCCGCTTCTATCCCTTACGCAGGAACTATTGTTTTAAGCTTTTTTCATTAATTTAGCGTTACTAAAATCCCTGATTCGACACAAAATTTCGTGTAAATATCAATCAAAAGTAACATTCAAATTTCTTGTGTAACATAATGCAACATCTCAAAAATCAATATATTTTCGAAAACATCAGCTTCTCAAATTTTTCGGTTTTTGATCTTCAAAAATATTGCTCAGAAAAGATGGATATTGAAAAGAAAAATTTAAAAGATATTCAACCGTATTTTATAGAAATCAATTCCGGAGTGTTTTTTAAACCTTCATCAAATATTGATTTTCCTAGCGTGGCAGTGAATTTTATTGGAAATTCTTTAATTTTAGATTGCCCATGTCAAAACTCTAAAACCAAATTGTGCACTCATCAGGCTCAGGTCCTTTATACAATTCTTGAGCGACAGGATTTGCGGGTTTTCTTTGATGAAGAACTTCGTAGGAAAAAGTTGGAAATCCACGCAAAAGAGTATGGACTTGAAAATGAAAGCAATCTCGATGATTATTTTCAGTTAGAACACGTTCATCAGTCTTTAAAAATAGAACCAAAAATTAAAGAAATAATCAAACTGAATTCTGACGAACTTCAACAGAAATTACTCCCCAAAAATAAAGATAATTTTCCCGAAATAATAGCTCAAAGTAATGGTAAACAACTTTTTTTGGTCATTAAAAAACATAAGTATTACGATAGTTTTGCCATAGAACTTTTCGAAGCGGAAACCGCTAAGGCCGGAAAAATCAAAAATCCGTTTACGGTTGTGGAAGACTCAAATTTAATCTGGAAAGCGGAAACCATTGACGAGACAAAATTTTTCACCGCCGTTTCGAAATTTGAAAATAATCTCAGCGAAGAGAAAAATGAAGCCGATGTTGAAGCTTTAAAAATGGTGGTTAAAAACCCGCTTAATCTGCCTGTTTTTTATCACGACAAAGACATTTCGGAAAACGTTTCAGCAAAATCTATCGTTTCGGTCGATTTGAAATTATTGAATGCCGAAATAGAACTTTCTGTTTTCAAAAAAGAACCTTTCTTTGAAATCTCAGGCGGAATTTGGCTTAATGATGTTTTAGAACCCTTCAAAAATGTCAAAATTGAGTTTAATTATTTCATTCTGAAAGACAAAACGCTGCATCTGATTACCAGTTTAGATATGCTTCGGGTTTTGGAGTTTTTCAAATCCAACAGAGAGATTTTGTTGATTCATTCATCGAAATTTGAAGAGTTTAAACAAGGTATTCTTGCCAATTTAGAGAAGCATATTAAAATCAATTATTCATACATAAAACCGGCTACCAAAAGACAACTGCAGGAAAAATCCTTTGATGAAAAAGTAGGAAAAATCATTTATTTGTCAGATGAGAATGACTATGTTTCGATAACTCCGGTGATTAGATACGGTGAGGTTGAAATTCCGGTTTTTTCAAGAAAACAGATTTTTGATACCGACCAAAATGGCAATATTTTTAAAGTTGAAAGAGATGATAAAGAAGAAATAAAATTCACGGCGGTCATCATGCAACAACACCCTGAATTTGCCGAACAAATTGAGCAATACGAATATTTTTACCTTCATAAAGATAAATTTCTTGACGAAAATTGGTTTCTGGAAGCTTTTGAAAAATGGCGAAATGAAGAAATTGTTATTTTGGGTTTTAATGAATTGAAAAAGAATCGTTTGAACTCTAATAAAGCCGTAATTTCGATTGCTGTTGTGAGCGGAATCAATTGGTTTAATGCAGAAATTAATGTAAAATTTGGAAATCAGAAAGCTACGTTGAAGCAATTGCACAAATCCATCAAAAACAAAAGTAAATTTGTACAGCTGGACGACGGAACCAACGGTATTTTGCCCGAAGAATGGATGAAAAAACTCAGCCGTTATTTCGATGCGGGAGATATTTATGAAGAACTTTTAAGATTGCCCAAAAGTAATTTTTCTGAAATCAAAAATCTGTTTGATCAAGATGTTTTGAGTAAAGAAGTTGATGCAGAAATCGATATTTATAACAAAACTCTTTTGGATAACAAAGATATTCCAGAAACTGAAGTTCCTGCAGAATTAAACGCCACACTTCGGGATTATCAGAAACAGGGTCTCGACTGGCTGAATTATCTCGACGATTTCAGTTTCGGAAGCTGTCTTGCCGACGATATGGGATTGGGAAAAACGCTTCAAATTATTGCATTCATTCTCTCGCAAAATAAAAAACACCCTAAAAATACCAATTTGGTGGTGGTGCCTACTTCATTGCTTTTCAACTGGCAGGCTGAAGTAGAAAAATTTGCACCGTCTATTAAAATTCTGACCCACTACGGTTCCAACAGAATCAAAAATACAGCTCATTTTGAAGGTCATGAAATTATTTTAACGACTTACGGAATGATGCTTTCTGATATTCGGTTTTTGAAAGAATTTAAATTTAATTACATATTTTTAGACGAATCTCAAGCCATAAAAAATCCAAATTCTGAACGCTACAGAGCTGCAAGACTATTAAATTCAAGAAATAAAGTTGTTTTAACCGGAACTCCGATTGAAAATAACACATTTGATATTTATGGGCAACTTTCGTTTGCTGTTCCAGGTTTGCTGGGAAGTAAACAGTATTTCAGAGATATTTATTCAATTCCGATAGACAAATTTGAATATACCAAGCGCTCTCAGGAATTACAGCAGAAAATACAACCTTTTATCCTCAGAAGAACAAAAAAGCAGGTCGCAAAAGAGCTTCCCGATAAAACAGAAATGATAATTTACTGCGAAATGGGTGAGGAGCAAAGGCGAATTTACGATGCACAAGAAAAGGAAATCAGAGAATATGTTTCTGCAATAGATGAGCGGGAACTTCCTAAAAGCAGCATGCACGTTTTGACAGGTTTGACTAAGCTGAGGCAGATTTGCAACTCGCCGGTTTTATTGAAAGATGAGAAGCAGTTTAGCGGAGATTCTGCAAAAATTGACGCGCTGCTGGAGCAGATTGAAAACAAATCTTCACAGCACAAAATTCTGATTTTTTCACAGTTTGTTTCGATGTTGGATTTGATTAAAGTTGAGCTTCAAAAAAGAGATATTCAGTTTGAATACCTTACCGGACAGACGAAAAACAGAGCTGCGAAAGTAAATGAATTTCAGGAAAATGAAAATGTCCGCGTATTTTTAATAAGTTTGAAAGCCGGAGGAACAGGTTTAAATTTAACCGAAGCCGACTATGTTTATCTCGTCGACCCGTGGTGGAATCCCGCAGTTGAAAATCAGGCGATTGACCGCTGTTACCGTATCGGACAAAAGAAAAACGTCATCGCCGTAAGACTGATTTGTCCTAATACAGTTGAAGAAAAAATAATGAAATTACAGCAATCCAAAAAAGAACTGGCTAATGATTTGATTTCTACAGATAATTCAGTTTTCAAAAAATTGTCGAAGAAGGATCTGTTGGAATTATTGTAGCGCTCCATTCCAGTTCAGGCTACAAAAGATTTGACTGTAAAAACATTATAAAAAAAGCAAAATTACTCTTGATTGTAAGAGTTTTGTGAACTAAATTGCTGATTTTAATTTGAGAAAAACACAAATTATGAAGTGGACTACCGAACAGGAAAACATCATCAATTCCACAGGAAATATTAAAATAAATGCAGTTGCAGGTTCCGGAAAAACCACGACAATTATTGAATATGCAAGAGCGAGACCTGCCAACAGCAGAATTCTGTATTTGGCATTCAACAAGTCTGTAAAGCTGGAGGCTATAAAGAAGTTTCAGGAAAAAGGTCTGCACAATGTGACTGTAGAAACGGCTCATTCTTTGGCTTACAAACATGTTGTTTTTCAGAATCATTATAAAATCCGTGCACAGGGTTATAAAACCAATGAAATTGTGGAACTGCTCAATTTGAAAGGAAACGGAGAAAAACATACCGAGTATATCATCGCCAATCACATCAATAAATTCATTTCCTATTTTTGCAACAGCGATAAGCTCAAAGTCCAGGATTTGAATTATCTCGACACGGTTTCTGATCCAAATGCTAAAATTTTTGTCAATACTTATTACAAATATATTCTCGCACAAACCAGATTGTTGTTGAGTAAAATGGATAAAGGCGAAATAGAAATCACCCACGACTTCTACCTCAAAAAATTCCAGATTTTAAACCCGAAATTACCTTACGATTACATACTTTTTGATGAAGGTCAGGATGCTTCTCCGGCGATGTTGGATGTATTTTTTAAGCAAAATGCGACGAAAGTGATTGTTGGCGATACGCATCAGCAAATTTATGGGTGGCGTTTTGCCGTTAATTCTTTAGAAAAAGCTCAGTTTGAAACGCATCATCTTTCTACAAGTTTTCGTTTCAGTCAGGATATTGCTGAGTTGGCAATGGGAGTATTACAGCTTAAAAAACATATTAACAATAATCAAAATGTTTCTATCAAAGGGAATGGTGATGTTGGTGAAATTAAATCTAAAGCAATTTTGGCAAGAACCAATCTCGGACTTTTGCTGAAAGCCATCGAATATGTCACGGAAAAAAAGAATGTAAAACACATTTATTTTGAAGGAAATATCAATTCTTACACCTATGCAGACGAAGGTGCATCGTTGTATGATGTTTTGAATCTGAAAAACAATAAGCAGTCTTTGATCAAAGATAAACTTATCAAAGCGATGAAAAATCTTAAAGAATTGGAAGATTACATCGATAAAACAGAAGATTTGCAACTCGGAATGATGGTGGAAATCGTAAAAGAATACGGCAACAAAATCCCGAATATCATAAAAACAATCAAAGATAAACACGTCGATGGCGACCAGAAAGAAAAGGCAGAAATGATTTTTTCCACGGTTCATCGCAGTAAAGGAATGGAGTATGACAGCGTACGTTTGGTCAACGATTTTATTTCTGAGGAAAATTTAGAAAAAATTAAAAGAGAAAAGAAGCCTGAAGAAATCAATTTCACAAAACTCAACGAAGAAATCAATCTGCTCTATGTTTCGGTTACCCGTACCAAGAACAAGCTTCATATTCCCGAAGAGTTGATGCCTGCTGACTTTCCCGATTCTCCTCAAATTCTAACCATCAAAGATATCCCCAACGAACAGAAGAAAACCGAGAAATCTTATACTGTTGAGCAGGTGCGTGAAAAGCACAAAGGAGCCTACCAGCCATGGACTCCCGAGCTTGACCGTGAACTTATGGAATTGTTTTCTGAAGGAATCAGCGGGAATGATTTGGCGAAACATTTCGGACGTACAAAAGGTGCTATTGCTTCCAGAATCAAAAAACTGGAGCTGGATGATTTTTAAATTTAAGAAATTTTTGGTCTGATTACTCCGTCATTTTGGATACAACCAAACTCATTTTGGCAACATTTCCCTTATCCCGTCTGCGGACATTTGTATTATAAAATTTAAACAAAATTTACAATGCAGAAAACAATTTTTATTACAGGTGCCTCTTCAGGTTTAGGAAAAGCTACAGCCAAATTATTCCAGTCAAAAAGCTGGAACGTCATCGCAACAATGCGAAATCCACAAAACGAAACCGAGCTTTCTCAATTAGAAAATGTAACCTTGCTTCCTTTGGATGTTACTAATTTTGAACAAATCAAAGAAGTGGCACAAAAAGCAATTGAAATGGGCGTTGACGTGGTTTTCAACAACGCAGGTTACGGTCTGATGGGAGCTTTGGAAACGTTAAGCGATGACAAAATTCTTCGTCAGTTGGACACCAATCTTTTAGGCGTCATTCGTGTTACGCGGGCTTTTATTCCTTATTTTAGAGCAAAGAAAAACGGGCTGTTTATTTCGACGACTTCCATTGGCGGATTTATGGGATTTCCTTTGCATTCCATTTATCACGCTACAAAATTTGCTTTAGAAGGTTGGAGTGAAAGTATGTCGTTTGAATTAGGTCAGTTCGGAATTGGTATTAAAACAGTTGCTCCGGGCGGAATTTCAACAGATTTTATTGGACGTTCATTGGATATGAATAAAAGCGAAGAATATCAGAATTTAGAAAATAAATTACTGGAAAATATAGATGTAATGATGCAAAATGCTTCTACTGCAGAGCAAATTGCCGAAGTGGTTTACGAAGCTGTAACCGACGGAAAAGACCAGGTACGATACATCGTCGGAGCAGATGCCAATGCAATATATTCCAGACGACTGGAGATTGGTAAGGAAGAATTCAGAAAGGAAATTGGTCAGCAATTTTCATAATAATCAATCAAACAGCTGTCTTTTTGAGGCAGTTGTTTGTTTAAATTTGTAAAAGAAAATAAAATGTACATCGTCAATTCCATATCAGAATTTCATCGGCACTTGTCTTTGCCAGAACCGTTGCATCCGTTGGTGAGCGTGATAGATGTTTCGAAAATTAAACACTCGGAAAGCGAAATCTGGGAACGTTTTTTCGTTAATTTCTACTGCATTTCGTTAAAAAAAGACGTGACCGCAAAAGTAAAATACGGACAACAATACTACGATTTTGATAAAGGTACAATGAATTTTATTGCGCCAAAACAAATACAATCTCTAAGCATCGAAGACATTCGTCAAATGAATATCGAATGCGGACAAGGTGTTATGCTGATGTTTCATCCTGATTTTTTGTACAAACATTCCATTGCGACGAGCATCAGAAACTACGGTTTCTTTTCTTATGCAGTGAATGAAGCGTTGCATATTTCGGAACGTGAAGAGCAGAATATCATCGAAATTTTTAAAAAAATAGAATCCGAATACCAGTTTATCGACCGTCATACGCAGGAAATTATTCTGGCACAAATCGATTTGCTTTTACAATACAGCAACCGTTTTTATGAACGTCAATTCATCACAAGAAAAGCAGTGAATCACGATTTGCTGTCAAAAATGGAACAATTGCTGAGCGAATATTTTGAGGAAGAAAAAACCTTGGAAAAAGGGCTTCCCACGGTAGAATATTTCGCAACTAAACTGAATCTTTCACCAAGATATTTGAGTGATATGCTTCGGTCTTTGACAGGACAAAATGCACAGCAACTCATCCACGAAAAACTCATCGAAAAAGCAAAAGATTACCTCACAACAACTCAGCTTTCTGTGGCAGAAATCGCTTATCAATTAGGTTTTGAACATCCGCAGTCTTTCAACAAATTATTTAAAAATAAGACTAGCCAAACGCCTGTGCAATTCAAACAGAGTTTTTATCATAATTAAACTTAAAAATGAATATAGAAACCTTTATCAAAAATTGGATTGCAGTCAGTAATAATTACGACACCAGAAAATATCTGGAATTTTATCTGAAAGATGCTGTTTTAGATGACCCTTCAGTTGGGAGAAAATTTATCGGTCACAGTGGAATAAAAGATTATTTTGTGAGTTATTTTATCGGATATAAAACTCAGACTGAATTGAGGAAATTAGAAGTGAAAGACAATTCAGCTTATCTGGAAGTAGAATTTACTGGTGATTTTCCGGAAGGTAAAATCGGTGGAAGCTTTGATTTTGTTTTTAAAGATGATAAAATTGAGTTTGTGAAAGCAGATTTGATTCATTGAATAGTTGAGCTCCTCAGAAAAGAAATTTTTTTGAAATCATAATTTTGTAATATTAAAGTCTATAAACTTTTAAAGTAGAGATTTAGGACAGCAAAATTATATGATGTTATTGATATGAAGATTTTGTATCTTAATATTTCTTTAAGAAAATGAGTTTATATACTTTTTAGTATAATTTATTTGCTTTTAAAAAATACTTTTTAGTACATTTGCAAAGTAAATCAAACAAGTATGTTAACCAAAGCAGAAAAAACCAAGCAATTTATCTTAGAAACAGCAGCACCTCTTTACAACGAGAAGGGAATTTCTGGTGTGAGTATAGACGATGTTCTGGAAGCTACAAAGTTAACGAAAGGTTGTATTTATGGACATTTTAATGGTAAAGACGATTTATCGGAACAAGTGATTGATTATTCATTAAATAAAATGTCAACAAAAATGTCAATCGTTGTTTCTCAGGGAAAAACTGCAAAAGAAAAGATTTTCCTTTATCTTGACTTTTATAAAAATCCCATTGATACTTATATCGCAGGCGGTTGCCCGATATTCAATACGGCGGTGGAAGCTGATGATAATTTTCCTGTTATCAAAAAGAAAGTTGCTGCAACTTTAAGAGCCGGACAACAGGGAATTGCCAATGTTTTACAGGAAGGTATTGATAATAAAGAGTTTTCGGATAAATTGAATCCTGAAGCTTTTGCATTCAAAATATTAGCTGCTGTAGAAGGCGGTATCATTCTGTGCAGAACAATGGAAACTTCAAAACCAATGATAGAATTAGTAAAAAGTTTAAAAAACGAATTAGAGCAGTATTCACTCTAATTTTTTTTAATACAAAATATACTTTTTAGTATATTTTAAGATGAGTAATACTTAAAAATCAATTTCATAAAAAAAGAAAATATGAGCAACAAATTATTCGAAAGTTACACACTTAACGGACAGAATTTAAACAACAGAATCGTAATGGCACCAATGACCAGAGCTCGGTCTGCTAATCAAGGAAATGTAGCTACAGAGCTTACTGCAAACTATTATGCACAGCGTGCTACAGCCGGTTTAATTATCAGTGAAGGAACTTTTATCAGTGAAGAAGGAATTGGTTTCATTAATGTTCCAGGGATTTATACACCTACTCAAGTCGAAGGCTGGAAAATCGTAACCAAAGCTGTTCACGACAAAAACGGGAAAATATTTGCTCAATTATGGCATACCGGAGCATACTCTCACCCAGATTTACACAACGGGAAATTGCCTTTAGCACCTTCAAATTTCAATCCGGAGCAACAAGCTTTCACGCCGGAAGGTTTCAAAGCAACAGTTGCGCCACAGCCGATGACGATTGAAGATATCAAAAAACAGTTCAGGATTTCAGAAAAGGAGCAATCAATGCTTTCGATGCAGGTTTTGATGGGATAGAACTTCACGGTGCAAACGGATATTTGTTACAGCAGTTTTTCACTAAGAATTCCAATGACAGAACCGATGAATACGGAGGTTCGCCAGAGAACCGAGCAAGAATTCTATTTGAAATTTTAGATGCCATTAAAGAAGTTGCCGACGGCAAAAAAGTAGGCGTTCGTCTCAATCCTTCTCTCAACGGAATTATGGGAATCGCTGTAGATGATGAAACTATCGCAACTTATAATTATATAGTCAATAGATTGAATGACTATGATTTAGCTTATATTCATTTAATTGAACCATTCACAGATGTCACAGGCAACGAAAATGCCATTCAGGAAGTCGCCAGACATTTCCGTAAAATCTACAAAGGAACCATCATCATCAACCGTGCTTTCAACAAAGAAACAGCGACCAAAGTGTTGGAAGATGGCGATGCAGATTTGGTTTCATTTGGAGTTCCGTTTATCGCCAATCCCGATTTGGTGGAACGTTTCAAGACAGATGAGCCTCTCAATACGCCCGACCAAACTACTTTTTACACACCAGGAGAAAAAGGTTACACGGATTATCCTTTCCTAAATAACTAAAATAATTTGGGCGACCGGGCGGGCTTTCCACTATATCTTTTGTTCCGCTAAAGCTCCACAAAAGGATGCCGTTGCAATCCCTGTCGCAAAGCAGTCAATCATTAAAAAAATTTCAACAAAAAATAACAGTTCAACAAAATGAAAACAACAGGAAATACCATATTTATCAGTGGCGGAAGTGCCGGAATAGGCTTAGCAATTGCTAAAAAATTAAACCAAACAGGCAACAAAATCATCATCAACGGAAGAAACGAAGAACGTCTTCAAAAAGCATTGTCAGAACTATCAGATGCTGTAGGAATTCAGGGCGATTTATCCGTAGAGGCAGACAGAATCCGCATCGCTGAAGAACTGAAAACCAATCATTCCGATGTTAACATCATCGTGAATAATGCTGGAGCAGCTTTCGGATATTTGTTAAGCGAAACGACCAACGCTCACGAAAAAGCGCAAATTGAAATGAATACCAATTATTTTGCAATCATCCACTTCACAGAATTATTATTACCTCATTTGTTAGAAAAAGAAGAATCAGCTGTAGTCAATATCTCATCTATTGCCGTGTATGGAAGTCATAAATTTTTACCAACTTATGGCGCAACCAAGGCTGCGCTACATAGCTATACAACAGCATTAAGACAAACGTATGAAGAACAGAAAAACCTTCAAATCTATGAAGTGTATCCTCCTTTAGTAAACACAGAGTTTTCTGCCGAGATTGGCGGAGCAGCGGGAATTCCGCCAAGTGAAGTGGCAGATGAATTATTCATCGGGTTGAAAAATAATCAATTTGATATTCCGGTGGGAGATTCAAAAATATATGCCAATGCAATTGGTGAAGCAATGTCAAAATTAACTCAAGCTTAAAAAGAATAATTAATATAAATCAATCATTTTCTGTAATTTAGAATAGACAATGATTGGTTTATTTCATTTTTAAATTTTACGATTATGAATTTAAAAAATAAAACAATTCTGATTACAGGGGGAGCTTCAGGAATTGGTTTGGAAGCTGCAAAACAGTTTTTGGCTTTAGGAAATAAAGTCATCATTACTGGAAGGAATCAGGCAAAATTAGATGCTGTAAAAAAACAGTTTCCAGCAATTACAATCATTCAGTCGGATGCTGCAAAACCTGAAGATGCGATTGCTCTTTTCGAAAAAATAAATGCTTTAGGCGGAATCGATATTTTGTACAATAATGCCGGAGTCGGTGTTCCTCCGTTGAATTTGGGAGTTGCTAATGAAAAACATTTGGAAGGTGCAGTTTATGAGATGGAGGTCAATTATTTTGGTGTAATTCGTTTGAACAATCTTTTTATGGAAATGTTGAAATCCCGAAAAGAATCCGCAATTATTAATACAACTTCCATTCTCAGCATTGTTCCATCGGTATCGGAAGCAACCTATTCTGCTTCAAAATCTGCCTTGGCATTTTATACGAAATCATTACGGTCGCATTTGCAGTCCATCAACAGTTCTGTAAAAGTTTTTGAACTGTTGCCACCTTTGGTTGATACCGATATGGTTGCTGACAGACAGGATAAAAAAATCAGTACCACGCAACTGGTAAACGGTTTGATTAAAGGTCTGAAAAATAATACAGAAACCATCAGAGTAGGCGATACCACAGCAGTCTACATTCTTAATAGGATTGCTCCTAAGAAAGCATACGATTTAGTCAATGCAAAAAAAGAATACACAAAACTGAAATAATTATGAAAGCATTTCTTATAAATAAATACACAAAAGGAGGTTTGCAGTTGGCAGATGTTTCTGTACCAAAAATCAAAGACAACGAGGTTTTGGTGGAAATTCACGCTTCTGGCTTGAATCTTTTGGATTCGAAAATTAAAACAGGAGAATTCAAACTGATTCTTCCTTACAAAATGCCACTTATTTTGGGTCACGACCTTGCAGGAATTGTAAAAGAAGTTGGAAGAAATGTAAAAAAGTATAAAGTTGGAGATGAGGTTTATTCCCGACCTGTCGACTTTCATATCGGAACTTTTGCAGAATTTATTGCGGTAAGAGAAGAAGATTTAGCGCTAAAACCGAAGAATCTTTCGATGGAGGAAGCGGCTTCTGTACCTTTAGTTGCATTGACGGCTTGGCAGGCATTAGTGGAAGTCGGACAACTTAAAAAAGGACAAAAAGTATTTATTCAGGCCGGTTCCGGAGGTGTGGGAACTATTGCGATTCAGTTGGCAAAACATCTTGGCGCAACCGTTGCAACGACTGCAAGTCCCAAAAGTTTTGATTTTCTTAAAGAACTGGGCGCTGATGTTTTAATAGATTATAAAACGCAGGATTTTGAAGCAATACTGAAAGATTATAATCTCGTTTTGAATAGTCAGGATAACAAAACGCTTGAAAAATCTTTGAATATTCTCAAAAAAGGAGGTAAAGTTATTTCCATTTCCGGTCCGCCAACACCGGAATTTGCTAAAGATATCAATGCAAATTGGCTGGTAAAAATAGTAACACGATTTCTGAGTTCTGGAATTAAGAAAAAGGCAAAAAAGTTAGGCATTGATTACACATTTCTTTTTATGATGGCAGATGGCAAACAACTGACAGAGATTACTAAATTAATAGAATCAGGAATCATAAAACCAATTGTAGACAAAGTTTTTCCATTTGAAGAAACCAATAAAGCTTTGGAATATGTTGAAAGTGGAAGAGCTAAAGGAAAAGTTGTGATGAAGTTGAAATAATTGTATCTGTCTCGTCGTTTGTATGAGCCTCTCAGAAAGATGAAATGAGCTTCTCGGTAAACAAAATTGATTTTCTAAGACATAATTTTGTAATTTAAAATCATAAAAAATCAGCAGATGCAAATTCAGGAAAACGAAAATTATACAACGCTAAGTTATTCAGGGATATTTTTGTCCTGCTTTGCTGAAGAAAGTACAAAGTGCATCCATTCTACGCCAGAGCACGTTTTGGTCTATCTTTATTCGGGCGAACAGGTTATTGAAGACCGAGATAAAACAATCGTTTTGAAAGCTGGAGAATGTGCATTTGTCCGCAGAGACCACCGCTTGAAAATGTATAAAAACGGCGAAGGCAAAAATCTCTACAAAGGAATTTCTTTGACTTTCAGACGAAATATCCTGCGAGACTTTTACAGCAAAATGAACAAAACCGAGATTCCACAGAGTGTAAAAATCTCAGATTCTAATGTTTTTAAAATTGAACCAGATACGGCAATTACAAGTCTTTTTCTTTCGCTAACGCCTTATTTCGACAGCAATGTAAAACCTACGGAAAGCATTACGGAATTGAAATTATTGGAAGGAATTCATGCCTTGCTCAACACCAAAGAAGATTTTTATCCAATCCTTTTCGATTTTGCAGAACCTTGGAAAGTCGATATTCTGGAATTCCTCAATGATAATTATATGGATGATTTGTCGATGGAGCAGATTGCGTCTTTTACAGGAAGAAGTCTGGCGACATTTAAGAGAGATTTCAAGAAAATCAGCAATCTCACACCACAAAAATGGCTGATTAAAAAACGTCTCGAAATGGCTTATATTAAGCTGAAAGAAGAGAACAGAAAAGTGCACGATGTTTATTTTGAAGTCGGTTTCAAAAATCCGTCACATTTTTCTACGGCTTTCAAAAAGCAATATGGTTTTTCGCCGACGGAAGTTTAGCTTATTGTTTTGATTTATCAGAAGACATTTCAGTTTTAATTTTTTCCCGATGCTGAATTCCCCATTTGGTCATCGCTTCCACAACTTCCTGCAAACTTTCACTGTAGGGTAAAAGTTCATATTGTATCGTTACGGGATAACCTACTGCAACTTTTTTGATGAGAAATCCGTTCAGTTCCAAATCTTTCAATTCGCTGGATAAAACTCTTGCGGATATACCTTTTACTTGCCTTTGTATTTCGGTAAAACGATTGTTTCCTCTTGCGATTGCTATGATAATCATCAATTTCCATTTACCTCCAATTACATAAATAAAGTCTGAAACCGCTGTCAAAATTGTATGGCATTCATCAGTGAATTCTTTACTATCGATTTGATTTTCATTGTCTTCCTTCATAAATGTCATTTTAGTTAGTCAATAACCTTTAGGTAATAACTAATATTTTGTAAGCAAATATACTATAGTTTTGTGGAGTAATAATGATTTAAATATTCATTTAAAATATTCATTTAAAATTTAAAATTATGACATTAGAAACTTTGAAAATTAAGGAAGAACTGAGAAATCTGATTGACGCTTATGCAACATTGGGCGATGAGAAAAAAATTGCAGAGCAGATGAAATTATTTACTTCAGATGCCAATTACACAGTTTATATGAATGGAGTTGTGGTTGCAAATACGACAGGAACCGATAAAATTGGAGCAGAATTTAACGAACACGCCTTGTTGGTAAAAACGTATTTTACCTTGAACGGACAATATTCAGTTGAAATTGAGGGAGATAATGCAACCGGAATTTCTTTTTCACAAATCAAAATGATTAGAGAATCTGACGGAAAAGAAACCTTGAGCGATTACAGCGTAAGATACGATGATACTTATGTTTTCGAAAACGGAAAATGGCTGATTAAAAACAGAGTTGGACATTTTTTAATGATTGAAAACAGAATCTTAGCTCCTCATTCTAAAAACTGAGCTTCTCAGCAAACGAATTTGAGCCTCGCAGAAACTTCTTTGTGAGGCTTTCCTATTAATTTTGTAATCAGAAATCGAGATTATGCAAGATGATATTTTTACAAGATTAAGGAATGGCGAAATAGTTTTACCCAATGATTCTCAGATTCATCTTTTGCGGGAAACTTCTTTCCAAACCAGAGAATTGCTTCTGCAACTAAATCAATCAAAAAATGCAGAGGAAATTCAAAATTATTTACATCAAATTATAGGCGTAGAAAACAATTCAGTGGGGATTTTCACTCCGATTTATATCAATTATGGAAAGAATCTGAAAATTGGGAAAAACGTTTTTATTAATTTCGACTGTACTTTTCTCGACTTAGGCGGAATCACGATTGAAGATGATGTTCTCATCGGTCCGAAAGTCAGTCTGGTCACAGAAAATCATCCTTTAAATCCCGAACATAGAAAAGGCTTAATCTGCAAACCTATTCTAATCAAAAGAAACGTTTGGATTGGAGCCAATGCAACCATTTTAGCAGGTGTAACGATTGGCGAAAATTCCGTTGTCGCAGCCGGAGCAGTTGTTTCAAAAGACGTTCCTGATAATACCGTTGTTGGCGGAGTTCCTGCGAAAATCATTAAACAAATTTAATTAGATAATAATGAAAAAGTTCACATTAATAATTGCTGTATTTCTGATGATTTCAGCACAGATTTCAGCACAGATTTCAGCACAATCCAAACAAAATTCAAAGAAAATGAATACAACAGAACATTATACTTTTCAACTCAGTGATAAAGTTACCAGACAAAAAGTAAGCTTCAAAAATCGTTATGGAATTACAATTTCGGGCGATTTGTATCTTCCGAAAAATGCAGGAACTCATTTATCTGCGATTGCTATCAGCGGACCTTTTGGAGCGGTAAAAGAACAATCTTCCGGTTTGTATGCCAATCAAATGGCGGAACGTGGATTTGTTGCTTTGGCTTTCGACCCTTCTTACACAGGGGAAAGTGGAGGAGAACCAAGAAATATTTCTTCATCAGACATCAATACAGAAGATTTTAGTGCAGCAGTTGATTTTCTTGGACTTCAAAAAAACATCGACAGAAACAAAATCGGAATTATTGGAATCTGTGGTTTTGGAGGATTTGCGTTGAATGCAGCTGCAATTGACAAACGTGTGAAAGCAGTTGTTACGACCAGTATGTACGATATTCCAAGAAATGCTTCAAACGATTATTATGACAAGAGAACTCCAGAAGAACGCACAAAAATTCTGACCGAAATGAGTCTTCAACGTTGGAAAGATGCAGAATCAGGAAAAACATCATATCCTGAAAACGGATTGGGACAAACAACCGAAGCTTCGCCACAGTTTATCAAAGAATATTATGATTATTATAAAACGCCGAGAGGTTTTCACGAACGTTCTATAAATTCAAATGCAGCGTGGTCAAAAACAAGTGGATTTTCATTAATGAATTTTCCGATTTTGGGTAATATCAAAGAAATTTCACCAAGACCAATGTTGTTGATTGCAGAAGAGAAAGCGCATTCAAGATATTTCAGCGAAGACATTTACAAATCGGCTTCCGAACCGAAAGAATTGATGATAATTCCAAATGCTGTTCACGTGGATTTGTATGATAAATTGGATGTGATTCCTTTTGATAAGATTGAGGATTTCTTTAAAATGAATTTGAAATAAATCAGTAAAAATGGTAAGCAATACCGTAATCGGTATAACAATGATTTGATGGAATGGACGGAACTTTGTTTAACAATAAGAAGTCATCAAAATGAAATATTTTTTAACATTAATTCTATTTGTGTTCGGGCAATTCGCTTTCGCACAAAAGACAAAAAATCAAAACAAAATGAAAACAGACATTCCAAAAATAAGTGATTTTCCGACGGGCGAAGAAAACACTGGATTTGCTCAATATTTTACAGGTAAATCTTATTTGGCGCCATTGACGGGCAACAAAGATTTAAATATTCCACTTTCCAACGTTACATTTGAACCAAGTTGTCGCAACAATTGGCACAGTCACACGGGTGGACAATTATTGATTGTCGTTGGTGGCGAAGGTTTATATCAGGAAAGAGGAAAGCCAGCCCGTCGTTTAAAAGCTGGAGATATCGTAGAAATTGCTCCGAAGGTTGAACATTGGCACGGCGCAACTGCAACGAGTTGGTTTTCGCATTTGGCGACGACAGGTAATCCTCAAACTAATCAAAATACTTGGCTGGAAGCAGTTTCAGATGAAGAATATGCTGAAGCTAACAAAAAATAATTTTCTATGATGAAAAAAAACAAGTTTCTTCAATGGATAATTCTTTTTGTTCTTACATTAAGTTTTACAAAAATGAATGCGCAGCAAAATACAGCAACTCAAAATTTGAATGTTAAAGAACAAAGTCTGGTAAAGATTTCTTCATTAACGGCAGTCGGAAATCTTGAAAATCTGAAATTTCAGTTGAATGCAGGTTTAGATTCCGGTTTGACAATTAATGAAATCAAAGAAGCTTTGGTACAATTATACGCTTACTGCGGTTTTCCGAGGAGTTTGAATGCCATTAATACTTTTAAAACTGTTTTGGATGAAAGAAGAGTGAAAGGAATTAATGATATCGAAGGGAAAAAAATCATCGTCGAAAATAATGTTGAAGACAAATACGAGCAAGGCAGAAAAACTTTAGAAGTACTTTCAAAAACACCACAATCGAAGCCTGCAAAAGGTTTCGGAGAATTTGCTCCACGAATTGATGCTTTTCTGAAAGAACATTTATTTGCCGATATTTTTGTAAGTGATGTTCTGACTTATCAGCAAAGAGAATTGGTGACGATTTCAGCTTTGGCTTCTTTAAGGGGAGTAGAAGGACAGTTGCAATCGCACATCGGTATTGGAAAAAATACAGGAATTACTGAAAATCAATTTGAACAATTGGCGGATTTGATACAAGAATCTGTAAATAAAACGCAAGCGAATACAGTTCGGAAAATTATCGGAAAACCACTTGTTCCGATTATCGAAAATGATATGATGATTCGCATCTCGGAAATAGAAATTATTCCCGAATTTTTGGAAGAATACAAATCTATTCTGAAAGATGAAGCTTCGGCTTCAGTGAAATTAGAGAAAGGCGTGATTGCTATTTTCCCAATGTTTCAGCAGAAAAATCCAACTCAAATCAGAATTGTAGAAATCTATGCGGATAAAGAAGCGTATCAATTTCATTCGCAGACGCCACATTTTCAGCATTACAAAACCTCGACTTTGAAGATGGTGAAATCTCTCAAACTAATTGATATGGAAAGCCTTGACAAGGAAAATATGTCCAGTATTTTTGAGAAATTAAAGTAAATAATTGATGTCAATTTTCGTTGAAAAGTAGTGAGATTTTTATCTCTTTTTGTTTTACAGTTTTAGTTTCACTGATAAAATGAGGGATAGCGGAAAAGCTCTTTAATTTTCGGTTTGAGCATATTCTTTCTTTAAATTTTTGTCAAGATAAAACGGCACAAAAGGCAAGACAGAGCCTACAAGGTAAATGACGATTCTCTTAATGCTCCATTTGTACATAAAAGCAGCAATGATGAGTACGGCGAAGTAAAACAGAAACAAAACCCCATGAATCCAACCGAAGTATTTTACAGGTTCACGAATATCGAAAATATATTTGATGGGCATGGCGATAAAAAGCAATATAAGGTAAGAAATCCCTTCAATAATGGCGGTTTTGCGGTATAGATTGATCATTTTGATGTAATAAAATTTGGATTCAGGTTTAATTTAAACTCAATTATCTGCAGGCACATTCGTTATTTTCGCTGATGTATTTGATGGTAGATTTGCAGAGCTTTTCCAGAATGTCAAGATTTAAATCAGAAAGTTTTTTAAAATAAATACAGGCTTTTGCCATTTTAAATTTTCCTAAACTCTCAAGCAGCTTTTTATCTTCTTCTTCCGGTGCAGCAACGTAAAGTGAAAACTGAGCTTTTCTTGGCGAAAAACCAATGATCATCGCATCTCCTTCGTGTCCGCTGTCGTATTTATAATGATAACTGCCAAAACCAATCATCGTTGGTCCCCACATTTTAGGCTCAAAACCAGACCATTCTCTCATTAAATCAATCAGCTGAAAACTGTCCTGTTTTTTCTGCTCGGTTTCTACATAGGAGTTGATAAAATCGTTAACATCAATTTCAGTTTCTGCGGTTTTATTTTTTGAAGCCATAATTTAGTTTCATTAAATCTCACTGCAAAAATAATATGCAACATTCAATAAATGGTAGATTTGTTTGAAAAATTTCAATAAAGAAATATCGATTTTATCTTTAGATGAAGAATTTTGATTAATATTTAAATTTAATGGATTTTGTCATTTAAAATTTAGATTAAAACACATCTGAAAATTTCATAAAAACAAATGTTTAGAGTTCAAGAATGTATCTTATTTAATTCTAATTTTTCTTCATTCTAAATTATTTTGTGGTACTAAAAACCTTTGTTAAAAGGCGTATCTTACAACATATTGATTCATATTTAAATTAAAAAAATTATGAAATCGCCATTAAGAAACTTTTCAAGCAAATACCAGTGAAGATTGGGCGGTAGAATAACTTGTTCCGATTTCGGGATGACCTATAAAAAAATAAAAATCTACATATGAAAATACCTTCAATGAGTCGGCGGAATTTCCTGATGAGTTCAGGACTGCTCGTTTTCTGGTCGGCAATACCAATTCATGTAAAAGCAGCGGGCGATAAAGTGCGGAATCTTTTTGTAAAACCTAAAAAAGTTCTTCCGTTAAAAATGAAAGTTAACGGTCAGAATTATGATCTTAATTTAGATACAAGAACAACAGTTTTAGACATGCTCCGTGAAAATCTTGATCTCACAGGTTCTAAAAAAGGTTGCGACCACGGACAATGTGGTGCGTGCACCGTTCATATCGATGGCGAAAGGGTTTTGAGTTGTCTTACTTTGGCCTGCACAGTTCAGGAGAAAGAAATCGCAACCATCGAAGGACTTGCCAACGGAGAAAATCTTCATCCGATGCAAAAGGCTTTTATCGAGTGTGACGGTTTCCAGTGTGGATATTGCACGCCGGGTCAGATTATGTCGGCTGTGGCCTGTGTGAAAGAAGGTCATACCGGTTCGGTAGAAGAAATAAAAGAGTTTATGAGCGGAAATCTTTGCCGTTGCGGTGCGTATAACGGAATTGTAGAATCTATACAAAAAGTAGCAGGATGAGACCATTTGAATTTTTCAGAAAAGATGATATTGCCAAAACGATTTCGCAGAAGAATGACAAGGCAAAATTCATCGCAGGAGGAACCAATTTGGTCGATTTGATGAAGAAAAACATTGAACAGCCGGATTATATTATTGACGTAAATTCAGTTTTATCTGCAGCCGTTGAGGTGGATAAAAAGAAACTTAGAATCGGAGCGATGTCTAAAAACTCGTCAGTTGCCAAAAACGCTGATGTTTTGAAAGAATATTCCCTGATTTCGAAGGCTATTTTAGCTGGAGCTTCACCACAAATCAGAAATATGGCTTCGTGTGCCGGAAATATGTTGCAGCGAACAAGATGTCCCTACTTTTATGATGTCACAACGCCTTGCAATAAAAGAAAACCGGGATCTGGCTGCAGCGCAAAAGATGGCGAAAACAGAATGAATGCCGTAATTGGTTACAGTGAAGACTGTGTTGCTGTACATCCTTCAGATTTCTGCATCTCCCTCGCAGCTTTGGATGCGACGGTCATTACCCGAAATTCTAAAAATAAAAAGGAAGAGATTGAGTTTAAAAACTTTCATCGTCTTCCCGGAAATACACCCAATCTGGATACCAATCTTCCTCAGAATTCGATTATTGAAGCCATTGAAATTCCTAAAAATAATTTCGGTAAAAATAATGCTTACGTAAAAATAAGAGACCGGTCTTCCTACGCATTTGCACTGGTTTCAGTTGCAGCCGCATTAGATCTGGAAAACGGAAAAATCAAAGATTCACGGTTGGCTTCCGGTGGCGTGGCTCATAAACCGTGGCGATGGTACGAATCTGAAAATTTTCTGAAAGGAAAAATGCCTACAACTGAAAATTTTTCAGCGGCAGCAGATTTAGCAATAAAAGATTTGAAACCTCTTTCGAATAATGGTTTTAAAAAAGAAATGCTCCGAGGAGCGATGATTACAGCACTTCAAAACAGTTTAAATCCTTAAAAAAAGAACAGATATGGCATTTTTTGATAATGATTTAGATTTCAATATAGAAAAAGAAGGACGCGCCGAAGCTTTGGCAAAAGTGACTGGCCGTGGAAAATACTCCGCAGAATACAAAACCGAAAATGTAACCTACGCTGTAATTGTCGGAAGTACTGTTGCATCAGGAAAAATTACTGGAATTGATACTGCAGATGCAATGCTTGCAGATGGTGTTCTGGATATTTTAACGCACACCAATAAGCCGGTTGTTGCTGGTTTAGCGTCAGAAGAAAAAATTAAAGAAAGCAAAATCGGGCTTCCGGTTTTGCATACCGATACGGTTTATTTTAAAGGTCAGCCAGTGGCTGTCGTGATTGCAAAGACTCTTGAGGAAGCTCAGTACGCTGCCTCTTTGGTTAAAACTTCCTACCAGCAGACGAAAGCAAATGTTGATTTCAAAAATTCTCATCTTTCAATCTCTCTAAAAAATGACGGAAAAGAGAGAGGAAATGTTGACAACTGGAAATCTTCTGCCTACAATGTCGAGCAGGAATATCACATCGAAGGCGAAGTGCATCATCCGATGGAAATGCACGCCACCATCGCCATTTGGAATGGAGATGAAAAACTGAAATTATACGATAAAAATCAGGGTGTCAACGGAGTTCAGAATACGGTGGGCAAACTGTTTGGTCTTCAGCCAAAAAATATTGAGGTCATCACTGAGTTTATGGGCGGAGGTTTTGGTTCTGGGTTAAGAGTCTGGCCAAATACTGTTTTAGCAGTTATGGCTGCAAAAAAAATCAACAAGCCTGTAAAACTGATGCTTACAAGAACTCAAATGTCTTGTCTGGTCGGTTACCGTCCGGAATCGTGGCAGAAAATAAAGTTAGGTGCAGATGCTTCAGGGAAATTTACAGGTTTGCTTCACGACAGCAAAAATACAACCTCACTCTACGAAAATTTCCTTGAAAATATCACGAGAATCAGCCGATTGGCGTATGGTTTTGAGAATTTAAAAACGCAGATGGCAACAGTGCCGCTGAATATGTCTACGCCGACCTGGATGCGTGGTCCTGGAGAATGCACCGGAGCTTTTGCTTTGGAATCTGCCATTGATGAGCTTTGTTTTAAAATGAATAAAGATCCTTTGGCCATCAGACTTCAGAATTTGTCTGATGTAAAAGATCCTGAAACAGGAAAGGACTGGTCTACCAATTACATCAGAGAATGTATGGAAAAAGGGGCAACGAAAATCGGCTGGAACCAAAGGAATCAGCAGCCACGGCAAAAGAAAGAAGGCCACTGGCTCATAGGTTACGGAATGGGAGTAGGGATGTGGACTGCCGGACGAGGAAAAGCAAGCGCCGGACTCGAAATGGATGTCAATGGAAACGTGACCGTAAAAACTGCCATGACCGACATCGGAACTGGAACGGGAACTTCGATGCGGAATATCGTTCATGAAAACACCGGAATTCCTTTAAATAAAATTAAAATTGATCTCGGGAAATCTACACTTCCACAGGCTCCAAGTCAGGGGGGAAGCCGCGGACTTTCTTCCATCAGCGCATCGTCTAATGCGATTGCCGAAACTTTGAAAAGTGAGTTGATAAAATACGCTGAAAAAATAAACCTTGATTTTAAAAATATAAAACCTTCAGATGTTATTTTGTCTGAATCTGATATTAAAATTAAAAACAAAACAGCTTCAGTAAGTTTTCAGAAAATTTTCAGTGACAATAATTTAACGGTCATTGAAGTTGAGGAAACTACCGAGCCTGGTGCAGATCAGAAGAAGTATGCTTTTGCCTCGGGAGCAGCTCATTTCTGTCGTGTAATGGTAAATGAACTGACCGGAAAAGTAAAAATCGACCGTTTTGTGAGCGTCGTTGATGGTGGCAAAATCGTCAGTGAAAAACCGGCAAAAAACCAGATTATCGGTGCCGTTGTGGGCGGAACGGGAATGGCTTTAATGGAAGAAATGACCATTGATAAACGCCTTGGTGCTTTGGTAGCTGAAGATCTGGCAGGGTATCATTTCTCTGTTAATGCAGACGTTCCAATAATCGAAGTTGATTTTATCAACAAACCGGATTTTAATCTCAACGCCAGCGGTGCAAAAGGTTTAGGCGAAGTCGGAATTATTGGTTCTGCAGCGGCCATTGCCAATGCGATTTTCAATGCGACCGGAAAACGCTTTAGAAATTTGCCGATTACACCGGATAAAATTTTGAAAGGTTAATTTTAGATAAAACAAAACTCCCGAAATTTTAATTTTCGGGAGTTTTGTTATTTGGCAATCTGAGCTATTAAGGAAAATGCTTTTCCTTGAAGTTCATCTTTAGAAAGCTTATTGCTTTCAATTTCCAAAGCAGTAAAATGACCTTGGTCGGCTGCTAAAAGTGCATAACCATTGGTTTTCTTTCCGTTCTTTTTATAGTTGTAAGAAATAAATTTCGAATCTTTCTCATCCAATTTTATATCCAGATTCTGTAAATTAAGTTTCTTTTTCACAGCTTTAAAATTCGTCATCAGATCATCAGCTGTATCATAAGAATGAAGAAAAATGCTTGTGTTATCAGGTTTTTTGATGGCCAAACTCAATGTGTCATCATAATTTTTCTGAAAATAAGCACCTGATTCTACATTGATTTTAGAAAAGACATCCAGCAGAATCAAAGAATCTTTTTTCAGTTGTATCACGCTGTAATTTTCTTTTTCAGAATCGCTGAGGTGACTGATGCTGTCATAGCTTTCATAGAAAAGATCGTTGGAAGCAGTATTTTCTACTGATTCTGACGCTTTTTGTCGGTCATAATTTCTACTTATGAGCGAATTTATTTCGCTGTAAGAATCGTTCGAATACGAACTTGAAGAGCTTTTGTTGCAGGTCATCGCAAGACGAACGATACTGACGAGGGCAATAACCAACGTCAAAATGGTTTTCCATACGGATGAATTATCACTCATTATTTTACGTCTGTTCTCTGGATTGTAATTTCATTCAGTTTTTTGCCTTTTGTGTCGCTGTAAATGTATTTGATGTTATTCACACCGATAGCTTTGGTCTGACTGAAAATTTGTTTCACATCCGTAGATCTCATCATTTCGTCTTTCATCAGTTGCTTAGCTTCGTCGGTGGCAAGCACCTCTGCATACTGATCCGGAACTTCAGCGGAGTACACAATATTATTCTCAGCATCAGCTTTAATAGCAACAATCTTGATCCCGGAAGTTTTGTCTACAATCGGTAAACTTTTGCTGAAAACTTTTAAAATTTCATTGAGTTGTACGCTGTCCGGTGTTTCGCCTTTGGCAATTCCTTCAAGATCTATATTTCCTTTTTTTGTGTTTTTGTCAATGGTTTCTGAAGAAATAATCACTCCGTTTGAGCTGTACACTTTCAGATTAAATTTCACGCCCTCTTCCAAAAGTTCTTTTCCAGTCGGTTCTGCCTGAATTGCCTGCCCAATGATGTCCGGAATAGCACTTTTCATCAGTTCAGCTTCTATATCAGTGTCAAAATAAGTTGTTTTTATTTCGATATCAACATCGCCCGTAGGAGTTGAGGTTGCTTTTGTCGACTTAAATCCTGCACTTCTCACCATCATGTCGCTGGTGTTGTTGTACATTTTTACGAATTCGGCGGTTTTGGTTTCTGTGGATTTTTTACAGCTGACAAGCATTACCGCTACAGCGAAGATAAATAAGAGTTTTCTCATCTTGAATGATTTAAATTTTTTTGAAAGATAATAAAAAACAGAACTCAAAACTGAATTCTGTTTGTTAATTTCACAAAATAATGAATTTGTTGAGGCGTTTTTTTTTAAGTAGAGAATTTTTAAATACTGCTGGACTTTTTTAAAACAAAATTGCGAGGTTTTTATTTGCTGATTTTGAATATTTTTTTACAAAAAATATAACGATTACCTCTTTTTTAAATTATACAAAATCAGCAGTCATTTTGTCATTCCGTAGGAATCTAAACTGCATTATTTTCAGTGTGTTGAGATTCCTACGGAATGACAAACAAGCTGTAAAAACTAAGGTGTTATAAATTACTGACAATCATAAAAAATATAAACGAATTCGAAAGTCGTATCGCGGCGACCTGTTAATTAATTTCACATTAAAAAAAACGTCTTTAAAATATTGCATCATTTATCATTCAAAGCATTCAGAAACTCAATAATCTCATCAATTTCGTTTTGCGATAAATTGAGTTTTGCATCTGAAAGCGTTTGATTTTCAACTTTTAAATTAAAACCTTTTCCGCCGCCCTGGTTGTAAAATTCCATTACTTCCTGCAAGTTTCTATAACCACCGTTGTGCATATATGGAGCGGTTTTGCTAATATTTCTCAAGGTTGGTGTTTTAAATGAATTCTGAAGAAAAGCTACTGTTTCATGAAATTTTCCTCTGCCTAAATCTGAATCCAGCTTTTTATTGGCAGCATTTTCTGCCACTCCCAAAACTTCTTGTTCGGTTTTCTTGTAATTTGGTGGAACTGTTCCGTTGAAAAGAGGAACGAAATGGCAGATCGCACACTGTGCTTTTCCCATAAAAAGGTTGAAACCTTTCTTTTGCTTTTCGGTCATAGCGTTTTTATTTCCTCTCATGTATTCATCAAAATCTGAATTGAAAGTGGCCAATGAACGGATGTAACTTGCCAACAAATTCTGCAGTTGCCACTCTTCAATTTTATCTGTTTTAAAAACTTTAGCAAACGCCAGCCGATAATTTTTATTTTGATTAATTTTTAAAATAATTGTTTTCAAATCGCCGTGCATCTCCTCTCTATTGGTAATCACGTCCGAACTCTGACCTTCAAGATCATCTTTTCGCATATCCCAAAACTGACCGTGCTGAAATGCTGAATAATTCAAAGAAGGCGTATTTCGCTGCAATTTGGCATTTTCTAATGACATGGATTTTTCCAAACCATCTGTAAAAGCTTTTTCTGCATTGTGACAGCTTGCACAACTTCTTGAATTATTGTTGGAAAGAATTTTATCATTAAATAATTGCTTCCCCAAAGCCACTTTTTCCGGAGACATTTCATACTGTTTTCCCGGAGCAAAAGCATTGACATCGAAAGCGTCTTTTGAATAAAAATTGCCTACATTTTTTCTAAGAGCAGTGGTCACTTCCACATTAGGAATGTTTTCTTCCTTTCTGAAATCGAGCAGGAGAGAAGAAAGTGGGTTGAGATGAACGCTGATGAATTCAAGATAGTTGAAAGTATTTTTATCTTTATTTAAATTTAAAAACTGTTTAGACTGATCAATTTGTGAAACGATTTTCTTTAAAGATGAATTTTGGGATTTTTCGGTTGAAATTAAGTTTAAAACAGACTTTAAAGACTCAAGCGAAACAGGCATTTCTTCCAGAAACTTCCCTGAAACAGGCGTATCAAAACCTGCAATTCCCAAACTTGAAATTCTGAAAACCTGCTGTCGCAATGCATCGAATGTCTGATCTTTTGTTACTGTGATGACCTGAAAATTGGTTTTAATGGTATTCCCTTTATTGGTAAGCTTTTTAAGTATTCTGATGACTTCAGCTTTGTCCTGTTTTTCATCCGAATAAAACATTTCTTCCAAAACCTGAAGACCTTCGGGCTCAATTTCTGTGTGTTCGGCCATTTCAATTTCAGGCAAAGCCGGTCCGTTGATGAATCTTGCAGAATGAGGAAGGAAATATTCTATTGCCCATTCCATTTTTTTGTAGGTCTGGCGAAGATTGTCAAATTTTTTCTGAACAATTTTGTTGTCGGCATCTTTAGAAACCAAGTCGATTAATTCATCAATTTGAGCAAGAAAAAGTTCATTGTTTTTGAAAACTGCATTTTTCACTTCCACCAAATCGTCCTGCAAAGGCTGATTGGGTTTGTTGCACTGAAGAATCGTGAAAATGCTGAAAAGCAGAATCAGAAAAACGCAAAAAGGATCTTTAAAAAGTTTCATTATTTAAAAAAAAGCATCAATAGAGAAAACTCTACTGATACTTTTAAAGGTTACATGGTTAATATTATTTCTGAACGTTTCTGATCAGTACGATCTGTCCGCCTTCTTTGTTGGTATTCACACCGGCTCCGTCAGCATTGGCAAAACCGTTTTTTTGCCATGTGTGAGAGTGAATGTTGACTGCAAAAGTATTCGGAACACCGATGATGTCTGAAACATCGATCATCGCACCGTATTCCCAAGATCCGAATTTCTGTAGATTTCCCGACTGGTTGTAAGCCGTCTGCCATGCAGAATCTGTTCTTGCGTGCTTCATATTCAACCACGGCTTGTAAGATTTTGTGCTGATATCAAGCTGCCAGATGTAAGAATCATGAGCTGCTGCAGTGTAATAAGAATCTCCGTCTTCCTGAATGTAAACATAGTTTTCAGTTACACAAAGGTTATCAGGATTGATTAGATTACTTCCCGGGCTTGAATCTCCTTCAGCTACCACTTCAAGCTTTCCGGTCATCATATTGTTTTGGTTTAAAACCAGTTTATATACTCTTCCCCACATCGTCAAACCTGGTTTAGGATTTACACCGTCATTCGATTCTCCTGTAGCTGTGAAGTAGATTTCTCTTCCTTTTCCAGCCCCTTTTCTGTAATCAACATCTTCCACTCTTGAAAAACGGATGGCGTTGATGTCCAGATTTTTCTGGTTGATTTGTGCTCCGGTTAAATTTTTAGCATTGGTAACTTCTACAAATTCTACATCGTACTGAGAACCTTTGGTCATATCAGTTTCCGTAGTATTGTTGTTGGTTCTTTTTAAAGAGTATAGTTTACCATTATCCAAATCTCCCTGAGTGTCGGCAACGTACATCAAAAGCTGACCGGCGGACTGATGCGAAGTGGAATAAGACTGATCTTCACCAATTAAAATATAAGATTTTCCGTTTGAAATATCTTTAGGAAGCGGAACTGCATTTTCCATGGAAGCTTTACCTAAAGCAGGTTTTACTCTCGTCTTGTCTGAAGCCTGAGACGCTGCCGCCAAAGGATTCAAAGCATGAACCATACTTTCTTCTCCTGATTCTCCAGCCGTAAGAAAAGCACTGAAACCGTGCTCAGCAACCGTCGCCAAAGTAGCAGAACACAATCTTGTCATTCCACCGATTCCGTTCAGGATATATTCTCCTTTTACAGGTTTGAAAGTTTTATCCAAATAAACTCTTGAAACCGACTGCGTGATCTCATGATTGGTAATCATTAAATAACCATTGGAGTTTGGGTCTTTCATAATTCCCATTCCGTCCGGCTGTCCTGCAAATACAAAGTTGGGGCTGTCTGCCAAAACATCTGAACTTGAAATTAAAGTCGTAATGTTTAGATTTTCGAAACCTGTCATTCCGTAAACGAAAGCCGGTTCTTTTGAAAAATTTTCAAGTTTGATATCTTCGTTGGTTGGGTTTTCAGTATTGTCATCGTCTTTACAACTTTGAAATACTGCAGCAGATAAGAACAAAGCTGCTAAAGTGTGGTTTAGTTTCATAATACTTTCTATAGTTTATTGATTTCACAAAACTAAGAGGAAAGTGTGAACTGAATTTTAACGGGACAAAACCAATCGTTTAATTTTGTTATGATTAAAATGATGATTTGTTAACGGAAAATCAATACTTAGAATGAGTTTAAATAGGGAGGAAGAGGGGAGAGGGGAGATGGAAGATTGAAGGCGGCGAGATCGGAAGAGAGAAGCGAGGTGTTTTTGGTTTTTGAGATTTTGAAAGTTTTCAAATTTGGCTGCAAAGTGTTGAAATGTAGTAGATTGTACTTGATTGCCTCAGCCAAACGGTTGGACGCCTTAACCAAACAGTTGATTATCTCAACCAAATGCTTGAACGCCTTAAATAAATGGTTGGATGCCTTAACTAAGTACTTGATTGCTTCAACTAAGTGCTTGGACGGTTTAACCAAATGCATGATTGCGTTAACAAAATGCCTGATTGCTTCATCAAATTAGTTGTCTAAATTTCATCAAAATTATTTTCCCCGACCCTAAAGGGAGTAATTTTGATGAAATTTTCCGAACATTTTCGCTGCAATCATAGCGTATATTAACTTTATTACTTTGTTTCTTCAGTCTTAGAAATGATACTTTTGATTAAATTTTAAAAATATTTTTCCTCCCTTTAGGGTCGGGGAAAAGAAAATCTTTTTTTAAATTTTTGCCAATTTTGAAAAAATACAAAAAAGCAGAAACCCACAAGTTTCTGCTTTAAAAAATGCATAAGCACAAGCTTAAATCAATTTATTGATATCCTTTGCTCTTTAAATTAATATGGTATAAATTAAATTCTTTGCGTTTTAAAACTCACAATATTCACGTATTTAAATTTAATTCACAAGATTAAATTTAAACTTAATTCCAAAATTTTCTTTAAACTCCGAAGTCTGGTAATGCCCGAGTCTGTAAGAAAATCCAAGCCCAAAACTTCTTCCCAAGAAGCGATTCCACAGTACGCCAACTTCCTGATAATTGTGATCGAGAACCTGAAAATTAAACTGATGATCCTGAGGATTTTTGAAGGCGCCGATCGCCGACTGATACTCGAGTTCAATGTTGGAATATCTTGTTCCGATGGTTTGAAATCTGAAAGGCAAATACTGTGTAATTTTAAACCCTGCAAATTTATCGGCGAAGAAGGTTCCGGCGGGCATCGTCGTAAAACCTAAATTCGACGGTGTGTTGATGTTGGAATACCATTCATTCGGATTGGCATCTCTGTGACCGGCAATTTCAAAATTCTTCCAGATTGGTGCTGTTCCCGAAGAAATTCCACCAAAAAGTTTGATGTTGGTGTAGCCGAGTTTTGTTCTGAACTGATGCACAAACATCGCATCCAATCTATGGTAATCTAAATCTCCGCCTAAAGCGTTGAAGCCTTTTTCGAAATTCAAGTAAACCTGTGGGAAACCTTTTTCGAAAGTAAATTTCCCGCTTGGGGTCATGATGTTTTTGTCATTGGGCGAATATTTAAGGGAAAGCGTGGCGCTGGTATTGTCAAAACTGTTCCCGAGATTCTGATACTGATATCCGAAAAGTGCATTCTGTTTTTCTTTATTTAAACCGATTTTCATGCTTAAAGAATTCGAAAGATCGTAAGAATAGTAAGCTCCCCACTTCTGATTTCTGTAAAAATTGGCGTTGTGAAGGTCAAGATTATTGTCTGCCAGATTCATCATCATATCCCACATATTATTGCTGAAACGTCCTGCAGCAAAGACATCATCCACATAATCAATTCTGAAGACAGAAGTTCTTTTCTGCGAAAGTTTTACATCTAAACCTAATCCGTATTTCCAACGGTGATCTTTGAATCCGTAGCCGAAATAGCCGTCCGGAGAAATGGTTTTGCTGAATTTCTCGTTCAGTTTTACCCCAGCTCCCAACCGTAATCCCTGATATTTGTCGTAGCTGAAAAATTTGGTCAGATCAAAATCAATTATTTTATAACGCAGATTTCCACGCATTAGCTGAGTCAGGAAGCTGAGTTTCTTTTCAAAATCATGCTTTTCCACGAACTTATCCAGAGTGGCGTAGGTCGAACTTTCCCTTGTGGTAAGGCTGTCTGTACGGTATTTGTCGAGAAGGTTGCCGTCGGAGTTCTGCAATTCGAGAGAGTAGCCTTTAAACTCATTAGCTTTCTGCTCTTTATTCAGTTCAAAATCGAAGAAGCGGTTTTTCACATACAGGTAATTTCCAAAAGTTTTGGAGTTGTATTTTGCTTTTTCGCCTGCTTTGATGCTGTCTTTTTTGGAGGTGTCAAAAGACTGGTCGCCCATTTTTAGCCTGATGTCTTCATAGTCGAGAAACCATTTTCCGTTGATGGGTTTCCAGACAGAGACGATGTTTCCGGCGTTTGATTTTTTGTTGACGCTTTCAAATTTTTTGAGTGCATACGTCTGCTTGTCAATAAAAATATTTCCGTTGAATTTCCTCGGATTCTGCTTTTTCTTGTCTGTAATTTCCTTGAATTTAATCACATAAGTATCTCTCCCGTCAATCTGAATCGTGTCTGAAAGAAAAAAGTAGAAAAGCTGTCTGTTTTCAGGTTTCAGTTGTCTAGGCGTTCGGTTTAGATTCGAAATATTAATCGCCAGAGCTTCATAAATCGGATTTTTAAAACCCGACATTCTGTTGTCGAGAATATTGGTTTTTTCGCCAAACTTTTGAGAATATTTGTACTCAGTTGCTTTTTCCCAGAGAAACATCTGCGATTCCTGTGAAGCCTCGATAAACTCTTCGCCAATCAATGAATCTTTGATTTCTTTAGGTTTCATTTTCAGATCTTTCTTTTCCACTTTTGAAAGGGAATCTTTTCTCACAGAAAGAAAGTTTTTGTAGATGCCGATCGAATCTTTGTCTACATCGATTGAATATTTGGTATAAGATTTAAAATCATAGGAATCCAAGGACTTCGGAGAATTTTCCTTTTCTCTTTTATTGAATTCATCAAGGATTTTCAAAGCCTTGTCATCGCTTTTGCTGGAAATCACGACCTTATCGATATTCTGCATTTTTTCAGAAAGCGGATTCAGAAAAACCTCACTATTTTTCTTCACATCTGCCGTGGCATCTTCAAAATTATTGGCAATAATTTCCACTTTTTTGCACTTGGTTTTAAAGGACAAAACTCCGTGGATATCTGTTTTTCCCAGCAAAGCGTCATCACAGTAAACGGCGGCATTGGCGATGGGTTGTTTATTGGTTTTGTTTAACACTTTCAGCTGATTCTGACTGAAATAAAAGATACTGAAAAACAAAAAGAGAGCGGATAAATGTTTATTCATTGAAATAGTATTGATGCAGCAAAACTATTGATTACGCTGAAATAAATTGAAGTGGAGGGATATAATATTTTGTTAAAAGCGAAACGGTTTGTTTTTCAGTTGGATATGGATGTTTTGAAATGGTTTCAATTCCCTTTTGAATGATAAAAAGGTTTTTTAGTTAATGTTTTTAAGGGTTTTTATCAATAAATACTATTTCTACTGTTGACAGCTACCGGCAGTTCGAGGAGGAATTATTTGAAGAATAATTTTGTATAGAGAATATAGGAGGTTTTTTTTTCATTTAGGGTTGAAATAAAATTGTTTTGTGTAGAGATATTATTTATTTTTAGCAAAACTTAGTTTAATATAAAAATTGAAAAAATTTCAACATTTACAATAACCATTAAAATATTTATGAGAATATACGAAGTCGAACTTAATGTAATAGGGACTATTTCAATAAAGTCCTCAATTAATTTCTCTACTGAAAAAGAATTAGAAATTGGTGCTATATTCAATAGCTCTGTCAAAATAAACAGTACTCAACACGGTTTGAAAATTTCTACAACTGTGAGAACTAATTCTGAAGATAGAGCTAAAAAGATAGCCTTATTATTTATCGGGAAAATGCTTGATGTCCTCTCGTTTAAATTAAATAAACCAATAAATATTTCTGATAATGAAATAGTAAATAAAAGCTTAAGAGGAAATGTAAAAGCTATCATAGAGAACGCTGAATTTAGAGAAGCTTTTGAAATCTCAAGAAACCTCAACTTAAATCATACAACATTTCTTCGTGGTTTGAATTGGTATAGGAAAGGATTATACTCAGATGATCCTTTTGACAAATTTTTAGCCTTTTGGAATTCAATTAGTATAGTTGCAACAAAGTATCATACGCCAAATGCAAGAACTACAGGAGGATCAATCAACCAAATTTGGAATTGTTTTGAGACACTATGGACTGATGATCCATCAAGATGGGAAGGAATAAATGGCAATGAGAGATGGATCAACGAAATGAGTGTTATAAGAAACAATATAGCGCACGGCTTAATTCCAATCGAGATTGAATATGTTGAAGATGTTATTAGTAAGTTGGAGAATGTAAAAGATGTTGCATATAGATTTTTATTGGAATGGTTTAATAGAGAAATAAATTAAAATAATTATATATAATGGGAGAATGGTCAAAATCTATAGGAGAAGAAGGAGAGAGAATTACAAAGTTTGTATTTGAAGATATCTTAGAATTTAATTCCTTACAAGAAAATATATCGACAGAATGTATTAAAGGTGAAAAACATAAAACAGCTAAAACATCTAAAACTACACACGGAATAGATGGGTTAATTTACTATCAAAGTCCAGTTGAAGATAATTTGCTTGACATTGTTTTAATCTCTTCAAAATATACTCTTGAATATGCAAAATACCCAAAATCTGATTTTAAAAGTCATATGACTGATTTAGCATTTACCTTGGAATGCTTTAAAAATTCAAAAACTAAAAGCGAAATAAATTACAAGTTTAATAATGTCAACAAAACAGATCTTACTGGCATTCTTGTTTGGTTGTCGAATGATAGCGAGCAAGATTTCGATTTAATATCGAAAATTAAAAATACAACCTTAAGTAATGATTTAAAATTTGATCGAATAATTATTCTAGACAATCAAAGAGTTAATTTTTTGTACGAAAGTATTTTTAAAATTAAACAAATTTATGGAAAAGAAAATGTTGATTTTGTATATCATAATTCAGGCTTAAATTTCGATAAAATACAAAGTTCTTCGTTTGGGAAAATTTTTCCAATAAATTATCTTTATTCAGATATACTTACACTGAGGGTACGTAATAAAGAAGAAATTGTATTGCAAATATTTATTAATGATGATTTTAGTAGTATTAGTTTTTCACAAATATTATCTTTTGCAAAAACTTTTGACCAAATAAACGCAGCAAAAAAAATCATCTTAAACTATAAAAATTATGACAGTTTAAGAGATCAAAATATAGTCAAAGATGCATTGATTAATTTCAAAGATTATATATTAGGTGAAAACCTTTCTGTAAAAAAATTCCCATCTGACTTTAGAAGTAATTAAAAATGAATATAGAATTTCTCCCACAAGGTGATCAAATTAGACAGCTTTTAACAAAATCTAATATTACAACAACTAACATAAATTCCTTGTTAAAAGATAAAGGAGTTTTTCTTGGACATAACGAAAAAAATAACAGTGTACCACTACTTACAAAATCAATTATAAGTCCTAATGATTTTGAAGAGCTTTACGCTACTCAAAAAAGTAAGGAAGATTCAGATAAGTATAAAACGGCATCGATAAATTGTATACAGAACTTTGACTTATCAGATATTTTTGATGAACAAATAGATTTAAACAAAGAACTTCAAGATCGGCATACTTATCAGCCAAATTTTAGTGTCATTGGAAATCCAAATTTTTATTTTGATGAAGAAAATGTAGCACGCTTCGATTACAAAATAGAACGTGAAAATCTTCTTAATGACTGGACAAGCAATAAAACATCACATTCTGGTTCTATAATTATTAAAAAGACAGAAAGTGATGGTATTCAAGTTATAGTAGAACAAAATTCTACATCTAAAGAAACTGCAGAAATAAATCGAATTGTAATCCAAAAAGCTAAGGAATTTTTATATAAGAAAAATATAATAGGAAAGGATGATGATTTTATTACAATAAAATTTAATGACTTCAATAATACATCTAGAATAAAGTTTTTTTACTCATTCAACGCTAAATTCAGTGATTACTTGGAGTTTCATTCTATTACCGATATCGAGTTGTACTTAGATGAGGATGTAGAGAGTCACAAAGATGTAAAAGATTTTTTTGATGAAATAGACAAATTAAGATTAAATGGAAAAGGATTACAAAAGCATAAACTGCTTTACAATGAAGTATATTTTCCAAAGCTTATCTTCTCATCAATAAATATAAAATATAAGCTGAAGTATAACTTAATCCCTGGATTTGTTGTTTTAAACTTATCATTTCAAGATTATTCAAGACGTAAAATTGAAACATCTGAACTACAAGTTACAATAGATATTTTCCTACATAAAGACTATAAGAATCTTAAGACAGAAAAATTAATTAAAAAACTAATTTTAGAAAATCTTGAGAAGAAAAAAATAGAAAGCTTTAATTTATTTAAATATTAGAATAAACCGTAGAAAGTCTGCATACTGATACTTTATCGAACAAATATAAAAACTTCCAATATAAAAACCTCGCCCACCTGCGAGGTTTTCTCATTTCAAAAAAATAAAACACAAATCCCATACTATTCAAAAATATTTTTATATTTGTTTGAAGAACAACAAAAAACAAAATGATGACTAATAACAATAATCCCGCAGTTCATGCGCAGGTGTCCGGCATCACTGGATCCCACAATACCCCAAATTCTAACCCACAACTTTTTAAACCCAAGAACCGGTAAAGCATTCCGTTGGGTCGCTCAAGGAGTTCGAAGACCGCTTCAACCGTTCAGAAAAGGCAAACAAGTGTTCCGTTGAGGAAATCAACTCCTCAGAAAGGTCGTTCAAGTGCTCCGTAAAGGCAGTCAACCGTTCCGAAGAGCGAGTCAAGTACTCCGAAAAGCCGTTCAACCATTCCGAAGAGGCAATCAACCACTCCGAAGAGCCAATCAAGTACAATTTGTTATTTATCAATACTTTACAGGCTTATTGTGAAAGTTGATGAATAAAAACCAAAGAGAAATTTAGTTTTCAAAACAATAGTATAAACACAAAAACAAATTCATTATGAAAAAAGAACAGGTAATACGTGATTTCAAATTAGCAGATTCCGTATTGAAACAAAAAGCAGATGAGTTCATCGGTTTAATCGACAGAGATATTGCCGAATTCACGGACCGTGGCTACAGCCCCGCAAAAAAGACCGAACTGACGACTGCACTAAGCAACGTAGACAGTTTCCCAAGCGATGAACAGCTCGAAGCAATCAAAATCAATCTCACCGAACAGAAAGATGCTGCCAGAAAAGCCCTCGAAAAATCAATGCGCAGTATTTTTAATATGGCAGAAAATGTTTTCGGGCAGTTCAGTGCCAAATACAAGGAATTCGGCAATGCCCTCATCAGTCAGCAAAGCGATGCCGAGATTGTACGTGTCGCCAAAATTATGAGCAGCACCGCAGAAAAATACCTTACCGAACTTTCAGGTGAAGGTCTTACTCAGGACAAAATCAACACTCTGATTACCCAACGCGATGCTTTGGATGTCGCCATCGATGCACAGGCTCAGGGGATTTCCGACCGTGATGTTGCCGCCGAAGGTAGAGTAGAAGCCCTCAATATTCTGTACCAACTGCTTGTAAAATACGCAGGCATCGGACAGGATATTTTCTACGAAACCAACGAAGCCAAATACAACGACTACATCATCTATGATACCCCAAGCGGTCTGCCGGAAGTGCCACCGACAAATCCGGTATAAATAGTTTGATGAAAATTTTAATTTATTATTGTCTTGTTGATTTTTATTTATTTTCATCAGACAATAATGATTTTATTTGATGATTGTTTAAAACCCATCCCTATTGACAGAACATAAAAAAGCAACTGCCATCACTGCAGTTGCTTTTACTGTATATTTACAGAAATAAAATTAAATATTCAAAGCCTTCAAAACATCACGATTTTTACATCACCTCGCTATCGCACAAATCCTTTCGTGTGGTGCAGTGATTAAATAAAAACCTTGTCCACCAACAAGGTTTTTTTTTTTCAAATATTCATCTCCAAACTTTCATAAATCTCAAATAATACCACAAAAAAAATCTTCCTTACCTTTGCCGGAAATATTTAAACATAACAAAATGATCAAAAAAGTATTCACCATTTTATTTTTTGCAGGTATTGGTATTTTCGGAACGCACATGAAAGCGCAAACCATTGAGGAAATTAAGCAGAAACAGGAACTTTTTAAAATCTATTCTCAGCTTCTTGACAAAAGTATGGATCTGGCAAAGGAAAGACAGAACAACGTAAAACTGGAAGCTCAGGTCAATTCGCTGAACAAAAAATCTGACAGGAAAACAGATAAGTTTACTTCATCAGACCCAAAATCCACATCAGCAGACGCAAAGAAAACTGCAAAACTGCTCAAGGAAACCGAAGCTTTCAACCGTGATCTTGCCAAAAGCAACAGCAAAATAAAAAGCATTGAAGCTCAGATGGCAACCATCGTCAGCAAAATGGAAAAATACAATTATGTGGTTGAGATTAAGAATAAGTAAGTAATAAAACTTCACTAAATTTTAAATTATTCAATATTAAATAAAAAAAACAGGCTCAAAGATAAAACCAGTTTGAGCCTGTTTTTTATTTTTTAAAAGTATTCTATCTGATGATGAATTTTGAATCTAAAACCGATTTTACTGCATTTTTTCTATCTTCTTCAGTGGTATTTACCACTACAATCATGAATTCTTTATTGTCAATTTCTGCAATATAAAAATATTTGGTAGCCAGATAATTCTTTTCTTTAAAAAAGGAATTCTGTCTTACGACATTAAAAGTTATTTTATCAATTGTAATTTCCTCATTTATTACTGCATTTTCAGCATCCGGGTAATCGTGATTTGCATTTCGCAACAGCATTTCTTTTACAATGTTTGCGTAGCCATTTAAAGTATGATCCTGTATTGACGAATTATTTTTATAACTCACCATAATAACATTTGGACTGGAATCTTCTTTTTCTAACGTCAGCAAAACGACATCATCAGTGGAAAATGTATCTATATTTTCTTCTTTTTTTAAATATTCTTCACCTGCCTTCACTGCTTTTTCAAAGTTATCAGCTTTAGCCACATAATTTTTAGGAGCTTTAAATATCCAGGTTGCGGTATTGATTTTATAACTTTTTTGAGCGGATAAAAAATGACTTAGAAATAAAATTAAAATAAAAAGAAATCTTTTCATACTGAAGTTTTTAATATTTGAAATCCAAACGATGTGAAAACAAATATAATTAAAAATTTAAATCTTAACACATTCAAATGACTGTTGATTAAATCTTTCCTAAAAACAACAAACTCCCGAAATTTCGGGAGTTTACTATTTTTATATTTGATATGAAATTACAGCATTAAAGCTTTCTGATAAGCATTTTCCAAACCATCCAGATTTTTTCCACCTGCACTTGCAAAACCAGGATTTCCGCCGCCGCCGCCTTGTATTTCTTTGGCTAAGTCTTTAATTAATGCTCCAGCCTGATAAATACCTGCCAGATCGTCGGAAACACCAACAGTAATCATCGGTTTGCCATCTGCATCGGATAAAACAATGGTTATGGAAGTCGGGATTTCTTTCTTCAGCTGGAAGACGATGTCTTTTACAGAACCTGCATCCAGAGAGGTTTTCTTTACCAAAAGAAGCTTGTCGCCTTTTTGTTCGTAAGAAGTTTTCCAGTCGCCGATTTCGCCTTTTGCTTTTTCTTTTTTCAGAGATTCCACTTCAGATTTTAGTGAAGCGTTTTCGTCCATCAGTTTTTCAATTGATTTTACGATGTCTTTGGATTTCAGCAATTGAGATAATTCAATTACCTGCTTTTCAAGACTCTTAAAATACGCTTCAGATTTATCTCCGGAAATCGCTTCAATCCTTCTGATTCCTGCAGCTGCAGAGGCTTCAGAATTGATTTTAAAATGACCAATTTCACTGGTATGTTTTACGTGAGTTCCACCGCATAATTCTTTTGAAGTTCCGAACTGGATCATTCTTACGCTGTCGCCATATTTTTCGCCAAACAATGCCATCGCACCTTTGTCAATCGCCTCCTGAATCGGGATGTTTCTGAATTCCTGCAAAGCAATATTTTCTTTAATTTTTGCATTGACTTTTTCTTCAATCAAAGCCAGTTCTTCCTCAGTCATTTTACTGAAATGCGAGAAGTCGAAACGCAGATAATCCGGACCAACGAATGAACCTTTCTGCTCAACGTGAGTTCCCAGAACTTCTCTCAAAGCCTCGTGCAGTAAATGCGTTGCAGAGTGATTTGCCTGAGAATTTTTTCTTTCGGTCGCATTCACTTTTGCGTAGAAAACTGCTCCGGCATCCTTTGGAAGTCCGTTGATGAGCGAGATGATTAATCCGTTTTCCTTTTTGGTTTCCAGAACTTCAAAGCTTTCAACTGCATTTTCGAGAACACCTTTATCACCGATTTGTCCACCACCTTCAGGATAGAAAGGGGAGTTGCTCAGCACTATCTGATAAAATTCACCGTCTTTATTTTCTACTTTTCTGTATCTTGTGATGTAAGTTTCAGATTCAGTCTGATCGTAACCTACAAAGTTTTCAGGCTTTTCTTCCAAAACAACCCAATCGTAGACTTTGGAAGCTGAGTCTTTTTTAGAACGCTGCTTTTGCTTTGCCATTTCAGCTTCAAAACCAGCTTCGTCAATGGTCAAACCTTTTTCTTCAGCAATAATCCTCGTCAAATCGTCAGGGAAACCGTAAGTATCGTACAGTTCGAAAACTTCTTCAGTTGGCAATACTTTTTTGCCTTCAGAAATCGTCTGCTGAATTAATTTATCAACTCTTAATAATCCGGTTTCAATTGTTTTCAGGAAAGATTCTTCTTCACTTTTAATGACTTCAGTAACCAGTTTGCCCTGCTTTTCAAGCTCTGGGAAGAATTTTCCCATTTGGTTTTGTAGAACAGCCACCAGTTCAAAAAGAAAAGGTTCTTTTCTGTCTAAAAATCGGTAAGCATAAGAAATTCCTCTTCTTAAAATTCTTCTGATCACGTAACCTGCACCTCCATTGGAAGGCAGCTGTCCGTCAGCGATCGCAAACGAAACCGCTCTGATGTGGTCAACGACAACGCGAATGGCAATGTCTTTTTCGTCCGTTAAAATTCCGGTATATTTTTTCCCTGAAAGTTCTTCAACCTTTGCAATCAAAGGTGTGAAAACATCAGTATCGTAATTGGATTCTTTCTGCTGTAAAGCCATGCAAAGACGCTCGAAGCCCATTCCGGTATCGATGTGTTTTGCAGGAAGATTTTCCAGAGAACCGTCTGCTTTTCTGTTGAACTGCATGAATACGAGATTCCAGATTTCAACCACCTGTGGATGGTCGTTGTTCACCAATTCCAATCCTGAAATTTTAGCTTTTTCTTCTGCACTTCTCAGGTCAACGTGAATTTCTGAACAAGGTCCGCAAGGTCCGCTGGCACCCATTTCCCAGAAGTTATCTTTTTTATTTCCATTGATAATCCGGTCTTCAGAAACGAACTGTTTCCACAAATCGTAAGCTTCGGTATCTCTATCCAGATTTTCTTTTTCGTCGCCTTCAAAAATGGTCACGTAAAGGTTTTCCTTCGGAATTCCGTAAACTTCCGTCAACAATTCCCAAGCCCAGGTAATTGCTTCTTTTTTGAAATAATCGCCAAAAGACCAGTTTCCCAACATCTCAAACATCGTGTGGTGATAGGTATCACGACCCACATCATCCAGATCATTGTGCTTTCCGGAAACTCTTAAACATTTCTGTGTATCGGCAATTCTTGAGGCTTTAGGCTCTTTGTAACCTAAAAAATAATCTTTAAACTGCGTCATTCCAGAGTTGGAAAACATCAAAGTCGGATCGTCTTTCAGCACGATTGGCGCCGAAGGAACGATGAGGTGTTGTTTAGATTGAAAAAAGTCTAAAAACTGTTGTCTTATTTCCTGTGAAGTCATATTTGTTGCTTTTTGCTAAATGCTTTCGGCTTTAGCTTTTTTTGATGGGCAAATTTAATGTTTTTATGTGATTTTTGGAATGCTAATTTTCAGTAAGCATTCGGATCAAAAAATGCTTTAAACGTAAGCAGATTTTCGGTGAAATTTTCGGCAGTTTCCAGATATTCATGGTAATGTTCGGGATTCATTCCTAAATCAACCATGACGATGGCGATATTGGTGTACAGATTTTTATCTTCGGAGCCTAAATCTACAGCGATTTTAAGAACTTTTAGTGCATTTTCATTTTCTCCAGAATCAGATAAAACGGCGCCAAGATTGATTAAAGCTGAAGTATTTTGTGGTTCAATGGTTAAAATATCTTCCAGTTCTTTGATCAGCAAATCATTAATATCATCCCAATAATCTTCATTTTCCCACCTTTTCGCCTGAAGCTTAACTACGTTTTCTAATCTTTGAGTGATGCTCTTCATTGTATCGTTTTCCTGAATTGATTTTTCACAATGTACAAATTAATTTGATTTTTGCCAATCTGATTTTTCAATTTGAAACAAATCCATCGTATTTCCGGAATATTCAATTTGTTTTTTGAAAGTCATTCCATTTTTCAAGGCAACGTTTTTAGAATCTTGATTTTCAGGATGAATGATAGAAATTAAGCGGTTATGAAAATCATTTTCGAAAGCAAAATCTCTGCATTTTTTTGCTGCCTCAGACGCAAAACCCCGTCTACGAAACTGTGGAAGAATAGAGTAGGCGATCTCCAGTTCAAACTCGTTTTCAACTTCACGAACCAATAATCCACATTGTCCGATGAGCTGATCAGTTTCCTTTGAAATCAAAACATTTTGTCCGCCAAGATTGTTTTCGTAGCGGTGGAAAGTCCAGTCAAACCATTTTTCGCAGCGTTCTTCTGGAGTTTTAAAATCATCCATTCCGAGCATTTTTGCGGTGTGCTCGTCTTTGAATAGTTCGAGCCAGTTTTCAAAATCGGAAGGTTGTAGTTTTCGGAAGCGGAGGCGGGAGGTTTGTTGGTGGGTGAGGAGGTATTTCATTTTACTTTATCTAAAATTTCAGTGCAAGTATTTCGGTCTTCATTACAAGAATATTCTAAAACGATATATTTTTTTCCTGTTTCCACAATTTCATATTTTGTCTTTTTACCGATGTAAAGAAAGTTGTCTTGGGATGTAAGTTGTGTTTTAATTTTTATTATCTCAGTTTCAAACTTACATTTGTCATTCATTTTTAGGGAACTCTCAACGATAATTTCTCGGTCTCCCCAAATTTCAATCATCTTATTTTTGCGAAATTTTATTTTTAGAGTTTTTTTATCATCTCTGGTAAAGCTTCCATGATCAATTAAATTGCAATTGGGGATTTTATCTGAATCGGGAAAATAATTTCTTCTTTGTGAAAAACTTTTAATGGAAAAAAGTAGTAACAAAATTGACAGTGTTTTCATAATCGATAGTTTTGTCAAAAATAATAAAGTTTGAAGTATTTAAGATGAAAATCATAGACTTTCAAAAACCACTCTGCTCAACGCAATTATTAAATAACTGACTATAAATATCTAATGTGTTTGGAGCTTTGGTGAATTTTCAAAGAAAAACTCCAGAAAGCATTTTGCTTCATGGAGTTTACAATATTTTTATTGAATGTCGGTAATACTTGATAACTTAGTTCTAAACGGTTTGTTTGTGATTGATTACGTCGTATCTTCGATTTGCGTAGGAATCTACACTATTTAAATTTCAGTGTGTTGAGATTCCTCTGGAATGACAAAGTGACTGCTGATTTTTGCCTAATAATTAGAACGGACATTTATATATTTGAGAAAAATCCTACCCAAAAGCTCTCTTCAGCAAACTTTCCACTTTTGGCTCACTTCCTCGGAAATTTTTGTACAATTCCATCGGATCTTTTGTTCCTCCCGAAGAAAGTAATACTTTGAATTTCGCTGCCGTTTCAGGATTGAAAATTCCGGTTTCCTTAAAATACTGGAAGGCATCGGCATCCAAAACCTCTGCCCATTTGTAAGAATAATATCCCGCAGAATATCCACCTTGGAAAATATGTGAGAAACTCGGACTCATCGCTGTTTCAGGATTCGCAGGATAAAGCTGAGTTGCTTTGGTATAATTGTCCTCAAACTCTTTCACACTCATATTCTCCAACTCTTCAATTTTAGAATGATAATTCATATCCAACAATCCAAAACCTATTTGTCTCATGGTCTGATAACCTTCCATAAAGTTTTTAGACTGAGCAATTTTCTCGATTTTTTCGTCCGGTAAAACTTCGCCGGTTTTGTAATGTTTGGCAAACGTTTTCAAAAATTCAGGTTCGTAGCAGAAATTTTCCAGAAACTGAGAAGGTAATTCCACAAAATCCCATTTCACAGAAGTTCCTGAAAGATTCGGATATTGCGTATTCGCCATCATTCCGTGCAAAGCATGACCAAACTCGTGGAATAAAGTCGTCACTTCCTGAAACGTCAGCAGACTCGGTGTATCTTTCGTTGGCTTGCTGAAATTACAGACAATCGAAATATGCGGACGGGAATTCTCACCGTCTTTCTGATACTGATTTTTATAACTCGTCATCCACGCTCCGGCTCTTTTGCCTTTTCTTGGAAAATAGTCAACGTAAAGCAAGGCTTTAAATGCCGCTGGCTTTTGGCTATTGGCGTCTTGCGTTTTGCCCCCATCTTCCATGCTCCAACTTCCATCTTCCATCTCCCCGCTTCCTGCTTCAAAAACTTCATAAACTTTCACATCTTCATGATATTTCGGAACATCATTTCTTTCCACAAAAGTCAGCCCGAAAAGTTGTTTTGATAGTCCAAAAACGGCTTCCTGAACCTGTTCTAATGGAAAATAAGGTTTCAGTTCTTCATCATTCAAATCATATTTTGCTTTTCGGAGTTTTTCTGCATAAAAAGCGTGGTCGTAACCCTGCATATCGTTGATTCCGTCAGCTTTTGCCAGAGATTTTAATTCTTCTATTTCTTTTTCTGCGAACGGTTTTGCTTTTTCCAGAAGTTCATTCAGAAAGTTGATTACTTTCGTTGGAGATTTTGCCATTCTTTCTTCCAGAACGTAATCTGCATAATTTGAATAACCTAAAAGTTCAGCTTTCTGCTGTTTTAAATTCAGCAATTCTTTGATAAGGTTTTGATTGTCAAATTCTCCACCGTCAAAAGATTTTTTGCCGTTCGCTAATGCGATTTCCTTTCTTAATTCACGGTTTTCAGCATAAGTGATGAACGGAATATAGCTTGGATACTGCAAAGTGACCACCCAACCTTCGAGATTTTTTTCTTTGGCATCTTCCGCATATTGTTCGATAATCGCTTCGGGAATTCCGGCTAAATCTTCTTTATTGGTGATGTGTTTAAAATAATTATTGGTTGAAGCCAACACATTTTGTCCGAACTGAAGCGATTTTAAAGATAAATCCATGCTGATTTTCTTTAATTTTTCCTTGTCTTCTTCATTCAAAAGTGCGCCGCTCCTTACAAAACCTTTGTAGGTTTCATCCAAAAGCATTTGCTGCTCTTCGTTCAGATTGTATTTTCCACGTTCGTCGTAAACTTTTTTAATTCTATTAAATAAAGCTTCGTTTTGAGAAATCTTTGAAGAATACTCTGTTAAAATTGGTGAAACTTCCTGAGCGATTTGCTGTAATTCATCGCTGGTTTCCGCGGAATTTAAATTAAAAAAGATATTGGAAACTCTGTCCAGCTGTTCGCCCGAAAAAGCCAAAGCTTCGATGGTGTTTTCAAAAGTGGGTTCGTATGAATTGTTGACGATTGCGTCGATTTCGGCTTGAGATTTTTCAATTAAATCTTTAAAAGCAGGAAGGTAATATTCATTTTTAATTTCGTTTAATGGTGCTGAATGATATGGAGTAGTGAATTTTTCTGTTAAAATGTTCATTTTTTTATCTTTTTAAGTAAATTTAGGTAATTAAATTTTACCGATTCACCTGCTCAAAAAGAATGCCTTGACATATTTTCTGACAGATTGCAGCAATCTTGTCATAAGAAAAGAGTAAATGTTGAGTAAATTTATATTTTTGGCGCAAACCTCTTAAGAAAAATTAAAAATCTAGCTATGAAAACAATTTTAAAAATTATCGGCGGGCTCGTTCTGCTTTTAGGTATTTATGCAATCATTGCCTTGTTGGTATTTGATAATACGTATCATTATGAAAAATCAATGGTGATTAATGCTCCAAAAGAAAAAGTATGGCAGCAAATGAACACAATGAAGGGCTTCAACCAATGGAATCCGTGGATGAAACTTGATAAGAATATGAAAATTGAATACAGCGGAACTTCCGGAGAAGTAGGCGACAAATATTGCTGGGACAGTAAAAATGATGATGCCGGAGCCGGATGTCAGGAAATTAAAGCTTTAGTTCCAAACGAAAAACAAACCACGGAAATGACTTTCAAAAGACCATTTGCCGGACAAGCCCTATCAGATATTGTTTTGACTTCCGAAGGTAACGCTACAAAAGTTACCTGGAGCATGGATACCGAGCAGGAAACATGGATGAAAATTATGAAGCCAATGATGGATTACCAAATGGGGAAATCTTATGGCGAAGGTTTGGAGAATCTGAAGAAACTGGTGGAATAAATTTGGCTTATGACGGATTGCTTGTAGCCTTTAGCTTTACATAGAAGAATAACTGTTTTCAATTTGGAAAGCAGTTATTTTTATTTTGGTGAATAGTCTGAGTCTGTTTAACTTTTAAATACTGCCGTTTTTATCTTTGAAACCATTGCTTAGATAGCTGCTCCAGAGGAGCAATATCTGTGCAGATAAAATGACCCCAGCATAAACAGAACTCCGGAGGAGTTCAATCTTGGTTTCAATACGTATAAATATACATGGGATAAACCCGTCATTTAATTTAAAACATTATCTTTATGTAAAAGATTTTGATGTATGCAGAAGGCGATGTATGATAAAAGTAATTTGCGGGTGTTTGTAAGAGATATGATTTCCGGGAAGGTAAAAACGCTGGAGTTTTATCTCAATTTTACCTTGGAGGCCAGCCGTGAGGTGAAAAAGACGTCAAAATATGATTCTATTCGGGAAGAAATGCAGGAGGAAATTTATCATTTAGATAAACAGATGGCCAACCTTAAAACCATGCAGGAGCAAATGAAAAAGGTTTTGAACACCAAATCAGACCGTGTTGTGCTTGGATCTTTGGTGATTACCAATAAAGCACGTTTCTATATTTCTGTTTCTTTAGGAGAGTTTTTCTTTGAAGGAGACCGTTTCTACGCTATTTCTGCCGAAAGTCCTATGGCAAAAAAAATGATGGGCATGAAAGCCGGTGATGAGTTTGTGTTGAATAAAATTCATCAGAAGATTGAAGAGGTTTTTTAAAGAGCCAAGTAAAAAGTAAAAAGAGCCAAGTGGAATGCCACGAATGCACAAATTTTTTCAGGTTTAAAATGTTGTAATCGTTTATTCGTGGCATTAAAAAAATTCACGGAGAATTATTTATGAAAATTTGTAACAGAATCAATACAATTTAATTTTGCTACGCATCCCGCATCCCAAAAAACTTACATCCTCCAGCTTACCGCATTTTTCAGTATTTTTGTTACCATGAATACATCAGAAATTTTAAAACAAATTATAGAGCAACGTAGAAGTATTTTTCCTAAAGATTATTCTGAAAATGAAATTTCTCAGGAAATTCTTGATGAAATTCTAAATTCAGCAACTTTTGCTCCTAATCACAAACGTACAAAACCTTGGCGTTTCAAAATTTTTAAATGCGAAGAAAAAGCAAAACTGGCTTTGGAAATGCAGGAAATCTATAAATCCAATACCGCTCCACAGACTTTTTTAGAGAAGAAATATACCGACATCGGTTTTAAAATCAATAAAGCGGATGCAATTATTTCAATTGTTGTCAACTTTAGCGGAATGGTTCCTGAATGGGAGGAGATTGCGGCGGTTTCCATGGCAGTTCAGAATATGTATTTAACCTGTACAGCAAACAATATCGGTTGTTACTGGAGCTCACCAAAGATTGTTGATCATTTGAAGGATTCTTTGACGATTGAGGAAAATCAAAAATGTTTGGGGCTGTTTTATTTGGGAAGGGTTGACTAATATAATAATGCAACAGTGTAACAGTGTAACAATCTACCAATATAACAGTGTAACAATTTTTTAAACTACTGACAAATAGCTGTCACACGGTCGGAATATCTTTGTGGTATTAAAATTTTATATCATGAATTTAGTATCTACAAGGATTATTACAGAAAATGTTGAAAGATTAGCAAGTTTTTATGAGAAACTTACCGGAATGGAAGTCATTCGATATACTCCGGATTTTGTTGAGTTGAAGACTAAAACGGCGACTTTGGCGATTGGAAGTACAAAAACGCTTCAGTTTTTGGGAGGTGATAAGGTGGCAAGAGCGTCTTATAATAAAAGTGTCATCATAGAATTTTTGACTGATGATGTGGATAAGGATTATGAAAGGTTATTTGATTTTCTGAAAGATTCTGTCGTGCAAAAACCGACTGTAATGCCTTGGGGGAATAAGTCTTTTTTATTTCGTGATCCGGATGGAAATTTGGTAAACTTTTTCACTCCGATAGGTCAGGAAGCTGTAGATAAATTTCAGGAAAAGTGGTAATACAAATAATTTGGAAGCCAACTTGTAACTAGCCCTGATTGAACGGCCTGTTTGAGCTCTTTTTGTACGCGGAGGGAAGAGATTTGACGCAAAAAGCGAGTAGTGAAAGCAGGTTTCCGGCTCCCGAAGATTTGAAATTTGAAATTTGTGATTTGAAATTTAATATGTAGTAGAATTTTGAATTTTAAATATTGAATATTGAACTTTTTTACTATCTTTGCACACTTAAATATTAAATCGGGACGAGTTCCCATAAAATTCAAACATTATGTCAGTAAAAATCAGATTACAAAGACACGGATCAAAAGGAAGACCTTTTTTTCACATCGTAGTTGCAGATTCAAGATCTAGAAGAGATGGTAGATTCATCGAAAAGATCGGAACTTACAACCCAATTACTAACCCTGCTACAATTGATTTGAACGTTGATTCTGCTGTAAAGTGGTTAAACAACGGTGCTCAGCCAACTGATACGGCCAGAGCGATTCTTTCTTATAAAGGTGCTCTTTACAAAAAACACTTACAAGGTGGTGTTGCTAAAGGTGCTTTTGATGAGGCTGAAGCTGAAAAGAGATTTGCTGCTTGGGTTGACGCTAAAGATGCTAAAGTTCAAGGTAAAGTGGAAGGTTTGGCTACGGCTAAATCTGATGCTAAAAAAGCTGCTTTCGAAGCTGAGCAAAAAGTAAACGAAGCTAGAGTAGCTGCTGTTGCACAAGCTGAAGCTGATGCTAAAGCTGCTGAAGAGGCTGCAAATGCACCTGCTGAAGAAGTTGCTGAAACTACTGAAGAACCAACTGCAGAAGCAGAAGGAACTGAAGAAACTCAGGCTTAATTCTTTTAAGAAAATACAAAGCAAAGGCACGATTTTTTCGTGTCTTTGTTGTTTTAAAAAATAAATTAGTTTCCCCGCCCCTAAAGGGTGCAAATTTATTTTAGACTTTATCAAACTACTTCTCTGGATTTCTTCCTCCATTTAGGGTTGGGGTAAAACAAGAAATTATTCAGAATTTTTATTATTTTGCAACATGAAAAAAGAAGACTGTTATTTATTAGGAAAAATTACACGCAGACACGGTCTTGCAGGAAATGTTATTCTTAAATTGGATACAGACCAGCCTGAACTGTACAAAAAACTGGATTCTATTTTTGTAGAAATCAATGGTTTATTAGTGCCTTTTTTTATTGAGAAAACTTCATTCAGTAAGCTTGATGCGCTCAATATTGCTTTTAAAAACTCTTCTGAAGCATTGGTTGATCAGTCTTTGGGAAAAAATGTGTATTTGCCGCTTGCGTCTTTACCAAAACTGACTGGAAAACAGTTTTATTACCACGAAATCATCGGTTATGAAATTTTTGATGAACAGGATAACAGCTGCGGTGTTATCAGATCTGTGAATGATCAGACTGCACAAAATTATTTCGTAACGAATCTTGATGGAAAAGAAGTGGTGATTCCTTTGATTAAAGACTGGATTCTTCAAGTGAACCGTGAAGAAAGATTCATCAAAATGCAACTTCCGGAAGGTTTGATTGATGTGTTTTTAGTGCCTTCGAAGAAGGATGAGTAAATTTTTTTAACAATATATAAACGTTCTTATTTTAAAATAAGAACGTTTTTTATTTAAGACGAAGACTAAATTTTAAGCTTTTCCTGTAAATTATCAATTTCCTGATACATTTTATTAAAAAACACTTTTCGTTCTCTGTTTCCTGAAGTATTTAATGATTTTGAGTTTTTAATTTCATGTTCGAAATAAATTACGGTATCATTGCAGGTATTTTCATCATTCGTCATCATGTATCCAAACATATTGAAAGGAATAAAAAACGACGATTGAAATTCATTTTTAAACAAAATATTATTGCTTAAGATGACCAAATCATTTACATAAAAACTGAAATTCGGATTGTGCTGAATTTTATGTTCAATATTTTCTAAAACACTTCTCACTTCCTCCAAAATCGAAACAATATCTTTATACTTCAAAAGTCCCATTTCTGAATAAAAATTGATTTGCATTAAAATACTCATGATGGTTGTGTCGTTCCAAACTTCGGTAACATTCTGACTTTCGTATAAATCTTTCAGCATTTCGTTTTTTGGAGAATGGTAAGGCAAATCAAAATCCTCAAATGGACCCAGGAATTTATCTTCATTCAGCAAATTCATCCAAACATAAAATTTGAAGCGTGACAGAATAGTATTCGAAATCGTATAAAAAAACGGAATATCTTTCGCAGAATAATATACTTTTGACTGATTGATACTCTGAAAAACATTCAGAATCTGCAGTGAACTTTCAAAAAAGTACAGCAAATCTTCCTGAGTTTTTACAGGTTGTGTCCTTTTTACTACCAATTGATTTTCAGTTCCCAAAAACTGATCCAGAGAAATCTGATAATATTTTGCCAATTCTAAAGCTTCCTCAAAACTGAATTTTGCTTTGAGGGAAGTTCGTCGGTGTGCTGCATCATAACTGATGTTGAGAATGTTTGCAATTTCATCATTCAAAGATTTGTCACCAATTTTCTTTCTGATTTGTTTCAATAAAACTTCCTGATTCATCGTTTTTGCGATTTTCACAAATGTAGCTATTTATTTTAATTTTTTATCGCATTCGTGAAAGGTGTTTTCAAATCTAGCTTTGACTTATAATTTTAAAACAATATGTTATGAAAACGAATTTCTTTTTAATAATCGCTATTCTCTTGAATGGTTTGATGTTTAGTCAAGACAGTTTGCGGGTAAATAGTCAAGAGACAAGAGTTATCGCTGTGACCCCATTGAATTATGAAATAGGAACAGTAAACGGACTGGCGTTCGGGTTAGGTTACGACCCTAAATATCTCTTCAAAGATGATGATCTTACAGGATTACAGAAAGTAAACGGGTTAAATGTAGAAGTTAATCCCTTTGGATTGATTTATTTTCTTTTTTATGATCCTTCCAGGTTTCAAAATGAAGAATTGATTAAAGTTAATGGTCTCAATATCTCTGTGGCAGGCTATTTACGAGGAGTAAGTCACAATGGAGTAAGCGTTTCTCTTTATAATTACGGTCATACGATGAATGGGGTAATGGGTTCGCTCACTTCCTTTGATATTGAAAAAGGAAAAGGAATTTTCGTAGCACCTTTTGCTGTCTCGTCCCATGAAATGAAAGGCTTAAGTTTTTCTGCTTTCAACAGTACTCAAACTTTGAGAGGTGTTCAGATAGGCTTTGTCAATAAAAGTGTTTATACAAAGGGTGTTCAGTTTGGTCTGGTCAATAAATCAGGTAAAATGAAAGGTCTTCAAATTGGGTTTTGGAACAAAAACGGAAAACGTACACTTCCACTAATAAACTTTTAAGCCATGAGAACAGTTGTAATATTCACGTTTTTGTGTTTGAATCTGAATCTTTCTGCACAAAGTACAGAGCTTAAACATTCTGAAAAATCTTTAATTGAAGTCGGCTCTTTTTTGAATTTTAATAAGTTTAAAACAAATCAAAGTGCAGGATTTTATGGAGGATATTGGTACAGATTTCATGTTGATGAAACCCAAACACGTTTGGAGTTAGGTACAAATTTAGGTTACAGCAAAAGCTTTTATGAATTTAATTATGGTAAAAATGGTGTTCTATATCCAATTCGCTCTGAAGAATTTATGTGGAATTTCGGCGCAAGGATGATTAAAGCCTGTCCTGTGAAAAATAATACAATAGAGTGGGTGTCAGAATTGAGTCTTCACAATTTGATTTTTGATGAGGGAAATATACCTAAAGATAAGCCAGAGAGAACTTCTGAAAATGAAAATACGATACACATCAATTCACATACTGCAAGCTTTTCATCTCTGAAAATTGGTCAAGGAATCCGATTCTGGAAGAATAACGTGGGAATTGGCGTGCAGGCTTCTTACCTCCCTTACAGACTTTGGTATAAACATACGGCTCCTGATGGTTTCAATTCTTTCTCGATTGAAGCAAGTTTACTCTTTAAATTTTAGATTAAATCATTAAAATAATAAGAAATGAAAAACTTAATTATAGGAATCACAGTGCTTCTCTGTCCTTTTTTTAAATCACAATATGGTAGTGATAAAGACTGGAAAATTATAGGATTAATATTGAGTACAAGAATCGAAGCGACATCAATTGATAATAAAGCATTCTTTTCTTTTGGTCCTAAAATTCCGATTAATGAAAATAATTATGTGAGTTTACGTGGGCATTTTAATTGGTGGGATCTTCCTGATAGAAAATTTATTGTTATTCCGGAACTGGATTATTTTCGAAAAGCAGCAACATTTGAAGGCGACAAAAACATGATAAAACATTTGTATGCAGGAGCGGGAATTACGCCGAATGCAGTTTCCCCCAAATTTGGAGTCAATTTCTACTACTTTTTTACCGCTGAATTGGGATATAATTTCGAATACAGAACTTACAAATATTTCCCTACAGAAGGTTTTCGGTTTTCTTTCGGAATCAATCTCGTCTTTTAATTTTAAATATTTAAATCATGAAAAATATACCTTATATATTAATAGTCATAAGATTTCTTTTGGCTCCAGTCATCATCGCTTTAGCTTATTTTAAACCTGAAAGTTCCTCTTTTTTAATTGTTTTTTTGATGTATTTCGGATTACTCACGGATATTTTCGACGGAATTATCGCCAGAAAAGCAGGTGTTTCATCAGAAAAATTAAGAAGACTTGACAGTCAGACCGATTTGGTTTTTTGGTTGGCACTTGGTTTTGCTACCTACTTTTTAAATCCCGAGCTCATTAAAAATGAATGGAAAGGAATTGCTTTAATTTTTATTATGGAAGCGCTTTGTTACATTGTCAGTTGGCTGAAATTTGGTAAAGAAACCTGCACTCATGCGTGGCTTTCAAAATTATGGGGTGTGAGTTTGGTAATTGCTTTTACGTATTTAATTGGCTTTCATGAAACGGGGTGGGCTTTTTATCTCACTGTGATTTTAGGTTTTATCTCTCATTTAGATGTTATTTTAATCATTTTAATTCTTCCCAAATGGCAATATGATGTTCCAAGTTCAATTCACGCCTGGAAAATCAGAAAGGGAAAGCAGAGAAAAAAGTCTTTATTTTTTAATTAAATTTTCACTAAACTTTAAATTTTAGATTAAATAATTGATATTCTTCTTAAAAAGACGGTGTAAAGTTTCATTTGCCCCGTTTTTTTGTAACTTTGCAGACATTAATTTTTACAGAGAAATTTATTCATCAACAAATGAAAAAGCAGACGATTAGAGAAGTCCTTCAGGACTACAAAAAAGTATTACATCATGACATTACAGTTTACGGTTGGGTAAGAACTTTCCGTGCAAACCGCTTCATTGCGCTAAATGATGGTTCTACAATTAATAATTTGCAAATCGTTGTTGATTTTGAAAATTTTGACGAAGAAATTATCAATAAAATCAGCACCGCATCATCTCTAAAAGTAGTAGGAGAGGTGGTAGAAAGCCAGGGAGCAGGACAAGCTGTAGAAATTATCGCTAAAAAAATTATCATTTTAGGCGATAATTTTACGGAAGAAAGAGAAAAAACAATCCTTCAGCCTAAAAAACATGCTTTGGAAACCTTGAGAGATCAGGCTCATTTAAGATTTAGAACAAATTTGTTTGGGGCAGTTTTCAGAGTACGTCACGCGGTGAGTTTTGCAATTCATTCATTTTTCAACAAAAACCAATTCTTTTATATCAATACTCCAATTGTAACAGGTGCTGATGCAGAAGGAGCTGGCGAAATGTTTGGGGTGACCAATTTTGATTTAAACAACATTCCAAGAGATGAGCAGGGCGACATCGATTTTGCTCAGGATTTCTTTGGGAAAAAGACAAACCTAACAGTTTCAGGACAACTTGAAGGTGAAACTGCAGCGATGGGATTGGGGAGAATTTACACTTTCGGACCTACTTTCCGTGCTGAAAATTCTAATACGACGCGTCACTTGGCAGAATTCTGGATGATTGAGCCGGAAGTTGCTTTCAATAATCTGGAAGACAACATCGATTTGGCGGAAGATTTCTTAAAATATGTTATTCAGTATGTTTTAGACAACTGCAAAGACGATTTGGAATTCTTAGATAAGCGTTTTGAAGAAGAGCAAAAATCAAAACCTGAAAAGGAAAGAGCAAAAGAAGGCTTGATCGAAAAGCTGGAAAATGTAATTGCTAAGCGTTTCAAAAGAGTTTCTTACACAGAAGCTATTGAGATTTTATTAAATTCTAAAGAAAATAAAAAAGGGAAATTTGCTTATCCAATTGAGGAATGGGGAGCAGATTTGCAATCAGAGCACGAAAGATTCCTAGTTGAAAAACATTTCGAGTGTCCGGTAGTTTTATTTGATTATCCAAAGGAAATCAAAGCATTCTATATGAAACTTAACGATGACAATAAAACCGTTGCCGCAATGGATGTTCTTTTCCCTGGAATCGGAGAAATCATCGGTGGTTCTGAAAGAGAAGCAAGATTGGATGTTCTGAAGACAAAAATGGCAGAAATGCACGTAGATGAGCATGAGCTTTGGTGGTATTTAGATACAAGAAGATTCGGATCAGTTCCTCATGCTGGTTTTGGTTTAGGTTTGGAAAGATTAGTGCTTTTCGTAACTGGAATGACCAACATCAGAGACGTAATTCCTTTCCCGAGAACTCCGAAGAATGCAGAGTTTTAAATTCAAATAAATTTATATAGAAAACCGCTGAAGATTTGATTTTCAGCGGTTTATTTTTCCCCCAAAGTTTCTATTTCCGAATTTTTAAGGTGATGATTTTGATCAAATTTAATTTTTAAATATCGGTAGTAAATAAATACTGATGAAAATCCTGCTAAAAATGAAGCAATATGAACGACGAAAATGTTTTCTAAAATAATCTGTCTTGGATTTAATGAATCACTGAAGGTTATTGTGAGATATGAAATTAAGAGTGTTGCCAAAAACTTCAGTCCAAAAAAAATGAAAAGAGCAACAAATATCCGAAGTCCTCTTTTTTCCTGATAATGATCACATAGATTTCCGAAAATAATAAAGATCAGGATAAAAGGCAGCAGATAAAAAATTCCCAACAACAGCATAATATTTTTTTAATAAATATAAATAAATTACTGTCTAAAATTATTTATTAAGATTTAAATCAAAATACCTTGAAATTTTAAATATAAAAAAGCCCTAATGACGTATCATTAAAGCTTTTAAAGTTCCTAATAGTTTATTATGATGTCTTTATATCAAAAATCGTGCTAAAAATGTTTTTTGTCAAAAATTTTTTATAAATTCGTAGAATAACATTTACATACACCAGATAACAATATGCTAAAACAACATTTACAACTTAAGCTAGGACAAAAATTAGCACCACAACAAATTCAGTTGATGAAGTTGATTCAGCTTCACACTCTGGAGTTTGAAGAAGAGCTTGAACGAGAGCTTGAAGAAAATCCTGCTCTTGAAATTGCCAAAGAAGATAATACAGAAGATGAATATTCTTCTGCAGACGAAACTTATGAAAACGAAGGTAACGAAAGCATAGAAACCGATTTCGATGTAGATCAGTATTTATATGATGATGAGCCAAGCTACAAAACCGCATCAAGCAATTATTCTGCAGACGATGATGATTTTGACAACGAAAGTTTGCTTACAGAAGGTCAGTCTCTGTATGATTACCTTAACGAGCAGGTTCATTTGAGTAATATTGCTGAAGAAGATCTTAAAATTGCAGAGTACATCATCGGGAATTTGGATACTGATGGATATTTAAGAAGAGAAATTAAAGCTATTGTTGACGATTTGGCGTTTTCTCAGGGAATTTATACAACGAAAGAAAAGGTAGAAGATGTGCTTGAAAACTATGTTCAGAAGCTGGATCCGCCAGGAGTTGGAGCCAGAAGTTTACAGGAATGTCTTCTTTTGCAGATTGAAAAGAAAGTAAGCTCCGACAAAGCGGTTTCTTTGGCTGCGAATATTCTTAGAAATCAGTTTGATGCGCTTACCAACAAGCATTACAACAAAATCATTCAGAAATACGATATTGAAGAAGAAGATTTGAAGGCAGCTCTGGAAGAAATTTCTAAACTGTCTCCAAAAGTTGGTGGAAACTTCGATACTCAAACCATTACCATTAATCAGGAAATTATTCCGGATTTTGTGATTCAGGTAAAAGACGGGTTGGTGATCCCGATGCTGAACAGTAAAAATGCACCAACTTTGCGTGTGAGTGAGGAATACAAGGATATTTTATCTACTTATTCTCATGACAAAAAATCCTCTGAGCATAAGCAGGCAGCTTTATTTATCAAACAGAAACTGGACGCTGCAAAATGGTATATTGATGCCATTAACCAGCGTCAGAATACTTTATTGCAAACTATTAATGCCATTGTAAAATTTCAGAAAGCTTATTTCCTTTCTGGGGATGAAAAATCTTTAAAACCAATGATTTTAAAGGATATTGCTGATATTACAGGTTTTGATATTTCCACCATTTCAAGGGTTGTAAAAAGCAAATATGCAGATACTCCGAACGGAATTTTATATCTGAAAGATCTGTTTTCGGATTCATTAACCAACGACGATGGGGAGGAAGTTTCTACAAAAGAAATTAAAAACCACCTTCAGGAAGTTATCAGCAAAGAAAATAAACGAAAGCCTCTCACAGATGATGCTTTAGTGGTAATGCTGAAAGAACAGGGGTATAATATTGCAAGAAGAACAATCGCTAAGTACCGTGAACAGCTCAATATTCCGGTAGCGAGATTGAGAAAAGAACTTTAATAAAACGAAAAAGCATTTCAACCGAAATGCTTTTTTTATGTCGTTTAAACCTTAGTTTTTCACTAATCCAAGTTCTTTTATAGAAATTTCTCTCATTTCTACTTTTCTTACTTTTCCGGAAATGGTCATGGGAAATTCTTCTACAAATTTCCAGTATTTCGGGATTTTGTAATGTGCGATTTGCCCTTTGCAGTATTGAAGCAGTTCGTCTTCTGAAACTTGTGTTTCGGGTCTTAATTTTACCCAGGCCATCACTTCTTCACCAAACTTTTCGCTGGTAATTCCAATAATCTGAACATCTAAAATATTAGGATAGGTATAAAGAAAATCTTCAATTTCTTTTGGGGAAATGTTTTCGCCTCCGCGGATGATCAAGTCTTTTATCCTTCCCGAAATGGTTACAAAGCCTTCTTCATCCATCACGGCAAGATCTCCGGTGTGCATCCATCTTGCGTTGTCGAGAACTTTTTTGGTGTTTTCGGGGTCGTTCCAGTATTTTAACATAACGGAATATCCTCTGGTACAAAGTTCGCCGGCTTCACCTCGTTTTACAATTTTTCCGTTATCATCCACAATTTTTACTTCCAAATGATCCTGAACGGTTCCCACTGTAGAAACCTGTTTTTCAAGAGGTGTTCCAATTAAAGTCTGAGTTGAAACGGGCGAGGTTTCAGTCATCCCGTAGCAGATGCTCATTTCTTTAATATTCATTAAGTTTTCCACCTTTTTCATAATCTCCGGTGGACAAACCGATCCGGCCATTACGCCTGTTCTTAAATTTGAAAAATCATATTGATTAAAATTTTTCACGGCTAATTCGGCGATAAACATGGTGGGAACTCCGTAAAGAGAAGTGCATTTTTCTTCAGAGACTGTCTGAAGTGTGATTTCTGGGTCAAAACTATCATTCGGAATCACCATACAGGCTCCGTGCGTGGTGCAGCAAAGGTTCCCAATCACCATTCCGAAGCAGTGATAAAACGGAACAGGAATGCAAACTCTGTCTTTTTCGGTGTATTTTAAACGAATTCCAATGAAATATCCGTTATTGAGAATATTATGATGTGAAAGGGTAACACCTTTCGGAAAACCCGTAGTTCCTGATGTGTATTGAATATTTACAGGATCATCAAATTGAACCAGATTTTCAGTTTCTTCAAGTTTTTCGTCTGAAATTATTGTTGCTTTAGCTAAGAAATCATTCCAGTTTTCATCAAAGAAAATTTCAGATTTTAAAGTGGAGCAAAATTCTCTGGCATCGGTAATCATCTTTTTATAATCGCTGGATTTAAAATTTAAAGACGAAAAAATGAAAGAGATTTCAGACTGATTGATAACAAAAATCAATTCGCTCGTTCGGTATGCAGGATTTATATTGACCAGAATTACTCCAATTCTTGCGGTGGCATATTGCAGTAAAACCCATTCGTAGCGGTTTGTAGACCATATTCCGACACGATCTCCCGGCTTTGCTCCTGAAGCTAAAAGTGCTTTTGCAACAGTGGTTGTCTGATTATAAAATTCAGAATAGGTAGCGCGGTAGTTTTGATGTCTGCAGATTAAAGCTTCATTTTGAGGAAATCTTTCTGCAGTTTTCTTTAAATTTAAACCAATGGTTTCTCCCAATAAAGGAATGTTTGAAGAGCCAAACACGTAGGATAAAGACATAAAAAGGAATTTTAAAGAATAAAATTAGCTATTATATCTTTAAACGAAGGCTTAAAAAAGGTTAATTTTCCTGAGAATCTATTTCTTTGAGTTGCTTTAAATTTTTATCTAATCTTCCCATGATAATTCCGTAAACCAATCTGTAATAAAGCCAGATTAGAACTACACATAAAACTGTACTTACGATAATTCCTACGAGGAAACCGTTTTTTGTAGATGAGTCGAGCTGTATATTCTGATGGTTGATGACATAAAATACAAATGCCGTAAAAACTGTGGTAAAGGTTATAAATACAACGATATTGGTTAAAATGAATGCATTTACCGTTTTCTTGAAGCCAATAATTCTTGTAATGAAAGCTTTCAAATCTTCTTGGATTTTAATTTTTCTGTAATTCTGATAAAATTTAATAACGAAAAAACCAGTCACAACAAGAGTAGTGATTTTAATAGTGAGATATATAGTTTCCAGATTGGTTTTTAAGCCCGCATTTTTTTCGACCCCTAGTTTTTGTAGTAAAGACATAAAGGAGCTGGATTCCTGACCTTGAAAAATGTAATAAAATCCAAATAATGTAATAAATATAAACTCTGCCGCGCTGATCCAGAAAATATATTTCATGTAATTGCGCGATTTTTTATTGAGCATCTTCAGGATCTCACTGTCATTATATTTATTCTCAACGGGTTGCTTTTGCCAGGTGGTTTTAAAGCTGTCTAAATCAAAATCAGGCATATTTTTCCATCTTTTCTTTAAGAATTTTTTTCAGTCTGTTCATTTTTACCCGGGCATTTACCTCCGTAATACCAAGGTTTTCTGCAATATCTCTGTACGGAAGGTCGTCCAGATACATCATCACAATAGCTCTTTCCACATTGGGTAACGTTTTTATAACCTGATATAGAAGTGAGATTTGCTGTTGCTTATCGTCTTGATCATCCTCATAATCTCTGAGGTTGATATCGAGCTCGTTGGTCTGTAAAGATTTGCTTTTTTTTCTGAATAAAGTAATGGCTGTATTCAGTGCCACACGGTACATCCAGGTAGAAATTTTTGAGTTTCCTTTAAATGAATCATAGCTTTTCCAAAGTTGAAGAACGATCTCCTGAAAGAGATCTTCCTCATCCTCAAGGGAATTGGTGTAAAGACGCGACACTTTTATAATCAATCCCTGATTATTTTTGATCAGCTGCGCAAATTCTTTTTCCTTGGTCACCAATTTAGTTTTTCAACTGCACGAAGATAATAATTTAATGTAACAATTTATCAATGTAGCAGTGTAACAATTAAAAACACATTTGTTTCTTATTATAAGTGACATATAATTTTGCTAAATTACATTGGTAGAATGTTACATCGCTTCATTTTAAGATTAAATTCATTGTAAATTGTTACACTGCTCCATTGTTAGATTAAATCGTATCTTTGCGCCCACGAGAAAACCGGCCTGTTGATTCTCATTTTTTTTGAGGGTAGGAAAGTCCGGACACCATAGGGCAGCAAAGCGGATAACATCCGTCATCTGTGAAGATAGGACAAGTGCAACAGAAAGCAGGTACAGTTCGGCTGTAGTGAAACCAGGTAAACTCTTTGCGGTGCAATGGTAAGTATATCGGTGCTTTTCAGAAATGAAAATAGGGGCTGCCCGTCCCGAAAACCGAGGGGTAATCAGCTCAAGTTGTGCAGCAATGTACAACGTAGATAAATAACAGGCATTCCGATTCTTCGGGATACAGAATCCGGCTTACAGGTTTTCTCGTGATTTTTTTTAAGCTCGGTGTTGGATGTCGGGTGTCTAAATCACACATCTTCCTTTCATGTCTTACTTCTAACTTGACTCCTTTAAAATTTTAAAAATTTATACATTTGTGGTATTCCACGTGGCTCTTTTCACTTTTTCCTTGGCTCTTCCTATTCGCTTTCTAGCTGTTTTTTAGCCTCATCCAAACCTTTTCTGTCTTCTTCAGAAAGCTGAGGGAATTTCAAATCCATTTTTTCTAAAGTTTCTATAATAATCTGAATCGCTGCCAGTCTTGCAAACCACTTATTGTCTGCAGGAATTACGTACCAGGGCGCATGATCTTTTGAAGTTTCATTGATTGCGGTTTCATAGCAATCCATGTATTTGTCAAACAAAGCTCTTTCGGGAAGGTCTGAAGCAGAAAATTTCCAGTTTTTTTCCTGTTCGTTGATGCGGTCGAGAAGTCTTTTCTTTTGCTCGTCTTTAGAAACATTCAGAAAAATTTTTATGATTGTGGTGCCATTATTAGCTAAATGTTTCTCAAAATTAGCAATGCTTTCGTAACGGTTTTTCCAAAATTTATCGTCGAATTCTTTCACATCGTCCCAGGTTTTTTCGCTTAAATTATATTCGGGATGCACCTTGCAGACCAAAACACTCTCGTAGTGAGATCTGTTAAAAATTCCAATCATTCCTTTCTGAGGAACTGCCAAATAATGTCTCCACAGAAAATCATGCGAATATTCTTTAGAACTTGGAGTTTTAAAACTCGTCACATTGCAGCCCTGAGGATTTACACCTCCGAAAACATGCTCAATCAACGAGTCCTTTCCTGCGGCATCCATTGCCTGAAGTACGACCAATAAAGATTTGCTGCCGTCGGCATACAGTTTTTCCTGCAGCTCGCGCAGTTTCTCTTTCTCCTGTGTGATGATTTCAAGGCCTTCTTCTTTCGTTAGTTTTCCTTTGTAAGAAGTTTCGGTTTTCTTGATTGAGAATTTACCTTTTATTTTAAAATCTTCTGAAAAATCAGTATTCATTATTTTATATTTAAAACTAAAATAGCAAAAAAAACCATCCCGATGTGAGATGGCTTAATATAAAATTTGTTTTCTTAAAATTATTTAGCTGCCTTTTCTGCTAATCTTGCTGCTTTTTTAGCTTCTTTAGCTGCCTTTTTAGCTTCTTTAGCTGCCATTTTAGCTGCTTCTTTTTCTGCAGCCTGTTGAGCTTTCACTTCTTCTGGGGTAAGAGGTTTTACTTCAACGATTGGCTCAGGAGCTACTTCTGCAGCATTAGCGTCTACGTTTCCTTTGATGTAAATAATACTTCTGCTATTTACAGGGTCGTTTGAGAATACTTCAATCATCTTTTGGAATCCACCTGCCAGAGCAGTATTATATCCCACTTTTATTTTTGAAGATTTCCCGGGTAAAATTGGATCCTGGCTCCACTCTGGAACTGTACATCCGCAAGATGGCTTTACATTTGAAAGCACCAAAGGCTTATCTCCTGTATTGGTAACGGTGAAAAATCTTGTGCCGTCAGATCCTGGTTTGATTGTTCCGTAATCGAAAGTAGTATTGTCAAAAGTGATAGTTTGCGCAGATGCAAAAGCGAATGTTCCGAAGAGAGCAATTCCAGCTAATAAATTTTTCATATTCTTAAAGTTGATATGTATGTTAGATAATTTTGAAGAACAAAGTTAAAAATTATTTTAATTAGTGCTTACATTTTTTTACTTTAAACTATTTTTGCAAATTGTAAGATAAAGAAATTAGAATTTATGCAGATTTCAGAAAAATATAATCCTCAGGAAACAGAACAGAAATGGTACAACTTCTGGCTTGAAAACAAGTATTTTAATTCAACACCAGATAACAGACCGCCTTATACGATAGTAATTCCTCCGCCAAACGTCACTGGAATTCTTCACATGGGGCACATGTTAAATAATACCATTCAGGATGTATTGGTAAGAAGAGCAAGAATGCAGGGTTTCAACGCTTGTTGGGTTCCCGGCACAGACCACGCTTCGATTGCTACGGAAGCAAAAGTTGTTGCCAAACTGAAATCTGAAGGCATCAATAAATCTGATCTTACACGAGAGGAATTTTTGAAACACGCTTGGGATTGGACAGATAAATACGGCGGAACTATTCTTGAACAATTGAAAAAATTGGGTTGCTCTTGCGATTGGGACAGAACACGATTCACTTTAGAAGATAAAATGTCCCAGCAGGTGATTAAATCTTTTGTGGATCTGTACAATAAAGGTCTTATTTATAAAGGCTCAAGAATCGTAAACTGGGACCCTGAAGCAAAAACCAATATTTCTGATGAAGAAGTTATTTTTAAAGAGCAAAACGGAAAATTATATTTCCTAAAGTATAAAATTGAGGGAACTGAGGAATTCCTTTCGGTTGCAACAACTCGTCCTGAAACTATTTTTGGTGACACTGCAGTTTGTATCAACCCAAATGACGAAAGATATGCTCATCTGAAAGGTAAAAACGTAATTGTACCCATTGTAAACAGAGTAATTCCGATTATCGAAGACGAATATGTGGATATCGAATTCGGAACAGGTGCCTTGAAAATAACACCGGCTCACGATGTTAACGACTACGAAATCGGACAAAAACATCAGTTACCAATCATCGATTCTTTGGATGATGACGGAAATCTGAACGAGCATGGATTGCATTATGCAGGAAAAAACAGATTTGAGGTAAGAAAACAAATCGCAAAAGAATTAGAAGAAAACAATCTTTTGTTGAAAGCTGAAGATTATGTAAATAAAGTAGGAACTTCTGAAAGAACGGGCGCTGTTATTGAGCCAAAAGTTTCTGTACAGTGGTTTTTAAAAATGTCTGAAATCGGGAAACCTGCTTTAGACGTTGTGATGGATGACGAAGTGAAATTCTATCCTGAAAAGTTTAAAAATACTTATAAACATTGGATGGAAAACATCCGCGACTGGAATATTTCCCGCCAGCTTTGGTGGGGACAGCAGATTCCAGCATTCTATTATGGTGAAGGTGAAAATGATTTCGTTGTTGCAGAAAACATTGAAGAAGCGCTGGAACTTGCGAAAGAAAAATCTCAAATTTCAAACCTTCAAATTTCAAATTTGCGTCAGGACGAAGACGCTCTTGATACCTGGTTCTCTTCTTGGTTGTGGCCGATGTCGGTTTTTGATGGATTAAATAATCCTGATAATAAAGATATCAGCTATTATTACCCGACTTCAGATTTGGTAACAGGTCCGGATATTATCTTCTTCTGGGTAGCAAGAATGATTATGGCAGGGTTGGAATTTAGAGGAAAAGTTCCTTTCCAGAATGTTTATTTCACAGGAATCGTACGAGATAAGCAGAGAAGAAAAATGTCTAAACAATTAGGGAACTCTCCGGATCCGATAGATTTAATTGAAAAATACGGTGCAGATGGTGTACGTGTAGGAAGTTTGTTGAGCGCACCTGCCGGAAACGATTTGTTGTTTGATGAGGATTTGATGTTGCAGGGAAGAAATTTTGCTACAAAAATCTGGAACGCTTTCCGTTTGATCAATATGTGGAATCACGAAGACAAACCTTTGAATGATTCCGACAAACAGTCTATCGAATGGTTTGAAAATAAGCTCAACAAAACCATTGTTGAAATCAACGATCAGTTTGAAAAATTCAGGATTTCTGATGCTTTGCATTTGATTTATAAATTGATTTGGGACGATTTCTGCGGATGGTATTTAGAAGCAATCAAACCAAATTTCGGAGAAGGAATCTCTAAAGATGTTTATACCAAAACTATTGAATTCTTTGAAGAATTGATGAAGTTGCTACATCCATTTATGCCTTTCTTAACGGAGGAATTATGGCAGGCAATTTCCGAAAGAAGTACACAGGAAGCTTTGGTAATCGCTCAGCAGAAAAAAGCAGATGCTTTCAGTGAAGATATTATCAAAAATTTTGAAACTTCAGAAGAATTGATTTCAGGTGTAAGAAATTACCGTCAGACCAAAGGGATTTCGCCAAGAGAAGCAGTTGAGATTTTCACCAATGCTGCAGAATTTCCGAATGAAGCAGTTGTAAGAAAACTAGCCAATGTTTCTGAAATTCATTTTGGAACAAAAACAGATAAACCAAGTTTCACATTCTTAGTTGGATCTACAGAAGTTTCAATTCCTTTAAGTGAAAACTTAGATTTAGCTGAAGAAAAAGCTAAAACCGAAGAAGAATTGAAATATCTGAAAGGATTCTTGATTTCGGTTGATAAAAAACTTTCAAACGAAAAATTTGTTGCCAACGCAAAACCAGAAATCGTAGAAGTAGAGCGTAAAAAGCAAAAAGATGCTCAGGATAAAATTGCGTTGCTGGAAGAGAAATTAAAAACATTGTAAGATGCTGGATGCTGGATGTGAGATGTTTTCTACACCCAGCTTCCAACATCAAACATCCAACAAAATAATGACACACATAAAAAACATATCAAAACTCTTCTCAAAAGACTTTGTAGAAAGTCCGCTATTAGAAAGTTTTGAAGTCGGGAAAATCTATCTGTCGAGCGGAAAACTTGTCGCTTGTGATCCTGTTTTGACTAATGATATGAAGCCTTTTACTTCAGTATTTCCGAAGGGTGAATTTCAGGTTTTGCTTCACAAAGAAAGAGAAAGCAATTGCGTGGCGTACGGCGAAATTGTTTTTGGCAAAACTGAGATTGTTAATTGGGAAATGGCAACCACGGAAGGGCAAAATCTAAAGGATTTAGCTGATGAGGAAGTCTTTGGTTACCCCGTAGAAAGCGGTATGGGATGCTTTATGGATTTTGAAACTCAGGACAGCCTTAATGAGCTTGAGCAAAAGTTGTATCACAGCAAAGGAGCAGATTTTATGGGAATTTATGAGGAGTTTTTCCATGAGCATTTCTTTGATGAAAATGGTGCGATAGATCAGTACGCTTTCTTAAAACCCTTTGACAGTAAACCGGGAAATATTTTCGCCTTTGAAACAGGATATGGCGAAGGATTTTATGCAAGTTACATTGGATTCGACAAAAATCATAAGCCTGTGAAGATTGTTACAGAATTTATTGAAATTCAGTAAAAGATATAGTTTTTTGAACTAAATTAGTCGGCATATTCACATATAAATGAAATTTTCAAAATCTCAACCCAGAGTAATTGTGATTGGAAGCTGCTCTATTGATCAGATGGTCACAACAGACAGACTGCCGAAGCCCAATGAATTTGTTTCTGCAAGGAAATCTGAATACTTTTTTGGAGGCAAAGGTGCCAATCAGGCGGTAGGGATGTCCCGTTTGGGAGCTCATGTTTACTTTATCGGTTGTGTGGGGATGGATCCTGCGGGTCAGCAGATCATGAGAAATCTGGTAAAAGAAAATGTAAACGTGGGTTTTGTTTCAGAGACTGATCTTGAGACTACAGGAAGCGCATTCATTACAAAAACAGATAACGACTATTCTGTAGTAGTCATTCCCGCTGCAAACCAATGTTTGACAACGCAGAATATTGATGCTGCAGACAAGTACATCCGCGAAAGTGATATGGTTCTCATACAGCTTGAAATTTCTGATGAACTTCTGAAACATGCCGTTTTAAAAGCCAAACTTCATCGGAAAATTGTAGGTTTATATGCTTCTCCGGCAAGAAAAATTGATCAGATCATTTTGGAACAGTCGGATTTTATTATTGCAAGAAGCAATGAGCTTTCTGTGCTTTTCGACAGTGAAAATCTTGAATCTATTGTAAAAAAATATTCAAATAAACTGTTTGTACGTGATGAAACCAATACTACAGTTTATCACGATAAAACGGAAATGAAGTACCAGAGAGAGGAAAATGAAGCGATGAAGTATCAGATTGGGATGGGAGATGGCTTTACTTGCGGATTTGCATACGCTTTTGCACATGGAAATGATCTGAAAGACTGCGTAAATCTCGGAAATAAAGTTTCTGCAAAAGTATCTCTGAAAACAGGCGCTCAAACGGGACTTCCTCAATTGAAAGAACTTCTCTAAACGTTATTTAATGCATATTTAAAAAGCTTTTCGGAGTTTTTATAATCACATAATTTTTCCACCTTTGAGGTGGAATTTTTCTTTATGGAAAGAATGTATCTTACCAATCTTGATGGTGCGAAAATTTGTCTGCATATTTTCAAACCGGAAGATGACAGCAAAAAACTTTTGCTCATTAATTCAGCTACAGGCGTTCGGCAGCAGATTTATTTTTCCTTTGCAGCATTTGCCAAAAGAAATAATATCACTGTAATTACCTATGATTACGAAGGAATCGGGCTTTCAAAACCTGCAAATCTTAAAAAATCAAAAGCATCAATGCGCTCTTGGGGAAATTCTGATTTTAAAACGATAACGGATTTTTTAATTCAAAACTTTCCAAATCATACCAAATTTTGCCTCGGACATTCAGTCGGAGCCTTGATTGTTGGGATGAACGAAGATTCTAAAGTATTTGAAAAGTTGATTTTCGTTGCAACTCAAAATGCCTTTATCGGAAACCTGAAATGGAAGACAAAAATTGAAGCTTTTTTTGGTTTCGGAGTTGTTCAGCCGTTTTTTACAGAGTTACTAGGCTATTTTCCAGCACATTGGTTTGGACTTGGAGAAAGTCTTCCAAAAAATTGCGCTTATGACTGGAGAACCTTAATTTTGAACCGGAAATCTACCGACAAATTATTAGAAAAAACGATTGATTATTCTAAAGATTTAAATCAAAATGTTTTGGTTTTATATGCTGAAGATGACGTCTGGCTGACGGAAAAAGGAGTGAAGTCTTTAATGAATGAAACTTACTCCAATTTAAAACCTCAATTCAAAATTCTAAAAACTTCAGAATCTGAAAGAGGAAAAATAGGTCACATCAATTTTTTCAGAAGCTATAATGAGAATCTTTGGGATATTGTTTTGAATGAGATTGAATAACTGTACTTTAAGATATTAAAGTATTATAAAATGTAATCGTCATAATTCCCCTCCAATAGAGGGGTGGCGAAAATTCGCTAGAATTTTTGACGGGGTGGTTTTCCGCGAATAACTAAATTAAACTAAAAAATGAACAACACAATCCAAAAAACAATCCAATTCGTAAAGCAAAAACTTGAAGGCGCAGAAGCCGGTCACGACTGGTTTCACATCGAAAGAGTCTGGAAATTGTCAAAAAAAATTGCCCAAACTGAAAAGTGCAATCTTGAAGTGGTTGAACTTTCTGCTTTACTTCACGATATTGCTGATCCAAAATTTCATGATGGCGACGAAACTTTGGCGTTAAAAATTTCAGGAGAATTATTGGAAAATTTAAAGGTCGATGAGAACGTAATTCAGCAGGTTTTGTTTGTAATTCAGAATATTTCGTTTAAAAATAGGGGAGAAGCACCAAAAGATTTACCAATTGAATTAAAAATTGTTCAGGACGCCGACAGAATCGATGCCATTGGTGCGATTGGGGTTGCGAGAACTTTCAATTTCGGAGGTTTTAAAAATAATCTGATGTATCATCCTGATATTCAACCAAAACTCAATATGTCAAAGGAAGAATACAAAAAATCAGACGGCACTACGATCAATCATTTTTATGAAAAACTTTTGCTGTTGAAAGATTTAATGAACACCGATGAAGGTAAAAAAATAGCTGAAGAAAGACATCAGTTTATGCTTGCTTTCCTCGACCAGTTTTATAAAGAATGGAATGTAGATTAATGTTTTAGGCTAAAAAATCTATTCATATCTTTGTTTCATGGGATTTATTCTTTCATTGGTTTTTGTGATTCTTGTACTCTCGCTTTTTCTGTCAAAAATACGTAAAGGACGAGCGGGAGAATTGTCTAAATTATTCAGAGTTCTAAGTCTAGTTTTCGCCATTTCTCTTTTTACTTATTGGTTTATCAAAAAAAGTACAATCCGGATTGTAGATCATTCAGTTTCGCTACAGTTAATCAATAAGCTTCCGCAGGCTTTGGATTTTTATTTGATTAAAGTGAATAAAAGTGCGACTTCGGAGGTATTAGAAACCAGCCATATCGGAAAAATTCGCCCCGAATATTACCGTGTAGAATATTTGGCTATGAAAAACTCCGATGAATACTGGATTGCAGGATATTTAGGCAAAAAAAATCTCGTTTATTTCTCACAACATGCTGTTCCCAATAAAAATATGGATCAAATGATTGAAGTTCAGAATTACATCAATCAGAGTGAAAAGCTTTCAGCCATTGCAAAAAAAGAAATTGAAGAAGACAACTACAAAAATATGTTTTCAGGAATTTGGGTCACCTTAAACCTACTTTTGATCTTTCTGAATCTCGTTCTTATTTTGCGAAAGAAAAATTAAAACAAACTCGGCATATTTTCCTGTCCCATTACCGGAATGTGGATGTCGGTTTTCCATTGTTCATTCATATTTTTGATAAGATAAGAAGAAAGCAGTGGGGAAGCTTTTTCAAGATTCTGATGCACGAAAAAATAGAGATTTTGTAGACCTTCTTTTTTCCATTTTGTCAGATGTTTCAACCAGTCGTCTAATCTTTCGTAATCACTTTCATGATTGGCTCCAACGTATCTTATGAAAGCATTTGGTGTCGTTAATCTCATGTGAAGCATATCTCTTCTTCCGGCTGTATCAACGATAATATTTGTAATCTGATTATTCTCAAAAAGCTGGCAGGTTTTATCGAAAACCTCTTCATCAGTAAACCATTCCGTATTTCTGAGTTCGATGGCTAAGGGTACCTCTTTCGGCCATTTATTTACAAACTGCTCCAGTCTTTCGTAATCTTTCGGTTTAAAATTATCGTGAAGCTGAAGGAAAACCATTCCCAGTTTTTCATCAAAATTCAATACTGCTGTTGCAAACTGAGTAACGACATCATCAATATTCAAAAGTCTTCTGAAATGTGAAACTGTATTGGTGATTTTCGGGAAGAATTTAAAATCTGCGGGAGTTTTTTCCTTCCATGTCAAAACCTGTTCTGAAGTCGGCATTCCGTAGAAAGTAGCGTTCAGTTCGATAGAATTAAACTGCGTAGAGTAGTAGCCCAATTCGTCCTTTGTACCTTTCGGATAAAAACCTTTCAAATCAGTTTTGTTCCATTTTGCACAACCGATCGAGATATTTTCAAGTCCCTTTTTATTTTGCTTTAAAATTTCCTTGGTTCTTGAATGATCTTTTGGTAATGTAAAATCTATTTTTGACGGGTCTTCTACTTGTCCGAATTTCATAACTGTTTATTTAGTTTTGTGGAATATTAAAAATAGTAAATCTAATTAGATTTCAAAAGTTTTTCTGCTGATTTAAGATATTTAATCTCAACTCTGTTTCTACCGATTGGCGAAAAGAATTGCTTTGGATAAAAAGCGTTAATAAGCCATCTTTTCTTGATTTTCTCTTGAAAAACTGCCTTTCCGATTGAGAGATTTTTTCTGATATTAAGATGTTCATTATGAGCAATTTCGTAATCATCGATGGTTTTATCTGACCTGTCAAATCCATACCATATTCCATCTTTCTTTAAGATGATTGGTTCGTAATAGGTTCTTCGATGAATTAATTCACCGGTTTCATTTTTAACAAGGTAGATGATTGCGTAATCGTAAACTGAGTATTGAATTTGATTCATATGTGTGTATGAATTAAAAACGAGCGTATCTGTCTTGATCTCATCATCGAAACTTTGTTCCACCTTGTAAACATTTTTATATTTTAAATAGAAATTGTTTTCAGATTTCACTCTTTCTACAGAAATTTTCTTGCCCACAAATGCATAAATTTTAGTTTGGGAATAGGACAAATGTATTACCGAAATCAGTAAGATTATAAAAAGTTTGTTCATCAATTTTAAATAAAACTAATTTAAGGAAATTTACATTCAATCCCCATCCTCCAACTCAAAAATATCCTCCACCTTCTTCCCAAAATATCCCGCAATCTTCAAGGCCAAAACCGTTGACGGAACATATTTTCCCGCTTCCATGGCATTGATCGTCTGCCTCGATACACCGATTATTTTCGCTAAATCTTCCTGCGTAATGCTTTTTAAAGCTCTTTCGATTTTAATGGTATTTTTCATTTTTTAATCAGTAAATAATTAAATCTGAAAACATATAAAACCAAAGGCAAAAACATAATGAGAATCATCACGGTAAGAAATACGCTTCCGAAAATAGTAAGAAACAAAATAAGAACAATAGAGTAGGAGACAATCAAACTCCAGAAAACCGATTTTAATCTTAAGCTCGAAATATATTCATCTTCAATTTTCTCTTTTGAAAATCCCACCAGAATTCCTCCGATGATAATTAAAATCCCAAAGAGATTTGGAAATAAATCAATCTCTGCAGTTTTAAGAAAACCTTGATTTTCATCATTGAAAAATCCCGAATTGTAGACAACCGGCAATGAGATTTCAAAACTCATCACTCCCGAAAGAGAAATCAATCCCAAAATCAATGACGGAAGAAAAATAAACCAACCAATCATCTTAAAACGGTTGGGTAAAAGTTGTAATGTAGTCATGTTTGTAATTTTTGATGAAACAAATGTAAAGAATATTTTACAATATGTAAAGTTTATTTTACTTTTTATAGAAAAAATAAACCATGCATGAGCATGGTTCATTAATTAATTTCAATCACCTGTCATTTTCGATTTGTGATATTTGAGTTTTCAATTTTATTTGATTCTCTAATAGCTTATCAAGAATATCATTATATCTAACAAAAAAATTATCGTCGAACATTAAACTTCTTTCTGGCATATTTCTTTCAATCGTATATTTATTGTCTCTCTTATTTCGTCTTTTATTTTTGACATCTTTTTGCTCATTCCTCTCAAGGGCAAATTTCATTTTTAAAAATGCACTAAAGAATGGACTGGAAATAGAATATTTTTGTGAGCTTTTGTCATATCTAATGATTTCTTTGTATTCTAATGAGCCTAACTGACTCATGTAGTTAATCAATTCTTCATCTAACGGTCTCTTTTTGGCAGGGATTCTATTTTTTATTTCATTAAATGACAAATATTCTTTTTCAGAATATTCAAAAGTTTTTAATACGTTCCAACCATAACTCTGACAGACAATACTATCATAAATTTTTGTGAAAGTATCCGAGTTTTTTCTAACGTAAGAATTTATTGCAATTTTAAATGCATTATTGTTTAATAAATCAGAAAAGAATCTGGACTTCTTAATTCCACTATGAAAACATATATCATAACAGATTTGATGAGTTATTGAAGCTAGATTATTAGAGTAGTAAACTATCTTTTCTTGTAGTTCATTATCAATTCTTACATTAAGCAAATCAAAACCCTTTTTTACGATAGATTTTATTTCTTCATTTGTCAACAACGGGACAAATAACTCAGCAACTCTATTATTTAAATTGTTGTCAAGTTCTATCAACTCCCTCGCTGTCCCTACAGCACCAATACATATTATTTTGACCTTGGAAAATTCGTTTGCACTATCAATAAAAATTTTTACAACATCAGCAATTCTCTTTTTTTCATTGTCTGAAACTTTATGAAAATCCTCAATTATCCATACACTTTCGATTTCGCCCAAAAATTTAGCTAATTTTTGAGGGGTTAATTGCATTGGAACAATTTTTTGGGATTTGGTTCCATATGAATCAGAATTACTCTCACCAATTTTTGAACCTATAAACTTAAACTCGGCTTTTGTTTCAGAATTAATTGTATACGTTGAATTAATACTTTTCTCAATTGTGTAGTATCTGTTTAATTCATCAAAGGCTTGTAAAAGAAGGTCATTAAAAGTTGTATTAGATTCACAATGTGTCTTTATAAAATTAATATTTTGACTTTTAAGTTTATTTGTTAAAAGGGTCGTTTTACCACTACCAGAATGACCATATAAAATAATTTGTTTTCCAGGCAATTCTAAATACTTTCCTAAATCCTCCTCTATGCTATTCCTGTTGACATATGTCAATTTTGCAACAGTGTTTGGAGTAAAGATATTGTTGAGTGTATTTGTTGAGAATAGTCTACTAAAATAATTCATATTCAGTAGATTTTAAGCTTCACAAGCAGAACACGTCACAAAATTCACCATCATCTCCTTAGAAACAGACGAACTTCTTTGATAATACAAAGTTTTCACACCTTTCTTCCATGCCTCAATATAAAGGTAATTTACATCTTTTACAGGCATCGTAGACGGGATCTGTAAGTTCAATGACTGCGCCTGATCGATATATTGCTGTCTCTGTGCAGCCTGAGAAATAATCTCCATCGGAGAAATTTCCTTGAACGTTTTAAACACTGCTTTTTCTTCCTCAGTCAGTTCAGTCAGATGCTGTACAGAACCATGGTTGAGCATAATCGTTCTCCATGTTTCTTCATTGTCAAGACCTTTCGCTTCAAGCAATTTAGCAAGGTATTTATTCTTACGCATGAAGTTTCCTTTTGCCAAACCGGCTTTGTAATAGTTTGATGCAAAAGGCTCAATTCCTGGAGAAGTCTGTCCCAAAATCGCCGAACTTGAAGTGGTAGGAGCAATCGCCATTACCGTTGTATTTCTCATTCCGTAACCTTTCAGTAATTCCGGTTCACCGTAGATGTTGGCCAGTTCTTTTGATGCAATATCCGCCTGAGCTCTGATGTGTTTGAAAGCTCTTGCATTAAACTGCGTCGCCTCAAAACTCTCAAAAGGAATCATGTTTTTCTGAAGATAAGAATGGTATCCCAAAACTCCCAAACCAAGCGCTCTGTGACGCATCGCGAAGTCTCTTGCTCCTTTTAGATAGTAATTTCCTTCCGTTTTTTCGATAAACTCAGACAAAACAGCGTCAAGGAAATAAATCGCCAACTGTACCGCGTTCGTATCTTTCCACTCGTCATATAATTCTAAGTTCATAGAAGAAAGACAGCAGATGAAAGATTCCTCTCTGGTTGAAGGAAGCATAATTTCCGAACAAAGATTACTCGCATTTACGGTCAGTCCAAGGTCTTTGTACACCTGCGGTTTGTTTCTGTTCACGTTATCCGTAAAGAAAATATAAGGAAGACCTTTTTGCTGACGGCTTTCCAAAACTCTCGCCCAGATTTTACGTTTGTCGGCATCACCGTCGATCATATCCTGCATCCAGTAATCCGGTACACAAATTCCTGTAAACAGGTTCTGAATCGGACTTCCGATGTCTTTAATTGATAAAAATTCTTCAATATCACCGTGGTCAACATCAAGATAAGCCGCAAAAGCACCTCTTCTCACACCGCCTTGGGAAACGACATCCATTGAAGTGTCAAACAGTTTCATAAACGAAACAGCACCCGAAGATTTTCCGTTATCGGTTACCGCAGTTCCTCTGTTACGAAGTTCCCCGAAATATCCCGAAGTTCCGCCCCCGATTTTCGTCTGCATAATCACTTCACCCATTTTGTGGGTAATTCCTTCAATGCTGTCCGGAATATGCACGTTGAAACAAGAGATTGGAAGACCTCTCTGCGTTCCCATATTCGCCCACACCGGAGAAGAAAAACTGATCCATCCTTTCATGATCATCTCCTTGAAAGCCGGCTGCAGTTCAGGTTTGTACAATTTTTTTGCTGCGGCAGTCGTGATTCTGTCGATTGCACCGTCTACGGTTTCCCCTTTCAGAAGGTAACCTCTGTTCAGCATTTGCTCAGATTCTTCGTTGAGCCACCAGATATTGTTGTTTTGTTCTTCCATCTTTTATATTGTAAAATGTACCAGGTACATTGTTATGTTATTATTTTTTAGGAGCAGAAAATTTTGTCTGTCTCCTCACTGTTCTACCTGCTTTCCGCTATATCTTTTTTGTGATTGCGGACAACATTATTTTATCACCTTCACTTTTCTGCCATCGCAATCACAAAAAAGGATGCCGCTGCAATCAGGGCTAAGACGACGTTTCGTTTTTCCTTAGATTCCAGCCAAACCTAACGGGTTTTCAAAACCCGTTAGGTTTTTTCACCCTGAATGTCATTGCGAGGAACAGCCTGTCCCGACCCTTCGGGAAAGCAATCTCTTCCAATCAATTGACCTTCCCGCTTTTAAATCAACCTTGTCAAGGTTCTTTGCGCGCAATCAATCATAAGTTTTGGCTAAAGCCAAAGAACTTCCTCTTTTTGTAAACAGGCTAAAGACCGTTCCTATTGAAGTTTCCAGCCAAACCTCATAGGTTTCCAAAACCTATGAGGTTTTATTTAATCCTCTGTCATTGCGAGGAACGAAGCAATCTTTTCTTTTTGCGGAAATGCTTCGACAAGCTCAGCATGCCATCTCTAATACTAACTTTTTCGACTCTCACTTCGCTGGTGTTCTTTTTTATTTCAAATAGACTTCAAAAACTCAACTTTATGAGAATCATTCAGTCCGCTTTTGTCTCTTAATCTCTGAAACTCTTTGAAGGACGGCATATTTAAAACCTCATTCTGAACTTCTTCGTTTTCATAATTTGAAAAATGAACAAACGTAACACCATCATCTTTTACAAAAACTTTATACTCAAATTTTGTCTGATCCAAAGTTTTAAAGTCATTCAAAAACTTCTGAATATTGCTTTTATTTTCAGAAACAAACTCAGGTTTTACGGTATAACTTACGATTACATTAATCATATTTTCTTTTTTTGTCATTGCGGGAAACAGCCTTTTCCGAAAATCCGTTAAAAAGCGATTCCAGACAAACCTAACGGGTTTTTAAAACCCGTTAGGTTTTTTTTAAGCCAATTATTTCTTTCTGTCATTGCGAGGAACGAAGCAATCTCATCTCTTGTGCGGATGCTTCGACAAGCTCAGCATGACATCTCTAATACTAATCTTTCGTTTCTCGAATCACTCGCGCCCCGACTTGAACGGAGCTCTTTTTGTTATTGCTATTCACAAATAGTTCAACAAACCACTTCACGTTGTTCGCAATAACAAAAAAGCGGGAGTGGAAGGCGGAAATAGGCGCCCAAATAGTCTTAAACCTTGAATTTTAAATCTTAAATCTAGAAAAGATCATTCGCCGTAATACTCTTATCATGCTTCGTATAATCCACCGGTCTTTTTGCGAAGAAATCATCCATAGAATTGGCGAAAACTTCTTCTTCAAACCATTTCATCGGGCTGTACTGTTCTGCAGTAGTGTTGTATCGTTTTTCCATGTTGATTTTGGTTAAACTTTCGTCAACACGGTATTTCATAAAATTGATTAAATCCTGTTTTGAGAACTTATCCAGTTCACCCATTTCAAAGATCCAATCTAAAATTTCTCCTTCCAGTTCGATAGACTGGTCTACCAAAGTATAAATATCTTCAATGTCAGAATCAGTTAAAAGATCCGGCTGCTCTTCACGGATTTTGTTGATCAGATAAATTCCGCCATTCGCGTGAATCTGCTCATCAATAGAAGTCCATGCAATAATATTGGAAACATTTTTCAGGAAACCTTTAAATCTTGTAAATGATAAAATAATGGCAAACTGAGAGAACAAAGACACATTCTCAATCAAAATACTGAATAAAAGCAGAGAAGAAACATATTCTTTCGGAGTTGCAGAATTGGCATGTTTCAATACGTTGGATAAGAAATCAATTCTTTTTTTCAACGCAGGAACTTCTACAACCTGAGAAAATTCTTCGTTATATCCCAAAACCTCCAGCAAACGCGAGTACGCTTCAGAATGACGGAATTCACATTCTGCAAATGTAGATCCCAAACCATTCAATTCCGGTTTTGGTAAGTGATTGTAAAGGTTACCCCAAAATGACTTCACAGAAACTTCAATCTGAGCAATCGCCAAAAGTGCATTTTTTACCGCATTTTTTTCGTGCGGCTCCAGCTGCGACTGAAAATCCTGAACATCTGCCGTGAAATCAACTTCCGAGTGCACCCAGAAAGATTTGTTGATCGCTTCTGTAAACTGAAGAACTTCAGGATACTCAAATGGCTTGTAGCTTACTCTTTTATCAAAAATTCCCATATCGAATTGTAATGTCTTTAAAATTAAAAAAAATGATCACTGTGTATAAAACTCAAAAGATGTTTAACCTCTTGATTTGTTGATGTTTAAATTTTCAACTTATCAACTTTTATGTTCGTTCATCTCTTGTACCGTGCGAAGCACAAAGTTCGAAAAAAAGAAACGATTTGGAAAGGGCTAAAGACTAATTGACTGTCTTTTAACCTCAAAAGTTTTCCACAATTACCTCAAACTCGCTCTGCTATTGGTTTAGAGTACTTTATGGTTTTTAAAAGCCGTTTCTGTTGAATATAGATTTAAACAGTTAATTGTAATTAATTGGTAATTAAATTTTTAAATGTTAAACATACCTTTTTTTCTAATTAATTGCAGTATTTGTAACAAATCTTTTCTGCAAGCTACTTATTAGGTACAAAAACAATGATCATTCAATGTTAGTAATTCAAGATTTACACAAATCATACGATACAGGAAAAAGCAAACTTCACGTGTTGAAGGGCATTAACCTTACTATTGAAGCTGGAGAATTTGTCTCTATCATGGGAAGTTCTGGCTCCGGGAAATCTACACTTCTTAATATAATTGGTATTTTGGATGAAAAAGATTCTGGTGTTTATGACCTCGACGGAATTCCGATCGAACACTTGAATGAAGTAAAAGCTGCGGAGTACCGTTCAAAATTTCTGGGTTTTGTTTTTCAGTCTTTTAATTTGATAGGATATAAAACCGCTTTAGATAATGTTGCACTTCCTTTATATTATCAAAATGTTCCAAGAAAAGAACGTAACCAAAGAGCAATGGAGTATCTTGAGAAAGTAGGCCTCGCTCAATGGGCAAACCATTTACCCAACGAGCTTTCTGGTGGACAGAAACAGAGAGTCGCCATCGCGCGGGCTTTGATTACTGACCCAAAAGTCGTTTTAGCAGATGAACCAACCGGAGCATTAGACTCAAAAACCACTCACGATATCATGAAACTCCTTCAGGACATCAACAACGAAGGAAAAACCATCATCGTAGTAACCCACGAAAATGACGTAGCTGCACAAACCAAAAGAAACGTGATTTTACGGGATGGCATTATTGAAAGTGATGAGTTTATAAAGCAGATTGTGTTGTAGATAGGCTGGATGTTGGAAGCTGGATGCTCGAAGTTAGAGCACTGTTACAATCAAAATTACTTTAATTAAAAAAATTAGCGGTCAGCTTGGAAACTTCCATCATCCAGCTTCCCGCTTCAAACTTGAAAAATATGTTTGACTTAGACCGTTGGCAGGAAATATTCAGTTCGATCCGAAGCAATGTTTTGCGTACGGTGCTTTCGGGTTTTACCGTAGCATTGGGGCTTTTCATTTTCATTGTACTCTTCGGAATTGGTAAAGGTTTACAAAATGCTTTTACAGAAGGGTTTGCAAGAGATGCCCAAAACCTGATTACCATTGCGACAGGAAAGACAACTATTGCATACAATGGTTTGCAGTCTGACCGTCAGATAACAATGAACAATGACGATTACAATTTTCTTGTCAATGCTGATAAGGAAAAAGTAGGTTATGCAAGTCCGAGATATACAGCCAATCTTTTGGTAAAATACGGAAAAGAAAGCGGAAATTATCAAATCAACGGATCGGTAACGGATGAGAAATTCATTGAAAACAGAAAACTTTTAGACGGCAGATATCTTTCACCGAATGACGTTAAAAATAAGCAAAGTGTTGCCGTTATCGGAAGAATGGTGCAGCGGGATTTAATTAAAAACGGAAATCCTGTAGGAAAAGATATCGATATCAACGGAACCATGTTTAAAGTAATCGGTGTTTTTTCAGATGATGGCGGCGATTGGGACGAAAGGCATATTTCTGTGCCAATTTCTACACTCCAACAAATGAAAAAGGGCTCTGATACGGTAAGTACAACTTTCATTGCTTACGATGAAAAGCTGACTCCCGATCAGGCCATTAAATATGGTGATGAACTTAAAGATAAATTAAAATCAAGAAAAAATGTCTCTCCGGATGACGAAAACGGTGTCCGTGTCTGGAATAATGCCCAAAACATGAGTGATACTTTCGTATTCATTGCCGTGCTTACTGCAATCGTAGGATTTATCGGTTTGGGAACTCTCCTGGCAGGAATTATTGGCATCAGCAACATTATGGTTTACATCGTGAAAGAACGCACCAAGGAGATTGGCGTAAGAAAAGCCATTGGAGCAAAGCCGAAAAGTATTGTTGCATTAATTGTTCAGGAAAGCGTTGTAATCACAGTGATTTCGGGACTTGTAGGCGTAGGAATTGGAATTTTAACTTTACATCTTATCGGCGACAGTCTTGAAGAATATTTCATCAAGAATCCAAGTGTTGGAACCACGGAAATTATTATGGCATTTATCGCACTTGTACTTTCCGGGTTAATCGCAGGATTTGTTCCGGCATACAGAGCTTCGAAAATTAAACCGATTGAAGCGTTGAGAACCGAGTAAAAGAGCCAAGGCAAAAGTAAAAAGATTCAAGGGGCAAAAAGTGATAAGAATCAATTGAGATTAAGGTTCAAATGGAAGTTTAGATTTCCAGTAAAAAGATATAAAAAATGAATATTCTATTTAGTAAAGATACATGGCAGGAAATTTATTATTCTTTAAAGAATAATAAGCTCCGTACCTTCCTTACCATGATTGGTGTGGGCTGGGGAATGTTCCTTTATGTAAGTCTTCTCGGCGCCGCAAAAGGAATGGAAAATGGTTTCGATAAACTTTTTTCAGGGTTTGCTACCAATACTATTTTTCTTTGGGCACAAAATACCTCAATTCCTTACGATGGTTTTCCAAAAGGTAGGGAAATGAATCTTCACCTTTCAGATATTGATTTGTTAGAGAGAAAAGTTTCGGAAGTTGATTATATTTCTCCACAAAATTCACGGGGAAATTTCGGAAGTGCAGGTGAGCAGATGTCAAGAAACGGAAAATATGCAACATACACTTTAACAGGAGATTCACCCATCGGAAATAAAATTTCAGAGAAAAAACTGATTTTCGGAAGATATCTGAATGATGCCGATCTTTCTCAAAATAAAAACGTAGCGGTCATTGGAGAAGAAATTTATAAAAACTTTTTTGATGCGAAGAAAAATGAAAACCCACTCGGGAAATCAATCAACGTAAAAGGAGTTTTCTACAATGTTATTGGGGTTTTCAGAGTGAAAAGAGGTGGACCAATGGAAAATGACAGAACAGCGTACATTCCGCTTTCTTCGTTCACAAGATTATTCAATAACGGAGATAAAATTGATGTTTTTTCAGTCGTAAGTAAGCCTGATGCAGAAGTGAGTGATGTTGAAGTTAAAATTAAAGATGTTTTAAAAACTAAAAATAAAGTTTCCCCGGAAGATACCAACGCATTCGGAAGTTTTAATCTCGGAAAAGAATTTAAAAAACTAACCGGATTTTTGGATGGAATGCAGCTTTTAACCATTATCGTAGGAACTTTAACGATTCTCGCTGGTGTAATTGCTATTTCAAATATCCTTTTAATTACGGTAAAAGAAAGAACCAAAGAAATCGGAATCAGAAGAGCGTTGGGTGCAAAACCTTCGGAGGTTAGAAATCAGATTCTTTTGGAAAGTGTGGTAATCACTCTCTCCTCGGGGCTTTTAGGTTTTATTTTCGGAATTCTTTTGCTCATGGGCTTGGATTTAGCGACTCAGGGACAAGACGAATTTCCATTTTACAATCCTACAGTTAATTACGGAAACGTTTTCAGTGCGATGTCTGTGATGGTTTTCTTAGGCTTAATTATCGGGATGATTCCCGCACAAAGAGCTGTGAAAATACGACCAATTGAGGCTTTAAGATCGGAATAGATTTTATAAGAACCAAGGCAAAAGTAAAAAGAGCCAGAGAGAAGAGCCAAGGTAAAAGTAAAAAGAACCAAGGGAAAGAGCCAAGAAAAAATAAAAAGAATCAAGTGTGATGCAGTGTTTTTACGAAGTTTACCTTAAAAGATAATAAGTCATAAAGGGACGGGCTAAATCAGCATGAGGCAAAACCTGATGAAATAAATATCAACCCTTGAAAGGGCGTAATAAAAAACATAAATTGTATTCAACAAAATTCAATTTAAATAGAAATTAAAAAAATAAACTATATATGAAAAAGAAGTTCAGCTGGAAAAAAGCAATCTACATTGTCCTCGGAATTGTTTTCGCAGGTGTCCTTTTTATGGGAATCAGCTATTTGGTAAAATCAAATTCTAAACAGACCGAAGCTTTCCTTACCAGAAAACCGACCATCCAAAATATGGAAGATAAAGTGATGGCTACCGGAAAAATTGTTCCTAAAGAGGAAATCGAAATTAAACCCAATATCGCAGGTATTATTGATAAAATTCTGGTAGATGAAGGTGACAGAGTAGAGGCAGGACAGTTGATTGCCACCGTGAGAATTATTCCAAACATTGCGGAGGTTAATAATGCAACACAGAACGTTCAGAATTCACAACTTCAGATCAGTAATGCTAAAATGAATCTTTCCAATGCGCAGACGCAGTTTGGAATGTCAGAAAAACTGTACAAACAAGGCGTAATTTCAAAACAGGAATATTTGACTGGTCAACAGCAATTATACACACAACAGCAAGCTCTTAAAAACGCCAATCAGCAATTGGTAACGGCTCAGAAATCTTTACAGATCGTGAAAACCGGTGCTATCCCGGAATTACAGGGGTTGGCGACAACGCAGATCCGTTCTAAAGCTGCCGGAACCGTACTTGAAGTTCCTGTAAAAGTGGGAAGTCAGGTGATTGAAGCCAATTCATTCAACGCTGGAACTACTATCTGTTCGATTGCAGATTTAAATTCACTGATTTTCCAGGGCGAAATTGATGAAGCTCAAGCCGGAAAACTAAAGCAGGGCATGGGAATGAATATTGTGATCGGTGCACTTCAAAATAAAACTTTCCCGGGAACGCTAACCATGATTGCTCCAAAAGGAAAGGATGAGAACGGAACGATTAAATTCCCGGTGGAAGGCGATGTGAAAAACCCAAATAATGAGTACATCAGAGCCGGTTTTTCTGCTAATGGAGAAATTGTTTTGAAATCTGCAAAAAATGCTTTGCTTTTGGATGAGTCTTTAATTCAATATGATAAAAAGAACGGAAAAGATGTTCCTTTTGTGGAAGTGAAGCAGGCAGACGGAAAATTCAAGAAAATAAATGTGAAGTTAGGTGCAAGCGACGGTATCAACGTTCAGATTCTTTCAGGAATCGACAAAAATGCTGAGGTAAAAGTTTGGAATCCTTCAGATAAAGATAAAGAAGAATTGAAAGAAAAAGCGAAGAAGTAATTTTAAATTTCAGTTATAAAGTAAAAGTCCCGAAATTTTCGAGACTTTTTTGATGTATTAATGTTGTTTTATACTTGAAAAATTAAGTGTTTGCAATAAGTAAATCATAAATTTTTCATTTTTAAGTTTCTTAATTGAAAGTAATTAGCCAAAAGCCAATTGCTAGAAGCTGTTTAGCTTAAAAATTTGATTTCTTTATCTTTAAAATTATTTTTAACGACAATTTTATTCATCGTTTTCATCATTTTCTTTCTCAGTTCTGCCAGTTTTCTGATGTTTTTATCTTCACTGTAATCAAAAATATTATCCTTAAAACTGAAAGTGTCACCATCTTTAAAATCAACATTATTTTTTTTAAGTTCTCCCAGAAGCATCAGGTTTGTCATGCTTTCAAGGATATAATGTTCAGTTGTGCTTAGTGATTTCAGAGAATTGAGCAGTTGTTTTTTATATTTTTTCTTTCCCATAATTCAGGCTTTTCAATTTTTTAAGATTATGCAAATATATCATTTTCATTACAACCAATTGTTGTGCCTTATGGTACATCGTTTAAAAATTTTGGGTAAGTTTTTCTAAAGATTGACGATTGAAGATGATAATCAAATTAGGTTAACTTTTAATTTACTATTGACCCAACTTATGTCACAATTTCTTATCTAATATTCACGGTGATTTTGATGATAAGTGTCTGTTTTGACATTAACATTTAATTAACTCAACAATCCTTAGTTTTTGAAATCCAGACATCAAAAAATCTCGTAAATCAATATAAACCAAATAGAGATTATCTTTTGACTACACATCAATTTTGCCTTAAATTTGATTAAGTCTCATGGTTTTAAAAAAGATTAATAATTTAAATAATGTTCAATAAAAATAAAATGAAAAATATTTTGGTTTTGTTCGCCTTTGTTTTGGGTATTTCGGCTTTTGCCAGCTCTTGCGAGAAATCTCCAAAGAAAGGAAATGATATGTCAAAAACTGATAACAGAGAAGAAATGAATAATAAAAACTTAAAGGAAGTTTATTTTGCAGGTGGATGTTTTTGGGGAACTGAGCATTTTTTTCAACAGATCAGAGGGGTGGTTTCTACGGAAGTAGGTTATGCCAACGGAAATAAGAAAAATCCGACTTATGAAGAGGTGATCAGTCATACAACCGGTTTTGCCGAGACTGTAAAAGTAAAATACGATCCAGAGCAGGTGGATTTAAAGTTGCTGATCGATCTTTATTTCAAAACAATCGATCCTACAAGCAAAGACCAGCAGGGAAATGACAGAGGAGATCAGTACAGAACGGGAATTTATTCCACAGATAAAGAGACTGAAGCGATTATCAAATCTGAGGTTGAAAAACTGGCGAAAAATTATAAAAAACCGGTTTTGGTAGAAACAATTCCTTTGAAAAATTTCTACAGTGCAGAAACCTATCATCAGGATTATCTTGAAAAAAACCCGGGAGGCTATTGTCACATTGAACCGGGATTGTTTGAAATGGCAAAAAATGCCAATCCGCCAAAAGCTGTGAAATATCAAAAGCAGGATAAAAAGGCTTTAAAAAGTAAATTAACGTCAGAACAATACAGTGTAACTCAGGAAAATGCTACCGAAAGACCTTTTGAAAATGAATATTGGGATGAAACGAGAGAAGGAATTTATGTCGATATCACAACAGGCGAACCACTTTTTATATCAACAGATAAATTTGAATCAGGATGCGGATGGCCAAGTTTTTCAAAACCAATTACACAAAAACTGATTGAAGAAAAAAAAGATGTCTCTGCAGGAATGGAAAGAATTGAAGTAAGAAGCAAGACGGGTGATGCCCATTTAGGTCACGTTTTTGATGACGGTCCGAAAGATAAAGGCGGTTTAAGATACTGTATCAACTCAGCATCGCTGAAGTTTGTTCCGAAAGCGGAAATGAAAGCAAAAGGTTACGGAGATTATATTTCTCTTTTAGATAAAAAATAATACGTTTTCATAGTTTATTAGTGTTTGGTTAGAGATCGCCGCGAGGCGGTCTTTTTTTATTGATAAATCCACATCAAAACAGGTTTTGAAGAAGTTTTCAGAAGTGGATCAACTTGAAGAAATGCATTGTTGGAAAGCGTAGGGCAACCCCAACCTTCGGGAGAACCTTTCGGAAAGATTTCCTCATCGCTCATTCGTTCCCAAGAGTGAAAAACGATGACTCTTTTCAGTGCATTGCTGTTGGTACTTTCAAGTCCGTGCATCAGATATTTTGTTTTGACACCCCATTCGCTAACCCCACGTGCTCCAATTCTGTATTTTCCGAGAGATGAAAGATGACTTCCATCCACATTGCTGAATTCCGGACTGTCTTTAGACTCATCTGAGCTCCAGCTGTTGCTTCCGCAACCGTGTCCTACCAAATGTTGCTGGGTTATTTTTTCAGTTTTAAAATCATAAACAAAAAATCTTTTCACGCCTGAATGCAGACTCATATCAATCAAAATTGCAAAATCTGTATTGAATTTATTTTTCTCACAGAAATCCAATGCTTCCTGTGCATTTTTATGAGTTTTTGCTGAGTCTAAAACCGGTTTTTCTTCCCTCTCATTATTTTCAAAAGCGACAGGCAATCCAGTTTTTTCCTGAGATTTGGAGCAGGAAATAATGCTTATCAGAAGTAAAAACAGAAATAGATTACTGATGAATTTTGTTTTCATCCAAATTTTAATTTTATTTAAAAGTATTAAAAAAATAAAAGTGATCCTTTTTAAGAATCACTTTTCTATAATATTTAATGTGTTAAGTTTATTCAAATATCAAATATCAAATATCAAATTTCAAATCAACTTACCAATCTCTCTTCTTTAAAATGAAATAAGACCCACCGATAAAAATTACACACCAAACGAAGCAGGCAATTAAACTTTCTGTTGGGTAGGTGAATTCGTATTTTAAATTCATCATTTTTGCCATGTTGGTTCTTACCATCGGATTGGGAATTAGACTCGACATACTTTCCAAAGGAAAAAGTTTACTGATGAAAAAGTCGTTCTGCAAAATTTTCATGCGTTCAGCGGCTTGCGTACCGGCAACTTTAGTGTAAGTTTCAATTCCGCCAAGAATACCTTCGGCCACCCAGATCCCAAAAAAAGCAAGGAAAACAAAGATAGATTTTCTAAGCAATATGGATAAAAACATCAGAAAACAGAAAAATGTAAACAGTTTCAGGAAATAATTTCCAATGAAAAATATTTCTTCATAAATCAAAGCTGAATCTGTTGTGTTTGAATACCGATATCCCAAAAACAGGGTGATTGCAAACACAAGAATTGTGGAAATCAATGTAAAAATACCGATAGTCAAAAGTTTTGAGCCAATAAATTCTTCTCTGCTTAAACCGTCAATCGTATTTTGTTTAAACATTCTGTTGCTGAATTCCTGACAAATTGAAAAAACAATGATCAATCCTAAAAATATCTTAAGCAGGGCAACGGTCCATGTTGTGAAATTCCATATTCCGGGGAAATTATACATTCCCTGTTCTTTCAGATTGATGGTGCTTCCGAAGACTTTAACGTCAATCAAACCAATACAGAGAAAAATAACGAGTATCGCAAAATACATAATCGTAAAAACCTTAAACGGTGTATAATTCAGATTTTTGTAGTATTCTAATTTTAATAATTTAGTCATGATTATTTAGTGTTTTTTACAAGTTCAAGGAATTGAGTTTCAAGAGAGAGTTTTTTCTTGTTGAGGTGTGAAAGGTAAATGCCTTTTTCTGCAAGATTTTGGTTGAGCATTGAAGCTGATACCGAAGCATCGTCACGTACGTGGGCTTTTACAAATTCACCCTCAGATTGCACCGAACTGAACCAGTTTAAAGATTCCAGTACTTGTAAAAGTGCAGCATTATTATCAGCTTTTAGTTCAAAAAAGCCTTTATTGCTGGTCATTTCATCCACTCTTCCGCCGTAGATGGCAGTTCCCTGTTTCAAAACAATCACGTGGCTGCATATTTTTTCAATTTCGTCCAAAAGGTGACTGGCGATAATGATGGTGATGCCCTGTTTTGCAATTGTTGAAATAATTTCTCTGATCTGAATGATTCCTTCAGGATCAAGTCCGTTGGTTGGTTCATCCAAAATTAAAACTTCAGGATTGTTGAGAAGAGAAGAAGCTATTGAAAGACGCTGTTTCATCCCAAGAGAAAATGTTTTAAAAGCATCTTTTTTTCTTTCCAAAAGCCCTACAGTAGCCAAAACTTCATCAATTCTGCTGTGAGGAGTTCCCTTGATTTCAGCTACGATTTTAAGGTTTTTTTCTGCGCTTAGGTAAGGGTAAAAATTAGGTTGTTCGATGATGGCACCGATTCTTTTTAGGGTTTCCGGATCTGTACCTTTTTTTCCAAACCAATACCATTCGCCCGAAGTAGGATTGATGGTGGAAAGAAGCATTCCGAATGTGGTAGATTTTCCGCTTCCGTTGGGACCAAGAAGGCCGTACACGTTGCCTCTTTCAACATCAAAAGAAATTCCGTTCACCACGACTCTTTTGAATTTTTTTGTCAGATTTTTTACTGATAAAACTTTTTCCATGTTTATTTTGCTTTACGTTTAAATAGTAGAAGAATTCACGGGTTTGTTACAAAGGGAGTGAAAGAATTGGTGGGGAGCGGGGAGTTGGAAGATGGAAGATGGAAGATGGGAGAGGGAAGATAAAAGAAAATATAATTTGATCTGTTTTCAAAATACCGAACTTCAAATCTCAAATCTCAAATCTCAAATCTCAAATCTCAAATTTTGAATTTTGAATTTTGAATCTCAAATCTAAATTTTGCAAAAGCAAAATTTAGTATATTTGAATATGAAGCTTACAGAACTAGCCCACGAACTCAACATATCTCCCGAAGCGATAAAAAGATTTATTCAGGATTTCGATCTTGAGCTTGGAGAATGTATTTCTACCAATTTTGAGGTGAAAGATGATTTTGAAAAATTTGCCCGTGAAAATTCAGATTTTCTGCGTCAGTACGAGAAAGATTTAGATGAAAATAAATCGGCAAAAGAAATTGCAGAAACCATAAAGCAACCCGAAGAAAAAGTAGAAAAAATCATCAAAGAATTTCAGGATAATATTTTTGATAACGGCTTTTTTCGCTCATCGGTATCCAGTTTTGGGGTAGATCAGAAGTTAGGTGGAAATTATCAGTTCGTTTATAATTATTTTGGAAATAAAACCAGTCTGCAACAGCGTGACTTTATAGGCTATCGGGATTTGTTCTTTTATATTTCGGGAGTTTTGGAACCGTTTTTAAATCCTCAACAGATTAAAGACTGGGGAATTCATAAGCCTGCGGGAATTATTCTCTACGGACCCCCGGGAAGCGGAAAAATTTTCTGGGGTAACAAAATTGCTGAAATTATCGGGTTTAGATTTAAGGAAATCAAGAAACATTATCTTTCAAATTCGCTTATAGATGGAAATCAAACCAATTTTAATGATTTCATCAGCACCATGCTGAAAGATGGAAAAGCAGCTCTTTTCCTCGAAGATTTTGATGAAATTATGATGGAGAGAAATGCTGAAAACAGCGTTGCAACCTGCAATCTCGAAACTCAGGAAGTTATTTTGCACCACATCAGCAAATTCACATCTGCCAACGTTTTGATGCTTGGTTCTGCCAATTCGGTTTCAGAAATTGATGAAGAGGTTCTGGCGCCTGGAAGATTTGATGTTCTTGTTCCGGTTTTTCCTCCCAATGCGGCTGAGAGAGCGGAAATCATTCTCTATTCTATGTTAAAAGGTCTTGATACTGATTCTTTATTATTTAAAATTTTAAAAAATAACAAAGCAGATAAAATTCCGTTTTGGCACAGTGTATCTTCGCAGATGAAGACGTTCAGCAACACCATGATCATTGATTTTAGTCAGAGTTTGAAAAAGAGAATTAAAAATCTGTATCAAAAAACCAGAAATGAGAAGTTGGTAATTGATCAAAATCTCATCAACGGGGCTCTGCGTGAAGCGGCATCCAAACTTACCGAAGAGTATCTCGGTCAAGTTGCTCAATTTCTTCATGACGCTATCGTAAACAATCTTGAAGATTTTCAATTCAGAATTAAAGCTTTAAAAGACGAATTGGAGTCTTACAGAGCGGTTGAAGAACCGAGAAGAGCAATTGGTTTTCAGCATAGTGCAGATGAGGAGGTTAAAGACAGTCAGGGATAGTTTTTAAATTTCATCAATTTTCGTTTAAGTCTAAAATTTCTTAATACATTATAAAAGATCAGGGTTCAAGCTCTGATCTTTTTCTTTTCTCAGAAAATTCTTTATAAATATTAGGTTACATCAGAATTAAGAAATTTCACCATTTTTTTTCAGTAAAATCCCTTTTTATGCATTTTGATCAAGATAGAGTATCTGGTGAGTACCCATATTTATTTGATTTACATCTATATTTGAAAGGTAAAACATCTTTTATTGGTGAATATTTATTTTTTAAGCAATATGATTTTCAAATAGGTTTTAGATAAGTAATTAACATTCATATTGTCTAAATTTTAAATATCGGTCTAAATTTTAATCAAATTTTAAATGAAATAAAAATAGTTTTTTAAACACTAAACAAATACTGTAATCTATGAAAAAACAACTCCTTTCTTTAGGTTTGGTCTTAGCTTTTGTTGCAGCAAATGCTCAAACTTACCAGACTTTATCTTTATCAGGTTTCAATGCTGATGTTATTGCTAACGGAACTGGCGCTGCGTCTGCCTCTACAAATGCAAGTCTGGATAAGCCTACGGACAACTTTGCATACATGTCTAAAGACTACAAACTTACTGCTACATCTACAGCTCTTACATACGGCTTGCCGGAAACCGGCTTGATTACTTCTGCAGTTGCATCCACAAATGGCTTAACCTATCAGCTGGCGTCTTATGATGCAAATAATTCACTCAGGCTTCCCAATGCCAATGATACCGGTACACTCACTCTTGCTACTCCGGGATCTGCAAATACACTTTATGTTTTGGCTGTGAGCGGAAGCGGACCTTCTACAGGTGAGATTACGGTGAACTTTGCAGATACGACAACGCAGGTTTTTGCTAATACCAATTTTCAGGATTGGTATGGAGGGACTAATTTTGCGATTCAGGGAATTGGGAGAATCAACAGATCTTCCAGTGCACTGGAAAACGGAGGTGGAACGAATCCAAGAATTTATCAGATTCCATTAGCGATTTCTGCGGCAAATCAAGCCAAAGTAATTACTTCGGTTACAGTAAAAAAAACGTCTACGGATGTTACGGTGATTAATGTTTTTGCAATTTCTGCTCAAGGTCTGGTTCTTTCTGTAGATGATGCAAAAGCACTGAAAAAAGCAGGAATTTATCCAAATCCTTTCTCTGAGTATTTGAATTTTAATGATATTTCTGATGTTGCTTCGGTGAGTATCGTTGATCTTTCCGGAAAAACGCTTCTGAAAGATATTAAACCGGAATCTCAGCTGAATCTGTCTTCTCTTGAAAGCGGCGTTTACACCCTAATTATTAAAGATAAAAACGGAAAACAGACTTCAAAAAAAGTAATCAAGAAGTAAAATGTTTTAAAAGATATTTTTCATAAGAATTAATGTTAGATTTTATAATCAGATTTGTATTGATACAGGTCTGATTTTTTATATCTGAACCATTACAAAACGTGATGATATTATCCGTAAATTTGCAGTTCAAATTTTTAAGCTTTGATCAACAACGACCAGATAAAAGAAATTCAGTCCAGAATAGAAGATCTTCAGAAATATCTTCAGATTGATAAAAAGAAAATCGAAATCGCCAACGATGACGAAAAAACGGCCTCTCCTGAGTTTTGGGATAATCCTAAAACTGCTGAGGTGTTCCTGAAACAGCTTCGTTCCAAGAAAAAATGGGTGGAAGATTATGAAGAAATCAATACTCAGTTTGAAGATTTGCAGGTCTTACTTGAATTTGCCAGAGAAGACCCTGATTCTGAAAAAGAATTAGACGAAACTTTCCCTCTTCTGGTAGAAAAAATAGAAAATATTGAGTTTAAAAATATGTTGTCTAATGAAGGCGACGAGCTTTCAGCAGTACTTCAAATCACTGCGGGAGCGGGTGGTACAGAAAGTTGCGACTGGGCTGCGATGTTGATGAGAATGTATAATATGTGGGCAGAAAAACAGGGCTACAAGATTCGTGAACTCAATTATCAGGAAGGGGAAGTTGCGGGTGTAAAAACCGTGACCATGGAAATTGACGGAGAGTTTGCTTTCGGGTATCTTCGTGGCGAAAACGGTGTTCACAGACTTGTAAGAATTTCACCCTTTGATTCTAATGCCAAGAGACACACGAGTTTTGTTTCAGTATACGTTTATCCTTTGGTGGATGACACAATCGAAATTAATATCAACCCTGCCGATATTTCATTTGAAACGATGAGGTCTTCAGGTGCTGGTGGGCAGAATGTTAACAAAGTAGAAACCGCTGTTCGTCTCCGTCACGCACCAACAGGAATTATCATCGAAAACTCAGAATCACGTTCCCAACTTCAGAATAAAGAAAAAGCAATGCAGCTTTTGAAATCCAGATTGTACGAAATGGAACTGGAAGAAAGACTGAAAGCGAGAAACGAAATTGAAGCCGGGAAAATGAAAATCGAGTGGGGAAGCCAGATCAGAAACTACGTGATGCATCCTTATAAACTGGTAAAAGACGTTCGCTCCGGACATGAAACTTCAGATGTTGACGGCGTCATGAACGGAAATCTTACCCCTTTCTTAAAAGCATTTTTAATGGCAGACGGAACGGCGGTTTCAGATGACGATCTCGACCTATAAAATATCATGTTTACATTTACGTTAAAATATGCTAATATATTTTCAGCATAATTTTATTAAGCTTATTTTTGTTCATCATCATTATATATGGAATACAATAGCTGGAGAGATTTATTAAATCCCGAATTTTACATCAACATGGGTGGATTCTGGGTAATCTTGTTCATTATTTTTGCCGAAACAGGCTTATTTGTAGGATTTTTCCTGCCGGGAGATTCACTTCTTTTCGTTTCCGGAATTTATGCAGTAGATATTATTTCTAAAACATTTGGTTCTACAGGAAGTGACTTTTTAGATACAACTTTCCTTGCCTCCGCTGTTGCGATTGCAGCAATCATTGGAAATCAGGTTGGATACTGGTTTGGAAGCAAAACAGGTCCGGCTTTATACAAAAAACAGGATACTTTTTTATTCAAGAAAAAATACCTTTATCAGGCTCATGATTTCTTTGAAAAAAATGGTGCTTTGGCAGTAATCATGGCGAGATTCTTACCAGTGGTAAGAACATTTATGCCGATTGTTGCAGGTATTGTAAATATGGACAAAAAAGCATTTCTGAGAGACAATATTATTGGAGGTGTACTTTGGTCTTTCAGTTTGATCTTTGCAGGTCATTATTTGGATAAATTGTTTATGGATCAGTTTGGAATTAATTTAAAAGAAAAACTGGAGTTCATCATTATTATCATTGTTTTGGTAACGACTGTTCCTGTAATTTTAAAATTCGTATTCGGAGCACCAAAAGAAAATCCGAAATTGGAAGATGAAGTTTTAGAAGACTTAATAGACAAAGAAAAATAAATTATCAACCTGCTTCGGCAGGTTTTTTTTGCTTTGAGTGGTTAAGGTTAAGGTTAAGGTTAAGGTTAAGGTTGCAAACTTTAGATTTTTTGAAGAGGGTTCAAACGTTTTCTTAATTTGCCATTCATCATTCATCATTCATCATTCATTACCTATTACTTATCACCCATTACTCATTTCTAATCCACTCCAAAATATTCGGGTAAATAATACTGTCTCTTTTAGTTTTGTTGAAAAACCTTGGAGCGTGACCCGTGTTTTTCATAAAAACCAGTTTATGGGGAATTTTCATCTCCGTTAAAACTGAATCTAATGCCAATCCTTGTTTTTGATTCACCAAAAAATCAGTATTTCCCTGAAATAGTAGCGTTGGAACCGAAGAAACATTGGCAATCGGACTTGCTGTTTTAAATTCTTCAGACAGGTTTTTTCTTTTAAATTTCGTTCCCACCATTTTCTGAATACTTCCGGAGGTGTATTTTGAGTAAAATGATTTTAAATATTCATCAGAATAAAAATCTGTCGGGCCACTCAAAGAAATTATTTTCTTAATTCTATCAGGATTTTTATAACCGTACAATAAAGCCAAATGCCCACCAGCACTTTCGCCCAAGAGGATATAATTGTCAGGCAGTAATTCTGATTTCTCGGAAAGGGAATTAAATTTTTGAATCGCCAAGTCAATATCCTCAAGCTGTTCACGATAAGTAATACCTTTCTTTACAAGACGGTAATTCATATTCACACTCGGAATATTATTAGCAAAAAGCATCTTCTGTATTTGAATCATGTGCTCTTTATTTCCATATTTCCAGGCACCACCGTGAACAATCAAAACAACAGGGGAATTTTGCGGATAATCAGCTGGCAGAAAAATATCCATTTTTTGGCGTTTATGCTCGCCATATTTAAGATTGTAGACTTTTTGAGAATTATTTCCAACCCAAACCCGAAATTTTGTGTTGCAGGAGTTAAGCACACAGCTGATTAAACCGAGAACAAAAAAATGGTAATTGAAAATCAGCTTTTTCATTAGATAAAGTTAATGAAAAGATGGTTGGAATTCAATCGCAAAAACATGATTTTTTACTCTAAAATTATCTGTTCTTTACATTTATTATCGGTCCAGTATTCTATTTTTGTATAATATCCTTCTTCGCAATTGCAACTCTTTTTATCAGATATAAACTTTGATTTTTTTAATAAAACACGATTCTTCAGATCAAACTGATAAGATTCAAAAACATTGTATTGAGTGATAGTGATTTCCTCAATTCCATCTTCAGGATTATAGTAAAATGAATGTTCTTCCCAAAGGATTTCATTCTTTAAAACTGAATAATTTAAGGAGCCGTTTTCATATTCGTATTTGAATTCATCAAACTCATTGCCTCTTTGGTGGAATTTGTAATTGAGTCTTCCGCTTTCATCATAATAATTAAAAGTTGCTTCAAAGTCAGCATTATTTTCATGCTCTTGATTGTAGAGATGAAGATACTTTTTGGGGTCAGTAAGGCTGATGGTTTTGGTTTTAGCTAAATTTTCTGTTCCTCTGTAAATCTCAGAGCCAGAATAATTTTGAAGAAAATAAAATGTTCTGTTATCATCACTTTTCTGTGCAAAATAGACCGGCGGATTATTCAGCTCAACCAATTTTTCATTGCAGGTAAATTCTACTGTGTTTTTCTTGAAATTTCTGAACGATAAAACCTGTTTCAAATCTTCAAATCTGCCATAAATTCTGCCAATTTTTGCATTTCCATATTGAGAATATTCAACTTTGTACTGTATTTCGGAAATGGGTTTTGAACTTCCAAGACAAGTTGTTTTAAAAGATTTTACGGTACATTCAATTCCTGAAATATCTTCTTGACCAAAACCGAAAACCGGAATTAAGAAGATGAAAATAAGATTTTTCATAAGATAAAATTAATGAAAAGATGGTGTGAAATAAATTGCAAAAACATGATTTTATACTCAGAAATTACCTTTCGCAAACATTTATTTTTTAACTCTTAAAATCTGTGATAAGCCCAATTGTATTCATGACCTGTTATCAGAAAACGGTTTTCACTCAAATGATTAAGCATAACATCACACTCTATGTAACCGTTATATAAACTGAAATTCAAAGCAAATTTATATTCGTAAAGATTCATAATTTTTACAGTAACTTGCCGTAAATCATCTTTGATTATTTCTTCAAATATATCTTCTCCTTTATAATCTTTATTAATCAAAAGCAACTGTTCAAGAAATCTAATTGCCATATTCAATATAATTTTTTCATTTTGAAGATAAAAATCAATACATTTCTTTAGCTTTAATTCAAAATCAGTTTGTGCAAAAATACTTGCGGCACAATCTTGTGTAACATTGAAGTCGATCATTTTTACAGTCTCCGAATCACGTTTAATAAATGTACTAAGCCATCCGTCAGTCAAATGCTCTGTGAATGTTATAAAATCATGCTTTTCAGGACGAATTTGTATCGTTTTACCAGTCATATTCTACACTGTTTTTGAATCTGAATTTAATTTCTTAAAGATCAAATTTAAGTTTTTCTACATATAAATTATCTTTCAATAGTTTATGAAACTAATATTTTGTGTTCAATTTTAAGTTTACATTTTTTTAAACCTCTTTAATGTTTAAAACCCAAATTAAATAATTATTTTTGCTTTGGTTTTATTTTAACAAAACTTAAAAATACATTAAAATTTATGGCTTCAGGCTTTTTTGCAATTCTTGACGATATTGCTGCTTTGATGGACGATGTGGCGGTGACAAGTAAAATTGCTACTCAAAAAACTGCTGGTATTTTAGGTGACGATCTTGCGGTAAATGCCGAAAAGGCAACAGGTTTCCTTTCTTCAAGAGAAATTCCGGTGTTGATGAAAATTATGAAAGGTTCTTTTGTCAACAAATTGATTATTGTTCCTTTTGTTTTTCTTTTAGAATGGCTTTACTCGCCGGCAATTAAATTTATTTTGATTATTGGTGGTTTGTATTTGGCTTTTGAGGGAGTTGAAAAAATTATTGAATTTCTTTTTCACAGAGAAAAAAAAGGGCATGAGGTTATAGAAGAAGCTAATGATGTAGTAGAGGATGGCGAGGAAGCTGAAAAGGCTAAAGTGAAATCTGCCGTTACAACCGATTTTATTTTGTCGTTAGAAATTGTAATTATTGCCTTGGCAGCGGCAAAAGACGGTTATGAAGCTTTGAAATCAGAATTTAATCCTTTTCTTGTAGAAGTGGTAACAGTTTCTGTAGTTTCGATTATCGCTACAGTGGGCGTTTACGGGATTGTAGCCTTAATTGTTAGGATGGATGACGCTGGTTTTAAATTAATCAAAAAAAGCAAAGGAAGAGGGTTTGTTTCAAAATTGGGGCAACTTTTGGTTGATGCGCTTCCTTGGGTAATTAAATCTTTGGGAGTGATAGGTACACTTGCTTTAATTCTTGTTGCGGGAGGAATCTTCGATCACAACATTGATTTTCTTCACCACAGTTTACCAACATGGCACGAAAAACTTAAACAGGTTGTATTCGGCATAGCCGGCGGCTTGATTGGTGTGGTTTTATTCACAGCAGGAAAAAAAGCATACAGTCTTGTTGCTAAAAAATAAAACAGACTATTAAATAAAAAATTAAAGTTTACGGAAAAGTCTTCGGGCAGATTCGTAAACTTTTTCGTTTACAATGAGAAGTTTAGCTATTGATCTTATGAAAATTGTACTCGCTCTATTTGTGGTCGGGTTGCATATTCATTTTCTCAGAGACAGCTTTCCAACGCTCAGTTATGTTTTGGTGAATGGACTTTTCCGTTTGGGAGTTCCAGTTTTTCTGATGATCAGCGGATATTACTTTTTCTTCATTAATGATTTTGCGAAGCTTAAAAAATGGCTTTTCAGAATTTTTATTTTGTATGCAATCTGGACGGTTGTTTATATTCCTTTGTGGAAAGAGGGTGATGCCTTTCCTAATATAATCTTCGGTTATCATCATTTATGGTATCTCAACGGAACTTTGTTTGCCGGAATTCTGTTGTTTTTTCTGAAAAATAAAAGCCCGAAACTTATTTTTTCTCTTGTACTTCTGTTTTTCTTTTGTGGATACAGTATTCAGTATCTCGGAAATTCGCACATTTTTGAAGGCGAAACTGATGTTCTGTTTAATAAATATCCAATGTACAGAAATTTTCTTTTTGACTGTTTCCCGTTCCTTGCGATTGGATTTTTAATTAAAAAACTCGAACTTGATGTGAAAAGAAATCCGTCAGTTTGGATGGTTTTAATTTCCGTTTTGGCAGTTGTTTTGGAGGCTTATTGCAATATTGAAGTTTTACATTTACCCAAAAAAGACAGTGTAGATTTGCTTTTTTCTTTGCTTTTTGCGTGTCCGGTTTTGTTTATTTACTTTAAAAATTTAAGTTTTAAAACAGACTCAAAAATTCTTGCGAGTATTTCTACAGCAATCTATTTCATTCATCCTTTGCTGATGTTTTATATTTACAAATCGTCAAATATTTTTATCAGAGAATTTGAGGATATTATTTTTTTAAGTTCGCTTATTGCCTCGAGTTTAATTTTAGTTTTAATGAATAAAAAACTGAAATATTTACTTTGAAATAGCCATTCCATCAGGTCTTCCCCCGATTTCAAGTTTTTTGATGACTTCCTGCGTTTGAAGGTCGATTACAGCAATAAAATTATTGGGTGTACATGATACGAAAAGTCTGTTTTTCTCGGCATCAACCAACATTGCTGCACCTTGTCCTGATTGAATTCGCTTTGTTTCTTTTCTTGTTTTCGTATCGATAAAAATTAATTCGCCGGTTTTTACACTAACAGCAAAAACGGTTTTTCCATCAGCACTGAATTTCAAACGGTGAAGCCCCAAAACTTTTGTGTTTACATCGTTTAAAATTGTCTTTTTTTCTGGATCGATGATGATGATATGTCCGTCTGGTCTTACTGCCCAAATTTCTTTTCCGTCTGGCGAAACATCGAAACCTTCAACGCCTTTTCCTGCAGGAATTAAAGTCTGAATCCAGTCCCATCTTGGTTTTGCATTCGCTGGTAAAACTCCCGTTGGCGGAACGGTGGGCTGCAACAAAACATGGTCAAAAATACTCACCGTTCCAGATTCTATGTTTGTAGTGTAAAAATGGTCTGCATCGGAAGTTACGTGAAGAAGATGCGTTACATTTTGCCCCGTTCCCATCGACCATTCGAGTTTTTCTGTTGCGAGATCAAATCTTCCGACGGCTTTTGAACCTTGTGCTGTAAACCAAAGTTTGTTTTTAATTAAAGCCAAACCATGAGAACCGTATAAGGGTCTGATGTCTAAATTTTTTTCAGGTTTTAAATTTTTTAAATCAATGATGTTGATTTCATGGGCTGTTCCGTTGGAAGTATTTGCGACAAAGGCTTTTTCTCCGTTTTCGGTAGTAATTACCTCATGAGGATCTTCACCAACAGGGATTTTTTTAATAATATTTAAATTTTCATAATCCAAAACAACCATTTGGTGATCTGCCTTTGAAAGTACTAAAATGTATTTGTTTTGAGCTGTGGAAAAATTGAAAAAACTTAAAGTAACAAGAAAATAGAAAAACTTCATAGAATAATTTTTAAAACAAAAAAAGAGACAAAAAATGCCTCTTTTATGATTGTTTTTAACGATCAAAGTTAAATGCAGATTTCTCTAATCCTGCCCATTCATCGGGATTATCTTGCCGTTTTCATCATATTTCAGTTCTCTCACTTTTAAACTTCTGAGATAGCTTTTTCCGCCGGAAGGTTTGCTGTCGTGATAAAAAAGATACCATTTATTGTCGATTTCTACGATGCTATGGTGAGTCGTCCAGCCAACTACCGGACTCAAAATATCTCCTCGAAAAGTAAATGGTCCGTAAGGATTGTCTCCGGTTGCATACACCAGTTTGTGCGTTTCTCCGGTAGAATAGGAGAGGTAATATTTGTTTTGATATTGGTGAACCCAGACACCTTCAAAAAATCTTCGGTTTTGGTCTCCTGCTTTCAGAAGATTACCGTTTTCATCAAATATTTTGATGTCTTTCGGAGCTTCTGCGAGTTCTTTCATATTGTTTTTCAATAAAGCAATTTTGGGTAGCAAAGCGTTTTCCTCTTTATTTAATTCAGGATAATTTTCTGAATGAATATTATTTCGGTACTGCTGAAGTTGTCCGCCTTTTAAACCACCAAAATAGATGTAATATTTTCCTTTGTCTTCCAAAATTTTAGGATCGATACTGTATGTTCCCTTGATTGGATTTTTTTCTGCTTTAAAAGGACCTGCGGGATTTTTTGACATCGCAACGCCAACTCTGAAAATTCCGTTTTTGTCTTTTGCCGGAAAATAAAGGTAATAATTCTTGCCTTTTTTTGCCATGTCGGGAGCCCAAAGTTGCTTTTCTGCCCAGGGAATGTCTTCTAATTTTAAAGCAATTCCTTCATCTTTAGCTTTTTCAGTTGGTGAATTTAAAGTTAAAACATGATAATCTTTCATGTTAAAATGACCTCCGTTTGCAGCATCGGTCACTTCCGTCTGAATATCATGAGAAGGATAGATGTAAATTTTTTTGTCGAAGATATGTACCGAAGGATCTGCGAAGTACAAATCGTCGAACAGGTATTGTGGTTTTTCCTGTGCAAAAACAATCTGAGCAAAGAAAACCATTGCTAAAGCCTTTTTTAAAACCATTTTTAGAATTTTGTCAATCTAAAATATTGAAAAAATGCTGTCTTTAAAAATTTTTAAATGAAGTTTATACAGTAAAGGCTTTTGGTTTTTCATCATTATTATGATAAGGAAGTATAATGGTTATCTGTAATTTGATGTAATCTTAAAAACTTTTTCAGGCTTAATAATTATTTTATGGAAAGTTTATTAATAAAAGCCAATTTTATTTGAGAAGCACCAACGAATTCAGAATGATTAAGATCAATTTCTTTTTCGGTTTTTAATTTTTCAAAAAAGCTGATGAGTTTTTCTTTATAATTGCTTTTTTCAATGTAATTGTTAAAAAATAACTCGGAAGTTTCGTGATCGGAATGGCACAAAAGAAAATCAAGTGAACCTAAAGAATTTTCACAATAAGGATTAAATTTTGTCCCTTTGTTTTTTAAAAATTCTATCGCAGTTTCTTTAGAATCAAAGATTTCAAAAATTGGGAGTACAAACTTTTGAATATTCTTTACAATTTCATGGATAGATTTTTCATAGGAAAGACCCGCCAAATTCCATTTTTTCCAAGTTTGAAGTGGAGTTATATAGCCGATATGATTGGCGTAAACTAAACCTTTACAATATTCATTTTTAATGTTTTCAATCTGCCATTTCTTTAAACTTTTAGAATAAATAGCCATACTGGGATTAATCATAATGCGGGAAGAATGATTATTAACATCAGTCTGAAAAGTAATTTCAAAAAAAATATCTTTATCCGAAGATACTTTTTTCAGACGTTGCCCTTTTTCAAGGATCTTGAAACCTTCAAGCTGATTGGCTACATCTGTACAGGCTTTTAAAAATACAGTTTTGGAGTCCATTAATTTTGTAAATGTTTCGGTGTTTAAACAAATATAGACTAAAATTGATGGAAAAAAAAGAGACTTAAAAAAATTAAGTCTCTCAAAATATTTTAGTTGAATAAATCTTTTACCTTATCAAAGAAAGATTTTTCTTTTCCTGATGGTTCGGCTTCCATTTCGCCGGTACTCATCATTTTTTCAAAGAAATCTCTCTGTTCTTTATTCAGTTTTTGTGGAGTCCATACGTTGATGTGGATAAACATATCGCCTTTTCCGTAGCTGTCTATGCTTGGTAAACCTTTTCCGGCTAATCTCAAAATTTTACCGGATTGAGTTCCTGCATCTACCGTGATTTTTACTTTTCCGCCAACAGTAGGAATTTCTTTTTTCGTTCCCAAAGCCGCTTCAGCATAAGAAACATAAAGCTCCTGATGAAGGTTGTCGCCTTCTCTTTTGATGACCTGATCCACTTCTTCTTCCACGATAACCAAAAGGTCTCCCGGAATTCCGCCAAATGGAGCGTCATTACCTTTTCCTCTAACATTCAGCTGAATACCATCTCTTGCTCCAGCAGGAATGTTGATTGAGATTTCCTCCTCATCTTTAACTAAACCTTGTGCATTAGCTCCTGCCGGAATTTTATCGGCAACTTTCCCGATTCCCTGACAGGTTCCGCAAGTGGTTTGCGTCTGCATCTGTCCGAACATCGTGTTCATTACTTTCATCTGAACTCCCGCCCCGCCACAGGTAGGGCAGGTTTTAGAAGTTGCACCTTCAGCCATCTTCATCTTTTTGACTTTGATGGTTTTCTGAGTACCATTTACCATTTCCTCAAGATTAAGCTTGATTCTGATTCTTAAATTTGAACCTTTCACCTGCTGACGACCACCGCCGCCACCGCCAAATCCTCCGAAACCGCCACCGCCGAAAATATCTCCAAACTGACTGAAGATGTCTTCCATGTTCATTCCGCCACCGAAACCGCCGCCGCCAAAACCGCCAGCGCCACCCATTCCGGCGTGACCGTATTGGTCATAGCGTGCTTTTTTGTTTTCGTCGCTCAGGATTTCGTAAGCTTCTGCAGCTTCTTTAAATTTTTCTTCGGCTTCCTTGTCTCCCGGATTTTTATCTGGGTGAAATTTAATAGCCATTTTACGGTATGCTTTCTTTATCTCGTCGGCTGATGCAGATTTGCTGATCTCAAGAACCTCGTAATAATCTCTTTTTGACATCTCTTCTTATAATTGATTATTGATAAATGATAATAGATATTTAAAATTAAAAGATGAGTATACTATCAATTATCACTCATCATTTATCATTCATTAAATTAGTTACCTGTTACTACTTTTGCGAATCTGATTACTTTTTCTCCTAAAGTGTATCCTGTCTCGATTACATCTACAATTTTACCTTTCAAATCTTCTGTCGGAGCAGGGATTTGAGTAATTGCCTCGTGAAAATCTACGTTGAAACTGTCTCCAGCTCTCACTTCCATGATCTTCAATCCTTTTTCGGTAAGTTTATTTTTGAATTTATTGTAAATCAACTCTACACCCTGAAGGTCGCTTTCGTTGCCGTTTTTAGCAATTTCTTTTAATGCTCTTTCAAAATCATCCAAAACTCCAAGCATAGAAACCATCATTTCCTGATTGGCATACTGAAAGAATTCCATTTTCTCTTTTGAAGTTCTTTTTTTGTAGTTTTCAAACTCAGCATAAAGACGAATATAACGATCTTTCTCTTGTGCCAAAAGTTCCTCTGTTGTAGGTTCTACTGTCACATTTTCTTCTGAAACTGTTTCGTTCTGAACCGTCGTTTCCTCTTGTTGGCTGATGTTTTCTTCGTTGATATCCTGATTTTCCATATTTCTAATAACTTTTAAAGGTTCTTTCACAAAGATTCTGCCAAAGAAAAAAGCGTGACAATAAGGCAGAGTTAGAAAGAAAGAGCCAGGTAAAAAGTAAAAAGAGCCAAAGAGGAAAAAAGAACTTGGTAAAAAGTAAAAAGAATCAAGTGTTGAAAAAAAATGTTTAAATCAACATTTGTCATTTAACTCAATCGCAATCTCGCCTCATAATCCCGAATCCAAAATCCCGCATCTCAAATCTCAAACATCAAATTTCAAATCATTCAGGAGCTAATCCGGCTATCCGCTGTATCTTTTTTGGTGGCGGTCTCCATTTCATTGCGTCCGCCACCAAAAAAGGATGCCGCTTCTATCCGGGCTATTTAACAGAGAGATAAAGAGTTAAGTTTTAATCTTAACCTTAACCTCAATCCGTAAACGTCTGGTACAAAAGATAAATATTCAGAACAATAATAATCACTGCGATAATCCAGACACATGATTTGAGGAAAGGTTTGTTGGCGAATTCACCCATTTTAGCTTTGTCATTCGTAAACATAACCAAAGGAACAACCGCAAAACTCAACTGCATCGATAAAATAACCTGACTTAAAACCAAAAGATTGGTCGTGCCTTTTTCACCATAAATAATGGTAACAATCAGAGCCGGAATCACAGCAATTAATCTTGTAATTAATCTTCTTAACCAAGGTTTAAGTCTGATATTCAGGAAACCTTCCATCACGATTTGCCCTGCCAAAGTTCCTGTTAAAGTTGAATTTTGTCCCGATGCCAAAAGAGCAATGGCAAAAGCAATGCTCGCCATAGAAGCTCCCAAAATCGGAGTCAACATTTTATAAGCATCATGAATATCGGCTACATGCTTATTTCCGCTGGTGTGAAAAGTGGCAGCAGCCAAAATAAGAATGGCAGCATTAATGAAAAATGCCAGAATCAGGGAAACTGAAGAGTCTAAAGTGGCAAATTTTATCGCCTCTTTTTTACCATCCGTGGTCCGGTCATAATCACGGGTCTGCACAATACTGCTGTGAAGATAAAGGTTATGGGGCATCACCGTTGCACCCAGAATTCCGATGGCGATATAAAGCATCGCCGGATTACTGATAATTTCTTTTTTAGGAATAAAACCACCGAAGATTTCATTTAAAGCCGGTTTAGAAATTACAAGCTCATACACGAAACATCCTAAAATAATAAAAATTAAACCTCCGACAATACTTTCAATCCATCGGAAACCCTTTGCCTGAAGCAGAAGAATAATCAAGACATCAATCGTCGTAATCACAATTCCCCAGGTGAGAGGCATTCCAAAAAGCAGGTTTAAGGCAATTGCAGAACCAATAACTTCTGCCAGATCACATGCAGCAATCGCAATTTCGCAGAATACCCAGAGTATAAAATTGGTGGTAGGGCTGTAATGATCTCTACACGCCTGTGCCAGATCTCTTTCTGCAACAACGCCCAATTTTACAGACAAATGCTGCAAAACCATTGCAAAAATGTTTGAAATTAAAATGACAGACAGTAAAGTATAGCCAAACTGCGCTCCTCCGGCAATGTCGGTAGCCCAGTTTCCGGGATCCATGTAGCCGACAGCAATCATTAATCCGGGGCCGGCAAATGCTAAATATTTCCTCCAGAAGCCAGCATTTCTGGGAATTTTTACCGAAGCATACACTTCGGGTAGGGAATGCATTGTTTTATCTTTTCGCCAGGCGCCTTTTAATTTTAAATTCATATTTGTTAGAAGTGACTAACAAATATACTTAAATCTGTATTAACAGCATTGATTTTTAAATACAAAAAATCCCGAAGACGCACTTCGGGATTAATTTTTATTGATTCTAAAGAATTTATTTAGCGAATCTTACGGACATTTTACGGTCTGAAGCTCTTTCTTCATCCGAAGCGGAAGCATCTACTTCTGCAAATTGACTTCCGTATCCCTCAGCTCCTAAAACTTGTGCTCCCACACCGTTTTTACCCAACCAATCTTTGATGAAATTGGCTCTTGCAGTAGAAATTTTCACATTAGTCGCTTCATCTCCTGTTTTGTCGGTATATCCTCCTATTTTAATTTTTGCATCCGGATATGCTTTTAAAATCGCCACTAAATTCCGTAATTGCCCCTCAGAACCTGCTTCCAATTCAGTAGAACTGTTCATTTTAAAATTAACGTGGTCAAAATCGTACCATGGTTCTTTTAAAGCAGAATCGTCTGCCGCCGATGCGTAAGAGCCAGCTTTTAGGAAAGCAATCATCTGATCTTCCATTCCGCCTTTGTAACCTTTCAGGGAAACTCCGTTCAGGTCAATGTTTTCGTCGGTACGGATTTCAGATGGAGAGTTTGCGGTATCATCAGGATTGGCACTGATAGTATCAGATCTGCTGATTCTCGTAGAGTCATTTCCTGTGATAGTAGAGGTTGTTTCCTTCTTTTCACATTGCTTCCAGACAAAATATCCGGCAGCAAGAAGTAGTAAAAGTGGTAAAAGCCATTTCCAGATAGAGCCTCCACCATCATTGTTATTTCTTTCCGGGAAAGTTCCGCCGTCGGCAACACTTCTTGTAACCTGTGGTGATGGTTCATCAAATGATGTTTTAATATCTTCGGCTACTTTGGTTGCAGGATTTTCGTTTCCTTCAAAACCATAACCTTTCGCCCAGTTTCCAAGATTTAATGAAGCTAAAGAAAGACCTGCTGGCAACAATCCTGAGACGAGGCCTTTTTGTTCGTTTAATAAATTTGAGATTCCGTTGCGATCAAGATTTTGATCTTGAGCATATTTGGCTACTGCTCCAGTTGTTGTTCCTGTAACAAGATTTAATAGAGAATCCGCAGACTGCGAGCTGATCCCGGCATACGTCGCAACAGAGTTAATAAGCGTTGGAAGCTGTTCCCCGAAAATAGTTCTTAGTAAATTGGTGATCCAACTGCTTCCCTGAGTACTTGAATTGAAGTCAGTTGCCGTGTTTTCTGATCCCGCACTTGTGATTGCATCCAATATTGCAGGGTTGCTTGAGTTGTTAGCCAGTCCACCCAGGACTGCAGGTAATAAACCCGATATTGCTTTTGAAATTCCCGATTCGCTTTCACCCAGATTTTGTGCAGTCTGTGATGTCAAAGCCGGACCTAGTTGGCCCTTGATAAGATCAATGAGGTTTAGTGACATAATAATTTATTTTAAAGGTTTATGTGTTTGAAATTTTAGTAAATATTAGTTTGTGTTTTTTATTAAATCTATTAAAAATTGTATTTGCAATATAGGATTTTTTAACAAATGAAATCATTTTTCATTAAATTACGGTATATCATTAGGTATTGCTGTGTTTTCTGTAAAGCTTGAATTGGTTAAAGTTCACTTTTATAAATTTACTTTTAACTTAAAAGAACTGTCAAAGCTGAAAAATAGTTTTTTGAATTTTAAATTAAAACCCAACTCAATTCAATTTATTCTTTTTAGTTGAAAATATTGCCCATCCTATTAAAAGTGGCTGCATAAAAAGTCTTGCTAATCTTTTTGAATCTGTATCTAAAGTAAAAGCGTCTTTTCGGTTCAAATATTGTGAAATATTCCCCGGAAAAACTGCCACAAAAAATGTAGCAGCAATTATTCCTAATGTACTTTGATGTTTCTCTGGAGTTAAAATCAATCCTGTTCCCAAAGCTATTTCAGCAATTCCCGAGTAGACAACTGTGTCGTCTTTTTTTAAAGGAACCCAATCCGGAACCTGTGCCTGAAAATCTTTTCGTCCAAAAGTGAGATGAGCGATTCCTGCAGCGACAAGCATTCCTCCTAAAGCGAATCGTGATATTTTTTGAATGTCCATATTTTAAATTTTATTTGGTGTGAACTTTTAAAAATCAAGATTAGTACCAAATAGCGAAAATGATTTTTCTTACTCAACGAAAAAAGACCGCAGTGAGCGGTCTTTGTATTAAATAAGTTGGTTTTTTTAGTATGCTTTTGCAAATAAAACTCTTCTTGCGGAAGGTTTTCCTGAAATCAAAGAAACACCTTCTTCCACATCATCATCCAAAGGAATACAACGGATTGTAGCTTTCGTTTCGTTCTTAATCTGCTCTTCTTCTTCAGCTGTTCCGTCCCAGTGAGCGTAAATGAATCCACCTTTTTCTTCAAGAACTTTTTTGAACTCTTCGTAAGAATTTACGTTGGTAATATTTTCTTTTCTGAAATTTAAAGCTTTCTCATAAAGATCAGTTTGGATGGTTTTCAATAAATTTTCGATGTAAGAATCTATGCCTTCAATAGAAACAGTTTCTTTCGTTAAATTATCTCTTCTTGCAATTTCAACAGACTTGTTTTCAAGATCTCTCGGGCCCATCGCAATTCTTACCGGAACACCTTTCAATTCGTATTCTGCGAATTTCCAGCCTGGTTTGTTGTGCGTATCGTTATCAAATTTTACTGAAATTCCTTTTGCCTTCAATTTAGCCTGAATGCCCAATGCCACTTCACTGATTTCAGCCAGCTGCTCTTCCCCTTTAAAAATAGGAACGATAACTACTTGAATCGGCGCCAAAGTTGGAGGTAAAACCAATCCCAGATCATCAGAATGCGTCATAATCAAAGCGCCCATCAAACGGGTAGAAGTTCCCCAAGATGTAGCCCAGGCGTGTTCAATTTTTCCTTCTTTATTAGTAAATTTCACATCAAATGCTTTAGCGAAATTCTGACCTAAAAAGTGAGAGGTACCAGCCTGAAGTGCTTTTCCATCCTGCATTAGTGCTTCGATGCAATACGTTTCATCTGCTCCTGCAAACCTCTCTGAAGGAGTTTTCAAACCTTGAATAACCGGCATTGCCATAAAGTTTTCTGCAAAATCAGCATATACTTTATTCATTTTTTCGGCTTCTTCAACAGCTTCATCTTTAGTAGCGTGAGCGGTGTGACCTTCCTGCCAAAGAAATTCTGCAGTTCTCAAAAATAATCTTGTTCTCATTTCCCAACGCACAACATTTGCCCATTGATTAATAAGGATAGGAAGATCTCTGTAAGACTGAATCCAGTTTTTATACGTACTCCAGATGATGGCTTCGGAAGTTGGTCTTACGATTAATTCTTCTTCTAATTTAGCGTCAGGGTCAACAATTAGTTTTCCTGGATTGTCCGGATCATTTTTTAATCTGTAATGGGTAACTACAGCACATTCTTTTGCAAATCCTTCGGCATTTTTTTCTTCAGCCTCAAATAAACTTTTGGGAACAAAAAGAGGGAAATAGGCATTCACATGTCCGGTTTCCTTGAATTTTTTATCCATTTCGTCACGCATCTTCTCCCAGATAGCATATCCGTAAGGTTTTATCACCATACATCCACGTACTCCTGAGTTTTCTGCCAGATCAGCTTTTACAACAAGCTCATTATACCATTTGCTGTAATCATCGCCTCTTGAGGTAAGTTTTGCCATTATTTTATAGAATTTTTTTAACTTTTTTTAATAATTGTAATCTAAAATAAAAAGTCTATTTTTGATAGAATTTTATACCGATTAATTGGTATGTTTTTGGTACAGAATGCAAATATAATTTAAATAAAAAATTTTTACGTCATCATGAAAAGAAATATACATAAAAATTTGTTTGGGATGTTGAGATCAAAAGGAATCTTAGCTATTTCCAGCGGATTGCTTTTAGTTTCTTGCGGTGCTCAGATGGGTGGCTACAGCGAGACAGATGGGGTTTATTATGATCCCAGTAAAGACACATTGCCTGAAGGAGTTATCGTGAATCAAGGTAACAGAGTAGGAGAGTACTACGATTACTATCAGGAAGATAATACTACAATTCAAAATGCCCAGGCTGTTAATCAAGAGCAGTCTAACCTTTATAATACATGGAATACCAACTATGACCAAGGCGCTACAGATTCAGACTTTGGGAACTATGCCGGAAGCGAAACCAATTACTATGATAACTCATGGGGTTGGGGAGGCTGGGGCGGTCCCTGGGGAATGTATGGCGGTTACGGCGGCTGGGGAATGGGCGCTGGCTGGGGCATGGGAATGTCATTCGGATGGGGCTGGGGCAACAACTGGGGTTGGGGTTACAGTCCTTACGGTTGGAATAACGGCTGGGGCTGGGGTTCTGGTTGGGGCATGGGAATGTATAATCCATACTGGGGCTGGGGCGCCGGATATTATGGAGGGGGTTACTATGGTAACTATTACAGACCTTACAACAGAAGAAGTGCAGCAAGCGGATACGGATTTACCAACAGAAATTCTAATATCGTAAGCAGAAACAGTGCTCCTGCATCAGGTTTCAGAAACTCTGGTGGAAGCGGATTCAGAAATTCAAATAATTCTGGTTTCAGAAATCCTAACGGTAACGGTGGATTTAGAAATCAAGGAAATTCCGGTTTTAGAAATAATACGGGAACGAGGCCGCAATCTGGTTATTACAGACCTCAGGGACAAGGTGGTTTCAGAAACAACAGTGGAACAAGACCAAATTACAATAACCAATCTCAGCCTCGTTATAATAACCAAAATAACAACGGCGGATTCAGAAATGACTCAGCGCCAAGATCCAATGGCGGATGGACATCACCAAGTAACGGAGGAGGATTCCGTGGCGGAGGTGGTGGTTCTACCGGAGGAGGCGGAGGCTTCAGATCTGGAGGCGGCGGCGGAGGCGGCGGTTTCCGTGGTGGCAGATAAAATAAGTTTCAACATATTCTAAAATAATAATGTTAAAAAAATCTTTAGTAATAATGAGCATTTCTGCTGCCTTCTTTGTGCAGGCGCAGGATGTTTCATTGATCAGAAACACGCTGGATGTGTACTCGAATTCTCAGATTGGAGGTTCGGCAAAGTTTAACGCAATGGGAGGCTCAAACGGTGCTTTGGGAGGTGATGCAAACGCATTGCTGACCAACCCGGCAGGTTTGGGTGTTGCAATTTCCGGAGAAGTATCAGGCACACTTTCAGTAATGTCTAATAAGAATACGTCAAATTATGCGGGTTCTTCTTTTGGATACAAAGTCAATAATGCAGATTTAGGGAATGTTGGAGGCGTAATGACTTTCCAGTTGATGACAGAAAGTGCATGGAAATTTGTCAACATTGGGGTGAATTTCTCAAACCAGTCGCTTGATAACTACATCGAAACACCTGGAAACAGCAACGTAATCTATGATTTTGATGCTACCAACAGCTCATCTCTGGCAAGACATGCTTACGACAGGTATGGAACTTTGTCTAAAACAAGTTTCGGTGTTGGTGCTAATTACAATCACAGCCTTTATTTAGGTATGGGTTTGAATTTCTCCAATGTTTCTCTTGATCAGTCTGATACAGCTGCTTTCCAATCATTGCAAAACGGAAGTTTAGATTATTTCAGCAAGCAGAATACACCTTATTTTGAGAGATCATCTGGTTTTTCAGCGACTTTAGGGATTATTGGAAAGCTTGGCCGTAATTTCAGATTGGGTGGTTCAATAGAAACACCAACTTTTTGGGATATCGACAGAACTTATAATTTCTACAATGATCCTCAATTAGGTGATGATTACGCTGTAGAAAACAGAAGACTCACTTCTCCTATGAAAGCTACAGTAAGTGCGGCATTTGTTGCGAATAAAAACTTCTCAATAAACGTCGATGGAACCTTAGGTTTAACAAAGCCAACTTATAAAGAATATGGTGGAGCAGAAAGACAGCTGAATGATTTTTTTGATCAAAATCAAAAAACGATGGCAGAAGTGAAAGTTGGAGCAGAATACAGAGTAAAGCAGTTGAGATTGAGAGGTGGATACGCTTACACATCAAGTCCTTTTGATGCTCTTACAGTAAGCCGTTTTGCAAACAATGGAGACGTAGCAGATCAAACTTACAACAATATGATTTTGAGTGATAGAAACGCTTTGTCATTTGGTTTAGGATATGATTTCAAATCTTTCTATATCGATGCAACTTATCAGAATATCAGTTCAAAATTTAATAATCCATTCTTGTATGGTATTGCTGACGGTTCTATAGAAGACGGATATTATTCTCCAACAAGATTGATTGATAGCTCTGCTTACGTAGTTTCTGACGTTAAAAACGTTATCAATAATTTTTATTTAACATTCGGCTGGAAGTTTTAAAAACTAGTCTGGTTTAGATATAAAAAAGCTCTGCAAATTGATTTTTGCAGAGCTTTTTGTTTTATTAAGTTCGATTTAAATTTTAATGATGATCATGGCTGTGAAATAAGTGCATCACCAATGCCAGTGAAACGCCCACAATGACCAACCCAATTTTTGACCAGTCAATATTGTGGTTTTTGTTGCTTTCAAATATAATTACTGATGAAATGTGAAGGAAAATACCACCTACAATTGCAAGAAAATAAGGCTGCCAATCTGGATTGAAATAATTTCCTAAAAACATTCCGAAAGGCGATGCCAAAGCAAATAACGCTACAATCAGCATGGATGGGTAGGAAACTTTTGAACCTTTTCTGTTGAATAAAAATGCTCCCAAAATAAATGAAATGGGAAGGTTGTGAAAAACAATTCCCATCAGATAAGGTGAAAACGGATCGGTTTCATTTGCCAGAGGAATACCTTCAATGAAAGCGTGTATGAAAAGTCCCACCATCAATGCCATCGGAAGAACCGTACTGTCGTTGTGGTGATGAAAGTGACCGTGCTCAAAACCTTTCGTTAAAGCCTCTAGAATCATTTGCAAAAGGACTCCACCAATGACGAAAATTCCAAGATTGATACCGGTTTCATTGTGATGATGGTACACTTTCGGGAAGACTTCGTTGAGGCAGATTGTAATTAAAAATCCTGCGCTTAAAATCAAAAGGTTTTTGGAAAACTTTTCTGTCTGTCCGAAATATTTACCCAGAAAAACTCCGGCAAGAACACTTAAAATAAGTAAAACGACAATCATATTAATTAAATAGGGGTGATAAACAATATAAAACTATGAGTAGATTTATACTTATTAAAATAAGATGTATTCTAAAAATGATTTTATTTTCAAACAATATTTTTCTGATGATAATTAAAAGTATTCCGGTTATTGATAGCAAACCAGAGATGAGAAATGGCAATGGAGGGGTATGACTGTGAAAATATCCTGATTCAATTCCAGCGTATATTGAAAGTAATGTTGCTACCGTAAATATAACAATGGTTTTCATTCCCAAACTTTTACTTCTGATTACTTCTTTCGAAATAAATTAATACATCTCGGTGAAACTTCAGCATCAAAATCTTTCAACTGATAATCGCCCCAAATTTTTACACGCTCAAAACCATTGTCTTCAGCGTATTTCTGTATAGATTCCGGCGTGTGGAGTTTTACTTTTTCGAAAAAATTATAATCCTGTCCGTCAGCTGAGAATTTAATTTCTTTTACGATATGTTGATCTTCGATTTTCTTAGAAATTTTAAAATCAATTCCACCACGCTGAATTTCAGCTTTGGAAATCATTTTATTTCGTACATAATTTTCATTTAAATAATCTAAAACGAAATATCCATCAGTTTTCAAAACATCAGAAACAGATTTGAAAACTTTCCTGTCATCGTCTTCAGAATCAAAATAGCCGAAACTTGTAAACAGATTAAAAACAGCATCAACTTGCGAATGTGCAACCATGTCTCTCATATCGTGAACGGCAAACTGAAGATTTTCATTTTCAAACTGTCTGTTGTGTTCAATACTTTTTTTAGAAAGATCAAGCCCTAAAACTTTGTATCCTAATTTATTTAAAAAAATAGAATGTCTTCCCTTACCACAGGCAAGATCGATAATTTCTGAGTTTTTTGGGAGTTGAAGCTCTGCAGTGAGCTGAGTGATGAAGTTTTCTGCTTCGGTATAATCTCTGTTGCTGTAGAGAATATGATAATAAGGTGTGTCAAACCAAGATTCAAACCATTCCATCGTGCAAAAGTACGGATTTTGTAGGATGCTGGATGCTGGATGTTGGATGATTTTTAACTATATCTTTTAACATCGTTCATCAATCACCCAACACCAAGCCGAAAATTCCCTATTTTTGCAAAATGAATACAGAAAATTTAAAAATACAGATAAAAACTTTTTTCGGACTCGAGCAGGTTCTTTTTGAAGAGATTAAAAAACTCGGTGGCTCAAATGTAGAGCTTAAAAACCGCGCGGTAAACTGTGAAGGAGATCTTGGTTTTTTATATAAAATAAATTATTCTGCCCGTACAGCATTGAAAATTTTGGTGCCAATATATGAGTTTAAAGCTTTTAATCAGCATCAGTTTTACAATAAACTTTCTCAGTTTCCATGGGAAGATTTTCTGGATGTAGACCAGACTTTTGCTATTGATTCTACTGTAAATTCTGAAACATTCAAGCATTCTCAGTTTGTTACTCTTAAAATGAAAGATGCGATTGTAGATTATTTTCAGGAGAAATTCAAGAAAAGACCAAATATCGAAACCAGAAGCCCAGAAATAAAATTTCACCTGCATATCGACAGAGAATTGGTAACGATTTCTATGGATTCTTCCGGTGATGCTTTATTTAAAAGAGGTTATAGAAGAGAGCAGGGTGAAGCACCGATCAATGAAGTTTTGGCAAGCGGAATGTTACAGTTGGCTGGCTGGGACGGAAAAGGGAATTTCCTTGATCCGATGTGTGGTTCGGGAACGATTCTGATTGAAGCGGCAATGATTGCACTTGATCTTCCGGCTCAGATTTTCAGAAAAAGATTTGCCTTCCAGAACTGGAATAATTATGATGCAGATTTATTCGCAAAAATAAAAGAAGTGCGAATCAACCGTGTAAGAGAATTTACCGGAAAAATTGTGGGTTACGACTTAGACGGGAAAATGCTGAATGCTGCCAGAACCAACATAGAATCGGCAGAAATGGAAGATATTATCGATGTGAGAAGACAGGATTTCTTTGAGTCTAAAAAAGACCTGTTCCCTTTGTTAATGGTTTTCAACCCGCCTTATGATGAGAGAATTTCTATTAACGATGATGATTTCTATAAAAAAATTGGAGATACATTTAAAAGCAGTTACCCAAATACTCTGGCTTGGCTGATTTCTTCAGATCTTGATGCTCCGAAAAAAATCGGATTACGACCTTCAAGAAAAATCAAGCTTTTCAACGGAAAGCTGGAAACAAGATTTTTACAGTATGAAATGTATGAAGGGACGAAGAAAGTGCATAAATTAGAGGAAAACAAAAAATAAAATATGCCTTTTGATTTTCTTGATGGTTTAGATAGCCTTATCAATTTACTGAATCTCGATTTTTCGTCGAAATCCTCGTCTGTTGATAAAGGAAAAAATAAAAATTTAAAGAATACAAAATATACTACTGAATTATGGAGTGGAAGCTTTCTCACAATGGCTTCCATTCTTTATTTTATGGTTTTTTCAAATCCATTACCTGCAAAAGACTTTACTCAAACTTTACTGATTTGTGTTCTGATTGGCTTCGTTATTTCTTTTATTGTCGCTTTCATCCTTTATCATCTTGGGTTTTTTTATTTTAAAAGCTTTTTCAAACTATTGCTGTTCAGCTTATCTCTTATTCTACTTGTCATCTCTATCGTTTTAATTGTTTATTTTAAATTCATTGTTTCCAGCTAAATTAAAATCATAAATTGTTTTAAAATATATTGAGATTTCTTTTCAAATCTTTAATTTTGAAAAATGTTCAGTCAAAAACCAACCCTTTCTATTGTTGTCGCAATTTTCAACCGAAAAGACGAACTTTTCGAGCTACTTAATTCTTTAAATGCACAAACAGACAAAGATTTTGAAATCATCATCGTTGACGACGGTTCTTTGATTGATTTAAAACCGACCATTCATCAGTTTGAAGATATTTTAAACATAAAATATTTCAGAAAAGATAATTCAGGACCGGGTTTATCAAGGAATTATGGCTCAAAGAGAGCTTCCAATGATTGGCTGGTTTTTGTAGACAGCGACGTGATTGTAGAGCAGGATTACATTGAAAATATTAAAAACAGTATTCTTAGCATTCCTTGTGATGCATTTGGTGGGGCAGATAAAGCACATAAAGGTTTTAACCTAATGCAAAAGGCAATTTCGTATTCTATGACGTCTGTCTTTACAACCGGAGGAATCAGAGGGAATAAAAAAGCGGTTTCAAAATTTCAGCCCAGAAGTTTTAATATGGGTGTGAAAAAAGAAGTTTTCGAGAAAGTAGGGGGCTTTTCTGAAATGAGAATCGGCGAAGATCCGGATTTATCGATGACTCTTTGGGAAAACGCTTTTACCACAGCTTTTTTTGATACTATTGCTGTATATCATAAACGTAGGGTTGATTTTGGTAAATTTTCAAAACAAGTCTATCAGTTCGGTTGTGCAAGGCCGATTTTAAATCAGAGACATCCGAAATATGTGAAGATTTCTTTTGCATTCCCGAGTTTGTTTTTTCTGGGATATATTTTAGGGATCATTGAATATGTCTTTTTAAAACAAGGTCTTATCTTAAGTCTTTATGGTCTTTACAGCTTCATGGTTTTTGTACATGCTTTAGTTGTGACTAAAACTATTTCAATCGCTGCAATGGCGGTGGTTTCTACATATATTCAAATGTTTTCTTACGGCTACGGATTTTTAAAATCATGGATTTTACTGAATGTTTTAAAGAAAAAACCTGAAGATGCTTTCCCAAAACATTTTCATAAAAACTAAACTAAAATTCCATTTTTAGAAGTAATAGGATCTGGCAGTTCAGTTTCGCCGACCATTTGTAAAAGATCAATTTCAATTGTTCTGCAGATAGAAAGCATGGGAATGTCAAACATCAAACCTTCAAAAGGATTTTCAGAATAATCTCCTACGAGTTCCATAATAATATACATCCAGCCAATCGTTATACAAAACGGAATCGAGGCCCAGATTCCCCAATCTCCTAATTTTGAAAATTCACTTACTAAACCCAGTGGAAGCAGCATTATGAAAATAATATTGAATATAAAAGCTGTACTCGCAAACTGTCTCGGAAGCGGAAATTTTTTGATTCTTTCGGCTTGTCCCTGAAGAGTGTAAAATTCAGTAAGACAGTCTTGTAGTTGTATTTGATTGAAATCTGAAATTGCTTTTTTATTTTTTAAATCATTCACATCTTTTGCCTGCTGAGAAATAAGATAGGTGGCAAAATTTTTATAGTGAGACTGCAGCTCAGATTCCTCTTCAGATAGATATTTATTCAAGAAAATAGGTGTTCTTCCATAATCTGAAAATCCGGCTTTAATCAATCTGTTTCGCTTATGGTCTGTATTTTTTAATTTATCTTCTTCAAATTTGATATGTTCCCATTCTACGGGCACCAAACTTTGTTCACGGAAAGCATAGAGCCAGGCAATGTGACGGTAAACAATTTTTTTTCTGCGGTCATCCAGGTCAAATTTTCCAACTTCTTCATTATTTGTGTCGAATGCGTAAACCATTGCTGCAAAAGAGCGGCTTGTGTTTACAATTCCACCCCATATTTTTCGGGCTTCCCAAAGTCTTTCGTATGCCTGGTTGTTTTTAAATCCTACTAAAAAAGCTTCCGCAGTACCAATTAAAGCTACGGCTACCCACGGAATCGTCATCCATTCCCATCTGTAAATGTGATAAATGAAAGCAATCGACGTACACCAAATTGAAATAATGATCACATGAAATCCCGATAAGTTGAGAACCTGTTTAAAGTTGACGTATTTTGTAGTGATCATTTGTAGAGTAAAATTTTGTAAAACCAAGTTAGCAAAAAGTGTACAAAAAAACCTCTAAATTTTTTTAGAGGTCTTATTTTTTTTTGTCTGAATTAATACTTAAGCATTTCTTCGATTTTTGCTGCTAATTTTTCCGCATTTGGAAGCATTTCTTTTTCCAAAACTAAATTAATAGGAACTGCCGGAGTATCAAGTGATCCCAATGTTTCTACAGGAGCATCAAGATATTTAAAGCAATTCTTTGAAATTCTGTGTGCAAACGCTTCTGCGAAAGAATTATTCAACTGTTCTTCTGTTAAAACAATACATTTTCCGTGAGCTTTTACTCTTTCAAAAACCAATTCTTCATCTAAAGGAATGATGGTTCTTAAATCAATTACTTCAACTCTTCCGTTAAAGTTTTTCACAGCTTCTTTTGCCCAATAAACGCCCATTCCGTAAGTTACAACCACTAAAGTTCTGCCTTTTTCGGTTTCATTTTTATCAGCTTCGATAATTACTGTTCCTTTCCCGAAAGGTAAAATGTAATCTTCTGCAGGTTCGATTGTTTTGGCATCTTCAGTTCCCGGAACTTTACTCCAATACAAACCTTTATGCTCCAACATTACAACCGGATTCGGGTCGTAGTAAGCTGCTTTTAATAAACCTTTAAAATCTGCAGCGTTACTTGGATAAGCTATTTTAATTCCTTTGATATTCGCTAAAATACTTTCAACACTTCCACTGTGGTAAGGTCCACCGCCGCCGTAAGCCCCAATCGGAACACGGATGATATTGCTAACAGGAAATTTCCCCTGACTTAAATAACTCGATTTTGAAATCTCGGTAATCAACTGATTGATTCCCGGATAAATATAATCTGCAAACTGAACTTCGACAATTGGTTTTAGACCAACTGCACTCATTCCTGTTGTAGAACCAATAATATAAGCTTCCTGAATTGCGGTATTGAAAACTCTTTTGCTTCCAAATTTCTTCCCTAAAGTCACCGTTTCACGGAAAACTCCACCAATTCTTTCACCAACATCCTGTCCGTACAACAAAGCTTCCGGATGCTTCCACATCAATTCCTGAATCGCATGAATCGCAGCATCAACCATTACAATTTTTTCTCCGCCTTCAGGTTCACGAGTTCCCACTTCTTCCGTAATCGGAGTCGGTGCGAAAATATGTTGCATTACGCTTTCAGGCTTTGGATCTTCAGCCTTTTGAGCTCTTTCGAATGCTTCTTCTGCTTCTAATCTTGCCTTCTTTGTAATTTGTTTTAATAATTCTTCATCTACGCCAGATTCAAGCAAATGATTTCTAAGAATGTTTCCCGGATCTTTTGCTCTGTGTTTGGTTAAATCTTCCTCATCTCTGTAAAATTCTCTTCTGACTCCAGAAGTATGATGACCAATTAAAACTGTTTTCGCACAGACAACCAAAGGTTTTCTTTCAGTTCGAACAAAATCAACGGCTTTCTTCATCACTTCAAAGCTTTCCACGAAATCGGTTCCGTCAACTCTCATTCTTCCTAAACCTTCAAAACCTGCCACAAAATCATAGGCATCTACAGTTCTTGCTTCTTCTTTGGTTACAGAAATTCCCCATTCGTTATCCTGAACTAAGAAAATTATAGGCAATTGATGCAATGCAGAAAACTGAAGTGCTTCACTCACTTCACCTTCCGTTACAGAATTGTCTCCAAGACTACAGATTACAACCGGATTGTTTTCAAACTGCTGTAAATTAAAATCTTCAATATATTTAATTCCCTGAGCAACTCCAGCTGTTGGAATGGTCTGCATTCCTGTAGCTGAACTTTGATGGATAATTTTCGGTTTGTCTTCATCTCTGCTCGATGGGTGAGAATAATACGATCTTCCTCCTGAAAAAGGATCATCAGCTTTTGCCAACAACTGCAACATCAATTGATAAGGCTCAAAACCAATCCCCAAAAGAATGCTTTCGTCTCTGTAATAAGGAGAAACCCAGTCTTCTTTCTTTAACTGATAAGCCGTTGCTAATTGAATTGCTTCGTGACCTCTTGATGTGCTATGAACATATTTACAAACATTTCTGTTTTCTTCGTAAATATCTGCCATCGCTTTGGCAAGCATCATGTGGTTATAAGCCTTTAGTAAAATGTCCTGAGAAACTTTTTCGTGAAGTGTATTTTCCATAGAAAGCAAATATACATAAAATTAGAAATCCGAACAATTGTTAGTTTACCGAATTATGGTGTTGATTTTTAAATTGATAAGGTTGGATTGGTGATTTTTGATCAGTTTTTAAACCTCCAAAATGTCGTTTGGTTTTGGTCTAAATTTAACAGAAAACAGATTTCAAAACATAAAAAAATAGCCTAACTTTACATTCTTTTTTTAATCTAAAAACTCGAAAAAGTTACATGTATTTAGTTTTTGACACAGAAACCACGGGTTTACCAAAAAATTTCAACGCACCGCTTTCAGATTCAGACAACTGGCCAAGAATGGTTCAGATTGCGTGGCAGTTGCATGATGATGACGGAACTTTATTAGAAAACCAGGACTATATTATAAAACCTGAAGGATACGATATTCCCTTTAATGCCGCAAGAATCCACGGGATTACAACGAAAATTGCCAACGAAGAAGGTCGTGATTTAGAAGAAATTTTAAATGAATTTGCTAAAGTTTTAGAAAGAGTAAGAGTCGTTTCCGGTCACAATGTTGAGTTTGATTACAACATCGTCGGAGCAGAATTTTACCGAAAAAATATAAAAGATAATCTTCAGGAAAAACCCAAAGCAGATACGATGATTCTGGGAACAGATTATTGTCAGCTTGCCGGAGGAAGAGGAGGGAAGTACAAGTCTCCGAAATTGGAAGAACTATACGAAAAACTATACGGTCATAAGTTCGATGAAGCGCACAACGCAGCAGCCGATGTAAATGCAACGGCTCAGGTTTTCTTCGAAATGATGCGTATCGGAATTATTCCAGCTGAGGTTTTGAAAACTTCGGAAGATCAGTTAGCATATTTTAAAACGTTGCATCCAAACCCGATCAAACCTTTTGGAATTATTATCAGAAGGCAGGTTGCAGATTTTAATAATAAGAAAAAGCAATCTGATGTCGGAAGTATCGATGATATTGATTTAGGAAGATATTTCAACTTTGATAATAAAAGTGTTTTTTCAACGTTAACAGCAACTTCTAGCATTAATGATTTAATTAAAAAAGCCTCAGACGAAAATTTTCCTGCCGTAGGAATGGTGGATTTGGGAAATATGATGGGAGCTTTTAAATTTGTTTCTGCAGTTGAAGGAGCAAATGGTGACCGAGCAAAAAAGCATAAAGAATATGCAGCAAAAAAGCAGGAAGCAGAAGAAAACGGAACAGAATTTAATGAAGAAGAACCTGTTTCTGAGCCATTAATTCCTGTCGTAGGTTGTGAATTTTACATTTCAGACCGTTACGAGCAAAAACAATTTACCAAAGATGATCCCGACAGAAGAACGCAGGTTGTTTTACTGGCGAAGGATTTTAATGGATATAAAAATTTAGCGAAACTTTCAAGTATTGGTTTCCTCAAAGGATTTTATTTCGGAGTTCCAAGGATTAGCCGTGAGGTGATTGCTGAGTATAAAGAAGGGTTGATTGCTCTGACTTCAGGAATCAATGGAGATATTCCTGATGCGATTTTAAATACGGGGGAGCAAAAAGGGGAGGAGCTTTTCAAATGGTGGAAAGAAACTTTTGAAGACGATTTTTATGTTCAGATTCAAAATCATAAACTGCCTGAAGAAGAGCATTTAAACGATGTGTTGCTTCATTTTGCAGATAAATATAATGTTAAAATTTTAGCACAAAATCAAACCTACTATACCAACAAAGACGATTCTAATATTCAGGATATTGTAAGCTGTATCAAAGATGGTGAAAAGTTGTCGACGCCTGTTGGTAAAGGCTTTGGGAAGAGAAGAGGTTTGGCTGCGGGAGAATATTATATTAAAAATGCACACGAGATTAAAGAGGCTTTTCTAAATTATCCAGATGCTTTTGACGCTTACGAAGAATTTACAGCAAAATTCAGTCCTTATACTTTAAAAAGAGATGTACTTCTTCCAAAATTTGATATTCCCGAAGAGTTTATTCATGCTGAAGACGAGGTTGATGGAGGAAAACGAGGTGAAATGGCCTATTTGACGCATTTAACTTATGAAGGTGCTAGAAAAAGATATGCCGAAACAGGAATTACTCCAGCAATTAAAGAACGCCTTGATTTTGAACTTGAAGTTGTTGCAAACACCGGTTATCCGGGTTACTTTCTGATTGTACAGGATTTCTGTAATGAGGCCCGAAAAATGGGCGTTTGGGTTGGTCCTGGGCGTGGTTCTGCAGCAGGTTCTGCCGTGGCATATTGTACAGGAATTACCAATGTTGACCCTATAAAATACGATCTACTATTTGAGAGATTTTTGAATCCCGAAAGGGTTTCAATGCCCGATATTGATATTGATTTTGACGATGAAGGTCGTGATAAAATCATCAAATGGGTAGTTGAAAAATACGGTAAAAATCAGGTGGCTCAAATTATCACTTATTCGGTTTTGGGTGGGAAATCTGCCATAAAAGATGCCGGAAGAGTTTTAGATTTGCCGATTCCTGATACGAATAATATTGCAAAACTGATTCCTCCAAGTCCGGGAATGAACATCGCAAAAGCTTTATCTAAATATGATAAGCTGAAGCCTGAAGAACAGCAGCTTGTTGATGAAATGAAGTATGTTCTCAATACTCCCGATGATGCCCGTCACGACGTTTTGGCAAGTGCCAAAAAGATGGAAGGATGCATCCGAAATACGGGAATTCACGCCTGTGGAGTTATAATTACACCTGAAGATGTGAGTAATATTATTCCGGTGACGATTGCAGCGAAGGATGCCGATATTTTGGTGTCGCAGTTTGATAACTCGGTAGCGGAAAGTGCCGGTCTTTTGAAGATGGACTTTTTGGGTCTGAGAACTTTGACCATCATTAAAGATGCTTTAAAAATCATAAAAGCAAGACATGGAGTTGATATTGACCCCGATTTGATTCCTTTGGATGATGCTAAAACGTATCAATTATTTAAAGAAGGAAGAACGGTCGGAATTTTCCAGTATGAGAGTCCGGGAATGCAAAAATACATGCGAGAACTGAAACCGACAGTCTTTGCCGATTTAATTGCCATGAATGCCTTGTACAGACCGGGGCCGATTAAATATATTCCAAACTTTATCAACAGAAAGCACGGTATCGAAGAAATTGTCTACGATTTACCCGAAACCGAGGAATATTTAAAGGAAACTTACGGAATTACTGTCTATCAGGAGCAGGTAATGCTTTTGTCTCAAAAATTAGCCAATTTTACGAAAGGTGAGGCCGATACTTTGAGAAAAGCGATGGGTAAAAAGCAGATTGAAGTTCTGAACAAAATGTACCCAAAATTCATCGAAGGTGGAAGAAAAAACAACCTCGATGAAGGCCCATTGGAAAAAATCTGGAACGACTGGAAAGCTTTTGCTGAATATGCTTTCAACAAATCGCACTCCACCTGTTATGCGTTTATTGCTTATCAGACAGCTTATTTAAAAGCAAATTATCCGGCAGAATATATGGCGAGTGTAATGAGTAATAACATTAACAATACCGAATCGATTACCATGTTTATGGAGGATTGTAAAAGTATTGGTGTCGATGTTTTGGGACCGGATGTAAATGAATCAAACTACAAATTTTCTGTAAACGAAAAGGGGCAAATCCGTTTTGGTTTGGGAGCTATAAAGGGGATTGGTGAAGGGCCGAGTGAAGGGATTACCAAAGAAAGAACTAATGGAAGATTTAAAAATATTTATGACTTCTTCGAAAGAATTTTGCCTTCTCAAATGAACAAAAGAGTAGCGGAAAGTTTGGTTGTTGCAGGAGCTTTCGATGAATTGGATTCTTTCCACAGAGGTCAGTATTTCGATATTGATATGGCAGGAAGAACCAATTTGGAAAGGTTAATTCGTTATGGACAGAGTTTTCAGGAAAGTAAAAACGAGATGGAAAATTCTCTTTTTGCAGATTTTGCGGAGGAAGTTCAGATTGAGCAGCCAAAATTGGCACCGTGTCCGGAATGGCCGAATATGCACAAATTAAATAAAGAAAAAGAAACCATAGGCTTCTATCTTTCTGCCCATCCGCTGGATGAGTTTAAGTTTCAGTATCAGTTTATGCAGGGAAGTCTGTCTAAAAAAGCAGTTCTGGAAAAGGATGAAGAAGCAAAGGTGGTTAACGATGAAGTTCCCATTCTCGAAAAAGATTCTGTAGATGAGGTGGCGGATTTAATTGAAATTGTTTCCGATGATATCGTGGCAGGTGAAGAAGAGGAAATCATTGAAGAAGTGATCAAAAAAGCTGAACCTAAAGGAAATTTCTTATTCTTAAATCTTGATGAGGTGGATGCTTACAAAGAAATTGCTTTCGCTAATAAACAGGATGAATTATTTGAAGAAAAGAAAAAAGACTGGAAAACTTTACAAAAGGAAAGAGAAAACGGCGGCGGGGGAAAAGAATATACTGTTGCGGGTTTAATCACAGAATATGTTGTACGAGATGGTTTCAGAAGCGGTGAAAAAGTGGCTTTTTTAACTTTGGAAGACTATTCTGGTTCTTATTCTTTCAGATTGGGCGATCGTGATTATATGAAGTTGAAGGAGAAGCTGGAAGTACAACGTTTTGTTATTTTAAAGATAAAATTTGCTCAGGTGAAAGACGGTAGGGTTTTCGTGAATGTAAATGAAGTAATAGAATTACAGGAAGCTTTCGAAAGATTTGCTAAAAGTATATCATTGGTAATGGATGTGATGGATTTCCGTTCTGAAGATTTAAGCTTCTTCCGCAATATTTTGGAGAGAAACCCTGGGAATCAAAAATTGAAATTCTATATAAAAGATGTTGATGATGATTTTCAGGTGCAACATATTGAAGTACAATCTGCAAGGCATCAGGTTAATTTAAATGGAGATTTTATCAAAAATATTCAGTTGATGAATAAATACGAGTTTTACCTGAATTAAGTGGGTGAAATATTATGATAAGTTAGTGGCTTTTTAGCCACTTTTTTTGTTTAAAAATGTATCTTTTAACCAAAAATTAATAAATTTTTAATATAAGTTGAATTATTAATTTTTAGGTTAAAAGTGGTTTTTATACATTTTAAACCTTGAAAATAATTAAATGTTTGTTTAATCATATTGTATCTTTTTAATTATTTTAGGAAAATTTAGGATAATTTTTTCCTTTACCTATGAATCGTATGTTAATATTTATTAATTTAACCGACTAATTTAAATTTTGTTAAGTATGAAAAAACTAAAATTATTTTTTTCAGCGATGGTTTTCTGTGCGTTTGCCAATTTAGGTGCACAGAATACCTGCGTAGATGCCATTCCAATCACCAGTATCCCGTTTTCCAGCGGTGCACAGACTACGTGTGGAACAGGTAATGATTATGCTGCGGGTACTTTTACCTCAGATTACGGTGGAGGTGAAGATTATGTCTACTCCATTAATATTACTAACGCTCCGGTAACACTTGGTTTTGCTCTGGGTGGTGCTGCAACTTGGAAAGTAGCTTCTGTACACTCAGCATGTGCACCTACAATTGCCAACAGTATTGGGAGTATTAAGACAAGTAGTGGTACTACGGCTTCAGGAGGTATTACATTTCCTACCAATGGAACATATTATATAATTATTGATACCTGGCCAACTCCGAATTGTGGAGCTTTTACACTGGATATCACTGGTCCACCATCTTGTGCAACTTTAACAGCACCGGCAAACGGATCTGCAGTGAGTACTCTAAGCCCTGTTTTAACATGGTCTGCACCTACTACGGGAATAGCTCCTACTGGTTATAAAGTCTATTTGGGAACAACTAATCCTCCAACTACTTTAGCTTCTACAGTAACTGCGCCTACAACTACTTATACTGCAACTCTCACAAGTTATAACACTCCTTATTATTGGTCAGTAGTGCCTGTTAATGGTACGGCAGAAGCTACAAGCTGTAATACAAATGTTTGGTCATTTACAAGTCCTGCACCACCACCACCGCCTGCGAATGATGATTGTGCAAATGCTGTATTGTTGACAGTGAATCCGGATTATCTTTGTGGTGCTAAAACATCAGGAACAACAGTAGGTGGAACTGCTTCTGCGGAAATTGCTGCAACCTGCGGAACCACAGGTACGAATGATGATGTATGGTTTAAATTTACCGCAACTAGTACAGCGCACAGAGTTGTACTTTCAAATGTTTCTGGATCTACAGATATGGCGATGGCTGCTTATAGTGGTTCTTGCGGAAGTTTGACCCAGGTTACTTGTAGTGATCCAAATACTATGAATTTAACGGCCTTAACGGTTGGTCAAGAATATAAAATAAGAGTTTGGACATTTAGCGCCGTGGGAACGACGGCTGCAACATTTGATATTTGTGTAGGAACTGCGCCGCCAGCACCTGCGAACGATGATTGTGCAGGAGCTATTGCTCTGACGGTAAATCCGGATTATTTATGTGGTGTTACAACGTTGGGGAATACTCAAAGTGCAACTGCATCTACAGAGACGGCTCCATCTTGTGCTGCTTCTGGTACTAATGATGATGTGTGGTTTAAATTCACAGCAACAAATACTGCACACAGAATTACATTAACTAATGTATCTGGATCTACAGATATGGCAATGGCTGCTTATAGTGGTGCTTGTGGAAGTTTGGTGCAAGTTCTTTGCAGTGATCCTGATACGATGAATCTTACGGGGTTAACGGTTGGTCAGGAATATAAAATCAGAGTGTGGACTTTAACTTCCACCGCTACGACTGTAGCTTCATTTAATATCTGTGTTGGAACTCTTCCTCCGCCACCTGCTAATGACGATTGTTCAGCAGCAGTAGCTTTAACTGTGAATGCTGATTTATCATGTGCTGTTACAACATTTGGAAATACGCAGAGTGCAACTGCCTCAACGGAGACAGCACCTACTTGTGGAGCATCTGGAACAAATGATGATGTATGGTTTAAATTTACAGCAACAAGTACTACACATAGAATTGCATTGACAAATGTATCTGGGTCTACAGATATGGCAATGGCTGTTTACAGTGGTGCTTGCGGGTCTTTAGTGCAAGTTTCGTGTAGTGATCCTGAAACTATGAATGTTACGGGATTAACGGTTGGTCAAGAGTATAAAGTTAGAGTATGGACTTTTACTTCAACGGCTACAACAGTCGCTTCATTTAATATTTGTGTAGGTACTCCACCTCCGCCTCCGGCAAATGATAATTGTGCAACTCCAACTGCTTTAACTCCAGGAGGTACATTTGCGCAAAATGCAATTACTGCTACTACGGTTAGTGCTACTTTAACTACAGATGCTACTGCGGTGGCTGCTTGTCAATCTACAAGATATGCTGATACTTGGTATTCTGTGGTTGTGCCTGCAAGTGGAAATGTTACTATTGAAACAGCAAGTGTAGCAGGTTCACCTGTTACGGATACAGTAATATCAGCTTACACAGGTACGTGTGGGGCATTGGTGTCTGTAGGTTGTCATGATGATGTTTTGGCAGGTACAAACAATTTTTCAAGATTGGCGTTAACAGGTCAAACTCCTGGTGCTACAATTTTGGTTGTGGTTTGGAACTATAGTGCTACGAATAATGGTCAATTCCAGGTTTCTGCATACGATTCTTCATTAACTCTTGCGACTAATGAAGTTGTGAAATCAACAGAAAAGATTTCAGTATATCCAAATCCTTTTGCGGATGTATTAACAATCTCAGATATCAAGAATGTAAAATCAATTATGATTTCTGATATGTCTGGAAAAATTGTAAGAACAATTACAAAACCTGAATCTACACTTCGTTTAGGAGATCTTAATGCAGGAATGTATTTAGTGATTCTTAATATGAGTGATGGTTCTAGACAGACTATTAAAGCAATTAAGAAGTAGACCTTAATAATCTATTTATATTTATAACAGCAACTGATTATTCAGTTGCTGTTTTTATTTGTAAAATGTTTTAAATATTTTAATAGTCTGATGTTTTTTTTATTAATTTTATTAGAGAAATACTTAAATATTATTTATGAAAAAATTTTTACTTTCATGCTTTTTGATTTTAAGCATGAGTTATTCAGCTCAAATCACACTGGGTGGAGGTAGCACCGATGTGGGTGTGGCTCCAATAAGTACTTACTTTGGTTATTCTTATGTGCAGCAAATTTTCACCAAACAGGAAATTAATGCCAATGCTGCAGGGAATATTACAGGTTTGAAATTTTATCTTGATCCAAGTCATTCTATATCCAACTCTTCGCAATGGGTGGTATATCTCGGGCAGACTTCAAAAACGTCTTTCAATTCAGATTCTGATTGGATTCCGTCAACTCAGCTTGTGCAGGTTTTTTCCGGCACTGTGTCAAATGTTAATGGTGTAATTAGCGTTGTTTTTCCGACGCCTTTTGCTTATGATAATATTTCAAATTTGGTATTAGCAGCCGAAGAAAATTCTGCAGGCTATGATGATAATGATTATGATGAGGTTATTTATGTGTATGATGGGGCGCAAAATTCATCGCTTTACTACAAAGATGATATTATCAATCCTGATCCGGCGTCGCCTCCGGCATTTGGTGATTTGGTGAATTACAAATCGGTTACAACTTTTGAAGGATTAGCTTTGAATCCTATACCAGCTTGTCCTTTAGTTACTTATCCGGAAAATAATGCTACTTTCATTCCGTCATCACCTGTCATCACCTGGAATGCTTCTACTGGAGCAACAGGTTATAAGGTATCGATTGGTACTAATCTTAATGGAACTGATATTGCAAACGAGGTTCCGGTATCTACGAATAGTTTTACACCTGCCTCTCCGCTTTCTTCTAATACTACATATTACCTTAAAGTGGTTGCTGTTGGTGCAGTTGGGGAGTCTTCAGGTTGTGTGAGTTATATGTTCTCGACAGTGCCTCCACCTCCAACAAACGATGAGTGTAGTAATGCAGTTACTTTGAGTGTAAATCCTGATTTAAACTGTGGTGCCATAACTTCAGGTTATACATTGGGTGCTACAGATTCGGGGTTGATTCCTGATCCATGTTACGGTGATCCAGATGATGATGTTTGGTTTAAGTTTGTAGCAACTGGTTCAAAACATAAAATCACCCTTTCTAATGTTCAGGCAGTGGGTTCTGATCCTTATGATGATGATATTTATTTTCAGGTTTTTGAGGGAGGTTGTTCTACGCTTGCAAGTGTTTTGTGTTCAGATTCAAATGAATCAGTTATTTCAGGTCTTACTTCGGGGCAGACCTATTATGTAAGAGTATATAGTTACTATGGTTCAGGTTCTAATCAGAGTTTTGATATATGTGTTGGTTCTTATCCTCCGCCACCTGCTAATGACGCATGCAGTGGTGCAATAGCGGCTACTGCATATCCGTTTACTTACAATCAGGTAGATGCGTCTGGTTCAACTAATAATTCTGGATTTGTAACTGTTTGTTCGTCTGGAGAAATGAATGATGGTACATGGTTTACTTTTGTAGGTAATGGAAGCACTTATGATATCACAGTTTCAATGCCTGCGGGAAGTAATTTTGATCCTGAAGTGGGTGTTTATTCCGGAAGTTGTGGGAATCTCACCTGTGTTGATTCTGTTGATCAGCAGGGTTCGGGTTCGTCTGAAAATGTTTCTGTATCTACAACGGCTGGTCAAACTTATTATGTGAATGTTGGGTATTACAGCTCTTCTTCTGATGAAGATGAAGAGGCATTCACTATCAATATCCTTAATGGGAATTTAGCAACTTCAGAAGTGAAATCTGCGAGTAATCAAATTAAAGTATATCCAAACCCTTTCACGGATGTACTGACAATTTCAGAAATAAAAGATGTAAAATCAATGATGATTACAGATATGTCTGGAAAAATTGTAAAAACAATTACAAAACCTGAATCTACACTTCGTTTAGGAGATCTTAATGCAGGAATGTATTTGGTGATTCTAAATATGAATGATGGTTCTAGACAAACCGTTAAAGCAATTAAACGTTAAAATAAAATTTTTTAAGGGTTATAAAAAGCCGGCGGTAATAATACTGTCGGCTTTTAATTTTTGTTAACATAATTGTTTGTTTGTTTTAAATTTTTATAGATTTGCATTTATTTGTAAAATAATTTGTATGAATAAATGTTTATTGTTGGTTTTAATGTTTTTTAATGTTTGCTTCAATGCGCAAACATACTGTGTTCCACAGTTTTCCGATGGTTGTGATGATGGTGATCAGATTGATAGCTTTTCTATTCCTTCAGTTTCATTTAATCATGCCAATACAGGCTGTTCTCTCAATGCTTATGGTGATTTTACTTCGCAGTTCATCAGTCTAAATGCGGGAGTAAATTACAATTTTACTATTACTCATGGTTTCAGTGATCAGAACGTAAAAATTTGGATTGATTTCAATAATGATGGAGTTTTCACTAATGCGGCTCCAGAGCTGGTGGCTTCAGGTTTAAGTACTACAATAAATAATCAGGATATTACTAATGGAATCATCAGCATTCCTGCTAATATCACAGCAGGAACTTACAGGATGAGAGTAGCAGATCAGTTTGATTTCCCTCCGATTCCGTGTAATATCGATGGTTACGGTGAGGCTCATGATTACAGTGTGGCTGTAGCGGCTGCTCCTACTTGTCTGGCTCCCTCCAATTTGGTTATTTCCAATATTTCTGCAACATCAGCTACATTGTCATGGGCAGCATCTTCAAGTGCTCCATCTCAAGGTTATGAATATTACCTTTCAACAAATCCGGCCACACCAGCGTCTTCTGTAGTGGCGACCGGAAGTTCAGGTTCTCTAAATGTGTTATTGTCATTAGCTTCATCCACAACATACAATGTTTGGGTAAGATCAGTTTGTAATGCTGCGAGCAAAAGCGCATGGTCTGCATCGACATCTTTCACAAGTTTGTGTGCTGCGATTACTCCATCTTACACCAATTTATTTACAGATTTTCCGGGGCTTTGCTGGCAACAGGCTTCGGGAGGGAATTTAGCAACAGGCTCTACAGGTAACAATATTTTTTGGATTGAAGATGGATTTTTAAATGTAAATTATACCGGTGCGGCAAGAATCAATTTGTTTGATCAAAACAGAGCGGGATGGCTGAAGTCGCCTTATTTTAATTTGTCTTCAGGCAATTACAGGGTAAAATTTAATTATGGACTTACAGCTTTTAATCAATCAGCGACTTCTGCAATGGGTTCGGATGATGTTATTCAGTTTGCGATTTCAAATGATGGAGGAGTTACATGGACGGCACTTCAAACTTGGACTGCCACCAATAGTCCTTCTAATACAATCAATCAATTTTCGCTAAATCTTACCTCATATAATTCTGCAAATACAGTTTTTGCATTTTATGGCTCAGACGGAACGGTTGTAGACCCTGAAGATTATGATTTTTTTATTGATAACTTTACCATAGAGCCTTCGGGTACTTTAGTAACAGCTCAGGATTTTAAACAAAATGATAAAATTGTTGTTTACCCAAATCCTTTTGTCCAGATTCTGAAAATCAAAAATTCAGATAAAATTGAATCTGCTGTAATTACAGATTTTAATGGAAGATTGATAAAAAGATTTGATTATGTAGGTTCAGAATTAAATGCTGGAGAAATTTCATCAGGTGCTTATCTCTTAATTTTAAAACTAAAAAACGGAACCCAGCAAACTCAGAAAATTATTAAAAAGTAATATTTATTCAAACAAAAACAGGTGACTTCGAAAAAAAAGTCACCTGTTTTTATATCTGATATTGATTAAATGATTACTCCGGTTTTACAGGTTGTAATTCTCCTGTGCTCATACTGTCGAAGACTGCAGGGAAAAACATGACAAAGATAAAGTAGATGACAATCATTAAAGCAACGAGTGCCACTAAGGTAATAACGAGTGCATTGGGCTTGTTTTTTTGTTTTGGTTCCATGATTTTGTGAATTAATTGTTGGATAGTTTACTTGATAATTAATTCTATGCTAATTTCTTGCCACACTGCTTGCAATAGCGGGCGTCATCATCAATATCTTCATTTCCGCATCTTTCACAGATCAATTCAAGGTTCTGTCTTTTATTTCTCATCTCAGCCGTCACAATTCCTGTTGGTACAGCGATGATGGAATAACCTGCAAGCATCAGAATCACTGCGAAAAATTTTCCCATTGGTGTAATTGGGGAAACGTCGCCATAACCCACCGTCGTTACGGTTACCACTGCCCAGTAGATAGATTGCGGTATCGTTTCAAAACCAGGTCTGCCACCTTCCACCATAAACATCATCGAACCTACAATGACTGAGAAAATTATCAGAAATAACAGGAAAATATAAATCTTCCGCGAACTGTTCCTCAAAGCCCGTACGATGACAGAGCCGTCATTCATAAAATCCAAAAGATTAAATACCCTGAAAACACGCAGCATCCTCAGCATTCTGAAAATCAGGAAATACTTCGTCACCGGGAAGAAAAAGCTCAAAAAGAATGGAACTAATGAAAGAAAGTCTATAATTCCGAAAAAACTGAAAATGTAATTTTTTTTATTTTTTAACACCGCAATTCGCAAGCAGTATTCAAAAGTGAAAAAAATAGAAATGATCCATTCACAAATAATAAATGTCGTATGAAATCGCTTGTCTAGCATGGGAACACTTTCCATCATAATGATAAAAGTGCTTGCAAGAATCAGACATAGAAGTATAATGTCGAAAAGTTTTCCGAGTCTGGTGTCTGCGCGGTAAATAATTCTAAACAGAAATCTTTTCCAAAGCTGATCTCCAGGAGTGAGATTGTGCTCTTTTTCCATTTTTATGTTTTTTACAAAGTTATAAATATTCGTTATTTTCGTACTCAAACTTACAGAATAAAATGACAATAAAAGAGGTAATATCAAAAATTGAAAGAAGAATACAGATTGCACAGGCTGAAGATTTTGACAACGTTGGTCTGCTCTGCGGTCTTCCTGAAAGAAATGTAAGCGGAATCCTCGTCTGCCACGACGCTTTGGAGAATGTGGTGGAAGAAGCAATTCTGAAAAACTGTAATCTCATCGTCTGCTTCCATCCGATTATTTTTTCAGGTTTAAAATCTTTGACCGGTAAAAACTATGTGGAAAAAGCTGTTTTAAAAGCCATTGAAAATAAAATCGCAATTTATGCTGTTCATACAGCTTGGGATAACGATTTCTTCGGTGTGAATGCCGGGATTTGTAATCATTTAGGTTTAAAAAACTTGAAAATTCTTCAGCCTAAAAAAAATAATCTAAAACAATTAAATGTCTACGTTCCTCACGATTATTCTGAAAATGTAAAAGAAGCTTTATTCAATGCGGGAGCGGGAAATATCGGGTTTTATGACGAATGTAGTTTTACAACAGAGGGAAGAGGAACTTTCAGACCGATTGAAGGATCGAAACCTTTTTCCGGACAACAAAATGTCCGTGAAAATGCTGATGAGGTGATGATTTCGGTGATTTTTGAATCATTTAAGCAAAATCAAATGGTCTCAGCGATGAAAAATGCCCATCCTTACGAAGAAGTTGCGCATCAAATCTACAGCTTAGACAATGAAAATCATTATTCAGGACTCGGAATGTATGGTGAATTTGAAACCGAAATGGATGAGGCTGATTTTTTGAAATTTGTAAAAGATAGATTTAATTTAAATATCATCAAACATTCTGATTTTACAGGAAAAAAAATAAAAAGAGTAGGAGTGTTGGGCGGTTCAGGAGCTGGTGGAATAAAATCTGCCTTATCCCAAAAATGTGATGCTTATCTTACCGGAGATTTGAAATACCACGACTATTTTTCGGCAGAATCCAGAATGCTTTTGTGCGACATCGGACATTATGAATCTGAGCAATTAGTCTGTGAACAATTATTTGAAATTTTATCGCAAAATTTTAGTACATTTGCAGTCTTGAAATCTAGCGAAAAAACAAACCCCGTAAATTATTTCATTTAGATATGGCAAAAACAATAGAAATTTCAGTTGAAGAAAAATTGAGAGCTTTATACGATCTACAGATCATTGATTCCAGATTGGATGAAATCCGAAATACAAGAGGAGAATTGCCAATCGAAGTGGAAGATCTTGACATCGAAATCGAAGGCCTTGAAAAAAGAGCTGAAAAATTTCATGCTGAAATTAAAGAACAAAACGATCAAATCAATACTAAAAATGAGGTGATCAACCATGCAAGATCTTTAATTGAAAAATACAAATCTCAGCAGGATAACGTAAGAAACAATAAAGAATTTGAAGCTTTAGGGAAAGAAATCGAATATCAGGATCTTGAAATTCAGCTTTCTGAAAAAAGAATCAAAGAATTTGGTGCTAAAATCGGTCACAAAAACGAAACTCTTGATGAGTTGAATGCTAAGATTGAAGACCTTAAGAATCACCTTAAATTCAAAAAAGAAGAATTGGAAGGTTTGGTTTCTGAAACTCAAAAAGAAGAAGAATATCTTCTTGAGCAGTCTAAAGAATATGCTTCTAAAATCGATGACAGATTGCTGGCTTCTTACCATAGAATCAGAAACAACTCTGCCAACGGTCTTGCTGTTGTAGGTTTGGAAAGAGGTGCTCCGAAAGGATCTTTCTTCACCATTCCGCCACAAAAGCAAATGGAAATCGCTCAGAGAAAGAAAATCATCATCGATGAGCATTCAGGAAAAATTCTTGTTGACGACGAGTTGGTAAACGAAGAAATTGAAAGAATGAAATCTGTAATTAAGTTTTAATGCAGATTTTTAATAAAAATAGAAAAACGGCTTCAAATTTTGAAGCCGTTTTTTTTGATTATTTAATTGATGGAAAAAATTCCCCTACTCTGGAGGGGTGGCAAAAAATTGAAGATTTTTTGACGGGGTGGTTAGCGTTGCTATTTAAGATATATTATTTAAAATTCATCTCTATAACAAAAAAAACCGCCTCAAAAGAAGCGGTTTTACTTTTTAAGCCTGATGCTCATACATTTTATTATACAGATCAATAAATTTCTCTTTAATAGCCTTTCTCTTTAGCTTTAAAGTTGGCGTTAAAAGTCCTGCTTCAATGCTCCAAACTTCTGGTGTGAGTTCAATTTTTTTGATCTGTTCCCAACTTCCGAGATGCTCATTGATGTCATCCATTTCTTTTTTTATCCTTTCTTTAAGTTCTGCACTTGCGGCGATTTCTTTAGGTGTAGTTCCGATGCTGAGGTTGTTTCTCATCGCCCAGCTTTTTGCAAACTCAAAGTCGGGTTGTACCAAAGCGGTTGGCATTTTTTCGCCATCGCCAACAACCATAATTTGCTCGATGAATTTGGATGCTTTGGCTAAATTTTCAATCGTCTGAGGAGCAATATATTTTCCTCCGGAAGTTTTAAACATTTCTTTTTTACGGTCTGTAATCTGCAAAAATCCTTCACCGTCGATATGACCGATGTCTCCCGTTTTGAAAAATCCGTCTTCAGTGAATGTTTCTTTCGTTTGCTCTTCATTTTTAAAATAACCTTTAAAAACTGAAGGCCCTTTCACGGTAATTTCGCCGTCTTCCTGAATTTTTACTTTTAAATTATCCAAAGGATGTCCCACAGTTCCCACTTTCATTTTACCGAAAGAATTCACCGAAATTACAGGCGAAGTTTCTGTCAAGCCATACCCTTCCAAAATAGGAATTCCCGCATTCTGAAACATTAAATTTAATCTTGAAGATAAAGCTGCTGAACCTGAAACTAAAGTGATTATTTCGCCTCCCAAACCTTCTCTCCATTTCTTAAAGACGAGTTTGTCGGCAATAATTTCAGATAATCCCGATGGTTTTGAAACTGTTTTCTTTTTTTGAATTAAATCTAAAGCCCAGAAGAAAATTTTCTGTTTAAATCCTCCTGCTGAAGAACCTGTTGCATAAATTTTATCATACACTTTCTCTACCAGTCTTGGCACAACGCTCATGTAGTGAGGTTTTACTTCTTTCACGTTTTCGCCCATCTTTTCAATACTTTCAGCAAAATGAATGGAGAAACCGTTGTATTGGAAAAGATAAAACAACATTCTTTCGAAAATATGACAGATTGGAAGGAAACTCAAAACCCTCGTATCCTTATAATCTAAACTTTTTTTCCTAGGGATTCTTGGTATCGAGCCCAAGACATTTGAAACAATATTTTCATGCGAAAGGATAACCCCTTTTGGTTTTCCGGTGGTTCCGGAAGTGTAAATTATCGTCGCAACGTCATCAGGATTAATCGCTTTTGCAAGATCTTCTACCTCAATTTGTGTGGAATCGTCTTCGCCGAGGTCTAAAATTTCTCTCCAGTTGGCTGCTCCAGAAATCGCATCAAAGGTAAAAACTCCCTGTAAACTTGGGATGTTGTGTTTCACTTTCATTACTTTATCAAGCAACGCTTTGTCTGAAAGAAAACAGTATTTTATTTCGGCATTGGTAAAAATAAATTCATAATCCTCAGCAGAAATACTCGGATATACGGGTACGGAAATTACACCTATTTGTGATAGTCCCAAATCCATAATTGCCCATTCTGTACGGGAATTCGTGGTAATCAATGCGATTTTATCTCCAGGTTTTATGCCTAATTTTAATAACCCACGAGATATTTTGTTGGCTTCGTTTACAAACTCCTGAGTAGAAGTTTTTTTCCATTCGCCATTGTATTTTGTCACAAACATATCTGCCTTTGGATAGTTTTCCAAAGCATGCTGCGGTATATCGAATAATCTCTTGATTGTCATAATCCGTAAGTTTGATTTTAATAATTTTAAATATAAGGATTTTTTTTTACTGTCAAACTTTCTTTTTGATGAAAGGAAATTTCAGCAAAAATCAGATTCTTTATTTATCTTTTAATAATTGATCTTTAATCTTTAATTACAGTCATTATTAAGGCTAAACTGTGATTAATTTTAAAAATTTTCATATTTGCCCAAAAAGTGTAAATTAGCGACCATATAATTCAAATTTTTATGGACTTTAATTTATCAGAAGAACAGCTGATGATTCAGCAGGCAGCGAGAGATTTTGCACAGAACGAACTATTACCTGGCGTAATTGAAAGAGATCGTGACCAAAAGTTTCCTGCCGAACAAGTAAAGAAAATGGGGGAAATGGGGCTTCTTGGGATGATGGTAGACCCACAGTACGGTGGAGCAGGAATGGATAGCGTGTCTTACGTTTTGGCAATGGAAGAAATTGCTAAAGTAGATGCTTCTGCAGCCGTGGTAATGTCTGTAAACAACTCTTTGGTATGCGCAGGTCTTGAAAAATTTGCTTCTGAAGAACAAAAAGTAAAATATCTTACACCTTTAGCAAGCGGAGAAGTAATTGGTGCTTTTGCATTATCGGAGCCTGAAGCCGGGTCTGATGCTACTTCGCAGCAAACAACTGCTGTAGACAAGGGAGATCATTATTTATTAAACGGTATCAAAAACTGGATTACCAACGGTGGTACTGCAACTTATTATATCGTAATCGCACAGACTGATCCTGAGAAAAAACACAAAGGAATCAACGCATTTATCGTAGAAAAAGGATGGGAAGGTTTTGAAATCGGTCTTAAAGAAGATAAACTGGGAATCAGAGGAAGCGACACACATTCTTTACTTTTCAATAACGTAAAAGTGCCTAAAGAAAACAGAATCGGTGCAGACGGATTCGGATTCAACTTTGCTATGGCTGTTTTGAATGGTGGTAGAATCGGGATTGCTTCTCAGGCTTTAGGAATTGCTTCAGGAGCTTATGAATTGGCTTTAAAATATGCTAAAACCAGAAAAGCTTTCAAAACTGAAATCATTAATCATCAGGCAATTGCTTTCAAATTAGCAGATATGGCAACCAGTATTACTGCGGCTAGAATGCTTTGTTTCAAGGCTGCTGTAGAAAAAGATGCAGGAAAAGACATTTCTGAAAGTGGAGCAATGGCTAAGCTATATTCTTCGCAGGTTGCGATGGATACTACGATTGAAGCTGTTCAGATTCACGGTGGATATGGTTATGTGAAAGAATACCATGTAGAAAGAATGATGCGTGATGCAAAAATCACTCAGATTTACGAAGGAACATCTGAGATTCAGAAGATTGTAATCTCGAGAAGTATCTCAAAATAATCTTTCTTTATATAAAATAGCAAAGGCTTTCAGAATTTCTGAAAGCCTTTGCTGTAACTAAACACAAACTTTTATATAAAATTATGGTCAATTGATTAACCGATAATTGCGGTGCAAAAATACAAATCAAATTTCAATTATTCTCATTGAAACATTAAAATTTAATTAAAATTATTCTGCAGGCTTCTCAATATTCTTGTTTCTGTTCTTTTTGTAGAAATAATATGCAATTCCAATAATTAAGAACAAAGGCCAAAATGGAACAAAAAATAATAAAATTCCCGTCAGAACATCCCAACCCGAGCCAATTCCTGAAGAAAACTTACCTCCGAAACTGTCAGGTTTTGAAGCGACTGCAGCAGCATTTTTCTCGTTTCCATACAAAGTAATTTCAATATCGCATTTGGTGTTCGGGTAAAACTGATCTCCTGAACTGTCGATGGTTTTGTCGATCACATTTCCCAAATTGTCACTCACATCTTCCACAAAATATTCAAATTTATCTAATGGAATCTGAATTTTTAGGTAAGCAGTTCTTGTGTCGTCGTTGTTTCTGCTGATGTTTTCGCTTTTCAGGCTACCGTCGTATTTTCTGAGCTGATCTTCGATATAATTTTTTGCTCCGTAAGTATCGTCAACACCAATTTCAAGATTGGCTGTTTTCTTTAAAGCATATTTGGGTTCAGTTTTAGGTTTGTCAGGATTGTTTTTATAAATGATTTTAGTTTCCTTAATCACTTTTGGTGCGGGAACATTCACTACAATTTTCTCTTCTTTTTTCTTGACAGAATCTTTATCAACAGTTTTAGATTCAAATTTCACATTTGAAATTTTTTCGCCTAAAGAATCTACAGAAGAAGCCGTTTTTTCAAATTTATCTTTTAAATCCTGTGAAGTCTTATCAAAATCTTTGATTTTTACCTGCGCAGAATCCAAAGCAGCTTCAGTTTCGTTTTGAATTTTCTCTGCTTTATCGGAGATTTCTGTAAAACTGCTGTCGGCAGATTTTATGGTTTCACTTAGGGATTGCTTAGTTCCATCTCCCTTTTTACACATAATAAATGTACTTGATAATGCAAGTAGCAGAATAGCTTTTTTCATAACGGTTAATTTTGTTGATGTAAAGCTACCGTGCAATTTTTTGTAATGTTTGTAAAGGAAATGTTTTGTAGGTGTAAAATTTTAATTATTTGATTTTAAGTATTTTGTAAAATTATTTATGCTGTTTTACAAGAAATTTTTAATAAAAAATCTACTGTTAAAATATTAAAAGTGGTTATGGGATCTAAAAAATGATGAATGTCCGTAATTAGTAATAACTTAGTTTATGATAGTTTGTTTGTCATTGACTACGTCGAATCTTCGATTTCTGTAGGAATCTAAACTATTTTAAGTGACTGCTGATTTTTGGATTACGGTCAAAAACTGACACTCTTAAAAAAAATAATATTATTTTCTTAACAATGATTTTAATTTGCTGATTTAATTGAAATGTAATAAAATTCATAAAAAAATCCGCAGAAAAACTTCCACGGACTGTATTTAAAAACTTAAAACATTTCTATTTAAGCATTCTGAAACTCACTGATAAAATGCAGTTTCACATTCGGGAATTTTTCCTGCGTCATGTGAATTGTGAAAGAAGAATCGGCTAAGAAAACCAATTGGTTGTATTTGTCTCTTGCCAAAAATCGCTGCTTCAGTCTTGCAAATTCCTTGAACTCATCAGACTTTTCGTCAGCCTCAATCCAGCAAGCTTTGTGCATGGAAAGTTGCTCGTAAGTACATTTTGCACCGTATTCATGCTCCAGACGATATTGAATAACTTCGTACTGAAGCGCTCCAACGGTTCCAATGATTTTTCTGTTGTTCATTTCAAGCGTAAATAACTGAGCAACGCCTTCATCCATCAACTGGTCAATTCCTTTCGCCAGTTGTTTTGCCTTCAACGGATCGTTGTTATTGATATATCTAAAATGCTCCGGAGAGAAACTTGGAATTCCTTTGAAACTCAGTTTTTCGCCTCCCGTCAAAGTATCGCCAATTCTGAAACTTCCGGTATCGTGAAGTCCGACAATGTCTCCAGGGAAACTTTCGTCAACCACTTCTTTTTTATCCGCAAAGAATGCGTTCGGAGATGAGAATTTCATCTTTTTGCCTTCTCTTACCAACAGATAATTTTCATTTCTTTTAAATGTTCCTGAAACAATTTTTACGAAAGCCAGACGGTCTCTGTGTTTCGGATCCATATTAGCGTGAATTTTGAAAACAAATCCTGTAAAAGTACTTTCCTCAGGCTTCACCAAGCGGGTGTCACTTTCCTTAGGCTGTGGCATAGGAGCAATGTCGATAAATGCATTCAGCAATTCGCGTACACCAAAATTATTCAACGCTGAACCGAAGAAAACCGGTTGCAAATCGCCGTTCATATAATCTTCACGGCTGAATTCAGGGTAAACAGATTGAATTAAATCCAATTCTTCTCTTAGATTTTTTGCTGCCTTTTCGCCAATTACTTCATCAATCGCAGTATCATTAATGTCATCAAACTTAATTGCATCGCCAACTTTCTGTTTTTTCTCCTCCAAAAACAGCTGAATATTGTCTTCCCAGATATTATAAATTCCCTGAAAATCAGCTCCCATACCAATAGGCAAAGAAAGCGGACAAACAGTTAATCCCAATTTCTGCTCAACTTCATCCAGTAAATCAAAGGCATCTTTACCTTCACGGTCAAGCTTATTGATGAAAACCAACATTGGGATGTTTCTCATTCGGCAAACTTTTACCAATTTCTCAGTCTGTTCCTCAACCCCTTTTGCAACGTCGATGACAACAATTACAGAATCTACGGCAGTCAAAGTTCTGTAGGTATCTTCGGCAAAATCTTTGTGACCAGGAGTATCCAAAATATTGATTTTGTGATCTCTGTATTCAAAAGCCAACACGGAAGTCGCGACCGAAATCCCTCTCTGTCTCTCAATTTCCATGAAATCGGAGGTAGCTCCTTTCTTTATTTTATTGGATTTTACAGCACCTGCTTCCTGAATTGCACCTCCGAAAAGTAGTAACTTTTCTGTAAGAGTGGTTTTTCCGGCATCGGGGTGAGAAATAATTCCGAAGGTTTTTCTTTTTTCTATTTCTTTGATTAAGTCTGACATATCGTATTTTGAATTTGCAAAAATCGTGAATTTTATCGGATTCTGAAAATCGGATTTTTCATTTCGTTTGAACCACAAAAGTCACAAAAGATTTAGGTAGTTCTTAAAAAGCTGATCACTTTGAAAATACAAGTTCAAAAAAGGTTTGAGAATAAATTTTTGAAAGTTTTATTGCAAATGCATTTGACACATAAGTCAAATAGATTTGTCATTATTTCTTATAAAAAGAACACATAAGATTAAAAATCAAAGATTTTTGTATGGGAGTGGAAATTAAATTTTGACAGGTTGGAGTTGTTGATTTTTTACGAACCACGAAGTGGTTCAATGTGAATAGCCGTGGGTGAAACCCATGGGAAAGAGATACACCGTAGAATCAGAACCACGGAGTGGTTCACTAATAATGCATAACAACAGAGCCACTGATTGATTCGCTAATTTTCCGCAAATGAAAATTATATTTATTTCTAAATGATCTAAAAACTCAAACCTCGCTCAGCTTTTTTAAATTTGATTTTTTCTTCAGAAAATACGCCAGTCCTAATCCGATGAAAACCATGGCGGCACTGAATGGGAAAATGAATTGCATTCCAAAAAAATCTGCGACACTACCGATGATTGGGCCTGCTACACCGAGAGAAATATCAATGAAAAGCCCGTAACCCGCCAAAGCAGAGCCCTGGTTTGATGGAGCAACACTTTTGATGGCCATCACTCCTAATGCCGGGAAAATTAATGAAAATCCTAATCCCGTAACACCTGCTCCAATTAAAGCAATTTGTGCATTCGTGGCAAAAGCAATAAGTAAAAGTCCTATAGTTTCTACAAAAAGACAGGCAATCGCCACTTTTATTCCGCCATAATTATTGATTACATTACTGAAAACCAATCTTCCGGCAACGAATAATCCACCAAAAACACTTAAACATAATGCGCCATTGTTCCAATGAAAATGATTGTAATATAGAGTGATAAATGTCGAAATACTTGCAAAACCGATTCCTCCTAAAGCCAGGCAAACGCCAAACGGAGCTACTTTCCCTAAAACTTTCCAGAAAGACTGGGTTTCTTTTTGATTATCGTTGGTTTTATTCTCCTTTGTTTTAGCAAAAAAATATCCTAAAATCCCTAAGATGATGGAAAGAATTCCGATTCCATAAAGACTGAATTTCTGTTCGATTATAATTCCCAAAGAAGCACCAATCGCCAATGCTCCATAACAGGCAACTCCATTATAGGAAATAATTTTTGCGGTATGTTTTTCTCCTAACGCCATGATTGCCCAGTTGATTGGGCTTGCGCCTACCAAACCTTCTGCACAACCCGTTAATAATCGTGTGATGATTAAAAAACCTAAACTTAAAACCGGGGAAAATTTAAAATAATAAGCCAAAATCAGAAAAATTCCTGTGGTGGAGAAACCAATCATGCTCAATAAAACTGCGGGTTTCGGGCCTTTTCCGTCAATCATTTTACCTGAATAAGCTCTCAGAAAAAACGTGGAGATATATTGTAAACTAATCACCATCCCCGCCACCAAAAGACTGAATCCTAAATTTTTACTGATGAAAATGGGAAGGACTGAAAGCGATAAGCCGATAATAAAGTATCCTACAAAAGTGAAAGAAACATAACTTATCAGTTGTAAATTAAGGTTTTTAGGCTGATTTAATGCGGAATCCATGTGAATTGAAAAATTAAGCTGCAAAGATAGTTTGATTAAACTTCATATTGAAGCAATTGCGATAGATATAAAAAATAATTGATTTAAGATTGAATCCGTAGGCAAGCTCAGGATGACATTTGCGATTTGAAATTATTTTTTTTCATTAAATCAATTATCTTTGCTTCGTTTAAAAAAAACAGACTTTATGGAGCAATCACGTTACGCGAAATATATTTTTGACTGGATGGGAGGCCTGATCCTCTTTTTAGGATATATTGGAGGAAGCATGTTTTCAATCATTGCCGGAATTGCAGGAAAAGTTATTTTCAAAATTGATTTTATGCAGAAACCATGGTTTTTAATGATTTCAAATGCTGTTGTATTTTGTCTGATGATTGCGGCTTTTGATTTTTTAATCGTCCGCCAAAAAACAGGTAAGAAACTCAATTTCAATTTTTCAACAACTAATTTTTCAACATACCTTCTCATTTTTCCGATGATGTTTGGAATGATGCTGGTTGGTGAATTTATCACTTCCCAAATTCCAACAACAGGACCTTTTTTCGGAGACTTTTATGAGTTTTTTGAAGATTTAATGGCAAATCTTGTCAACGATCAAGCCATAATGATTATTACAGCAGTGATTATGGCACCCATTTTTGAGGAAATTATTTTCAGAGGAATTATGCTGAAAGGAATGACCAACAACGGAGTAGAACCTTGGAAAGCGATTGTAATTTCAAGCATTTTATTTGGTTTGATTCATGGAAACCCGTGGCAATTTGTGGGAGCTACGCTTTTGGGTTGCGTTTTGGGACTGGTGTATTATAAAACAAAATCTCTGCTTTTGCCTATGCTTTTGCATGGTTTCAACAATCTTTGTTCAGCAGTTTTAATTTTTTATACCCAAAAAGAAAGTTTCGCAGAAGCTTTTGATATTTCAGAATGGATGCTTTTGGGAATTGGGATTGTGCTTTTCTCAATATTCTTCTATTTATTTACCTTTCGAAATAAAATTAGGTATTCTGAAGCTTAAAATTTTTAAACATATAAGTCACATAAGTTTAGTTTAAAATTAGTGCGGATATCTTAGAGCACATTAGTGAAAAATCTTTGATTTTTCAAACTTCGAAACTTTTAAATACCTAATCATTCAAGACCTACAAAAATCTTTGATTTTTCCTCTTATGTGATCTAAAATATGCTCAAACATCAAAAAATCTCTAATGTGACTTATGTGTCACAAAAAAATTATAATTCATAAAAATTCGGGTTAATAAAATAAAATGGAAATATTAGTAGCCACACACAATCTTCATAAGAAAGAAGAAATTCAGCAGATTTTAGGAGATCAGTTTATTATTAAAAGTTTAGCAGATTATGATTTGCATGATGAAATTGTTGAAGATGGAGATTCTTTCAATGCCAATGCTTTGATCAAGGCCAAATATTGTTTCGAAAAAACAGGAATTCCAAGTTTGGGAGACGACAGCGGTTTGGTTGTGGAATCTTTAGACGGAAGACCGGGAATTTTTTCTGCCCGTTACGCCGGAGATCATGATTTTGCAAAAAACATTGAAAAAGTTTTAGGTGAAATGGAAAATGTAGAAAATAGAAAAGCTTATTTCATAACAGTTTTATGCTATTATGATGAAAACGGGGCTCAATATTTTGACGGCAGAGTTCACGGAAATTTGATTCATGAAAATAAAGGTCATCAAGGTTTTGGTTACGATCCGATTTTTATTCCTGAAAATCACGAAATTACTTTCGCAGAAATGAATCCTGAAGATAAAAATAAAATCAGCCACAGAAAACAGGCTTTGGATTTGTTTCTTGAGTTTTTGAAAGATTAGGTTAAGGTTAAGGTTAAGGTTAAGGTTAAGGTTAAGGTTAAGGTTAAGGTTGGTCGACATTGGGCATCAATTTTCTTTTTTATCTCAGCCTCAACCTTTGCTTCAATCTCACTCACATCCTCAACCTTTTGTTGTACATTTGCTTTAATAAACTATTGATTTGAGTACTTATTTAACAATATTAGGCTTTAATTCGGCTATTCCAACGGTTAATACAGCACCAACGGCGCAGCTTCTGGAAATGGAAGAGCGTTGTTTTCTCATCGATTGCGGCGAGGGAACTCAGGTACAGCTTAGAAAAGCAAAAGCAAGATTTTCAAAAATTAATCATATTTTTATTTCGCATCTTCATGGAGACCATTGTTTTGGTTTGCCAGGTTTGATTGCGTCTTTCAGACTTTTAGGAAGAGAAGTTCCCCTGCATGTTTATGGTCCGAAAGGAATAAAAAAAATGTTGGAAACCATATTTACCATGACCGAAACGCATCGTGGTTTTGAAGTTGTCTATCATGAATTGGATAAGGATTATTCCGAGAAAATTTATGAAGATAATAGAGTGGAAGTCTACACAATTCCGCTTGATCACAGGATTTATTGCAACGGATATTTATTTAAAGAGAAACCAAAAGAACGGCACATTAATATGGAAGAAGTTTCAAAATATTCAGAAATTGAAACCTGCGATTACCATAATTTAAAAGCCGGAAAAGATTTTGTTTTGAGTGATGGATATGTTCTTAAAAACGAAATTCTGACCACTGAACCTGCTCTTTCCGTTTCTTATGCGTTTTGCAGCGATACAAGATATTTGGAATCTGTAATTCCGATTATTAAAAATGTGACGGTTTTGTATCATGAAGCTACTTTTTTACATGATTTAAAGGAAATGGCAGATTATACAGGTCATACAACAGCTTTGGAAGCTGCGACAATTGCCAAAAAAGCAGAAGTGGGAAAACTTATTTTGGGCCATTTTTCAAACCGTTACAATGATTTAACCGTTTTCACAGACGAAGCAAGGCAGATTTTCCCGAATTCTTATCTTCCAAAAGCTTTAGAAGCTGTAAAAATTTAATCTTAACCTTAGCCTCAACCTTACGAGAATGAAGTTGACTTTTTCAGAATTAAAAGATTTTCTTGACGAAAAAGCGGATGTTTACAATAATCCGGATTTTATAAGTGATGATCCGCTTCAGATTCCGCATCGGTTTTCATTGAAACAGGATATTGAGATTGCCGGTTTTTTAGCGGCAACCATTTCTTGGGGAAACAGAAAGTCAATTATTAAGTCAGCGGAGAAAATGTTAGAAATTATGGGGAATTCACCTTATGATTTTGTTTTAAATCATTCTGAAACTGATTTAAATTTAATTAAAGATAAAAGCATTCACAGAACTTTTAACGGAGAAGATTTCGGTTATTTTATTTCGAGGTTTAAAGAAATTTATGCTGAAAATGATAGTCTTGAAAATCTGTTTCTTATTAACGATGGTGAAAGTAATTTTCAGCATTCCATTGAAAGATTCAGGCAGAAATTTTTAGGAATTGAAAAACACAGAACGCATAAACATGTGAGTTCGCCTTATAAAAATTCATCCTCAAAAAGAATCATCATGTTTTTAAGATGGATGACTAGAAAAGATCATCGTGGTGTAGATTTGGGGATTTGGGAAAATATTGATCAGAAATATTTGTCGATTCCATTAGACGTTCACACCGGTAATATTTCCAGAAAATTGGGATTGTTAAAACGTACACAAAACGATTGGAAAACGGTAGAAGAATTAGATTTAATAATAAGGAAATTCGATGATAAAGATCCTGCAAAATATGATTTTGCTTTGTTCGGTCTTGGAGTCACTAAGGAATTTTAACAAACTATTTAACGTCATCCTGCGCTTGCCGAAGGATCAAATCTTTAAAAATGAAAACACCACACGAAAAAATAGAGTTTTTAGAACAATTGGCCGATGGGATAACTTCTTGGATTGGTTCAATTTCTTCTTTAATTATTCATACTCTACTTTTCTTGACATCATTTCTGCTTCCTGTTTTTGGAGTGGTAGATTTTGATAAAATGCTTTTGGTTTTAACGACTGTTCTTTCTCTAGAGGCAATTTATCTTTCAATTTTAATTCAGATGTCCGTCAATAAAAGCCACGAAAAAATTGAAGATATTCAGGAGGATATCGAAGAAATTTCTGAAGACATTGAAGATATTCAGGAAGATTTGGAGGAAATCAGTGAAGATATTGAGGAGATTTCTGAAGATCTGGAAGAGATCAGTGAAGATATTGAAGACATTCAGGAAGATATTGAAGAAATCAATGAAGATGAAGACGAAGAAGATCACAATGAAAGAGCCAAAAAAGCAATTCTAAAAAGCAACGTGAGTTCAAATAAAAATGAAATTAAATTTTTAAAAGACAAAATAGCTGAACTTCAAAATATGATTGATGAACTGAAAAAAGATTGATTACTTATGAAGCAATATAGCTTTAGACGGAGGTAATTGATGTATTTCTCGTTTTTTATTCACATTAGAATAGAATTAAAATTTGATTAAAAAAGGACTAATTCTTTATATTTTTGGTAATAATATACACTTTAATGTATTTTAAATCAATAAAATTTGGTATTTTTGGACAAACAATCTGAAAATGTTAAATTATAGATCAAAAAACTATCTTTTATTTTTACTCTTGATTCTTTTTTCTTTGCAGCTTCATGCACAAAAAGCAAGGAAAGTTTTGCCTGAAAAAAAGAGTGCAGAAAGTATGAAAGCAGGCGCATTTATAGATGTAAATGTTGCTTCTTATACTCCAAGTGGCTACACCATTGATCAGTTGGTTAGAAATGTATTGATTTCCGGAGGCTCTTCATGTGCCCCACCCAATGTCAGCAATGTCACGGTTTCACCAAACCAGCTTCATACAGATACAGAAAGAGCCTGGGGATATTTTCATAAAGGCACTACCAATTTCCCTTTTCAGGATGGGATTGTACTCGTTACAGGTAAAGCAAGAAGAGCTGGTAACGTTTTGGAAGGCGGTTTGGGCGACCCAGTACCTGGATCTACAGGTAGTGACCCAGATTTAGTTGCGGCAATTAATCCGGCAGCTGGTCTTCACGATGCTGTTTTTATAGAATTTGATTTCGTTCCGAATAATTCGCAGATTAATTTTAATTATTTGTTTGCTTCAGAGGAGTACACATCAGGTTATCCTTGTGGAGTTTTCTCTGATGGTTTTGCTCTTTTATTAAAGCCAAATACACCAGGTTCTACCTACACCAATATGGCTATCTTGCCAGGTGGTAATGGGCCTGTAAGTGTTACAAATATAGTACCCGGGGGAGTGGGTTTTGCTTGCGGACCAATAAATGCGGCCTATTTCGGCGGTCTGAATACTTTGAATATTGAAACTAATTTTAATGGCCGTACTATTCCGTTAACTGCAACTGCAACAGTTACGCCTGGTCAGTCTTATCATTTTAAAATGGTACTGGCAGATGCATCAGATCCTGGATTTGACTCTGCAGTATTTATACAGGGTGGATCATTTGATCTTGGAATGACCATAGTAGACCCAAGTGGAAATCCTGTTCCGGAAAGCATTAATGTTTGTGATAATACACCTACCATACTGATAGCTCAGATAACCGCTCTTCCTGGTACTACATACCAATGGTTTTTGGATGGAGTACCTATTCCTGGTGCTACTACAATGACGTATACAGCTACCACTCCGGGAGTGTATACGGTTCAAGTTACAGTTCCTGGGGCAACTTGTCCGGCTGAAGCTCAGGTAACCATTATAGGTGGTACAAGTCCAGTGGTGCAAAACGCAACTTTAAAGCTTTGTTCTACACCAAGTAATTTCACATTTAATTTAGATTCTGCTAAGCCTTTGATCAGTACCACAACTGGAGCTGTATTTAAATTTTATCTTTTACAGGCTGATGCAGTTGCAGGAAACGCAAATAATATCACTGCAACAACAGCATTCAACGGAACGGATGGGCAGATAATTTATGTAAATGTTTCAAACGGGGCATTTTGTTCTAAAGTAGCAACACTTACGCTTAGAAAAGAAGAAACCCCTGTGGCAACAGTTACAGCTCCGAAAATCAAAATATGTAATGGTGAGTCTGTTGTTCTTACTGCTGCTGGCGGTGTAACGTATCAGTGGGGAGATACTTCTGTATCAGGAGCAATCCGTACGGTGAGCCCAACTGCAACGACTACTTATACAGTTTATGCCATCGGAGCTCAGGGTTGTAAATCTCTTGTGCCTGCAAGCATTACGATTGAAGTTGTTCCTGCAATTACTTCAAAACTAACTGGCGGATGGATTTGTAATGGTGATAACATTACACTTGATGCGGGTGCGGGTCCTAATTACACATACCAGTGGAGCAATGGCGCTACTACCCAAACTATTACTGTGGGAGCAGGAGGTACTTATGGTGTGACAATCTCCAACGGCGTTTGTTCTAGACTTTACACAACTGAAGTGAAGATTGCAGTTCCTCCAACCATTACTAATATTGACTACAATAATGATAATATCACTATTTCAGTAAGCAATCCTAGCAACGGAGCATTAGAATATTCTTTGGATAATGGATTAACTTGGCAAAATTCAAATACTTTCACCAATGTTCCTAAAAACACGTTGGTTTTCATTAAAGTTAGAGTAAAAACTACAAGTTGTGTTGGCTCTCTTGAATATTATACTTTCAATATGCAGAATGTAATCACTCCAAACGGTGATAATGTAAATGATATGATTGATTTCAGAGGTGTGGCAGGTAATAAAAACTTTACAGCTCAGGTATCAGACAGGTATGGAAGAGTGGTTTATAAATACGAAAATATAAGACCTTACTGGGATGGTTATTTCCAGGGTAAGAAATTATCTACTGCGTCTTATTGGTATCAGATTACTTTTGAAGATCCTGCAAGTAAGCAGACAACTGTAAAAACAGGATGGATTTTATTGAAAAACTTTGAGTAAAATTTAATTAAATATGATAAAAGCCGGCAAAAATGTCGGCTTTTTTGTTTTTATTAAAGTAAAAGTTTCGTTATCAGTATTTTGTAAAATTAAACTTATAGCAATATTCGTTAAATGACTGAAAAAAAAATGCTATTTTTGTTGAAAATAATATAAAAATGATCATTAGAAGTACAAGAAATTTATTTTTGGCTCTATTAATTATACTCACCTCGAATGTTTTGTTTTCACAGAACAGAATGAAGCCTGTTTTGCAGAAAGCTTCTTCTCAGACAATGAAAGCAGGAGCATTTATTGATGTTAATACAGCGAATTATCCGCAGTCCTCATTCAGTATCACACAGTTGGTAACCAATGTTTTGATTGCAGGTAATACTACATGTACGACTCCGAATGTAAGTAATGTGGTCGTATCACCAAATTTATCTACAAGCGATCCTAACAGAAGTTGGGGGTATTTTAATAAAGGTACAACCAATTTTCCTTTCAGTAATGGTATTGTGTTGACAACCGGTTATGCAGCGAGAGCAGGAAATACCTTTCAATCGGGTCAGTTGAGTAATTCTCTTCCTACTCAGGATGATGCAGATTTGGCAGCTGTTCTTAATTTGCCTCCAGGGGCTTTAAAAGATGCCTCTTATATTGAATTTGATTTTGTACCTACTGCCAATACTGTTTCTTTCAGATATTTATTTGCATCTGAAGAATATGAAGGCAATTTTCCATGTACTATTACGGATGGTTTTGCACTTTTGTTAAGACCAGTTTCGGGGGGAGCTTACACTAATCTTGCTGTTTTGCCGGGAGGAGCAGGGCCAGTAAGTGTTACGAATATCATTCCTGCATCATATCCTTGCGGTCCAAAAAATGCCCAGTATTTTGGAGGTCAGAATACAGCCAATATAGAAACTAATTTCAGCGGAAGAACAGTTCCTCTAACGGCAACTGCTACCGTGGTGCCTGGTCAGGCTTATCATTTTAAAATGGTTTTAGCTGATTACCAAGATTCAGCTTATGATTCAGGGGTATTTTTAGAAGCCGGATCTTTCGATATCGGAGTTCAGATTCTCGGCTCGAATGGAGTGCAATTACCCGCATCAATCAATGTTTGTGATAACGCACCGCAGACTTTTACAGCTTCTGTACAAAATCCTAGTGCTACTTACCAATGGTTTTTTAACAATGCTATAATTCCTGGAGCCACTAATGCTTCTTACACAGCATCACAGCCAGGAGTGTACAAAGTTGAGGTAACTTTTCCGGGAAGTTCCTGTCCTGGTACAGCAACTGTTACGATAGTTGGTGGAACTACTCCTACCACGCAAAATACCACACTTACTGCTTGTTATGCTCAGGGAAATGCGATATTTAATTTAAATAATGCCAACGCTGCGATAAGTACAACGCCTGGGGCAACCTTTACATACTACGTGAATCAAGGTGATGCAAATGCCGGAAATTCAAATACAATTCAGACTCCTACTGCATATCCAAGTGCAGGAAATCAGACCGTTTATGTTTTGGTAAAAAATGGTTTCTGTTCAAAAGTTGCTCAGTTACTATTGGTGAAAGCTCCCGAAATTACAGCTAATATTGCTCAGCCTTCAGTATTAACCTGCACAAATTCTCAGATTACCTTAAACGGGTCTACGTCTGTATATCCTGCAGGTTCCACATTTGCCTGGACAACTACTGGTGGAAATATCGTTTCAGGAGGTAATACTTTGAATCCGGTTGTTAATGCAGCTGGAACTTATACTCTTACAATTTCAAATACCTATCAGCCAGGTAATCTTACTTGTTCATCAGTTTCAAGTGTAACTGTAACAGGAGACAGCGCGCCACCTTCACCTACTTTAACGGCATCTAAAATTCAGATTTGTTTAGGTGAATCTGTAATTCTTACTGCTGGAGGAGGAGTAACATATAATTGGGCAACGTTACCTGGAAATGGAAGTACTCAGACAGTGAGTCCTACCACTACTACCACATATTCTGTTACGGCGGTAGGAGCGAATGGTTGTCCGTCTGCAAATCCTGCAACGATTACAATTGAGGTTTCTCAGCCAATAACAGTTCAAAATGCATCTTTATTAAAATGCTACTCACCAAACGGAATTGTTTATAATTTAACAGATGCTCAGCCACAGATTACAACAGCTGGCACCGCTACGTTTGCATACTATCTTCTTCAGGCAGATGCCAACCAGGGAAATAACAATACAATTAATCCGCCTACTGCTTTCACTAGTGCCGGAAATCAAACTATTTATGTTCTTGTTAAAAATGGGGCATGTTCATACGTGGTAACGCTGCAGTTACAAACGACAGCTGTCACTACGCTTAATATTGCTGCACCCGGAACAATCACCTGTACAACACCTCAGATAACATTGAATGCTTCCGGTTCAACGATTCCAACCGGCTCTACAATTGCATGGACGACTACCGGTGGAGGAAATATAGTTTCAGGTGGAAATACTTTAAATCCTGTTGTAAATGCAGGAGGAACCTATACTTTAACGGTTTCAAATACAACACAGCCAGGAAATCTTACCTGTACATTTACTTTGAGTGTGACTGTAGTTCAAAATACCACTGCTCCTACAACTACGATATCTACAAACCTTCCGCAGATCTGTCCGGGAGAATCTGTTACTCTTACGGCATCAGGTGGTGCCACCTATATTTGGACGGGATTACCTGGAACAGGAAATACTCAGGTTGTTTCGCCAACGGTGACAACTCCTTATACTGTGACAGCGGTGGGTGCCAACGGGTGTATTTCTGCTCAACCTGCTACAATTACAATAACTGTGGGGCCTCCGACACCATTTTTAGTTGCATCAAAAACAAAAATTTGTGCAGGTGAATCTGTTACGCTTACTGCATCGGGAGGTGTTACCTATAATTGGGGAACTTTACCGGGTAATGGAAATACGCAGGTTGTAAGCCCAACTACTACAACTACCTACCAAGTGATTGCTTTGGGAGGAAATGGTTGTACTACTAATATTCCGGCAACAATCACTATTGAAGTTGTTCCAGCGATTGTTTCTACTCTTAAAGATGTATATGTTTGTGCTGGCGATACAGGAATTTTAGATGCAGGTGCAGGACCAAACTATACTTATATCTGGAGCAATGGCGCTACATCGCAGACGATTTCTACGAATGTTCCCGGAACTTATTCAGTAACGATTAGTAATGGAACCTGTTCAAGAGTTTACACAGCTCAACTTCTTAATCCGCAATTACCACAGTTTACAAACATTAGTTTTGCTGATCATATCCTGACTGTAACAGCAACGAATCCTAACAACAGTGTTCTGGAATATTCGATTGATAACGGTGTAACGTGGCAGACCTCTAATATTTTCTACAATGTTGATAATAACATGAGCTACAATATCAGAATCAGAAATAAAGATGCAGATTGTAGTAATTTTATCGAGTTTTATACTTTTGTGGTTATCAATGCTATTACTCCAAATCGAGATGGTATTAATGAAGGTGTAGATTTCAGCGGCATAAGCAAGTACAATAATTTTGCAGCTTCGATATTTGACCGTTACGGTGCTGAAATTTATAAAGCTTCAAAATCTGCTCTTACATGGGATGGTACATTGAGAGGAATGAATATTCCGACAGGAACCTACTGGTATAAGGTGCAATGGGAAAACCCTGCAAGCAGGAAAATGGAGATGAGAAACGGATGGATCTTGGTAAAAAACAGAAACTAAATAATTAATAACCTTTCACCTGAAAGGTTATTTTTTTTGATAAAATAGTTAAATATTAATGTGTTTTAGATAAAAAAAAATTAAATTTGTTGAAATGAAAAAATATATGAAGCAATCTTTACTACTATTATTTTTTGGTTTGATGGCTGTGAATCTTACTGCACAGAAAATTTCACCCAGAAAACCTCAGAAAGAACAATCCTCACAAGCTTCCCATAAAGCAGGTGCTTTTATAGATGTGAATGTACCTACGTATCCAGAGTCAGCTTATACTCCACTACAATTGGTTAGAGATGTTTTGGTGTCTTCAGGGCCAGGGTCTTGTTTCGTTCCGAATATTTCAAATGTTACAGTTACTCCTGCTACAACGGCTACTCAGGCAGACAGAGCTTGGGGATATTTTCACAGAGGAACGACCAATTTTCCTTTCAAAGATGGGATTGTATTATCTACCGGATTTGCAAGAAAAGCAGGAAATACTTTGGAAGGGCTTTTACTTGATAACAATCAGGGAGGAAGTGATGCTGACTTGGCAACTGCGCTTGGTGTAGCTGGAACGCTTACCAATGCAGCAATATTAGAATTCGATTTTGTACCTACAACTTCTCAGATTAAATTTAATTATTTACTCGCCTCAGAAGAATATACAGGAAGTTTCCCTTGTGACTATGCGGATGCCTTTGCATTGTTACTGAGACCTGTAGGAAGTACAGCACCTTATCAGAATATGGCTGTTTTGCCTGGTGGAGCAGGTCCTGTAAGCGTTACCAATATTCGTCCGAATATTCCGGGATATTGCGGGGCGGTTAATCCAACATACTTTGCAGGATATAATACAGCAAATATTGAAACTAATTTTTATGGAAGAACGATTCCTCTGGAAGCAACAGCTAATGTAACTGCAGGAATTCCTTATCATTTTAAAATGGTTATTGCAGATTTTGGTCCTTTTGGAGCAGACAGTTCTTATGATTCTGCAGTATTTTTAGAAGGTGGATCATTTAATATTGGAGTGGAGCTTCAAGATCCAAGCGGTGCAGTAATTCCTTCAGATATTAATGTTTGCGACTTGGTGCCAACTGTAATTAATGCTTCTGTAAACAGCCCAAATATGACCTATCAGTGGTTTTATAATGGAACTGCGATTCCTGGAGCAACTTCTACATCGATTACGGCTATCAACCCTGGAACCTACACAATTGAAGTGTCTCTACCTGGAAATCCTTGTCCAGGAACAGCAACTGTTACAATTCACGGAGGATCTACACCATTGGCGCAGGATGCAACATTGCTCTTGTGTACAACACCGGATATTACAACTTTCGATTTGACCAATTCAAAAGCATTGATCAGTCCTACCACAGGAGCTAATTTCAGATGGTATGTGAATCAGGCAGATGCTTTGGCATTTAATAATAATTACATTCAGACTCCATTAAATTATAATGGAGCTAATGGTCAGATTTTATATGCAGTAGTTTACGGTGCGGAGTATTGCAGAAAAATGGTAGAACTTACTTTAGCTAAAGAAACAAGACCGGTAGCACAAGTTACTACGCCAAAAATCAGAGTCTGTGCAGGTGAAACGGTTACACTTACTGCATCTGGAGGTACAACTTACAACTGGGTGAACTTCCCTGGAAACGGCAATACCCAGTCAGCAACCATATTCCAGACTACTACTTTTGAAGTTTATGCATTGGGAGCTTTGGGATGTCAGTCTTCACTTCCTGCAAAAGTTACTGTGGAAGTGGTTCCTCAGCCTACAACACCTCTTCTTGATGTTGAAATGTGTATTGGTGACAAAATAGTATTGGATGCTGGAGCAGGATCTGGATACAGTTATCTTTGGAATACAGGCGCAGAAACTCAACAGATCACCGTTGATCAATTGGGAATCTATACAGTAACCATTAATAATGGAATCTGTTCAAAAACTTTTGAAGTAAAAGTATTTGCAGCAGCAACACCATTCTTCACACAGTTAAGCTATGAAAACAATACGATTACTGCGACAGCTACAATTCCTAATATCAACAATATCCCGAGAGTCGCAGAATATTCTTTAGACGGAATTGCATGGCAGGATTCAAATGTATTTCCTAATCTTTTAGACAATACAACTTATACACTTTACGTAAGAACGAAAGGAACAACTTGTGTTGGAACAGTAGAATTCTTTACACTTCACATCAGCAATGTGATTACGCCAAACCAAGATGGGGTAAATGATGTGATTGACCTTTCATCATTGGGTAATTTCAAAAACTTCAAAGGTTCTATCTATGACAGATACGGAAGTGAAATGTTTAGATTCACTAAAGAAAACCCTATCTGGAACGGAACTATAGGAGGTAAAAGATTGCCTACCGGAACGTATTGGTATAAATTCAACTTTGAATACAATAAAACCAAAACTCAGATGAATACCTCGGGGTGGATCATGCTGAAAAACAGAGAGTAATTCTTTGTTACATCATACAAAAATGCCTTCAGATTTTTCTGAAGGCTTTTTTTTTTGGTATATATTTTATTGATTGTCTTTCCAAAGTTTAGTAAAAGAAATAAAGTCGGCAACGCTCAATTCTTCCGCCCTTTTATCTAAAAACTCATGCGTTTTCAACGCTTCAGGAATCTCAAGAACTTTCAGTGCGTTTGAAAGTTTTTTTCTTCTTTGGTTAAATCCTGCTTTTACGATTTTTTTAAAAAGAATTTCATTTCCTGCCAAGCCTTCCTTAGGATTTCTCGTCAGTTTTATTACTCCGGATTTCACCTTTGGTGGAGGATTAAAAACATTCTCATGTACCGTAAACAGATAGCTTACATCATAATATGCCTGTATCAAAACAGAGAGAATTCCGTAGTCTTTGGTACGCGGAACAGCTGCCGTTCGTTCCGCAACTTCTTTCTGAAACATTCCTACCATCTCGGGAATCATTTCATAATAATCAATTATTTTAAAAAGAATCTGAGAAGAAATATTGTACGGGAAATTCCCGATAATTGCAATTTCTTCGTTGTTCAGAAAAGCAAAATCCTGTTTCAGAAAGTCACCTACAAAAGTTTCTTCGGTTGTTTTCTCATAGTTCTTCTTCAGATATTCAATAGACTCCTGATCTATTTCTGCGAGATAGATTTTTTGGTCTTTGTCGAGAAGATATTTCGTTAAAACGCCCATTCCCGGACCCACTTCCATAATGTTATCATAGTTTTCGAAACTTAATCCTTCAACTATATTTTTTGCGATATTCTCGTCGGTCAGGAAATGTTGGCCGAGATGTTTTTTTGCTCTTACACTCAAGGTATTTATGATTTTGTTAACAGTGAAAATGAATTTTTCGGGTCAAATTTCGGAAGATTTTTTCTATTTTAGCCAAAAATTTTATTCTTAATGGCAAGGACGGCAGACGATTTTAATAAAAACAGGCTTAGATCGAGTAATATTACCGTGGTCGTAAGTATTGCATTAGTGCTTTTTTTGTTGGGGTTAATGGGATTGATCGTGATCAACGCAAAGAAGTATTCAGACTATTTAAAAGAGCAGTTAGTAGTAAATGCCTTTTTTGATCAGAACTACGATCCAAAAGATTCATTGAAAATTGCTAAAAATGAGGAAGAAGCATTAAAAAAGATTCAAGCTATTACAGCTGTAAAAAAAGCAGTCTATATTTCCAGAGACAGAGCGGTGGAAGAAGCCAGAAAAAGTATGGGCGTTGATACCAATGGTATTTTTGAGGAAAATATTTTTCCTGCCTCTGTTGAGGTGACAATAAAGCCTGAGTTTACAGATTCTTTAAAGATAAATGAGGTTCTGAAACAATTAAAAACAGTACCCGGAATCGTTGATGTCAATAATGATACAGACGCCCAGAAGGTTTATACCGGTCTGAATAAGGTTTTAAAATGGATTTTAGGCTTTTCTTTGATATTTTTGGTTTTAGCAATTGTATTGATTAACAACTCTATCAGACTCAAAATTTTCTCAAGAAGATTTATTATTAAAACCATGCAGCTTGTAGGTGCTAAAAGAAGATTTATCCTGATACCATTTATAAAAGAAGCTGTTATTCTGGGCTTGATTGGCGCTGCAATAGGTCTGTTGGCAGTATCAGGAATTTGGTATTTTTTCACAAGAATGATCGAAATGCCATTTGTACAGGATACAACTGAATATTTCTGGCTGGCACTGGGCGTTTTATTTGTTGGAATATTTATTTCCATCATGAGTACGATCATCGCAACATGGAGATTCTTAAAATCAAACGTAGACGACTTATATTATTCATAAATAATGAGCAAAAAAACAACAAAGTTTTCCGCTTCCGATTTTGGAAAAGAAAACAAGACAACCGAAGAAAATACTTTTTATTTCGGTAAAGAAAACTATAAATGGATGCTCATCGGGCTGGCTTTCATCGTCGTTGGATTTCTCCTGATGATGGGTGCAGACGCCAACACAGTAGATGGTAAATTTGATCCGAATGTATGGAATGACGAAATATTTTCCATCCGCAGAATCAGAATAGCACCGCTGTTTATTGTGATTGGTTTTGCGATAGAAGTCTATGCAATTCTTAAAAGAAAAAATTAAACAGTCAGTCAACGTATAGAGAGTCAGGTAAATTGACTCAAACAAACAAAAGTCGGTTGCTCTGCAATTGACTTTTTGTATAATAAAGTTTTGGCAAAAAGTCACTCAAATTACACATTACCCATTACCCATTACTCATTAAAACATGGATTTATTTAAAGCAATCATCATTGCCATCATCGAAGGACTTACAGAATACCTTCCCATATCATCTACCGCACACATGGGCTTTACCGCCAGTTTAATGGGAATGGAAGAATCAGAATTCCTCAAAATGTTTCAGGTGTCTATACAGTTCGGAGCCATTTTATCGGTTGTAGTTGCCTACTGGAAAAAGTTTTTTGATCTCAAAAATCTTCAGTTGTATTACAAACTTACATTTGCAGTAATTCCCGCCTTGGTTTTAGGATATATTTTTGATGATATGATAGAATCTGTGCTGGGAAATCAGATTGCCATATCTGCCGTATTGGTTTTGGGTGGTGTCGTGTTGCTTTTTGCTGATCAATGGTTCAAAAATCCGGTCATTCACGACGAAAAAGAAATTTCAATCAAAAAAGCAGTTACCATAGGCTTTTGGCAATGTTTAGCCATGATGCCTGGAACCAGCCGAAGTGCCGCTTCCATCATCGGTGGGATGACGCAGAGTCTTTCCCGAAAAGCAGCAGCGGAGTTTTCGTTCTTTCTGGCAGTTCCTACAATGTTGGCTGTAACGGTTTATTCCGTTTTTGTGAAAACGTGGGGTAAAGGAACACCAACAGCCGCAAAAGGTTACGAAATGATTTTAGAATCTCAGGATCACATTACCATATTCATCATCGGAAATATCGTAGCATTCATCACCGCACTCATCGCAATCAAAGCATTCATCGGAGTTTTAAACAGATATGGCTTTAAACCTTGGGGCTGGTACCGTATTTTCGTGGGAGTTGCATTGTTGATTTATTTTTATTGGTTCAAATAATATTTTTCATTACTCATTACTCATTACTCATTACTCATTACCCATTGCTCATCACTCATAATAATTTGGGCAGCAATTTCCGCCTTCCGCTCCCGCTTTTTTGCCTCCGCTTCGCTGCAGCAAAAATAGCTCCGCTAAAGTCGGGCTGCGAGAAATCGAGGAACGAGATTCATCGATTCAAAGTGAAATAGAAAGTAAGAGATAGATTCGACGTAAAAAATATTGTAGTAATTTTGCATTTTATTGTATTTAAAAAAAAATCATTCGCCGATTACTCATTACCGATCACCTATTACTCATAAAAAATGACAGCCGAACAACTACAATCAGGATACATATTTTTATTAGACAAACCACTTGACTGGACTTCCTTTCAGGCTGTAAATAAGTTGAAATATAAATTAAAGCGTGAATTTAATCTTCCGAAAAAATTCAAAATCGGGCATGCCGGAACTTTAGATCCGAGAGCAACTGGTTTACTGATTGTCTGCACAGGAAAATTTACCAAAAAAATCCCTGAAATTCAGGATGCTCCGAAAGAATACTGGACAGAAATTAAAATCGGAGTTCAAACCGAATCCTACGACACCGAAAAACCCGAAATTCTACATCAGGATATTTCAGAAGTTACAGAACAAGCTGTCAATAATACTTTAAGTAAATTTTTAGGGGAAATAGACCAAAAACCGCCTGTTTTTTCAGCTTTAAAGATTGATGGGAAAAGAGCGTACGATTTGGCAAGAGCAGGTGAGGAAGTTGAAATGAAATCAAGAAAAACAACAATTCATTACATCAAAGACGTTGAAATTAAGTTTCCGTTCATCAGTTTTATGGTAGGGTGCTCAAAAGGAACTTATATCCGAAGTTTAGCGCACGATATCGGTCAGGAATTAGCCGTTGGGGCTTATCTAACCCAACTGAGAAGAACAAAAATAGGAGAGTACAGTGTTGAAGATGCAACTACAGAATTTTTGAATAACGAATACAGATTTGAGACGAATGAATAAATATTTGTTATCAATATTATTTGTCATCTTATCGCTGAAAACATTTTCTCAGGAAAAATCAAATAAGTTGGGACTGTTCGGAGTTGTGGAGGCAAATGTCGGTTTTGATGTCGCTGCCATGATTAAAGAAAGTCAGGTGACAAATGAATATGACAGGCAAAGGCTTGATCCTGGAAAATTTAATTACGGTTTTGCAGCACAGTTGGGATACCAACCTTTGAATTGGTTTGCATTGGGAACCGGTGTAAGATACAGTTATGTAGATCCCAATTTTCATGTGATCTACTGGACGGTTCAACCGTTCTTTATTGTCAGCAATCCAAAAGATGAAGAATTTACTTATATTTCTGCAAATTTTGGGACTCAAATTAATAAAACAGCTTCTGAAAATGCAAAACTTATAGGCCTTTCTTTCGGATTTTTCGAACCCATAACTAAGAATCTGGGAAATAAATTTCAGGTAAATCTTGAGGTTCAGAACTTTGATGGGAACAGTACGTTTTTTGTAGGTTTTTCATACGGAATTGCAATCTTCTCAAATAAGAAACTTTAAGAACAATGGAAAAAACACGCATAAATAAATACCTTTCTGAAGTGGGATATTGCTCAAGGAGAGCTGCAGACAAGCTTTTGGAGGAAGGAAGAATCAAAATCAACGGTCAGATTCCGGAATTGGGGACTAAAGTTTCGGATGAAGATCATATTGAAGTAGACGGAAAACCCATTCGTGAATCTGAAGAAAAACCGGTTTATCTTGCTTTTAATAAGCCAAGAGGCATTGTCTGCACCACAGATTCGAAGCGTGAAAAGAATAACATCATTGATTTTATAAATTATCCCAGAAGAATTTTCCCAATTGGGAGACTTGATAAAGATAGTGAAGGGTTAATTTTTCTTACCAGTGACGGAGATATTGTCAACAAAATTCTTCGCTCAAAAAACAACCACGAAAAAGAATATATCGTGAGAGTAGACAAGCCAATAAACCCAAAATTTTTGGATAAAATGAGAAATGGCGTTCCAATTTTGGATACTGTAACAAAAAAATGTGAAGTAGAAAAAATTGATGATATGCATTTCAGAATTATCCTTACGCAGGGCTTAAACAGGCAGATCAGAAGAATGTGCGAATATTTGGGCTACGAGGTAAAAAAACTTAAACGTATTAGAATAATGAATATTTCTCTTGATATTCCGGTGGGTAAGTGGAGAGATTTTACTGATGCAGAATTAAGTGAAATCAACTCATTAATCAAGGATTCTGAAAAAACTAATAACTGAAAAATTTTCACTTTTTTATTACTTAGCACTTAATTAATTACCTTATTTGTAAAAATTTCAATAGAATTTTTCTATAAAATGTATCTTGTTATGTATTATGTGAGTATATTTGTGCACACAACAAATCGAACACATTTAAAAAAATACCAAGATGAAAAAAATGCTCTACTTAGTAGTGCTGGGTTGTTTTGTTGTGCCCAGTCAGAAGCTATTCTCACAAGTTGGAATAGGGACAACATCAGTTGAAAATAATCTTCTACTGAAAGTTCATTCTCCGAACAAAGGTGTTCTGCTCCCTAATCTTAATATTGCTAATCTTTCGCTTGCCGCACCAGTTACCAACCCTGCTTTAGGTCTTTTGGCGTATAATAAAGCAACCGGAAAACAAGGTTTTAATTTTTGGGACGGTACAAAATGGAATGAGCTGGTAGATACCCGTAATGTATATTCTGTATTGGGTATTACAGTTTCATACAGTACTTCTAATTCAGCTCCATTAAATATCAACACAGCGCAGGGAGCTATAAATTATGCTGAGAATTCCTTGCCAGGGACTATTTGGTCTGAAGTGCCAGGTCTTTCTAAAGATATTACAATCACACAAACGAACAATAGTATGGTGGTGATTACAGAAGGTATGGTTCAGGCTAATAATGCCGCAGCAAACTCCGCTAACACTTTTACTTATGCCGTCGGAATTTTTGTAGATGGAAAACTGGCGGGGGTAAGAAATTATTCTACACGGTATTCTAGCATAAATCAATACGATTATTTTTCTATCAATTCAGTTCTAAAAAACTTAAGTGTAGGAAATCACACTATTAAAACTTACGTAACCGTAAGAGTAAATGACTATTCTTCTGCATCGCAGTGGCGATTTGGCGGTCCGGTAGGAACAGCTTCTCTAAACGCTGATATGACGAAGATTAATATGTATATCAAACTTACCGAAAAATCATAAATCACAAAAGATGAAAACATTTTTTCTAAGATTCCTGTTAATTATACTGGGAATTAATTACCACGCACAAACCGGTTCTGTAGGAATTGGTACAGAAACACCAAATTCTGCGGCAATTTTAGATTTGGTTGCTACAAATAAAGGTGTAATGCTGCCACAGATTGCGCTTAATGCCTCTAATGTTTCAGATGCAAGCTTTATGGCTACTGCGCCTACTACATCATTATTAGTTTATAATACAAATGCATCATTTCCTGGTGGAAAAGGCTTGTATTATTGGGATGGTAGTAAATGGATATTCTATTTTAACTCTGCAAACCTTAATCTTCTCCTCGGTATCACCAAATATTATTCTAAAATTTATCCTGGTGGTACGTATTCATTTAGCTATCCTGGTGAAACACTTTATGCTAATGACAGTGCTTTGGCTTTACCTTGGGTAAAGGTGCCGGAAACAGCGGATTTTGACATTGTGATTGATCGACCGGAGAATAATACAGTAATCACATTTACAGGAATGGTTCAAGTGGGAACATCATCAACGACCGCTAACGTAAATTATGGACTGGGTATTTTTGTTGATAATAAACTTGTTACCTCAAAAGCAGTTTCTTTGAATGGAGATAATAGTTGTCCTTTTCAGGAATTTACAATTACAGGAGTTTTGGATGATTTATCAGTGGGAAATCACAAAATTACCCTCGGTGTTGCCAACCGTACGGGGAATGTGGGAAGTGAACTTACTTACTACGGCAGAAAAGCCGGCGGATGTACTAATATTACCAATGATGAAGCACAAATCAGTGCTATCGTTTTAATCAATCAACCTCTACCTTATTAAGAAACCATCATGAAAAAAATTATATATACATTAGTAATGTCAGCAGTACCTGCAATGTTTTTTTCTCAGGTTGTAATGACAGATAAGTCAGTTCCGGCTATTGATAACAGTGCTGTTCTAAAATTAGATTCTGATAACAAAGGTGTTCTGTATCCAAGAATACCGTTGGATTCAAATCTGGATGTGACAACTGTCCCTTCTCCTCAAAATGCAACTATTGTTTTTAATACAAAATCAACAGCGTCTCTGCCTCAGACAGTCGCTTACTTTGACGCAGGAAAATGGAATGCTCTTTTGACAAAAGAGCAGATAGTTACCAAGCTTGATTTGGTAAATGTAAGTTCAATTTCTTCTCCTGGTAATATTGCAATTACGGGCTATTCTCCTGGAAATTTTAGTATCGGAGATAATGTTTCTGCAAGCTGGATTCCTTTGCAGATTGAGGATAGTAAAACTTTTACCAGAAGCAATAATTCTTTTGCATTTACGGTGGAAGGAATGGCTCAGCTTGACAAGGCTTCCAATAGTTATTTCGAGTATGCAATCGGAATCTTTGTAGATGATAAATTGGCTGTTGTAAGAAAATATCATAAGCATAATGAGAATTTTACCTGCTCATGGCATAAATTTGTACTGAATGGTGTAGTTAATAATTTACCCATCGGAAATCACACAATCAGTGTAAGGGCGAGAAATATATCATCCTCTTCTTCAGCTGCGGACCAAAAAATTATTTACGGTGGTGTAGCTCAAAACTCAAATGCTGGCAATCCTCCGTGTGATAATATGAGCAATTTTATGTCTAAAATATCGCTAAGTACCACAGTTGTGGAATCTATAAACTAATCTTTTTTTTTTTTTTTTCACTATTATTATAATGGAACTGCTTACGGGCGGTTCCATTTTTTTGTTATTGATAATTTTAAAATAGTTTAAAAACATTAGATAAAGTAATTGATATTTTTTGTATTTTTGCAGTCACTTTTTGTGGACAGGTCTTTAAAGGTAAATTATTATAAATTAATTACTTCCGTATTTTTTAAAACCACATTTATTAAGACCATTAAAAAAGAAGGAATACAAATTTTATTAGAAAATGTCAAAAGAGACAAATTCAGCAGAGGTTATTCTTAACCAAAACGTAGCACCAGAACAATTTGACTGGGATTCTTTCGAATCTGGTCTTGATGCAGATGCGAGAAAAGAAAAAAGCGATCTTGAGGAAATCTACAACGGATCTCTTAACAGCCTAAACGATAACGACGTTTTGGTTGGTAGAGTAGTAAGATTAACTGATAAAGAAGCTATCGTAGACATCAACTTCAAATCTGAAGGTGTGATTTCTCTTAACGAATTCCGTTACAACCAAGGCCTAAGTGTAGGTGACGAGGTTGAAGTAATGGTAGACAGAAGAGAAGACAAAACTGGTCAGTTACAGTTATCTCACAAAAAAGCTAGAACGCTTAAAGCTTGGGATAGAGTAAACGAGCTTCACGAAACTGGAGAAATCGTTAACGGTTTTGTTAAGTCTAGAACTAAAGGAGGTATGATCGTTGACGTTCACGGTATAGAAGCATTCTTACCAGGTTCTCAAATCGACGTTAAGCCAATTAAAGATTACGATCAGTTTGTAGGAAAAACTATGGAGTTCAAAGTTGTGAAAATCAACCCTGAGTTCAAAAACGTAGTAGTGTCTCACAAAGCATTGATCGAAGCAGATATCGAAGGTCAGAAAAAAGAAATCATCGCGCAGCTTGAAAAAGGTCAGGTTCTTGAAGGTACTGTTAAGAATATTACTTCTTACGGTGTATTCGTAGATCTTGGTGGTGTTGATGGATTGATCCACATTACAGACCTTTCTTGGTCTAGAGTGAACCATCCATCTGAAATCTTAGAAGACGGACAGACTGTGAAAGTTGTTATCCTTGACTTTGATGACGAGAAAACAAGAATCCAATTGGGTATGAAGCAATTAGAGGCTCATCCTTGGGATGCTCTTTCTGCTGACATGAAAGTTGGTGATAAAGTAAAAGGAAAGGTAGTAGTTCTTGCTGACTATGGTGCATTCGTTGAGATCGCTCCAGGTGTTGAAGGATTAATTCACGTTTCTGAAATGTCTTGGTCTACTCACTTGAGAAGTGCAGGAGATTTCGTAAAAGTAGGTGACGAAGTGGAAGCTGAAGTACTTACTTTAGACAGAGAAGACAGAAAAATCTCTTTAGGTATGAAACAGTTATCTAAAGATCCATGGGAAAATATCGAAGCTAAATATCCGGTAGGTTCTGAGCACGTTGGAACTGTAAGAAACTTTACAAACTTCGGTGTATTCGTAGAATTGGAAGAAGGTATCGACGGATTAATCTATATCTCTGATCTTTCTTGGACTAAGAAAATCAAGCATCCATCAGAATTCTGTGCAGTAGGTGATAAATTGAATGTTGTAGTTCTTGAGCTAGACATCCAGGCTAGAAGATTATCTCTAGGTCACAAACAATTAACAGAAAACCCATGGGATAAATTTGAAACTAAATATGCTGAAGGAACTGTACACACAGGATCTGCTGTAGAAGTTCACGATAAAGGTGCTTCTGTACAATTCGAAGATGCTGAAGTGGAAGCATTCTGCCCATCAAGATTATTAGAGAAGGAAGACGGATCTAAAATCAAGAAAGGAGAAACTGCTGAGTTCAAAGTTATCGAGTTCAACAAAGAGTTCAAGAGAGTAGTTGTTTCTCACACAGGAATCTTCAGAGATGAAGAGAAAAAGAATGCAAGAGAAGCATCAAACAACAGATCTAATAACAACAATAGCATGTCTTCTTCAAACATCGAAGAAAGATCTACTTTAGGTGATATTGATGTATTAGCTGAATTGAAAAAGAAAATGGAAGGAGGTAAATAATCTCTGATCACATTCTTATAATTTAACCACTCATTTTATGGGTGGTTTTTTTTATTAATAATTTAAATTAATATAATTTTAAACTATAATTCCCGAATTAATTACTTAATAATAAGTATCAAAAAAAGAGTATTAAAAGTTAAACAAAAATAATATTACGTTGATTATTATTTGTAAATTTGCCGCTTTAATGATCAATATGAAAAAGCTAACTTTACCTCTTTTATTTGCTGTTACATTATCGCTAAGTTCAGTATCTGATTTATATGGACAAGATTACAAACAGCTTGTAAGCGATTATATTTCACAAAATACAGTCCGTGATTATAAAAAAGCAGATCTTAATGGATTTACTGTGGATATCGTAGATTATTCCTCATCAATGAATGGAGATGTTGTAAAGTTCCAGCAAATATACAAAGGTTATCCTGTTTTAAACGCTGTAGGGACTGCATTGGTAAAGGATGATAAAGTAGTTTATTTTAATGATACATTTGTAAAAAACTATGATATTTCAACATCAAATACTCCTACAATTTCTGCAAGGACTGCTATTTCAACAATAGCCTCTCATCTTAATAATTCTTCGATTGAAAATTTTAACATACTTAACTCTTCCGATATTGATTTAGAAAATGGAAAATTTGTAAAACAAAAATTAGTTTTCTTTACTTTTGAAAACAATTTGAAGTTGGCATATCAAATGACTGTCCAGCAGCCAAACTCTCCAAGTTTATGGAATTTTGTAATTGATGCTCATTCAGGAAATATTCTTTTTAAGGAAAATTTAAATTTATTATGTAATTTTTATCACGATGCATATAGCCATGATCATTCATCACATGAAAATTTCGTAGGACCTGTTCAGGGATCAGCAGCAGAAAATACATTTAATATGTTAATTCCTGATCCGGCATCTTATAATGTATTTCCTTTACCAATTGAAGCTCCAACATTCGGAAACAGATCTGTTGTCTCAAACCCTTGGATTTCCTCATCTTCCCCTGAAGGTTGGCATTATGATGGAGCAACACATTACACAAATACACGAGGAAATAATGTATATGCATATTTAGACATTGCCGGAAATAATGTCATTGGGGCTTCCCCAAATGGTGGGGCATCCCGAAATTTCGATTTTCCATTCAATATAAATGCTGCTCCATCAACGCAGCGCGATGCCGCAACAACAAATCTTTTCTATATAAATAATAAAGTGCACGACATCTTCTATAAATTTGGTTTTACTGAAATTTCAAGAAATTTTCAGCAGACTAATTTTGGGCTGGGAGGAGCAGGTAACGATTATGTAAATGCAGAAGCTCAGGATGGAGGAAGTACAAATAATGCAAGCTTTGCAACACCTCAAGATGGGTCTAAACCACGTATGCAAATGTATCTTTGGTCTACATCCAACAGACTTTTTTACTATAATGCTCCTGGTATAGCTGTGCCCAGGCAGCCGTCAGCAGGGGTTGCCCAATTTGGACCTGCACTTACCGCTGCTGGTGTTACGGGAAATGTACAATTATCGCCTGTTTTGGAAGGTTGTACAGCTCTACCTGCAGGTACGTTTGCAGGCAAAATTGGATTAATTCAAAGAGGAAACTGTGACTTTACAATTAAAGTAAAAAATGCTCAAAACGCTGGTGCAATTGGTGTTATAATATATAATGCATCTACATCAAATCAAATTGGAAATATGTCGGGGACGGATTCAACTATTACAATCCCCTCCGTGATGATTAGTAATACTGAAGGCGAATACATAAAAACACATCTTGCAGCTAGTACAACGGTAAATGTAACTCTCAAAAATGATCCTACATCTTCTGTAACACCTGATGGGAGCTTTGATAATGGTATCATAATACATGAATATGGTCATGGAATATCGAACCGTCTTACTGGTAATGGATTTTCATGTTTATCGTCTTCTCAAAGCAAGGAGCAAATGGGAGAGGGTTGGTCTGATTTTTTTGCTTTAATGCTTACCAACAGACCAGGAGATAATGCTTCTGTTCCTCGCGGTATGGGCACCTACGCTTCTGGTGCTGGAATTTATGATGGAGGAATAAGACCTGCTAAGTACTCACCTGATTTCTCAGTTAATGGATATTCTTACGGTTATACAAATGGTATGGAATATACAAACGCAAGCGGTTTTGTTGTCCCAAACGTTCACTCGATTGGTTTTGTCTGGGCAACAATGCTTTGGGATCTTCACTGGAAGTATGTAGAAAAGTACGGATATTCTGCCGATGTGACAGCTAATACAACAAATGGTAGCTCTAGAGTTTTACAGTTAGTTACTGATGCACTGAAACTACAGCCATGTAATCCGGATTTTGTAACGGGCAGAGATGCTATACTAGCGGCTGAGCTTGCAACTACACAAGGGGTTGATAGATGTATGATTTGGAGAACTTTCGCTGCAAGAGGTCTTGGTGTAAATGCAGATTCAGGCAGCGGTACTAGTATTAATGACCAAACACCAGATTTCTCAGTTCCTGGAGATTGTGTATTATCTACAGACGAAGTAAAAGATGTAAAAGCAAACGCTATTTCAATCTATCCAAACCCTGCTAAAAATGAATTCTTCATCAACTTCCCTAAAAATACTATGGGCAAAGTAAATGTTGAAATCTTTGATATGAGCGGAAAGTTGGTAGCTTCAGAATACAAAGTTTCTGCTGACGAGAAAAAAGCGATCAATACTTCATCTTTAATTAATGGAACTTACATTGTTAAAGTAAAAGGTTTAGGAATTGATACTTCTTCAAAGCTTTTGATCAAAAAATAATTAGTAATATTTATTTTTCAAATATATCACCTCAGAGTTTTCTGAGGTGATTTTTGTTAGTATTGTTTGCTGAATTTTTGAAATCTTATATCGTACCTTTGTCGGCTGTAAAAAAGGTTATGAAGAAGAAAAATATTTTAAAAGGAGTATTATTTGTCGGTTTTGGGGCGAGTATTTACGGAATGCTTGCCACTTTCGTAAAAATGTCTTACAAAGAAGGTTTTACAACCTCCGAAGTGACCACTGCTCAGTTTGCACTGGGTCTGGTCGGACTCTTAATTCTGAATTTTATTCAAACGATTACTTCAAAAAAGAAATTATCATCCCCAAGCCGCAAAGAAGTTAAAATGCTTCTGATGGCCGGAACTTCATTAGGTTGTACAAGTTTGTTTTATTACATTTCAGTACAGTATATCGCGGTCTCTATTGCGATTGTATTATTGATGCAATCCGTATGGTTCAGTGTTGTCGTCGAGAGTTTCATTACTAAAAAATTTCCGAATACTAAGAAAGTTGTGGCAACAATAATTGTTTTGCTTGGAACGGTTTTAGCCACAAATTTGATCAATTTAGAAGTGAAATTAGATTGGCACGGAATCTTTTGGGGATTGTTAGCCGCAGCTTCATTTACCATGACGATGTTTACCTCAAATACTTTGGCAACCCATTTACCAGTGCTGAGAAAAAGCATGATTATGTTGACCGGTGGCTCAGTCATTGTAGCAACATTTTTATTCTTTGCTCAAATCGGACCGTTGTATTCTGAAAATTTAAAATCATTTTATCTAAATTTTACCGAAAATACCGAACACATCAGACCTTTTAATTATTCCATTTTCTGGACATACGGCTTTATTTTGGCGCTTTTCGGAACCATTATTCCACCGGTATTGTTCAATTTGGGATTTCCAAATACAGGTTTAGGTTTAGGGAGTATTATTTCATCTTTAGAACTTCCGGTGTCGGTAACAATGGCTTTTGTTTTATTAAACGAAAAAGTCATCCTCATTCAATGGATTGGAATTATATTAATTTTATTGGCAATTGTCCTGATGAATTTGCCATCCAGGAAAGAAAAACTTATTTCAGAAACCATTTTATAAACTAATACCACAGTTTAGTTATTTCGAAAATTTCATTAAAAATCTACACTTAGCTGAGTGAAACGCCTTTGCAAACGAAAAAATATTCAGTATCATTTTAATAAAACCTTTGCGAACTCTGCATTAAAAATCAATACTAAGTAATCATAATTAAATTATAAATAACACCCAAAACCGTTTCCTTTGAAGCGGTTTTTTTAAATTTATACTTAAATTCAATTTTCATGAACCATTTCAAAAATATTCTTACCGGAATTTCAATAACAATTACATCAGCTCTAGCTTTCTCACAGATAAAACCTTTGGATGCTACACTTTCCAATTATCAATATCCTTTTGAAGTACATTTCAAAGATTTAAATTCTCAAAAACAAAACCTTAAAATGGCTTATATGGATGTAAAACCTCAAAATTCCAACGGAAAAACCATCATGCTTCTTCATGGCAAAAATTTCAACGGAGCCTATTGGGAAAAAACGGCAAAAGATTTATCAGCTCAAGGTTTCAGAGTCATAATTCCGGATCAGATTGGTTTCGGGAAATCTTCAAAACCTCAGAGCTATCAGTTTTCATTTGCGCAGTTAGCAAGCAATACCAAAGCGGTTTTAGACGATTTGAAAATTCAAAAAATCATTGTTCTCGGACATTCAATGGGCGGAATGGTTGCCACAAGATTTACGTTGATGTATCCAGAAACAGTAGAAAAACTAATTCTTGAAAATTCCATCGGGCTGGAAGATTATAAAACTTTGGCCAAATATCAGACTGTCGACGAAGCGTATCAGTCCGAATTAAAAAACACCGCAGAATCCTACAAAAATTACCAGCTCAAATTCTACTACGACAACAAATGGAAGTCCGAATATCAACCATGGCTCGACCTCATTGCAGGTTGGACTTTACACAAAGATTATCCGCAAGTAGCATGGAATGCCGCTTTGACGAGTGATATTATTTTCAATCAACCCGTCGTTTACGAATTTAAAAATATCAAAACCCCAACTTTACTGATCATCGGAACCCGTGACCGCACAGCCATCGGTAAAGACCGTGCCCCCAAAGAAATTCAGCCAACCATGGGACAATATCAGGAATTAGGAAAGAAGACACAGCAGCAAATAGCAGGTTCAAAGCTTGTAGAATTGGAAAATGTAGGCCATCTTCCCCACATTGAAGTCTATGATCAATTCTGGAAAGCTCTGTATGATTTTATTAAATAGGATGGAAGCTGGAAGCTTGATGTTGGAAGTTTAAAATATTGAAAACAAAATTCTAAATGTGAACAAAAATGTTGATTATACACTCTCAAAATTCCCCTCCGCTGGAGGGGTGGCGAAAATTTCAAAGAAATTTTTGACGGGGTGGTCAAAACTAAGAAAACTTTCATAAAGGCCCAGCGGGACGACCGACCAAAGAATAGGATAAAATCCTATCAAAAACGTCAAATAATTTACCCCAAAATAAAAAGAGACCGCTAAAAAATAGCAGTCTCTTTTCGTATGTGTTGTTGTCTGAATTACTTCTTTTTGTAAGCAGCGTCCTTAATTCTCGCTTTCTTACCTCTAAGATCTCTAAAGTAGTAGATTCTAGATCTTCTAACTTTACCTCTTCTGTCAACTTCAATCTTCTGTAAAGCTGGCATGTTGATAGGGAAAACTCTTTCTACACCTACATCACCAGACATTTTTCTGATCGTGAAAGTTTTAGTAGCTCCAGTTCCTCTCAACTGAATTACAGTTCCTTTGAAGAACTGAGTTCTTGTTTTTTGACCTTCCTTAATTTCGTAATACACTGTAATTGTGTCTCCTGCCTTAAATTCAGGGAAATCTTTTTTTGTAATGTACTGGTCTTGTACGTACTTTAATAAATCCATTATTAATAATAAAAATTGTTTAAGCTAATCAACTTGCACGTCCATCGCTAGAGGTTGAATAACAGACTGCAAAAATAAAACAAATTTTTCTGTCCACCAACACTTTATAAAAAATATTTCCCAAAAAATCGTACCCAAAAACATCCGCTGTCCATCAATCATCAATCATTACCCATCACCCATTATTCATAAGTTGGGCGTGCCCCTCCCTCGTTCATTCCGCTTCGCTACATTTCCTCACTCGGGTCGGGCTGTCCGCTGTATCTTTTTTGGGTTGCCAAAGCTTTTCCCCTGCAACCCAAAAAAGGATGCCGCTTCCATCCCTCACGCAAAACAAATGTAGTTTTTCTTCTCAATCTTCATTTTTTCAAAGGCAATCTAATATTTTTTCCGACTGAATCTATGTTGAGATGCTTTCAGCATGACAAACTGAGTGAAAAATTATGTAAACTCACTCAGTTCCAGATCTGTGCAAATCAGTGTAATCTGTGGGAAATTTAACAAAAAAGTCTTAACCTCAATCTATGTTGAGATGCTTTCAGCATGACAAGATTGCGTTTCAGCATGAGTAATTTTTATTTAAACAAAAATCTGTGTAAATCCGTGTGATTTGTGCGAAATAAAAACTTTTCCAGTTTCGCAGAAAAATACTAATTTAAGACCTCCAAAATTTAATTCAAAAAATGATCGATAAAAGAGTAAAAAATGCACAGGAAGCGATTGCAGGAATTCAGGACGGAATGACCTTAATGTTAGGCGGTTTCGGATTGTGTGGAATCCCTGAAAATTCCATTAACGCATTGGTAGAAAGCGATGTAAAAGATTTAACCTGCATTTCAAACAACGCCGGAGTAGACGATTTCGGATTGGGATTGCTGCTTCACAAAAGACAAATCAAAAAAATGATTTCTTCTTATGTTGGCGAAAATGCAGAATTTGAAAGACAGATGCTTTCGGGCGAACTGGAAGTTGAACTGACTCCGCAGGGAACTTTGGCAGAAAAATGCAGAGCCGCACAGGCCGGAATTCCCGCATTTTATACGCCTGCAGGTTTCGGAACTGAAGTGGCAGAAGGCAAAGAAGTAAAAGATTTCAACGGAAAACCTCACATTTTAGAGCACGCTTACGACGCCGATTACTCCATCGTAAAAGCATGGAAAGGCGATTACGCAGGAAACCTGATTTTTAAAGGTTCCGCCCGAAATTTCAATCATCCAATGGCCGGTGCCGGTAAAATTACCATCGCAGAAGTCGAAGAACTGGTAGCGCCGGGAGAATTGGATCCAAACCAAATTCATATTCCAGGAATTATGATCCAGAGAATTTTTCAGGGTGAAAAATTTGAAAAAAGAATTGAACAGAGAACGGTTAGAAAGAAAGATTAATTTTCAGCCAACTTTTATGAAAAATACTCCGAAAATCAACTTTTGGGGTATTTTTTTGTCCAAATAATACTGGAGAATTCTTTTATACGCAATGATGTAAACTTCTCGCACCCCTCTTCCCTCTTCCCTCTTCCATCTCTTACAACCTAAGTCCAACTCTCAATCCAAAGCAAAAGTTAAATACATTTCCTGAACTTTCCTCGAGATTCAGCTTTTGGAAAAATGGTTTCAATCCTGTCCCTACGATTTCATGTTTAGATTCATCATAGTTCATAGGTGTATTTTCTAATTTTCTGTTCATCAATCCCAAACCGATATAAGGTTCCAAAACAATTTTTTTAGACACTGAAATTTGATTTCCAAACATTACATTAAAACCTTTTGCCTTTCTTTTAAATCCGAAATTATCTGAATATTTTACATCAGCATTATTTAAAAGAGAATAATCTACAATATCTGTACTTTGATTTTCACGGTAAAAAAATTGTAATCCGACATAAAATTCATTGTGATTAGATTCAATTCTTGAATTGAGCATCTTAAATAAGTAAATCCGACCTTCAAGATTGGTTTTGAAACCCCGTGATTTTAAAACGGGATTATCTGCTTTGCTGAATTCATAAAGCTGATATCCAGCTTCGGCATTGATACTGAAATATGAATTTATTTTTCTTTCAGCAGAAATTTGTAAAGTCGGATAAGATACAACATCTACCAACTGCGTTGCATTCAGTTTTAAAATCCATTTGCTTTCTTTTGCTTCCTGAGCAAAAATCAAAGTTGAGACGAATATTATGAGAAAGGATAGAGTTTTTTTCATTCAAATAAATTTTAGGTTTAAAACGATTTAAAAATACTGAAAAAAATCACTCCGTTATGAAAATAAAAAAGTAGAGGTAATATTTTTTTTCCAAACATTATTTGAACTTTAACGCAAACGTTTTTCAACTTAAAAATATGAAAAGCTTTTGAGGTGAAAATCAAGTAAAATATCACTCTCTCCGAAAATCTTTGATTTTCAAACTAATGTGCTCTAAGATATCCTCAATGTAATAACTTAAAACTAATGTGACTTATGTGTCAAAACATCCCTATTTAAATCTGGGTTGCAGTCTTCCGTTCACCAATCTGCTGTCTCCACATCGCGTAGTACAAACCTTTTTCTTCAATAAGTTTCAGGTGAGAACCTGTTTCAATAACCTGTCCGCGCTCCAGAACAAAAATTCTGTCGGCATGCATAATCGTACTCAATCTGTGCGCAATCAAAACCGTAATCTGTTCTTTATCCTTTGAAATTTCTTTGATTGTAGTCGTGATTTCTTCTTCCGTGATGCTGTCTAAAGCAGAAGTTGCTTCATCAAAAATCAACAGATGTGGTTTTCTCAGCAAAGCTCTGGCAATGGCAATTCTCTGTTTTTCGCCACCACTTAATTTTAATCCACCTTCACCAATCACCGTTTCAATTCCTTTTTCAGCACGTTCCAAAAGTCCAGTACAGCTTGATTTCTTTAAAGCCAACTGTAAATCTTCCTCAGTTGCAGCAGGATTCACAAACAACAGATTTTCTCTGATAGTTCCCGAAAAAAGTTGCGTATCCTGCGTCACAAAGCCAATCTGATTTCTCAGTTCATCAAAATCAAATTCTTTTCCGTCGATATTATTGTAAAAAATAGTTCCTTCTTTTGGTCTGTACAGTCCAACAAGCAATTTCACCAATGTACTTTTCCCTGAACCACTTGGCCCCACGAAAGCAATCGTTTCTCCATTTTTCACATCAAATGAAATGGAATTTAAAGCTTTATAATGAGCTGACTGGTGTTGGAAAGAAACTTTATCAAATTTTAAATCTTCAATCGCACCGATTTTTTTCGGATGTAAAGGTTTTGGCTCAACCTCTTTTTTCATCACTCTGTCAAAGTTTTGAAGAGACGCTTCGGCTTCGCGGTAGGAAATAATAATGTTTCCAATTTCCTGCATCGGTCCGAAAATAAAGAATCCGTAAAATACAAGCGATAAATACTGCCCGGGAGTTACAATATTTTTAAAAATCAGTAAAAGCAAAGTAAACGTGATGACCTGCTGTAAAAAATTGACCAAAGTTCCCTGTACAAAGCTCAGCGAGCGGATGCTTTTTACTTTTCTTAATTCAAGATTCAGAATTTTGTAGGTGTTGTTGTTTAAACGTTCAACTTCCTGATTGGTTAAACCTAAACTTTTTACAATTTCAATGTTTCTGAGGCTTTCAGTGGTGCTTCCTGCCAAAGTTGTTGTTTCTGAAACGATATTTTTCTGGATGTTTTTAATTCTTTTGCTTAAAAGATTGGTAATTACTGCAATAAAAATAATACCCAAAACATACACCGGCATAATCGACCAGTGCAAACGGATGGCATATATCGAAACGAAGATAATGCTCACCAGAATTCCGAAAAAGATATTAATGAAATTGTTGATGAACTTCACAGAATCTTCACGAACCTTTGTCAAAATTGAAAGTGTTTCGCCACTTCGCTGGTCCTCAAATTCCTGAAAAGGCAATCTCATGGAATGCTGCAAACCATCAGTGAAAATCTTAGCCCCAAATTTCTGAATAATCACACTCACAACGTAATCCTGAAATGCTTTTGCGATACGGCTGATCATTGCAGTTCCTATTAAAAGCCCTAAAAAGTAGAAAACACCGTGGTAAATATCGGTTCCGTAAAGATATTCATTGAGGTTTCTTGGGATTAATTTTTCCTTATCAAAGTGATTCGGTTGGTTGACCATTTTATCCAGAATATTTCCCGTAATCGCCGGAGCGAAAAGTGAAAATACCTGATTGATCGAGGCTAACAGCAATGAAGCGATGATGAGCCATTTATATGGTTTTAAATAATTTAATAGAATTTTCATTAGTAAAATTAAAAGCCTCCAAATTTACGACAATTTAAGTGTCAAAATTTATCATAGGATAAGAAAGAAAAAATTTCGTAATTCTGAAAAAATGGCTAATTTGGCAGGATAAGATTATGCTATGCTAACGAAAGAACAAATTGCACAAAGAATTTCAAAAGAAGTAAAAGACGGTTATTATGTAAACTTAGGAATCGGAATCCCAACATTGGTGGCGAATTACGTTCCCGATAATCTTTCGGTAGAATTCCAGAGTGAAAACGGAGTTTTGGGAATGGGACCATTTCCTTTTGAAGGTGAGGAAGATGCAGACATCATCAACGCCGGAAAGCAGACCATCACAATTTTGGAAGGTGGTTCATTTTTCGATTCTGCATTCAGTTTTGGAATGATCAGAAGCCAAAAAGTAGATTTAACAATTTTAGGTGCTATGGAAGTTTCAGAAAACGGCGACATCGCCAACTGGAAAATCCCAGGGAAAATGGTAAAAGGAATGGGCGGTGCGATGGATTTGGTGGCTTCAGCAGAAAACATTATCGTAGCAATGATGCACGTGAACAAAGCTGGAGAAAGCAAAATTCTGAAAAAATGTTCACTTCCTTTGACGGGAATCAACTGTGTGAAAAAAGTGGTTACCGAACTGGCAGTTTTAGACGTTACGCCAGCCGGATTCAAACTGGTAGAAAGAGCTCCCGGAGTTTCTGTGGAACATATTATAAAATCGACAGAAGCAGATTTAATCATTGACGGTGAAATTCCTGAAATGCAGTTTTAAGTTGCTCTCAGGTATTGACTTTTTGCGATTAGCTTTAAAACATAAAACCTTGTTATCGACAAGGTTTTTTTATTGAAAATAAAAAGGATTTAGAAAACAAAAGTGTTAAGAAAATTTAAATTAGTTTCACAATGTAAACTGAATAATTTAACTCAAATTAACGAGAACTAGCCCTTTGCGAAGATTTTTAATTAATATCTTTACGGCGTAAATCATTTTAATGCAGATATCATCCTTTAAAATTGCGACTTCCATAGCCGCAGTTTGTTTCAGTACAGTCGTTTTTGCACAGCAGAACTATTCTGTAAGCGGAACGGTAAAAGAAAAGAAAAATGGAGAGCTCCTTCTTGGAGCCATTATAAAAGTCGCCGAAGATCCCACTATTTCAGTGGTTGCCAACGAATATGGTTTTTATTCTATGTCACTTCCAAAAGGTTATTACACTTTGGTTATTTCCGGTCCGGGTTTTAAAGACCTCCAACTACCAATTAATCTTGACGCTGATTTGAAACAGAATGTTGAAATGGAGCAGGAGACTAGCGAAAAAACATCCAATATTGATGAGGTTGTTATTTCAGCAGTGAAGAAAGATAAAAATCTTTCGTCAGCACAAATGGGAACCGAAACTTTGAGCATTAAACAAATCGACAAACTTCCTGTTCTGTTTGGTGAAAAAGATGTGATGAAAACCATTCAGCTTTTGCCGGGAATTAAAAGTAATGGTGAGGGAAGCAGTGGCTTTTCCGTAAGAGGTGGAGCAACTGATCAGAATTTAATTCTTTTAGATGAGGCTGCAGTTTACAATGCATCACACTTGCTTGGATTCTTCAGTACTTTTAATAGCGATGCTTTAAAAGATGTGAGCATCATCAAAGGAAACAGCCCTGCTCAATATGGAGGTAGACTTTCGTCTGTTTTAGACGTTAAAATGAAAGACGGAAACAACAAAGATTACAACGTGAACGGTGGTATTGGTTTGATCAGCAGCCGACTGAGCGTAGAAGGTCCGATTCAGAAAGAAAAATCTTCATTTATTGTGTCAGGAAGACGTACTTATGCTGATGTGTTTTTAAAAGCAACCGATGATTTTAAAGACAGCAAACTTTATTTCTATGATTTAAATTTAAAAGCCAATTACCAGATCAACGACAATAACCGTCTGTATCTATCGGGATATTTCGGGAGAGATGTCTTAGGTTTAGGCGATACTTTTTCAACGGATTGGGGAAATACCACAGCAACTTTGCGCTGGAACAGTATTATCAGCAGCAAATTGTTTTCCAACACCTCATTTATTTACAGCAATTACAATTATAATGTTGCTCTGAGCAGTAACAACAATACCTTCGGGCTTGATTCTGAAATTGAAGACTGGAATCTGAAGCAGGATTTCTCATGGTTTGCAGGAAATAAACACTCTGTGAAATTTGGTTTGCAGTCCATCTATCACACCATTACACCGAGCAGTGCATCGGGAACGAGTGTAAGCAGTTTCCCTAGAAATCCAAGATATTCTTGGGAAAATGCAGTGTATATCAATGATGATTTTAAAGCAACGGATAAACTGACGATCAATTACGGAGCCAGACTGGCAATGTTCTCGGTTTTGGGTGGAGATACTTTTAATACTTATCAAAACGGAGTTTTAACCGATTCTGAATATTTAGAAAAAGGGAAATTTGGTAAAACGTATGTAAATCTTGAACCGAGGATCACGGCAAATTACAGAATCAACGAAGTCAGCAGCATTAAGGGTGGTTATTCAAGAAATACTCAGAATTTACATTTACTGAGCAACAGCGGAAGCGGAAACCCTACCGACCAGTGGATTGGAAGCAGCTACACCGTAAAACCTGAAATCGCCGATCAGATCAGTGCAGGCTACAGCCGGAATTTCAACAACAATAATTATGAATTGAATGCTGAGATTTATTACAAATCTATGCAGAACCAAATCGATTATAAAAACGGAGCACAAATCTCATTCGACACCGCTGCGGATGTAGAAAGTGAACTGTTATTCGGAAAGGGAAGGGCTTACGGACTGGAACTCATCGCCAAAAAGAAAAGCGGAAAACTCACCGGATGGATTTCCTACACTTTATCTAAAACCGAAAGACAGATCAACGGCATCAACGATAACGAATGGTACGATGCAAGACAGGATAAAACGCACGACCTCTCTGTTGTTGCAACGTATCAGCTGAATCCAAAATGGTCTTTCTCAGGATTATTTCTTTACAGCACAGGAAATGCAGTGACTTTCCCAACCGGAAAATATGAACTGAACGGACAAACCATTTTCCAGTACAGCAGCAGAAATGCAGACAGAATGCCGGCTTACCACAGAATGGATTTAAGCGCAACGTATGAACCGACCTCAAATAAACGTTGGAAAGGCTCGTGGTCATTCGGTGTTTATAATGTTTACGGAAGAGAAAATGCCTACACCATTACGTTTGAAGACAATCCAAATAATCCGGGAACGACGAGAGCTATGCAGACTTCGCTATTCAAATGGGTTCCAAACATCACTTATAATTTCAAATTCTAATCTATGAAAAATATATTTTTAATCATATTAACGCTGTTTTTAGTAATCTCTTGTGAGAAGGAAATAGATTTAGATTTGGAAGATCAAAGCGGACAGATTGTGATTGAAGCTAATGTTACAGATCAGGTAGGTCCATATACCGTGAAAATTACAAAATCTGTAGCTTTCACTCAGGCTAATCAATATCCAGCGGTTGAAAATGCACAGGTCATTTTAAGCGACAACACCGGACAAACCGAAACTCTTCAGTACACAGGGAATGGAACATATCAGACATCAACTTTTGTTGGACAGTCTGGAAGAACTTACACTTTGAAAATTCAGGCTGAAGGAAAAGAGTACATTTCTACGAGCACGATGCCTCAGCCAGTTCCGTTTGATGATTTGGAGCAGGACTCTTTTATTGTGGGTGGCGAAACGAGCTACACGCTGTTGCCGGTTTTTTTAGATCCGCAGGCTTTAGGGAACCGATATCTTTTCATTTACACAGTCAATAATGATCCAAAAAAATACTTTTCGGAGTTTTCAGACAATGTTAATAACGGTTTGCTCAATCAGAGACCTTTGATTCTGCCCAATGACGATGGTGACGAACCTGATAATGTGAAAGTGAAAATCGGTGATACTATTCACGTAGAAATGCAGTGCATCGATGATAAAGTCTATATGTTCTATTCTGCATTGCTCCAACTTTCCGGTGGCGGCCCCGGTGGTGGTATTACGCCTGCCAATCCTCCAAGCAATATCAGCAACGGAGCATTGGGCTATTTTTCGGCACACACCGTGCGAACTAAAAGTATTGTAATCAATTAAATTTTAAAAAAACTAAAAAAAGAGCTTTTGTAAAAACAGAAGCTCTTTTTTGTGCAATATTTTTTTTGAAATTTGATGAGTTTTTATTCGACCTAAAAAACTGCTCAATCTGCATTAGAAATCATTAAAGTTTGATTTAAAATTACTTCCCTAAATCTAAAATACATTATATTTAAAAAAAGTTTTACATGTTTCCAACCTCAGTCCAATTTCCTGCATCTATAAAGGTATAAAGCCACACTATGGAACATCAATTACTGATAGAATGCCAGCGGAACGACCGCAATGCCCAGCGGAAGATTTACGAGAAAATGGCGGGCAAACTTTATTCAGTCTGCAAGCGTTACCTGAAAAACGACGAAGATATTGAGGAAGTTTTGGCCGATACATTCTACAAAATTTTCACGAAACTCAGCCAGCTTCAAAATCCTGAAATTTTTGAAGCATGGGCGAAGAAAATTGCTGTAAATGAATGTCTTCAGAAGCTGAGAAGTATGAAGACGCTTCATATTTCTTTAGATGAAAATTTTGTGGAGGCTAATGATTCCAAAACAGAAAGTCTTTCATTTGAAAAAGATATTCTCAAGTTGCTCAATTTTCTCCCTGAAGGTTGCAGAGCGATTTTCAATCTGTTTGCTATTGAAGGTTATCCTCACAAAGAGATTGCGACCATGCTTTCGATCAGTGAAGGCACTTCAAAATCCCAGCTCAATTTCGCAAGAAAAAAACTGCAGGAACTCTTGGTTAATCACAACATTTAAAACTTTTACAATGGAAAACAATCACGATATAGATAAAAAATTCAACGAGGCTTCTCAATCTCTGGAAGAACCTGCAACTTTTGCCGGTTTTGATAAAGTCTGGGCTAAAGTTGAAGAGAAATTAGATAAAAAAGAAGACAGAAAGCGAATTGTACCAATTTGGTTTCCTTACGGAATTGCGGCGAGTTTAATTATTGGGTTGGGAGCTTTTTATTTTATTGAAAAAAATGAAAAATCTCAAATTGAGAGACCTGCAATTGTTCGAAATACAGTTTCTCCTAAAAACAATTTAAATGTTGAGAAAGTTGACAGTACTGTAAAATCTAATGTTCAAAATGAATTGAGTTCTCAAAACAATATTCAGAAACCTGAAGTTGTAGCGTACGAAAATGCCTTACCAGCACCAATTCCTGTTCTCAGCCCTCCTGAATTACCACGACACAGTTCTGATCTTGCATATGAAAAGATTGCTGAGGCACCCGTTAATGCTAATATTGTGACAGAAAATCAAAGCGAAGCTCGGAATGTCAATGAAGAAGCAGTTTTGAAAGGTTTTGCAAATCAAAACAGAATTATCGCTGCGAACAAATCTGTTAATGAAAATGAAAGGATTAATAATAATAATGTCTTTAAAACCGACTCGTATAAATTTGAAGAAATAGGAGATTATCATCTTTTAACTTCCCAGATAAAACTAAAAAAAGGAAAATCAAAAACACTAGTTATTGATGGTCCTGCCTCAATTTATATCGCAGGAAACGATAAAGGATTTTTCGACGGTACTCCTTACAATAATAATGCATTAAATTCGCTTCGGGCTTCAGTTTCCGGAGTTCTAGTTCAGCCGGGAGCAAGCCCAAATATTACCATTCGTGGTGCAAAATCTGTATCAGGAGATAATCAACCTTTATATGTTGTAAACGGTGTTCCTCAAAGTGTAAATTTTTTAAGCAAAATCGATCCTAAAAGCATTGAGAGCATTCAGATTTTAAAAGATGCTTCTGCAACAGCTCTGTACGGAAGCCGTGCAGCGAATGGAGTAGTAGTGGTGACCACTAAAAAGCTTTCCAGAAAAGAGAAAAAAGCTTTTAAAAAACTGCAGAAAGTTCAGGACAGCATCAACCGTGTAAGGCAGATTCAGCAACAGAATTCTGAAGAATACGATGCGTTCGTTGAAAATCCATTTGAACTGACAAAAAATCAGTCTGTTTCTACATTTTCTATTGATGTGGATAAGGCTGCGTATTCCAACATCCGACGGATGATTAACAATGGCGAATATGTGAATAAAAACGCAGTGAGAATTGAGGAAATGATTAATTATTTTAAATATGATTATCCGCAACCGAAAAATAATCAGCCTTTTTCAATCAACACAGAATACAACGCTTCACCCTGGAACTCTCAGCATAAATTATTAAAAATAGGACTTCAAGGCAAAGATTTACAGATGGAGAAACTGCCGAATTCAAATTTCGTCTTTCTGATTGATGTTTCAGGTTCGATGAATGCTGCTAATAAATTGCCTTTATTGAAATCGTCTTTCAAAGTGCTTTTGGATCAGTTAAGACCAACGGATAAAGTCGGAATTGTTGTCTATGCGGGAAATGCAGGAATGGTTTTACCACCTACTTCGGCCAAAGAAAAAAATAAAATCATCGAAGCTTTGGATCAACTCGAAGCAGGCGGAAGTACAGCAGGCGGTGCAGGAATTGAGTTGGCTTATAAACTCGCTCAGGAAAATTTCATTAAAGGTGGAAACAACCGTGTGATTATCGCCACAGATGGAGATTTCAACGTGGGAACTTCTTCCACAGGAGACCTTCAGACTTTGATTGAAGATAAAAGAAAATCGGGCGTTTTTCTGACCTGTTTAGGTTTCGGAATGGGAAATTTTAAAGACAACCGCATGGAAACTTTAGCCAACAAAGGCAACGGAAACTATGCTTACATTGATAATCTGCAGGAAGCCAATAAGTTTCTCGGAAAAGAGTTTGCCGGAAATATGTACGCAATTGCTAAAGATGTGAAAATTCAGATTGAATTTAATCCGAAATATGTGAACTCTTATCGTTTGATCGGTTACGAAAACCGAAAATTAAAGAATGAAGATTTTACCAATGATAAAATTGATGCAGGAGAATTAGGAAGCGGTCACACGGTGACAGCTTTGTACGAAGTCATTCCAACCGATGTAAAATCTGAGTTTTTGCCGAAAGAATCTGATTTAAAATACACCAAAAACACAAATGATGGAAATTTCAGTGATGAGCTGGCAACCGTAAAATTCAGATACAAAAAGCCGGATGGCAATACGAGTTTGGAGATTGTTCAGGTCGTGAAAAATTCTAATCAAAGCTTTTCGTCGGCGAGTGATGATTTCAAATTTGCTTCTGCTGTCGCGTGGTTTGGTTTGGTTTTGAGAAATTCAGATTTAATTAAAAATAAAGATTTAAAGGAAGTCGAAAAGCTTGCGAAAAAGGGCAGAGGTAATGATGAAGACGGCTACAGAGCTGAGTTTGTGAGGCTCGTTGAAGCTTACAGAAATTTAAACAAATAAATAAACCAAAAACAGAAATTTCTTCGGAGATTTCTGTTTTTTTCTCTATTTTTAGACATATTATCCATGATGAAAAAAATCTACTTGTTTCTTCCTTTTTTAGCGACTCAGTTTTTGTTTGCTCAGAGTTCGCAGCAGTATTATTCCGGAATATTTTTAGCTAAAGACAAAAAACCAAAAGCCTTTCTTAAAGTTTATAATAAAAATACGGGCGTTTACGAGGAAACTGATGAAGAGGGCTTTGCCATTATTCCTGCACAGGTTTATGACACATTAATCTGGAACAACGGTAAAAATACGCAGGTTGTGTATGGCGTTCAGGAATTGAAATATATTCTGGAAAACCGTGTTCCCAGAAAATCAGTTGAAGCTATAAAATCTAAAGATTACGACAGTCTGATTACAAAACCAAAGTCAGATGAATACAGTATTTCAAAGCCGGATTATTATCTTTCAAAAAACTCAGATTCTTATTTCGACAAAATCAGAAAGCTGAAACAGAAGAAGGGCGATACGGTAAAAATAAAAAGGCAGGAACCCAACAAACTCATCATCAACGGAAGTTTCAATACATCTTTTGAGGTCAGAAACCGAAATTCAATTCCGCAAACCCAAAACCGATATGTGCAGGGAAGATCTCAGAGCGGAAATCTTATCTGGCGCGGTCCGGAGACCAATGAAATTTTCAGTTATGGGCCTGATATTTCAACTTTAGCCTACAATTTTCAACCTTATGATTATGATGTCAACGGTCAGTTGATTCCTGTTTCAGGAGGAATGAATTCTGCGAAACCGTATGATAATTCTTTGTTTTCTACGACTGTAGGATTTCATAATCAGCTGCAGATCAATACATTTATAAAAGGAGATGGTTACAACGAAAAGGTTCGGCTTTCACTGGATTTAGGTCAGCATAAAAACCAAACCTACTTCATCAATCAGTACGACATCAACAATACTTTTAAGGCAAAACTCAATGCGTATGTTTTGAAATTTAAAATTCAGGCACTGTTTGATTTGGATGAAACGAAAGCGACAAATACCAATCGTGCGGCACTTTTCAACCGTGCTTATCAGGAATCTTTGCTTACACCGGTTTCGTTTTCAAATAATCAGGGAGGATTTCTTACCAATGGTCAGCAAAGAAGTTACAGTCAGTTGGGTGATAATCCGGAATTTCTCTTTGCGCAGGACAACAGGTATAATTTTCTTTCCAATCAGAAAAAATACAGCTTTAATATTTCCAGAACATTTGATGATTTTAATTTCAACATCAGTCAAACGTACGAAAATGACAAATTCAGTAATTCAGATATTTATAAACCCACTACCAACGGCTTTCCAAGTGGTTTGATCAATGAAAGACTTCAAAACTACAGCCTTTACAATGCCAATGTCTCTGCCAATTATTCTTTTGGCGACTATGATTTTAGAAGTACATTCAATCTGAATTTTATTTTAAATGAAAGAAAATCTGATGTTTTTCACAGTTCGCAGAACCAAAAATATTTGTATCAAAGAAGTTCACAGGATTATATTTTTAATTATGATCTGAAATTTGATGACGGTGATTTTGAATTTGGTGCTAATCTTGGAAACTCATTTTACGTCTCAAACACTTCTCTGAATAATAAATTCTGGCTCCCCAAAGCCAATGGGTACGTTCAGTTCAACGATATTTTCGATTGGAGAGGCACACGCCTGAAATTTTTTGGAGCATATACACATCAGAGTTCAGAACCTGACATTACCAATTCGTTTTCGTCATATTCGACCACGCAGTTTCTGGCTCAGAACGCAAGTCAGTATTTTCCAATACGTGAGGTTGAAAGTTTTAAAAATCTCTCAACCGTCGATATTGCAGAAACCAAGGCAGGATTTAACTTTAATATTTACAGCCGATTCAATTTCGGTGGTGAATACTTTTCAAGAAAGATTATAAACGATATATTTCCGGTGTTTGAAAATAACAGTTTGTTGCTGAAGAATCTTGCAGATCATACGTACAGCGGATTTGAACTGAATGCTTCCTACGAGAATTTCAGGATCGCACAAGATTTTACAATGACGAACCGTGCTTCATTTTATAAATATCGGGATGTCGTTGATAAAGTTGCGTCTGAATACAATAATCTTGCTGTTGCAGGCTTTCAGGATGTTTACAAAACATTATCCGAAAGCGAGGTTTTGGGCGCAATAGTCGGAAATTACTATGAAACGAATGCTGCCGGACAAACCCTTATCGATGATTTTGGATTTCCGGTAGCATCAAACAATAAAAAAATAATTGCAGATCCCACGCCGGATTTTGTGATGAAATTTACGCATACTTTCTACTATAAAATGTTTACGCTCGATATCAACTGGGAATGGAAAAAAGGCGGACAACTCTGGAACGGAACCCAAGCTGCACTTGATTATTACGGACGATCCAAAACTTCGGGCGATGACAGAAATCTTAAAAATTATGTATTCTCGGGAGTTCATGCGAACGGAAATGTTAATCAGACTCAGGTTGATTTTTACGACCCGAATCAATCTGTTTTTGAAAACCGCTGGACGAGATATGGCTACACAGGAGTTGCCGAAAACTATGTACAAAATGCAGATTATGTAAGAATCAATTCAGTTTCTCTGGGAGCAAAGTTCGATGTCGGAAGTTTCAGAAGAAGTCTTGGAGTTTCTTTGTTTGTGAACAATATCATGCTTTGGCAGGCCAATTCCGGTGCAGATCCAAGCCAGAATTTTTACGATCTGGATAGCGGTCGTGGCTTGGATTTCTTCAATCTTCCGTCTTACAAAAGTTTTGGATGCATGGTTTCATTTCAATTTTAAATTATGAAAAACAGATTTACAATTCATATTTCCTGTCTGATACTCTTTTTAATGAGCTTTCAATTAAAAGCCCAGCAGAAATTCAGCGATTTCAAAAAAGAAAAAACATACATCCAGACCAATCATGTTTTTTACAAACCTGGTGAGGAAATGTATTTTAAAATTTATGTCGTTCAGGCAGAAAATCAGCTTCCGGCAAATCAGTCCAAGGTGGTGAATTTTGAAATGACAGATCCAGGCGGAACGGTGGTTAAGAAAGACAAATACGAAATTACAAACGGCCACGCTGAAGGATATTTTTATTTTGGAAATGATATGAAAGGTGGCATTTACAAACTGAGAGCGTACACCGATTGGATGCAGAATGAAAACGGAAAAAATGTATTTGAGAAAGAAATTACACTCCAGAAAATCGTTTCACCGAGAATTTTAATGAAACTTGATTTTCCTAAAAAAGGGTATGGCGCAGGCGATGAGGTTCTGGCTGATTTCTCAATGCGAAGTCTGAGCAATCTTCCGATTCCTTTTTATGAAGCGGCTTTTACGGTAATGCATCAGGGTGAAAAAATTAATGAAGGCACTTTGATTACCGATAAAGAAGGGAAATATTTACTAAAATTTAAGCTTCCGGCAGTTCTAAAATCTTCTGATGCTTTGTTGAATATTAAAGTAGACTTTGATGGTTTTACTGAATCTATTTCAAGAAATATTCCGATTGTTTTGAACAATCTGGACTTGAAATTTATGCCTGAAGGCGGAACTTTCATCAACGGAATCGAGCAGAATATTGCTTTTAAAGTTTTGGATGAATTTGAAAAACCTGTGGATGCCGTTTTGGGAATTTACAATCAGAATCATCAGAAAATATCGGAAGTTTCTGCCTATAATTTTGGAATGGGAAGCTTTTATTTAAATCCAAAAAATGGCGAAACATATTATGCAAAGGTTTTAAAGCCAGAAAATATTAATCAAATATATCATTTACCAACAGCGAAAAATGATGGAATTGTTTTAAATCTTAAAAAAGAATATCAGATCATCAGTTTAAACATCAATTCCACGTCAGAAAGAAACGTTTTAATCTCAGGAAACTTCCGTGAAAAGGAGATTTATTCTAAAAATTTAAGTTTAAAAAAAGGTTTAAATAAAATTGAAATTTCAGAAAAAGAACTTCCGATTGGGATCTGCAGATTTACGGTTTCAGAAAATAATTTTCCGATTGCAGAAAGAATTGTTTTTGCCAATGAAAACAAGCAGATGAAGGTGAAAGTAACACCTGTAAAGAAAAATTATTTACCGAGGGAAAAAGCTGTAGTCAATATTGAAACGACTGACGAAAATAACCAACCCATTCCTGCAAACCTCGCTGTAAGCGTTGTTGACGATAAATTATGGACGTATGCTGATGATAAGCAAAATCACATTCAGTCATGGCTTTTGATGGATTCTGAACTGAAAGGTAAAATTGAAAGACCGCAGTTTTATTTCGATAAAAAAGAAGAGAAAGCAACGAAAAGTTTAGATTTGGTAATGCTGACGAATGGTTACCGATATTTTGAAATCATTCCCGAAGTGGAAAAGTCAGACAAATACAAATATCTTCCCGAAAAGAAAAACCCAATCTACGGAATTGTAGAAGACGAAAATAAAAAGCCTGTTGCCGCTGAAGTTTATCTTTTCAACGGAAATTCTCTGAAAAAACAAATCACCTCAGAGAATGGATTGTTTTACTTCTCAGACCTTAATGCCGGTGAGGGAAACAGAGTGATTGCAAAAGCTTTGAAACCAAAAAAAGAAGTCAAAATAAGACTTTTGTCTTATAAACTTCAGATTAATCCTTTGGAAAAACAAATTCTGAAAAATATTGACGTTGAGGAGATTATAAAAGAGGCAGAGATCAAGGAAAAACCTCAAAATGCCAGTCAGGGAATTGAAGGATTAGTCAAAAATAAAGCGTACGTAAATTCAAAAGCAGATACTATTAAAACTCAAGATATTCGGGAGGTGGTTTATATTGGCGCAATGAATAGAAAATCTGATTTAACTTCTGCCGTGCAGACAATCGTTTCATATGAAATTGATACTCCGACAGCTCTCAATGCCTTAAGTGGAAAGGTTTCAGGGGTAATGGTTACTCAGACAGTGGCACCAGGTCTTTCAGGTAATGCTGTTGTGATTCGTGGAGCTGCAACAATTGGAAGTCAAAATGAACCTCTTTACATTATTGACGGTGTAATCTCAAATTCGGCTGAGTTAAAAGCTTTGAACCCAAAAAATATCAGCGATATTTCAATATTGAAAGATGCTGCAGCGACTTCTGTGTATGGAAGCAGCGGAATGTCTGGAGTGGTGATTATCAACTCAAAAAAATATCAGAATGCGCTTTTGAAGTTTGATATTACCCCAATTTCTCAGTATGCTCTCAAAAATGTGCCGCGAGATAGCCTCACAAATTACGCCTACAGCCGAAATTTTGCCTATCCCGAATACAAGACAACGACTACAGCCTACCGCCACGATTATCGTGAAGCTTTATACTGGAATCCCATCGTAGAAACCGACAAAAACGGGAAAGCTCAGATAGAATTTTATCAGTCTGATGCAAATTCAGCGTTCAGAATTATGACCGAAGGAATTTCCGCAAAAGGTTTGATTGGAAGAGATGAAACAACATATTCAGCGCAAAGTTTGATTTCAATTGATGCCAAAATTCCGCAATATCTGACGCGGACAGATCAAATGACGATTCCGGTTGTGATTAAAAATAATTCGTCTGAAACGAGAACATTAACGATGAACGTCATTGTTCCGAATCATATCAATGTGATGAAAACAGACAGTTTGATCACGTTAAAACCTTTGGAATCAGGGAGGTTGTTTGTTACGATGCAAAACGATAAACTGATTCATTCCAATATTCAGTTTACTGTAAAATCCGGTGATTTCAGAGAAACGGTGATTTTGCCTGTGAATGTTGAAGAAAAAGGGTTTCCACATTATTTTTCAATCATCAACAATAAAAACGAAACCTACAAAATTGATGTTCCGGAATATGTGAACGGAAGTTTTATGTCTTCATATTATGTGTATCAAAATTCGGCTTTGCAGATGTTTGAAGATCTGGAAAGACTTAAAAGAGAACCTCACGGCTGTTTTGAACAGCTTTCTTCAACGGTTTATCCGAATATTTTTATTCTCGATTATTTAAAATCAATCAAAAAAATTGATGCTGATACTGAATCTAAAGTGATCAGAAACTTAAAAAAAGGGTATCACAAAATGCTTTCTTATAAAAATAGAGATGGCGGTTTCTCTTATTTTGGGTCGACGGATTCTGATGTTGCACTTTCTGCCTTTGCTTTGCTGGAATTCAGAGATTTGAAAAAATATGTGAATGTTGATGCGAAATTAACGCAAAATCTCGCCTCATTTATTTTGTCTAAAAAAGGTACAAACGGACTTTTTGAAGTGAGAAAAAGCTACGAAATGAAAACTTCTTATTCAGAATATTCATGGTCGAGAAATATGTATGTTCTGTACGCTTTGTCTAAACTTGGTTATAAAAATGAACTGCTTCAAAACTATGACTACAGCCTGAAAAGAGTTCTGGCAACAAAAGATTCTTACCAATTGGCATTGATGGCAAATACGGCGAAAAATTTAGATAAAACTGAAGATTACAGCAATTTACTTACAATCCTGAACGAACAGTATGCAGCCAAAAATGTAAAAACCAAAACAACGTTCACTGGTTCGGGAGGGATTTCTGCCAATGCCGAAACGCTTTCGCTTTACCTGATGGCTTTACAGAAAAATGAATCTGCGAATCAATTAAAAATCGCTGAAGTTGCCGATGAATTAATTGATTATAATGGTTATTACGGATTTGGCTCTACACAGGCAACCGCTTTGGCCTTGGAATCACTTTCAGGTTTTTTTGCCAAAAATGAAAAATTATTTGGAACTGAAAAACCGGTGATTAAAGTAAATGGTGCTGTTGTTTCAGACAAAAATATTAGCTTTTCATCGGCATTCAGAAAAGGAGATAATGATTTGAAAGTGGAATATCCAGGTAAAAAAGGTCTGCCTTTTAAATTGGATTATCAATATTATACTTTAGAACCGCCGAAAAGCGTTGATATTCCTGTCACATTAGAAACAAAACTGAAATCTCAAACTTCAAAAGTAGGAGAAACCAACCGAATGACAGTAACCGTCAAAAATAAAATCAACGGACAGTTACCGATGACCACAGCAAAAATTGGAATTCCTGCAGGCTTGACTTTGCAAAATGCTTTATTGAAAGATATGGTCGATAAAAAGCAGGTTTCTTACTACGAAATATTTGATAACTATCTGGTTTTGTATTGGGAACACTTGGATGCGAATGAATCGAAGACTATAAATTTAGATTTAAAAGTAGAATTTGCCGGAGAATACACAGGGAAAGCAAGTAATGTTTATCTTTATTATATGCCGGAAGCCAGGTTTTGGAATGAGGGAATTAAAGCTATAATTGAGCCTTAGAAATTACGATTAACATAAGCTTTAAGCACACAATTATTTATTTATAAATCAATTCACAATAAAAAATTATGAAAAAAGTAAGTTTAGCAATTCTGACAGTAGTAATAATGGGAAGTTGCGGAAAAAAGGAAGAAAAGGTGAACATGTCTCCAATGGAGGTATTGTTGGAAGAATCTGCAGATGTTAAAGATATGAAATTCGAAGAAGTTACAGATGGCCAGGAAAAAAATATTGAAACAAATCAGAATGATGAGGAGTATGCTTCTCTGGTTGAAAATCCTTTTGAACTCACAAAAAGTCAACCTGTTTCTACATTCTCTATTGACGTGGATAATGCATCATATTCCAACATCAGAAGAATGATTAATGAAGGTCAAAAAGTAGATAAAAATGCCGTGAGAATCGAAGAAATGATCAATTATTTTAAGTACAATTATCCGCAACCACAAGCTCAGCATCCATTTTCTATCAATACAGAATACAGCGATTCGCCTTGGAATCCTAAGCATAAATTGTTGAAAATCGGGCTCCAGGGTAAAAATGTACCAATTAATAATTTGCCACCTTCTAATATTATTTTCCTAATCGATACTTCGGGTTCGATGAGTGATGATAACAAATTACCGTTGTTGAAAGAGTCTTTAAAAATACTTTTAAACCAATTGAGTTCTAAAGATAAAGTCGGAATTGTTGCTTATGCAGGAAGCGCAGGTGTCATTCTCCCTTCTACATCAGCTTCAGAAAAAGGTGAAATTCTTGAAGCTTTTGACAAACTTGAAGCAGGAGGAAGCACTGCAGGTGGAGAAGGAATTGAACTGGCCTACAAACTGGCAAAAGAAAATTTCATTAAGGGCGGAAATAACAGAGTTGTTTTGGCAACGGACGGCGATTTTAATGTTGGAACATCTTCTGAAGCCAATCTCCAGTCTTTGATTGAGGAAAAGAGGAAATCTGGAATTTTTCTTACGTGTCTTGGCTACGGAATGGGAAATTACAAAGACAATAAATTGGAGACTTTAGCAAACAAAGGAAACGGAAATTATGGTTACATAGACAATATTCAGGAGGCCAATAAATTTCTGGGAAAAGAGTTTGCAGGAAATATTTATGCGATTGCAAAAGATGTGAAAGTTCAGATAGAATTTAATCCCAAATACGTAAAATCTTACCGTCTGATTGGTTATGAAAACAGAATGCTGAAAAATGAAGATTTTGTAAATGATCAGATTGATGCGGGAGAATTGGGAAGTGGTCACACGGTAACGGCTTTGTACGAAATTATTCCGGCTGATGTAAATTCAGAGTTTTTGCCTAAAGAACAAAAATTAAAATACAGTAAAACTGCTGATCAAAATAAAGTGGCATCAGGCGATGAACTCGCAACCGTGAAATTCAGATATAAAAAGCCGGATGGTGATAAGAGTACAGAAATCAGTCATGTTGTGAAAAATTCAGCTACACAAAAATCTGCTGCAGGTTCTGATTTCAAATTTGCAGCATCTGTCGCTTGGTTTGGGTTGGTTTTAAGAGATTCAAAACTGATTAATAAAAAAGGAATGGATGACATTGAAACTTTGGCAAAACAAGGAATAAAAGGGGATGAAGAAGGTTACAAAGCAGAATTCATAAAATTGGTTCAAAAATACAAAGCAATAAAAAAATAATTCTATAAAACAGACATCTACAAAATTGTCTGTTTTATTTAAAAATAAACTTTCAAATATTATTGAAAATTCAAAAACTATTATTATATTTGTAATAGAAATTTAAAGAAGACAAAATGAAACTTTCAGAAGCCAAAGAAAAATACATCCAGACTTGGGGAACATTCGCAACGAGTTGGGGAATCAACCGGACGATGGCGCAGGTTCACGCTTTGCTTTTGGCCAACGGGAAACCACTTTCAACCGATGAAGTAATGGAGCTTTTGGAAATTTCGAGAGGAAACGCCAACATGAATCTCCGCGCTTTGATGGACTGGGGAATTGTGAAAAAAGAATTCATCAAAGGCGACCGGAAAGAATATTTTACTGCCGAAAAAGACGTTTGGTTTTTGTTTAAACAAATCACAAAAGAACGCAGAAAACGTGAAATTGAGCCGGTTGTAGCATTTTTGGATGAACTGAAAAACATCGAGGACAACGACTCAGCGGAAGCCAAAGAATTCATAAAGCTGATGGACGATTTCAGCAGCGTCACCAGTAAAATCAACAATATTATGGATCTTGCCATCAAAAGCGACGACCACTGGCTGGTCGGAAAGATCACCAATTTATTGAAATAGAAAGGACGTCAAAATCCTTTTTTATTTCGATTTAAGTTTCAAAAATTATTGAAAATATAATATTTACAAAATGTTTAATCTTGTTTCATATCTGTTTTTTCTTGCGATCAGTTCGTATATCACGATTGATGTCGGAAGAAGATGTTACAACGCAGGAAAAACGTATTTGGAATATCTGCTTAATGACAAAAACCTCTGCTTGACGATTAACAGAATCCTTTTGGGATGTTATTATCTGATTAATCTCGGATACATTGCCATCAGTTTGTCGACTTGGAATAAAGTAAATACAATGGAAGAAGTTTTGGCTGTTACTGCCATCAAAATTGGGTATATCACTTTGATTCTTTGTTTTTTACATTTCACGAATATTTTCGCACTTTACTTTTTAAGAAAAAATTTAACCATAAAATAATACAATTATGACGGCAACTATTTTAACCACAGCAACCTACAACTTCTCAGCGTACATGATTTATTTACCGATTGTTATCATGTTGACGATTTTTGTTTCTCAGTTTTTGTTTAAAAATTCAAAAACATTTATGATCGATATTTTTCATCAGAAAGAAGATATTGCAATGGCAACAAATTCACTATTCAAAATTGGATTTTACCTTTTAAATATAGGTTTTGCTCTTTGTATCATTGAGTTTTTCCAAATTGAAACTGTTGAAAGATTGGTCGTTGCTTTAAGTAAAAAGATTGGTGGATTTTCAATTTATCTTGGTGTGATGATGCTTCTGAATTTACTTTTATTTCTTAAAGGCCGTAAACACGCAATGAATAAAGATAAAATTCAAAATGAAGAGGTAGTTAATTCTTAAATTTAAAATTGATTGTTATGAAAAATTTAATCATTCATTTATTTCTCATATTTTATTTTGGTGGAAAAACCAAGAGAGTAACTCCTTAAAATTTTAGTACCATGAAAACTTTTTTAAAAATTGATTATTATTTGCAACTTATAGTGTTGGTTGGATATCTACTTGTAAGTCTTATATATAGCCTAGTTGAGGACAAATTTTTTTACATGTGGATGCTTTTTTATTTCATTGTTGGAGGCTTTCAGTTATTCAGTTATATCATTAAACTTTTCATAGGATTTTGGTCTGATCTTTTTATGAAAATTTATGGAATTATGATTTTACCAATCTGGTTTGCCTTATTACTAAGTAGTTTTAATATCAATATTGATCTCATAAGTTTACTTCCTTTTTATGGATTATTTATAAGTCCTTTTTTTGCAATTGCCTATATATTTTACTGTCGGGATAAATCTAAAGATTATAAAATGAAGCTTTAAGTCTATCAAATTGAATTTCATATACATAACTTAGAATCTACCATTAAAAACTAAAAAATGAATCATACTGAATTAATAAAAAAAGTACAATGGAAAGATCTGAAATCTCTTTCAACAAAGGAAATGTTGATTGAAAACAATATCAGTTTACCTTGGCTTATCATTTCCCTGTTTTTGGCTTACAAAGGATATTATTGGGCTGCACTGCCGTTTTCAGGATTTTATTTTCTGACAGCTTTGAGACAGGTTCACAATGGCTTTCACAATTCATTGGGAACAGGGAAATTTCTGACTTGGTTATCAATGTATTTAAACAGTATTTCAATGATAACGTCAATTCACGCTGTAAAATTCAATCACATCAGACATCATAAATACTGTCTTTCTGAGGAAGATTATGAGGGGAAATCTGCCTCAATGAAATGGTATGAAGCGATTTTATATGGACCAAAACATATGTTTCTAATTCATTGGATTACTTTCAGAAAAGCGAATAAAAATTATAAAAAGAATATGATTTTTGAATTGATTTCAATTTCAGTTTTCATATTTGTAGCGTTTTATTTTAAAATTGATTTTCTCATCTATCATATTTTAATTATGTTCTTCGGAGAATTTTTAATGGCATTTTTCGCAGTCTGGACGGTTCATCACGATACCCACGAAAACCCAAATATCGCAAGAACACAACGCGGATTCTGGAAAAATAAATTAACTTTCAGTATGTTTTATCACATGGAACATCATCTTTTTCCTGCCGTTCCAACCATAAAATTACCCGAACTTGCAGAAAGAATTGATAAAGTTCTCCCGGAATTAAACAAAAAACAAACTTTTTAAGATGTCAAAAATTTATTTAGAAACATTTATCGACGCCAATATTCAAGCCGTTTTCGATTTGTCAAGAGATATTGATCTGCACCAAAAATCAGTTTCAAAAACCCGTGAGAAGGCAATCGCCGGACGAATATCAGGATTAATTGAAAAAGATGAAACAGTAACTTGGCGCGGCAAACATTTAGGATTTTTTCAAACCCATCAATCCGTAATTACACAGATGGAAAAACCTTTCCATTTCACAGATGAGATGTTGAAAGGTAGATTTAAATCATTTAAACATCAGCATATTTTTAAACAAGAAGGTAAAAACACAATAATGATTGATATTTTAGAATTTGAATCACCTTTCGGAATTATCGGAAAGCTTTTCAACAGATTTTTTCTTAAAAATTATATGAAAAACTTTCTCTTGGAACGCAATAAAGTTATCAAAACCACCGCTGAAATAGTTTCACAGTAAAACCCATAAGCTAACATTTAACATCCAAAATAAAATGAAATTCCTGCAAGCCGAATGGCGCAAGCTCGCTATTATCAACTACGAAATCAATCCCGAAATTCTAAAGAAATACCTTCCTGCTGGAACTGAAATCGATTTTTATAAAGACAAATGCTATGTGAGTCTGGTAGGTTTTATGTTTTTAAATACCAAACTTCTCGGATTGCCAATTCCTTTCCACAGAAACTTTGAAGAAGTAAATCTCAGGTTTTACGTCAAGAAAAAAGAGGGAAATGAATGGAAAAGAGGTGTGGTTTTCATCAAAGAAATTGTACCTAAATATGCACTGAGTATCGTTGCCAACTCCGTTTATCAGGAAAATTATAAAACCCGGAAAATGAAAAACGAAATGCATTACAGTGAAGATGACCTGATTGTAAAGTATTCTTGGAAAGAAGACCATTGGAATTCCATACAAATCACCGCTGAAAGTCAATCTCAGAAAATGGAAAACAAATCTGAATTTGAGTTCATCACAGAACATTACTGGGGCTTCACAAAACGCAGAGACAAAACTTCAGAATACGAAGTCTGTCATCCAAAGTGGGATTGGTATCCGGTAAAAAGTCATCAACTCGAAATAGATTTCAAACAAGTCTACGGAAAAGATTTCGAATGCTTAAATCATCAAAAACCTCTCTCTGTAATGCTTGCAGAAGGTTCTGAAATTGAAGTGAGAATGAAGAAGTATCTTAAGAACCAAGTAAAAAGTTAAAAGAATCAGGTGAAATTTTGTTCACAATGTCATGCTGAGCTTGTCGAAGTATCTTAATATTTAAAACCAACAACCATCAACTAAACACCAACAACCCAAATGAAAATAATCATCGCTGCCGGAACCGGATTTCTCGGACAAAACCTTGAAAAATACTTTATAGACAAAGGAAATGAAGTCTATATTTTAACCCGAAATCCAAAACGAAAAAACGAAATTCACTGGGATGCAAAAACATTAGGCGACTGGAAAAAATTCCTTGAAAATGCTGATGTCCTCATCAATCTTGCGGGAAAATCTGTTGATTGCCGTTATACAGAAGAAAATAAAAAAGAAATTCTAACATCAAGAATCAACAGTACAAAAGTTCTTCAGGAGGCCGTTGATCAATGTATCAGCCAACCAAAAGTATGGCTTAATTCCAGCTCGGCAACTATTTATACCCATTCTGAAACGCATTTAAATACAGAAAGTGACGGTGTAATTGGAGACGATTTCTCCATGAATATCTGTAAGAGCTGGGAGCAGGAATTTTTTAAAACAGAAAATGCTAACGTCAGAAAAGTAGCATTACGAACTTCAATCGTTTTAGGAAATAACGGTGGTGCTTTCACCAAATTAAAGATGATTACAAAACTCGGTTTAGGCGGAAAACAGGGTAGAGGTAACCAAAATATAAGCTGGATTCATATCGAAGATTTCTGCAGAGCTATTGAATATATTATTGAAAACGAAAATCTTTCAGGAAAAATCAATGTCACCGCACCAAACCCTTTATCTAACGAAGAATTTATGCGGAAACTGAGAAAAGAAATGAAAATTCCTTTTGGCCTCAACGCAGCAGTATGGCAATTGGAAATCGCTTCAATTTTCTTAGGAACCGAAACCGAATTACTCTTAAAAAGCAGAAATGTTTACATAGAAAAACTCATTAAAAACAAATTCCAATTCAATTATTCAACAGTTGATACCGCTTTTCAAAACTTGATTAAATAAATTATACATTGAATTAAATCAGGTGTATTTTAGCTTACAGTCGTTTTACATTATGTACAAACAGATATGTTTATAGTCAGATAAAACTTACATTAAGTCCAAACAGGGGTGTTTGTATTCAAAATCAATCTACATTTAATTGAAACAAGGGTGTTTTTATTAAAAGTCATTTTACATAAAGTATAAACACTGGTGTTTGGACTCTGACACAAAACTTTTTTAATCAAAATAAGGTTGTTTGTATTTAAAAATATTTCTGTTTGAATTACAACACACTTTTTTGCCTTCGCACAGAAAATATTTGATTTTCAATCTTATGTGCTCTGAATATTCTCAATCATTTAAACCTAATACTAATGTGACTCATGTGTCAAAAAACTTTTGTGCCTTTTGTGGTAGAAAATTTCCGGTTAAATATTATTTTAGCAAAAACTAAACTTAATGTTCACCAAGCCAAAAACGAAAACTCTTTTTCTTTCATCATTATTACTTTCCTCCACTTTTTTTTCACAGGCACATAACGTTTCAGAAGGTTATCAAAAACCGACAGATCCACTTGTTATTCAAAACCTTGAAAACTGGCAGGATTTAAAATTCGGGCTCTTCATGCATTGGGGAACCTACAGTCAGTGGGGAATTGTCGAAAGTTGGAGCCTTTGTCCGGAAGATGAAGACTGGACGAAAAGAAAGCCTGAGCATGGAAAATCTTACAACGAATATGTAGAAAACTATGAAAATCTGCAGAAAACGTTCAATCCGACACAATTCAATCCACAAAAATGGGCAGATGCAACAAAAAAAGCTGGAATGAAATATGTGGTTTTCACTACAAAACATCACGACGGTTTTGCGATGTTTGATACGAAACAGTCTGATTATAGAATTACTTCTTCAAAAACACCTTTTTCAAAAAATCCGAAAGCAGATGTGACGAAGGAAATTTTCAATACCTTCAGAAAAGACGGTTTTAAAATCGGAGCCTATTTCTCAAAACCCGATTGGCATTCTGATGATTATTGGTGGTCTTATTTTCCGCCAAAAGACCGAAATGTAAACTACGATCCAAAAAAATATCCTGAAAGATGGAGCAATTTTAAATATTTCACATTCAATCAACTCAACGAAATCACTTCCAATTACGGTAAAATCGATATTCTTTGGTTGGATGGAGGCTGGGTTCGTCCGTTTCACACCATCGATCAAAGTGTAGAATGGCAAAGAACCATTAAGGTCGAACAGGACATCGACATGGATAAAATAGGAACAATGGCTCGCAAAAATCAACCAGGTATAATAGTTGTTGACCGCACCGTTCCCGGAAAATGGGAAAATTATGTGACACCCGAACAGGCCGTTCCTGAAAAAGCACTTCCAATTCCTTGGGAGAGCTGTATCACGATGGGAGATTCGTTTTCGTATGTTCCGAATGATAATTATAAATCGTCTCAGAAGATTATTGAAACTTTGGTCAAAATCATTTCAAGAGGTGGAAATTATCTGATGAATATTGCTCCCGGACCGACTGGGGATTACGATCCGATTGTTTATGAAAGATTGAAAGAAATTTCCGGTTGGATGGATGATAATCAATCGGCTGTTTTTGCAACAAGAGCAATCGCACCTTATCACGACGGGAATTTTTATTATACAGAAAGCAAAGATGGTAAAACGGTGAATGTTTTTCATTTGGATGAAAAAACGAATTATCAGGCTCCATCAACTTTAAAATTTACAATTCCTGAAAATTTCAAACCAAAATCATTAAAAGTTTTAGGTTTAAAACATAAAATTCAATGGAAAAAGTCTGGTAATTCAATAGAGCTTACTTTACCGAATGAAAGAGCACAATTGAAATATTCAACTGTAATTCAAATAACGCAATAATGAAATTTAGATTAAAATTAATTGGAATCTCATTGTTAAGTTCTGTTTTTATATCAGCTCAAAAACCATTATATAAAGACCCAAAACAATCTGTAGAAGCCAGAGTTCAGGATTTGCTGAAACGCATGACGCCCGAAGAGAAATTCTGGCAATGCTTCATGATTCCCGGAGATTTGGATAACGTTCCGAAAGGTCAATATGCTCACGGAATTTTCGGATTGCAGGTGAGCGCAGGAAATCAGGGCGGCGGAGTTGCCGGACAATTGTTGAAATACAACGCCAATGAAGATGCGGAAAGACTGGCGAAAAAAATCAATGCCATTCAGAAATACTTTGTGGAAGAATCCCGATTGGGAATTCCGATTATCCCTTTTGATGAGGCTTTGCACGGATTGATGCGTGAAGGAGCAACTGCTTTTCCGCAGGCGATTGGTTTGTCGGCAACTTTCAATCCTGAGTTGATGAAAGATGTTTCAACAGCGATTGCAAAAGAATCGAGATTAAGAGGAATCCGTCAGATTTTGACTCCTGTTGTCAATTTAGCGAGCGATGTACGGTGGGGAAGAACCGAAGAGACATACGGTGAAGATCCGTTTTTGACTTCCGTGATGGGTGTAAATTTTGTCAGTTCATTTGAAAATCAGGGAATTATTACCACTCCAAAACATTTTTTAGCGAATGTCGGAGAAGGTGGAAGAGATTCATATCCAATTCATTGGAGCAAAAGATATTTGGAGGAAATGCATTTGGTTCCGTTTCAAAAAGCTTTTAATGAAGGTAAAAGTCGATCTGTAATGACTTCTTATAATTTGCTTGACGGAAGACCTTCGACGGCAAATCATTGGCTACTAACCGAAAAATTAAAAAAAGATTGGAATTTTAAAGGTTTTGTCATTAGTGATGCAAGTGCAGTTGGTGGTGCAAACGTTTTACATTTTACGGCAAAAGATTACGACGATGCTTCTGCGCAGGCAATCAATGCAGGACTTGATGTGATTTTCCAGACCGAATATCAACATTATAAATTATTTATGCCACCGTTTTTGGATGGAAGAATTTCGAAGGAGAGAATTGATGATGCAGTAGCAAGAGTTTTAAGAGCGAAATTTGAACTCGGATTGTTTGAAAATCCCTACGTTTCAGATGCATCTATTTCGGAATTAAAAAAAATAAATCATAAACCATTAGTCGAAAAAACAGCGATTGAATCTTTTGTTTTGCTTCAAAATAATCATCAAACGCTTCCGATTTCGGATAACATAAAAAAGATTTTGGTAGTTGGAACCGATGCTGTTGATGCTAGATTGGGCGGTTATTCAGGACCTGGAAATAAAAAGATGAGCATTTTGGATGGAATTAAAAATTTCGTCAAAAATAAAAACGTTGAAATCAATTATTCAAAAGGAATCGATTGGAATTTGAAACAATTTGTAACGGTTCCGACTGAGTTTTTATCTTCAGAAAATCAGAAAGGTTTGAAGGGAACTTACTTTTCAAATTCTGATTTAAAAGGAAATCCTGCGTTTGAAAAACAGAATGAACAAGTGAATTTTAAATGGACTTTATATTCCCCAAATCCTGAAAAGCTGCAACCCGACAATTACAGCGTTCGTTGGACGGGAAAACTGGAAGCTCCAAATTCAGGAAAATATCAGTTGGGTTTAAGAGGAAATGATGGCTTCAGATTATATATAAATGGAAAATTGTTGATTGACAATTGGGAAAAGCTGAGTTATTCGACAAAAACTGTTGATATTGATTTTGTTAAAGGTCAGAACTATGATATCGTCGTTGAGTTTCATGAAAACAGAGGCGAAGCAAATATTGAATTGATCTGGAATTATGGATTAAACAATTACCAAAAGTATTTTGATGAAGCGTTAAAATTAGCTCAAAATGCAGATTACATTATCGTGACAGCAGGAATTCATGAAGGTGAATTTCAAGACCGTTCTTCGTTGAGTCTGCCGGGAAATCAGGAAGAATTTATACATAAAGTTTCAAAATTAAATAAGCCGACAACCGTGGTTTTGGTAGGCGGTTCAGCAATAAAAACGACGAATTGGAAAGATAAAGTAGGAGCCATTTTAGATGTCTGGTATCCGGGAGAAGAAGGTGGAAATGCTGTTGCAAAAGTCCTTTTCGGAGCAGATAATCCTTCAGGAAAATTACCGATTACGTTTCCGGTTGAGGAAGGGCAGTTGCCTTTGACCTACAATCATCATCCGACCGGTCGGGGAAATGATTACCACGACTTGAGTGGCGAGCCTTTTTACCCGTTTGGTTTTGGAATGAGTTATACGACATTTGAAATTTCTGATTTACATTTAAATAAATCAAAATTTAAAGAAAACGAAACAATTATTGCTAAGGTCAAAGTTAAAAACACAGGTTCAAAAGCCGGAAGCGAAGTGGTACAATTGTATTTGAAAGATTTGCTGGCATCAGTTTCAAGACCGATTCTGGAATTGAAAGGTTTTCAAAAAGTATATCTCAAATCCGGTGAAATGAAAGAAATTTCAATCGAAATTCCGGTAAAAGAACTTCAGTTTTTAGACGAAAAAATGAACTGGATCGTAGAAAAAGGAACGTACAGAATCATGGTTGGCAATTCATCAAAAAACCTTCCTCTAAAACAGAATATTGAGCTGGAATAAAGGGCTTAACATTGGTAGGATGATTATTCAAAACGTATTATCATTTAAAATCTTGTATTTCCTGATGAAGTTTACGTCTTTGTATATCTTAAAAGCTGCATATTTTTAAAATTCTTTGTCTGACTTTGCGTTAAATTAAAAATTATATAAAATTCTAATTCAACAGTGTGCAACCGTTTTCTTTTAGGGAACGGTTTTTGCAACTTTTGAGGCAAAATATTTCTAACAAATCATACCATTATTTTATGAAAAAATATCTTCTACCGGCAGTCGCAGTGCTGTTTTTCAGTTGTAAGGAAAATAAAAATCAGAATACTTCAGAAACCGAAGTGGTGACCAAAACAGATACTTTAAAACTTCCCGAACCCGACGAGAAAGGTGCGAAAAACAAATTCAGCAACGTTATTGGATGGTCTGCAGGAAAAACTCCGACAGCTCCTGAAGGATTTACAGTTACCCGTTTTGCGGAAAATATCAAAAGCCCGAGAAACATGATTCAAGCCTCAAATGGTGATATTTTCGTAGTTCTTTCAAATTCTGAACGTACAAAAACAGAAAAAATTAAAAATGACATCAGCGGAAAAAGTGATGCTGAAGTCGGCGGAAAATCTGCCAACAGAATTATTCTGTACAGAGATGCCAATAAAGACGGCGTTGCAGAATCATCTTCCGTTTTCCTTGATAATTTAAATCAACCGTACGGAATGTTGATCATTAAAGATAAATTTTACGTCGCCAACACCGATGGACTTTGGGTTTATCCTTACAAAGAAGGCGAAACTAAAATTACAGGGCAGGGTAAGAAAATTGTAGAACTTCCCGCTGGAGGTTATAACAATCACTGGACGAGAAATTTAATTGCCAATAAAGATCAGTCTAAAATCTATATTTCCGTAGGTTCCGGAAGTAATGTTGGCGAAAACGGGATGGAATATGAGGTGAGAAGAGCCAATATTCTGGAGGTCAATCCTGATGGAAGTGGAGAAAAAATTTATGGAGCAGGTCTTCGAAATCCTGTCGGAATGAGCTGGAACCCTTCTACCGGAGAACTTTGGACGGTCGTAAACGAAAGAGATGAATTGGGCGATGAACTCGTTCCGGATTATCTGACAAGCGTTAAGCAGAATCAATTTTACGGTTGGCCTTATGCCTATTTCGGTAAAAATGAAGATCCGCGAAGAAAGGGTGAAAAACCTGATTTAGTGGCAAAAACAATTGTTCCGGATGTTCAGTTAGGTTCGCACACAGCATCTTTAGGTTTAACTTTTTACACGGGAAATCAGTTTCCTGAACAATATAAAAATGGTGCTTTCATCGGGCAGCATGGCTCCTGGAACCGCTCATCATTAGTGGGTTATCAGGTCGCTTTTGTGCCTTTTGCCAATGGTAAAGCTTCAGGGTCGTATCAGCCATTTTTAACAGGTTTTATTGCCAATGAAGAAAAAGGAGATGTTTACGGAAGACCTGTTGGAGTTTTGCAAATTGCAGACGGATCATTGCTGGTTGCGGATGATGTAAGTGGTATTGTCTGGAGAGTTGCATATAACAAGAAGTAGGTCTGCCATAATTTTCAGTTTAGTTTGAAACAGTAAGACGTATGAATTAAATGTGGTATGAAATATGTAATACTTGCTTTACATATTATTGATTTTGCTTAAAAGAAATTCAATTATTAAAATTTAAAGTCATGAAAAAGTATTTAATATCAGCAGTTTTAATTGTAGGATTATCTACCACAGCTTTAGCACAGAAACATCCACCACGTCCTACGCCACCACCACATCCTTCAAAAACCCAATTGGCAAATAGCAAAGCGAGCGAATTGGATAAACGTTACAGAAATGAAAAAAGGTTGATTATGAATCATCCGATTGCAACTAAGAAGATGAAAGCCGAGCAAATAAGAGCTTTAAATCTGAGATATCAAAATGAGAAAAAATTGCTGAGAGTGGCAAGATAATTTTATTAAATTTAAAAATAGAAAAAGGAGAATGCAATTGTGTTCTCTTTTTTATTTAAATAAAATTAAAATCATAATAAGGAAGCATTGTAAGAACTGTTTTCAGAAACCTAAAATTTCAATATATTTTCCTTAAATTCGCATAAAATTTTAAACTAATGAATTACGATATTATTGTTATCGGGAGTGGTCCTGGTGGATATGTTACTGCAATCAGAGCGGCACAATTGGGTTTTAAAACTGCAATTATCGAGAAAGAAAATTTAGGAGGAATCTGCCTTAACTGGGGATGTATACCAACGAAAGCTTTGTTGAAGTCGGCTCAGGTTTTTCATTATATTAATCATGCAGAAGACTATGGTTTGAATAAAGTAGAAGCAAGTTTTGAGTTTCCAAACGTTATTCAGAGAAGCCGTGGTGTTGCTTCTAAAATGAGCAAAGGGATTGAATTCTTGATGAAAAAGAATAAAATCGACGTTATTTTAGGAACTGCAAAAGTACAGAAAGGTAAAAAAGTTTCTGTTACAGATAAAGACGGAAAAGTAACTGAATATTCTGGAACCAACATTATTTTGGCTACAGGAGCACGTTCTAGAGAATTGCCAAACTTGCCACAAGACGGTAAAAAAGTAATCGGATACAGACAGGCATTATCTCTTCCTGAGCAACCAAAATCTATGATCGTTGTAGGTTCTGGAGCTATCGGAGTTGAGTTTGCTGATTTTTATAACACAATGGGAACGAAAGTAACTGTTGTTGAATTTTTACCAAACATTGTTCCTGTGGAAGACGAAGAAATCTCAAAACACTTAGAGAAATCTTTGAAAAAGACAGGTATAGAAATTATGACCAACGCTTCTGTAGAAAGCGTAGACACAAGCGGAAACGGTGTGGTAGCAACTGTGAAAACAGCAAAAGGAAATATCACTCTTGAAGCTGACATCCTGTTATCTGCTGTTGGAATCGCTGCAAACATCGAGAATATTGGTCTTGAAGAAGTGGGCATCCAGACAGATAAAGGAAGAGTTTTGGTGAACGAATGGTACGAAACTTCAGTTCCTGGATACTATGCAATTGGAGATATCATCCCGACTCAAGCTTTGGCACACGTTGCTTCTGCTGAAGGAATCACTTGTGTAGAAAAAATCAAAGGAATGCACGTTGAGAAAATCGACTATGGCAATATTCCTGGATGTACTTACTGTCACCCAGAAGTTGCTTCTGTTGGTCTTACAGAGAAACAAGCTAAAGAAAAAGGTTACGAAATCAAAGTTGGTAAATTCCCTCTTTCTGCAAGTGGAAAAGCTACTGCAAACGGAAATACTGATGGTTTCATCAAAGTGATTTTCGATGCTAAATATGGTGAATGGTTAGGTTGCCATATGATTGGTGAAGGCGTTACCGATATGGTTGCTGAAGCTGTTGTTGCAAGAAAACTGGAAACGACTGGTCACGAAATTATCAAATCTATCCACCCGCATCCAACTGTTTCTGAAGCTATTATGGAAGCTGCTGCTGCTGCTTACGGTGAAGTGATTCACATTTAATTTGAAATCATTTATTTTAAATATCAAAACCACAGATTTGTCTGTGGTTTTTTGTTTTGAAATGATTTTTCTACAATGTTTAATATTCGTCATCACAAAATCTCAGTGGTGTTGGTAAAGTTTCAACGCCTTTGTGAGCCTCAAAAGCGGTTAGTGGGTGAAAAAACTTTGTGGCCTTTGTGTTAAAATTTAACATCATAACAAAAATGAGATTTAAAATATTTTCTTAATTTTATCTCTCAAATAAACTACAAATTAGAATAAATTATGTTTAAAAAATTAGCTGCAGAAGCTTTAGGATTAGGAGACATCGGTAAGATTATTCCTGCTCAGGATTATGACAAAGTAGACTCTGACGATTATATTTTATCGGAAGACAATGAAAAGATTTTCTTTTTGATTAAATCCAGAAGAGACGAATATTGTTTTACCAACCGGGCTTTAATTCACATTGACGGTGCCAGTGCAATCGACAGAAAAAGAATTTTGAGAAGGTATGAGTACTACCAATTTCCCTTTTCAAACGTAACTTTGCAAACTGCAGGAACCATCGATTTAGATGCAGAAATTGCATTCAACATCGGAAATGTTCCTTTAATGATCAGTGTTGCGAAAGGTCAAATCGATCAGTTAAAAGATTTATACAAAGCATTGCTGGCGATTCAGCAGGAAGTTCATCACAATCATTCATTGTTGAATTTTTCAAATGACAGTATTTTGAAAGCGATTGGAAGTGTTGCCTCCGGAAAACAGGAAAGCGTTGCAAAAAGTCAGGAATTAAAGGCAATCAACGAATATATTTTCGCTTGGAACACCAACAGTTTCGACAGATACAATCAAAAAGATTTTTCTAAAATTTTTGAGAAATATATTAATAACTAGGATTTCGATTTTATATTATAAAACTAAACCACGGACATTGTTCGTGGTTTTCTATGTGATTAAATGGTATTATAATTTTAAAACATTAAGGGAATTAAACTTTTAAATTCTATTAAGAATCAATAAAATTGATTTAAGTGTCTGGCTTAATGATTTACCTCGGTAACTTAAAAGTATTAGAGATAATTTGTCTTAACAACTTAATATATCTTAATGGTTCAAATTTTTCACTTCACAAAAACATCCGCAAATTCAAAACTCTTTCCGTTAAACAAACCTTTATCACTCAGTTTTAGTTCCGGAATTACCAATAAAGCCATGAAAGACAAACTCATGTAAGGAGCTCTCAATTGACTTCCCAATTCTTTGGCTCGCTGATCAAGTTTTACGTATAATTCGGCAACTTTCTCTGCAGAAAAATTAGTCATAATTCCTGCAATAGGCAATTCTAAAACCATTTCTTCGCTTTCTGTTGCCAGAGAAATTCCGCCTTTAGCTTTGATGATGGCGTTAACAGCTTTACAAATGTCTTCATCATTAGTTCCTACAACAACGATATTATGACAGTCATGAGCCACACATGAGGCAATAGCTCCTTTTTTTAAACCAATATTTTTAATGAAAGCCGTAGCAATCGGAGCGTCCTGATAACGGTTTACCACAGCGATTTTCAGAATATCTTCTTCGGTATTAGATTCTGCAAAACCATCAATTTCTAAAGTTTTTGCATGTATTTCATGCGTAATCAACTGTCCATCTAAGGCTTCAATTAGTCGAATGGTGTCACTTTCCGCTTTAATTTTAAAATCTGAAGGTTGTTTTAAACTGCAGTTAAAATTATTAACGATGTCAGATTCTACAGACTCAATAAATGAATTTCCGTTTTCAGAAACCAATTCACCTTTGATATACGTTTTGAGAATATTAAAATCCTCAGGATTATCAATTTCTATAAAATCTGCAGCGTCGCTGGTTTGCAATAATCCGATGGGTAAATTGTAATGTTTTACGACATTTAAAGAAGAAGCTCTCAAAACATTGTACAAATCGTGGCCCAATTTTAAAGCACGTTTTACATGGTCGTTGATGTGAGATTCAATCAAATTATCAGGATGTTTATCGTCACAGCAAAACATGATTTGATCCGGAAAATCCTTTAATAACGGAATTAATGTATCAAAATTTTTCGCGGCACTTCCTTCTCTGATCATGATTTTCACGCCATGTTTTAGTTTTTCCAAAGCTTCGGTATGACCAAAACACTCGTGATCGGTAGTAATTCCTGCATCGAAATACATTTTCATTCCTTCGCCCATTAATCCGGGAGCATGTCCGTCGATGGGTTTTCTGTGCTTTTTAGCGTATTCAATTTTCTTTAAAACTTCCTCATCTTTGTAAATCACACCCGGAAAATTCATCATTTCAGCCAGATAAACAATTTCTTTTCGGCTTAAAAGTTCGTTGATGTCTTCTGCGTCAATTACAGCTCCTGCTGTTTCAAAATTGGTTGCAGGAACACAGGATGGAGCACCAAAATAAAAATGAAAAGGCACTTTTTGGGCATTTTCAATCATATAATTTACACCTTCAATTCCCAAAACATTGGCAATTTCGTGAGGATCAGAAATGGTTCCCACAGTTCCGTGTTTTACAGCAATTTTTGCAAATTCAGAGGGTACAAGCATGCTGCTTTCAATATGTACATGCGCATCGATAAAACCGGGAAGAATATAGGTCTGTAATTCTTCCTCAATCCTTTTAACAGAAGCAATTTTCTGATTTTCAACCACAACTTCAGCAGGAAAGGTTTTTCTCGCAAAAATATCAATCAGGTTGGCCTTTATAGTAAATGTCATTTTTTCTTCTTAAATAAAAATTCCTATTGGTAAAATTAGGAATTATAATCTGATTTTATTTCACATAAAGCCTCATCCTCGCTTCGTATTCTGGTTTTACTTTTATGAATTTCCAAATCTTTCTGTCGTCTGGATTCGTAATTCTGTAATAAATGATTTTATCGGCAGAATATTTAAAGTAAGGATGATTTTTAAGCCATTCTTCGGGAGCTTCCACCAAAGAATATTTCTGAACTTTTGAAATATCAAGCGGTGCAAGATTTACTAATTTTTGGGTTAAATCTTTATCGATATTATACGTTTCTAAAATCTGTTCTTTGGTGACAAATCCGCCTAATTTTTTTCTGAAACCTACCATCGAACCAGCGGCTTTTTCATCAAAACCAAACTCGATAAGCTGTTTAAATGTAATAGAATTTAAATCTGTTTTTGAAAAATCGGTTTCTTTAAAATTTTCAGATTTTGAATCGTTTTTCATCTGTGAAAGCTTGATGTAAGGTTTCATCTCATTGAATTTATCTTCGTTGATGACGAAACAGTTTTTGATATCTTCTAAATTTTTAAAACTTCCTTTCAGGTTTCTGTCACGGTAATTTACAATGACGTTTGCCTGTTTTTCAGAGAAACCTAATTTCTCCCAACCTTCTTTATCCAATAGATTTGGGTCAAATGTTTTATAATTGATTTTCTCCCGGATTGTATCTCTTTTATATCTGTTTTTAGCAAAATTTTCAGGAGTTTTTGCCGGAAGAATTAAGTAAGGTTCAAGCTTCTGATAATTTTCATCATTGATGATAAAACATTCTTTGAATTTCTCTTTGCTTACAAAACTTCCGCCGAGATAGCTTTTATATTTTAAAATTGCCGAAGCCTGTTTTTCAGAAAAACCCATCTTTTCCCAGTCGTTCTGGGTATAAGAATCCGGATTGAATTTTTTCGAAACAGTCAGTGCCTTTTTATTAAAGTTTCCATGTGAAAAATTAAATCCCTTAGCTTCTGTACTGGTTTCCGGAAGCAGAAGGAAAGGTTCAATCTCGTTAAATTTTTCCTCAGAAATAGAGTAGCATTTTTTGAGCTGCTCTTTAGAAGCAAATGCTCCACCAACGATTTCTTTATATTTCAGAATGGTAGCTGTTTGTTTTTCAGAAAATCCCAGTTTCTGCCACTGATCTGCCGAAATTTCATTGGGATCAAATTCCGAAAGTGGAGTAGCTGATTCGTTTTCAGAGATAAAAGTGAGTTCAGGAAATTTTTCGTGGCTTTTATAAGTATATTTTTGAAAAGCCAAAAGCGTCAGAAGGAGCACCCCAAGAAACGCCATCTTTTGGTAGTACGATTTTTTCATCATTTTGTAATATTCAGATTCGTAAATATTGAATATTTGGTGCTACCTAAAGTTATGAATTATTTTAATTCAAAAACCTATTAAGATGAAATTTTTTTTGGTCGAAAACCTAAGAGTGCCTTTTACTTTTGGTTCAGTAGCCAATGTATTAATCCATAACTATCCACAATGCTTTAGGAATGCGGATGTTTTCTGTTGTCTGGTTTCCTGTATCCCTTATTTTGGGTTGAAATTAAAGTCGCATTTTTGTTTCCGAGTCGATTCAATTCATTAATCATGGCAAAGCATTTACGGTTCTCATTAACGTTTCGGGGTATTGCCGAAGGCGGGGATTTTTAGCACAAAAGTCCAATCGAAGAATGAAAGCTGAACCTTGCACAAAAGTCCAATCGAAGCCATTCAGCACCGCTTTTGGCAATACCTTGTTAGCACTCGTTTTTCTTTCTACCATATTTTCCACCAAGGTTTTTTATCCGTATTGACTTGGGTTTGTTGTTGTCTAAATTGTTCGAGTTCACTTTTCATTTCGTCACTATAAGCAAGTTGTTTAACGGTATATGTTCGATTACTTTTTCCTTCTAAATCAATTCCTAATTTCTCACCTAATTTTAAAATGTCGTCAGAAAATATGTTTTCGTTAATATTCAAACCGTTCTCTTGTTCTAATGGCTTATATAAATTGTCGATAATTTCACCGTCCGATACAAAGAAGTGTCTCTTTATTGTATTATTGTATACAGTAAATCCAAATGAGTTTGATGTCGTCTGAATGATGAATGTTACGATGTCTGTATTCAGAGTCGTTGACAATTGAAGTAGTGCTTCTTCGTCAATAGTGTCAACCATTTCTGGGTCATTAATTATTGTCCAGTCATTGTCTGTCCAAATTCCTCTTATTGCAACTTCGTTATTTGCAAACTCAAAATAATTGTGAAATAAATAGTCGTTGAAACTCTGCCAGTCGTCAAATTGTTTGTCTTGTTTACTGTCGGTGTATTTGAATGCAGTAAAAATTTCGTTTGTTCTGCCAAAGAAGTTTCCCTTAATAGCTATGAAACTGTTTGTCATATCGTGTCGGTTTTAAAATGAGTGCTAAACGTTTTGGGGCTTTGCGATGGTGGGGCAATCGAAGCGCAAATCTTCAATTTTGCACAAAAGTTCAATCGAAGAAATACCTTTGAACTTTGCAGTTTCGCCCCACTGTTGCAAAACCCTTCCTATGTTTGCAATTCCTTAAATTTATTAAATATTAAACTAAAAAAAAGAAAGAACAAATGAGCAGAATAAGATAGGCAAACCCTTTAAGCATTTAAGCTTCACTAACATGATTATCCCTGCTCATTTTCTTGCTCGAATCCGTACAGTTTATTTGAACATAAAGTTCGTGTTAGGATCTTTGGTTGCATTCAAGAATTGTTCTCTCAAGAAAGAATAAAAGTATAAAAAATGGAAGAAAAAAACAACTACTGCGGTATTGATGTTTCCAGCGAGACGTTAGATCTTTATTTTAAAAATAAAGAAGGAATTTTTCAACATTTACAGGTCACAAATACGGTTACCGGATTTCGGAAAATGATCCGATTAGCAGGCCAGGAAACTCACTTTGTTATGGAAGCTACGGGAGTTTATCACCTGCATTTGATTTTCTTTTTGAAGGAACAGAATATTGCTTTCAGTGTTGTGAATGCGCTGCAGATCAAGCGCTACATCCAGATGCATTTGGAACGCAATAAATCAGACAGAAAAGATGCAAAACGAATCTATGAATATGGTGTTGAACGCCGACCGGAAATTTACGCAATGCCCGATACACAGTACTTTGAGTGCCGTTCTTTAAATAATGCGATCCATGATCTGACGAAAGAAATTACCAAGTTCAGCAATCAGATTCACAGCATTAAAAAGTGTCCTTTTGATACAAAAACGATTGAAAAAAGCTTTGAGAAAATCATCAAAAAACTTCGAGAAGAGAAGCAGAATTTAGAGATAATTCTGCAACAGAAACTGGTTGCCTGGGAAGAAGAAATGTTGAAATTTGTTACCAGCGTAAAAGGTATTGGAAGAAGAGCAGCAGCAGAGCTGATCATCTATACCCAAGGTTTTAAAGATATGAATTCGTATAAACAACTGATCTCTTATGCAGACCTGAGTCCCACAGAATACCTGAGCGGAAGCAGCATCCGTGGACGGGTCCGTATCTGCAAACAGGGCGGAAAACAGCTGCGCCATATTCTGTACATGTGTGCCCTAAATGCGAAGAAAACCAATGCTCAATGTAAGACCCTTTTTGACCGACTGGTAGCGAAAGGAAAAAACAAAAAAGCAGCTGTAATTGCAGTGTGCAACAAGCTGCTCAAGATTGTATTTGGGGTAGTAAAAAACAAAACAGCGTACCAGGATAATTTTATTGTAAAAAGTGCTTAAAATGTTTGGTTTTTTACACAGTTCATGTTAGCTGCCGTTTTTTTATTCGATTGTTTTGTTATCTTTGTCATTCAAATATTCAAAAGTATGAACCGTAAAAGTTGTCTTCCTCCTCCAACTGTTTAATATTTCTTTTTTATAAAAGGAGTGCAAGCTGTACCGTTTTGTTTAACGGTTGTTTTTCTGTACTCCAAATTCAAATAAATATTAATACTAAGTAGTCTTGTTCTAAAATGAACAAGCAAGACAAATTTTATGAAAAAATCATATATATTATTACACATTGCTGTAATATTAGCTGGGTTTACAGGCATTTTTGGTAAGCTAATTTCTCTCAATGAAGGTTTGTTAACGTGGTACAGAGTATTGTTCTCTGCGATATTTCTGTTTATTATTTTGAAATTGTTCAAAATTAATCATCAAATAAGCAATGAGGAAAAGTGGAGAATGGCAAAAGTAGGAATGCTCATAACCATTCATTGGGTATTTTTCTATGCGAGCATCAAATACTCAAATATTTCGATTGGTGTGATTTGTTATAGTTTGACGAGTTTTTTTACGGCACTTTTCAAACCTTTGATTGACAAAAATAAGTTTGTTTTTACCGAGATTATTCTAAGTAGTTTAACATTATTAGGTATAAGCCTGATGTTTCATTTTGATAGTTCTTATCAATTAGGGATTGTCTTAGGGATTGTATCATCCGCTTTTGCTTCACTATATACGATTTATAGTGAGAAGCTCGTAAGTCGCTATGATAGTAAGGTTATTAATTATTACCAGATGATTGGTGGTACGGTTGGTTTAGGATTATTGCTTCCTATTTATTTACATTTTTTTCCGGCAGAAATGGTTTTACCCAGTTGGAAAGACTTTTTGTATTTGATTGTGCTATCTGTTTTCTGTACAGTTGGATTGTATGTAACCGTTACAGAAGTTCTGAAGAAAATATCTGCATTCACGGTCAATTTATCATTTAATCTTGAACCCGTTTATGCTATAATTATTGCTTTTTTGTTCTTCAACGAAGGCAAGGAAGTTAGTTTTTCGTTTTATGTAGGATTATTCTTTATTATGTTATCAGTGATTTTACAATCACTAATCTCTACGAGGAAATCAAAATAAGCTAATTGAAATTTTAGAATTAAAGGGACATAAGTATTTTTCTTGTGTCCTTTTTTTTGTGGGGTTTTCAGTAAAATGGCAGGTAACGTTTTGGGGCTTTGCGATGGTGGGGCAATCGAAGCGCAAATCTTAAATTTTGTACAAAAGTTGAACCGAACAACTACCGTTGAACTTTGCAGTTTCGCCCCACTATTGCAAAACCCTTGTTAGCGGCTGGGCTTTTGTAGGTATGTTTTTCAAATGTGTTGTTCATTTTTTATTCGGCAACAAAATGTCTGTTTCATAGCCTAATTTCTTCAAATATTTCAATCCATTTTGTTTTTCTATTTTGTTTGTTCCTGTCCATCCGTTTTTTCGTCCTTGCAAAATCAATTCTTTAATATATTTTGGTTCATTAATATTAACATTATCATCTGTATTCTTTATTATGTTTGTCAATTTTACGCCTGATTTTAAGATTTGTCCCATATAATAGTGGTCAATCGTTAGAAATTCTATTATTAATGGTGTCTGTTTTAGTCCGTCTAAAAATACTTTTACAGTCAGCGTATTTGTTTCAGTTCCTAAATGATATTTGTCTGTAACAGAATACAAGTACACTAAATCTTCAATAGTTATTTTTCTCAACTTATTTTTCATTATCTGTCAATTCACTTTCGTGTTGAATTCCATTTGCATTTATTCTACAATTCCATTTGCAAATTGGAAATAATCCTGTTTTGTTTAACTCTACAGTTCCGGTAGCAACTAAATTGTCATTAATACCATTTTCGTCAGTATCGTCCATATAAATGTCAACTTGTTTGCCTTGAAAAAGTAAAACTTCTTTTCCTTCATAGTCCAGTTTAATGTCTTGTTGAGAAAGCAGAACTAAATCGTTTTCGATAAGTTCGTTAAAGTCTACATACAGTCTTGAATTGTTCATTTTAAGCTCGTGTACTAATTTAAGTAAGGTCTGTTTAGCCTTGCCGCTAACAACCAAATATACGCATTGCGCCAAAATAAAATATATACAGTTGCGTCAATCCTTTTTTTGATTTTTTTTAATATACTGATTATCATTTTATTATTTTTTTGTTACTTTTGGTTATGCGCAACTGAGAAATATTTTACAATGGAAAAAAATTATTCAGAAAGGTTTAAAACCGTTCTTACTATGCAGCGATATTCTGAAAACAGCATCAGAAATTATGTTTCAAATCTAAATTACTTTCTTAAAGTTTCCTCCAAATTTGAGCCTGAAGAAATTTCACAAAAACAGCTGGAAGATTTTATTATCTGGCTTGTAGACAAAAAGAAAATAGGCCAGTCTCATCAAAAGACTATGATGGCAACTATTACTAAATTCTATGGTGATATCTTGCACAGAAAGATTGATCTTAGGCATTTGTATCCTAAAAGAAAAGAGTATAAATTGCCAAAATTTCTTTCCAAAGATGAAGTGAAAAGAATTCTGGATGCTACCGAAAATCTAAAGCATAAAACCATTCTTACTACTATTTACTCTTGCGGTTTAAGACTCAGCGAAGCCGTAGCTGTTCAGATTTCTGATGTAAAATCAAAAGAAAACCTTCTGCTTATAAGACAAAGCAAAGGAAACAAAGACAGAGTTGTTCCGCTGTCAGAAAAACTTGTAGATATTTTAAGAGAATATTACAGAGAATACAAACCCAAACAGTTCCTGTTTGAAGGACAGGCAGGAGAGCAATACTCACCAAGAAGTGTTCAGCAAATTCTTAAAAATTCACTTAAAAAAGCAAACATATACTCACCCGCATCTGTACATACTTTGAGACATTCTTACGCAACCCATCTTCTGGAAAATGGAACCGATATCAGAATTATAAAAGAATTGTTGGGGCATAACAATATTAAAACCACCGAAATTTATACTCACATCACTGATGTCAGTAAACTGCGTGTGAAAAGCCCGCTGGATTTTTTGTAGATTTCAGTTTGTAATGGTATTTTTGTTCATCTCACAATTAACTATTCTTACAATCTCGAAGTATCTAAGTCCATAACAACTCCATAGTAATTCCATAAAAATATAGGACTTGCTATGGAAGAACTATAGAATATAATTGTAGTTTGGGTTTAACTAAAACGAAGAAACAGCAAACAAAACCAATCCAAAATCAAAACTTGGTTGAAGTTAAAGACAAAAAAATTGTGAAAGATACAGTAGTGTAGAAACCTAATCTTCAGGCCTATCTGCAAGCGAATCCTTAAGCTTCAGCAGTTCAGCTTTTACAAACTCCAGACGGTCAATCAAGGTAACGGTTTCTGAAATTTTTGAGTTGGTGGTTAAGGCAATTTTTGCTCCGTCGAGCGTGTAACCTTTTTCTTTTACCAAATGATAAATGATCTGTAGGTTTTTAATATCTTCAGGAGTGAAATAGCGGTTTCCCTTTTTATTTTTTTTAGGTTTGATAATCGGGAATTCCTGCTCCCAATATCTAATCAATGAAGCGTTTACGTCGAAAGCTTTGGCTACTTCGCCAATAGAATAATAGAGTTTGTCTGGTAAATTGATCTTCATTGCTGTAAAACTGAATTTTCAAAGATAATTATTTTTTAAACTACGCTACAAGTCGTAAATTGTAAACTTTAAAATGAGCAGAATGAAAAATAAATGGAGTCTGGGTCTTCTTGGTTTGGTTTTGGTATTAGTAAGCTGTAAATCAGTAAATTATTCTAATATGTTTGATGAAGGCACCGAACCGAAATTAATTTCAAAACAATTCTCTTTTACAGAAGGTCCTGCAGCCGACAAAGCAGGAAATGTTTACTTTACCGATCAACCCAACGATAAAATCTACTTTTGGGATGCAAAAACCGATAAAGTAGAAATGTTTTTAGACAAAACAGGCCGCGCCAACGGAACATATTTCGATAAAAACGACAATCTGATTACATGTTCTGATGATCAGGGAGAAATTTGGAAAATCTCAAAAAACAAATCTGTAGAAGTTTTATCTAAAGGTTTTGAAGGAAAAAGATTAAACGGTCCCAACGATTTGTGGATTGATGATTTGGGTGGAATGTATTTTACCGATCCTTTGTATGAAAGAGATTACTGGACGAATTTTAAGCAGGAAATTTTTGAAAAAAACCTGTACTACAGAAACAAATCCGGACAAATATCAAAACTCGAAACCTTCATACAACCCAACGGAATTATTGGGAGTGTTAAACTAAAGAAACTCTATGTTTCAGATATTGATGCTAAGAAAACCTATGTTTATGATATTTTAGGTGAAGGAAAACTTTCTAAGAAAAAACTTTTTTGCGAGATGGGTTCAGACGGAATGACTTTAGATAAAGAAGGAAATCTTTACATTACAGGTGATGGCGTAACCGTTTTTAATTCGAAAGGCGAAAAAATCCATCACATCAAAATTGCAGAAGACTGGACTTCCAACGTGACTTTCGGAGGCGATAAAAATAATATTCTGTTTATTACTGCTTCAAAATCAGTTTATACATTGCCGACGAAAACTACTGGGATTAAGTAGGTTAAGGTTAAGGTTAAGGTTAAGGTTAAGGTTAAGGTTAAGGTTGCGATTTTTTTTCAGTCTAAACCTAAGCCTTTGCCTCAACCTAATATCAACTCACTTTGAATTTCTTCGGGGATTTCCCTGTCAGTTGCGTAAACTTCCTGTAAAAATATTCCAGTGTATTAAATCCTGATTCAAAACAGATATTCTTAATGTCAATTTCAGGATTATTGATAAGCAATTGTTTGGCATGCTCAATGCGTAACTCTATAATATATTCAACCGGAGTACAATTGTACGTATTTTTAAATTTCTTAAATAAATTTGCCTCGCTCATTCCCGCAATCGTAGCGAGTTTTTTTATGGTAATCGGTTCACGATAATTGTTCTTTATAAAATGTACAACTTCCTGTAATCCGTTTTGTATAGTTTCCGTTGGATTTGTATGAAGTAAAAGATGTTTTGCGTTTGTTTTTAGCAATTCGTAGATGAGCTCTTTTAGGCTTAAACTTAAAAGAAAATCGGATGTTCCGTATAATTTTTCGTCAATTCTTCTATTATAAAGATTCGTCAGGCTTTTCCAAAGTGATTCGTCAGAACTTACAAATTTCTTCACCGTATTTTCCTGCATCATAATTCCTGTTTTTTCCCAGTCTGGATGCCAGTTTTCAATAACTTCCGAGAAAACAGTGTCTACATATTCCTGTTCGATATCCAAAACCAGACATTTTGTAGGTTCATGGAAATTTGGGTGAATATCAATGCTCAGTTCTTTATTACAAGGTGGAATGAAAACGCTTCTTTCATTAAATTCAAACACTTCATCTTCATTTCTGATAATTTTGTTTCCACTCAACATGAGAGTGACTACAGGTTTTTCAAAAAAGAAAGGAAAATCGTGGCATACTACATTTGTCTCAAATACATTCAATTCACCGAAAGGAATGCTAAAAACGGTTCTTTCTTCAATCTTTTCCATTATGGCTTAGAGTTTAGGTTAAAAAAAATAGAGAATAAGTAAATGATTTATATCATGTTTTCGTCATTTTCGAGCTATGGAAAATACAAAATAATTTCAAACTATGGAAAATATGTCATTAGTAAAAGAAAGTAAAACAGTAACAGACTCATTTTTATCTCTAAATCCCTCAACCTTAGAGGTTATTGGTGAAGTGGTGAATACATCGAAAGAGGAAATAGATACGAAAATAAAGAAGTCTAAAATTGCCCAAAAACTATGGTCAGCAAGACCAGATTCGGAAAGAAAAGAGATTTTAATGAAGGTTGCTGAAGCTTTAGAACAAAATTCAAAGCATTTAGCAGAATGGATTACGCGCGAACAGGGAAAACCTTTAAGCGGTCCGGGTTCCAACTTTGAAATGCAGGCTTGTGTAGGCTGGACTCAGGTTCCCGCATCCTTAGATTTAAATGAAGAAATCGTTTTTGAAGACGAAACGAGAAAAGACGTTTTATACAGAAAACCAATCGGCGTTGTTGCTGCAATTGCTCCGTGGAACTGGCCTTTAATGATTGCAATCTGGCAGATTATCCCGTCTTTGAGAATGGGAAATACGGTTATTTTAAAGCCTTCAGAATACACGACATTTTCAACTTTAGAAATGATAAAAGTGATTAATTCTGTGCTTCCCGAAGACGTTTTACAAGTTGTTACAGGTAGAGGAGAAGTAGGATCATATCTTACGGAGCATTCCGATATTGGGAAAATCATGTTCACAGGTTCTATCGCTACAGGGAAAAAAGTAATTGAGGCTTCTTCTAAAAATATGGCTCGTTTAACTCTGGAATGTGGTGGAAATGATGCCGGTATTATTCTACCCGGGCTTGATGTAGCAAAACATATAGAAAATATTTTTTGGGGCGCATTCCTGAATATGGGACAAACTTGCGCTTGTCTGAAAAGATTATACGTTCATGAAGATGATTACGAAAAAGTGGTTCAGGCTTTATCTGATTATTCTTCTAATATTCCGATGGGCGATGGTGCGAATGAAGCGAATGTTTTAGGGCCAATCCAGAATAAAATGCAGTTCGATAAAATTCAGGATTTAATTCAAGATGCTGAAAGTAATGGAGCAGATTTTAGATTTAAAGGAAATAAGCCTGATTTGGGAGGATATTTTATTCCTATAACACTTGTCGGAAATGTCGATAACGGAAACAGGATCGTGGATGAAGAGCAATTTGGTCCTGTTCTACCAATTATTAAGTATACAACGATTGAAGAAGCGATTGAAAAAGCAAACGAGTCAGAAAATGGTTTGGGAGCTTCAGTTTGGAGTGATAATTTGGAAGAAGCCGAAAAAGTTGCCGCTCAGTTAGAAGCCGGAACAGTTTGGATTAATCAGCATGGCGCAATCAATCCTTTTGTGCCTTTTGGAGGAGCAAAACAATCCGGTTACGGTGTAGAATTCGGGATTGAAGGTTTGAAAGCTGTTACTGTTCCTAAAGTAATCAGCATCAAAAAATAATAGAGTCAGAAGAGAAAGTCTTCAAAATAATTAGTTTAAAAAATAGTCAGCAAAACAGAAAAATAAAAAACTTATGAAATACGATTTTATCATTGTCGGATCTGGTTCGGCAGGCGCAGTAATTGCGAATAGATTAAGCGAAAATTCAAATATTAATGTTCTTCTTTTGGAAGCGGGTTCAGAAGATAATGTTCCTGAAATTCATGCACAAGCGGGTTGGCCTGCAATCTGGAATACCGAAAGAGATTGGGCGTATCACACCGTAGCTCAGGAAAATGCAGGAGGGAATACAAGATATTGGCCAAGAGGAAAAACTTTAGGTGGATCAAGTTCTATCAACGGAATGATTTATATAAGAGGTCACAGACAAGATTATGATCATTGGGCTTACAATGGTTGTGTTGGCTGGGATTGGCAAAGTGTTTTGCCTTATTTCAAAAAATCTGAAACGCATGAAGAGGGTGCAGATGAAACTCACGGTGGAGATGGACCTCTTTTTGTGAGTCGAATTAAAAAACCAAATCCGATTTCCATAAGTGCTTTGAAAGCCTGTACAGAATTAGGTTTTCCTGAGACTGATGATTTCAATAAAGAAATTTGGGGTTCAGGTCTAAATCATCTTTCGGTTGGTAAAGACGGAACGAGATGTTCTACGGCAAAAGCATTTTTAGATCCAATAAAATCAAGAGAAAATCTGGAAATTCAAACCAATGCTTTAGCACAAAAGTTAATTTTTGAAGGAGATCAATGTGTAGGAGTTTTATATTTAAAAAATGGAGAATTGGTTGAAGCCAGAGCTGAAAAAGAAGTGATTGTTTCTGCCGGAACAATTGAATCGGCTAAACTTCTTATGCTTTCTGGAATCGGCGATAAAAATGAACTGGAATCTGTAGGGATTTCTGTAGTGAAAGATTTAAAAGGTGTCGGTAGAAATCTTCAGGATCATCTTTTAACGAGTGTTATTTTTAAAGCTAAAAAAGAAATTCCTGCTCCGGAAGCCAATTTATTGGAAGCCCAATTATTCTGGAAAAGTAAAGAGGAAATGGTCTTCCCGGATTTACAGCCTTTGTTCATGGGATTGCCATATTACAGTCCGGGTTTTACGGGACCAGCTGAAGCATTTACTTTTTGTGCCGGATTTATCAGACCTGCAAGCCGCGGTTATATTAAACTGACTTCCTCTAATCCGAATGACAATTTAGAAATCAATCCAAATTATTTAGGTGAAGAATCTGATTTGGAAGCATTATATAAATGTGTTGAAATCTGCCGTGAAATGGGGAAAACCGAAGCCATGAAAGAGTGGAACGATGGCGAAATTTATCCGGGAGAAGGAAAAACCAAAGAAGAAGTCATTGATTATATTAAAAAATCATGCTCCACCTATCATCACATGACGGGAACCTGCAAGATGGGAATCGACAGCAGTTCTGTTGTTGATCCAAGACTGAAAGTTTACGGAGTTAAAGGATTACGTGTTGCTGATGCTTCGATTATGCCCGATGTAGTTTCAGGAAATACCAATGCACCGACAATCATGATTGGGGAAAAAGCTGCCGATATGATTAAAGAAGATCATAGTTTGCAAACTGAAGTTCACGCTGAAAAATTATCATTAGCTTGAAATTAGAATTTATTTATAAGTTTATCTTAACAGCTTGAAAACAAGTGGTATATTGTCATTCTGTAGGAATCTAAGCTGTTATTTTACTGTGTTGATATTCTTTCAGAATGACAAAAAGATGCCTAAAAGTACTCTTTTACAAATTGCTATGCATCATCATTTGTGAAATGGGCGAGAGACTTAAATAACAAAGTCGTTTCAAATTCTGAAACGACTTTGTATTTTTTTTTAGCCTAAACCTTAGCCTAAACCTAATAAGCAACCTCCATCTTCACTTTCTTGCCTTTCAGTTTTTCAGTACTTAATTTTTTCAGTAACTCTCTTACTTTGCTTCTTGAAACGGCCACGTAAGAAGTGTTGTCTTTTACCTCAATTAAACCGACATCTTCTTTTTGAAGCTCACCTTTTTTCATCAGATAACCTACAATGTCCACTTTGTTTACTTTATCTTTTTTTCCGGCGCTGATGTAAACAGTCTGGAAAGGAGAATTAGCCGGAACTTTAGAGAATTCTTTTACCGACTCTTCCGGAGTATCTTTTTTAATGAATGCAAATTTTTCGTCTTCAGTCATAATTAAATAAACAGAACCTTTAGCATTCATTCTTGCTGTTCTTCCATTTCTGTGAATAAAAGCATCTTCAGTTGTCGGCAACTGATAATGAACGATTGATTCAACTTCAGGAACATCTAAACCTCGAGCAGCCAAATCTGTCGTGATTAAAACTCTCGCTGTATCATTTCTGAATTTCAGCAAAGCACGTTCTCTTTCGTCCTGTTCCATACCGCCGTGGAAGGTTTCTCTGTCGATTCCTTTTTCACGCAAAAGCTCGGAAATACGGTCAACAGCTTCACGGTGATTACAGAAAATCAGCGTTCTTTTATTCCCTATTTTACAGATCAAATGAAATAAAGTATCGAGTTTTTCTTCAGAAATCGTCATTACTTTTCTCAGCTGAATATCAGGTTTATTTTCTCCTAATTTTAAGAAATCAACGATTTTTTCATCTTTTAAACCTGTAAACTTCGGAATTTCATCCATTGACGTTGCCGAAGTCAGAATTCTTTGGTAAAGATTGTACATATTTTCGATAATGTATTCCATATCCTCATGAAAGCCCAATTCCAAAGCCTTGTCGAATTCGTCTAAAACCAGATTTCTAATGGTTTTTACCTCAATATTTTTATTTTTAAGATGATATGCAACTCTACCGGGAGTTCCTATTAATACAGCAGGAGCTTCTTTAAGATTGTTCATTTCAATCTTTTTATCGTGACCGCCGTAGCAAACCGTTACTTTATAATCAGTTCCCATTGATTTGAAAACCTGCTCAATCTGCAAAGCCAGTTCTCTTGCCGGAACCAAAATGACAGCCTGAATTCCAGTTGCCTCTTTCTTTAAATTTCTAAGAACCGGAAAAAGAAAAGCCAGTGTTTTTCCTGAACCCGTAGGCGAAAGAAGAACAACGTCTGTATTGTTTTCAGTAGTTTTGTATGTAGATTTCTGCATCTGATTCATATCCTGAATCTGCAGTTTTTTGTAAATAGATTCTAATTCCATTTTGCAAAGGTAGGGGATTTTAGAAATTGAACCTATTTTAAAAAAATGTTGGTTTTATTTTTAGAATAATGTTTGAAACTATGAGCAAAAAAATAGTTTGGAACTTTATCAATATTGAATTAGTCAATTTTGGATAATAAAATTTTTATGGGTTTGATATTTTCGTAGGGTTCTTTTTCATGTGCGAATTGTAAATTATCAAAAGCAATAGCAGATTTACCTTTAATTATTTCTTCATTCACTATCTCTTCTAACACTGCAATCCCAACTGCGGAAACACCGTGATAATCTAAAAGAATAATATCGTTTTTTTTGAATAGTGCTTTTATAACAAGAGCTTTTTTTTTGTTAAAACTTAAATGCTCATATTTCTCATTTGGATTCAGTTTTAGTTCGTCAATAATCTTTTCTGAGTTTACTTTATCAATTTTCATTTTATTAATCAGAAACTTATGGACTGTCAATGGATTGAGAACTGATAAAAAATAATTTTGCTGATAGTTTTTTTGCCCAAGGCAGATCAGCTTTTTGATTTTGGAATCGTTTGATTAATTCTATGGTTAAATCGAAACCTAAGGGTTTATTTTCATGATTAAAATTTGGAATGTATATTCTGATTAAATTCCCGCATTTGAGTTCAAATTCGGGGATTCGAATTCCGTTAATTTCAAAATTTTCACTGTGAAAAATATCTTTCATTTTGCTATTGAAATCTTTAAAATTTAAGCGATTTAAAGATAATTAAATATTCATTGATGTCGAAATAAAAAAGTGAGTATAGTGGAATTCAAATATTTTGAAGAAATTTGCAAAGCCATCAACTATTATCCTATGACTCCTGAGAAAACAAAACTCATGACCGACAGTTTCAACCGCTCCGTAACGTTGAAATTCTACAATGCCGAACTTCTTGAACTGGAAACCGATTTTATTTCCATTAAAATTCCAAAAATGGAGCTCATGACCAGAAAAGCAGGTATGTTCAACGGTGCAATGATTGCTTCTTTGGTGGATGTTTCTTCAGGTTATGCTGCGGTAAGCCATTATGAAGAAGATTGTTATGTGGTGACGGTGGAGTTGAAAGTAAATTATCTTCGTCCCGCAATAGGCGATGCGTTGGTTTCAAAATCGTATGTCGTAAAAGGTGGAGCTAAAATAAGCGTCATCCGAACAGAAATTTATACCGTGAATGAAGATCATTCTACTGAAAGCCATGTCGCAACTTCTTTGGTTACGATGATGAAAATTAAATAAAATTAGAGCAGACTATTGGAATAAATCTTGTAAAGACTGTCAAAAAAATCTTTAACAAATTTTTCTTTACCCCAACCCTAAAGGGTGGAAAAATATCTTGAAAAATTTCATCAAAATAACTTCCTTTAGGGTTGGGGTGATTAATTTTGATGAAATTTTGGCTAACTGAAAAATAAATTTAAACATAAAAATATGAACATACTTATCCGACTTTTCATCACCGCAATCGTAGCATTTCTACTGACAAAAGTGCTTTCAGGTGTGCATTTCGACGGTTTTACCGGAGCTGTAATTTTCGCTGTCGTTTTAGGCGTTTTAAATTTAATTCTAAAACCAATTTTGAAACTATTCGGGCTTCCGTTGACGATTATTACTTTAGGATTCTTCGCTTTAGTCATCAATGCAATCATTATTTTAGTTGCTGATTATTTTATTGATTCCATGAAAGTCGATGGCTTTTGGTGGGCATTTATTTTCAGTATTTTGCTTTCTATCATTACATCTTTGGCAAATTCGATGTTTGCTGACAAAGATTAAATAATTTAAATACATTTCTAATATGATGCAACCCTGCCAGCGTTCAAAATGCTGGCAGGGTTTTAAATTTGCTTATGATATTTGCAAATATGGTTAGTTGAAATTAATGTTGAAATCAAACTAAATCCACAATTTCCTCGCTCAATTTTATTTTAAATATTAACTTTGGCATTCTCTGAAATTAATATGAATTGATGAATGAAAATCCTGAAATTCTTTTAAAATGATTCTTTTATGAAATTAAAACACAGTCTGCTTGCTTTGGCAGCACCTCTTTTAATGAATGCACAACAGGTAATGACTCCTGAAATTCTCTGGACTTTAAAGAAAGTTGGAGTTCAGGCAGTCTCTCCCGACCACAATTCACTGATTTATAAAGTCGGACAGGTCGATTTAAAAACTGAAAAAACAAAAAGCGAAAACTATTTTTTAAATGCTGTCAATAATCAGGCTTCTAAAATTGATTTAGGAAAAAAAGCACTCGTTCAGTGGGATAAAAACGGTTTGTACGCGCAGGAAGGCGACAAAATTTTCCTTTCAAAAGACAGCGGAAAAACATGGACAGAATTTTACACCATCGGCGAGGTGGACAATGTTGTCATTTCTCCGGACGGAAAGAAAATTGCCTTCAGCAAACAGGTTTTGGTAGAAAAATTAATGGGAAAGGATAAATATTCCGATACTCCAAAAACGACTGCGCAGGTTTATACTGATTTAAATCACAGACATTGGGATTATTTCAATGAAGGAAAATACAATCATGTTTTTGTAGTGAATACTTCAGCAAATGTAGATTCTGCAAAAGATTTGCTGGAAGGAAAAACCTGGGATTCTCCGCAAAGACCCTTCGGTGGAGCGGAAGATTTTCTTTTCAGTCCGGATTCTACGCAGCTTTTATATGTAACGAAACCAAAAAGTGGTAAGGATTATTCTACCAGCACCAACACCGATATTTTTGCATACGATTTGGCTTCAGGAACAACTAAAAATTTAACTGAAACAAATAAAGGTTACGACGTCAACCCAAAATTCAGTCCTGACGGAAAATCTTTGGTTTGGCAGAGTATGGAAAGAGACGGTTATGAAGCCGACAAAAACGACATCAAACTGATGGACTGGAAATCCGGCAAGACTTCAAACTTAACGAAAGCATGGGATGAATCTGTTTCCGGCGATGTTTTCTGGAGTGGAGATTCGAAATCGATTTATTTTACAGCAGCTTTCAGAGGTACGAAGCAGTTGTTTTCTTTAAATCCTAAAGATGCTAAAATTCAGCAGATTACAAAAGGTGATTTTGACGTAAATGAAATTTTTGCAGACCTGAAAAGTTCGCTTTTAGTTTCTAAAACAGACATCAATCACGCGTCAGAAATTTTCTCGGTAAACATTAAAAACGGAGAATTAAAGCAGATTACCGACGCCAATAAAGATACTTATGCAAAATTAGCACAGGGAAAATCTGAACTGAAAATGGTGAAAACCACAGACGGAAAAGAAATGGGCGTATGGTTTCATTACCCGCCGAATTTTGATCCAAACAAAAAATATCCAACTTTAGTGTATTGTCAGGGCGGACCGCAGTCTGCATTAACGCAATTCTTCAGCACCAGATGGAATTTTGCATTAATGGCAGCCAACGGATACATCGTGGTAGCACCAAACCGTCGCGGAATGCCGGGGTGGGGTACAAAATGGAACGAAGAAATCTCCAGAGACTGGGGGGGACAACCGATCAGAGATTATTTATCAGCAACAGATTTTGCCAAAACGTTACCGTATGTTGACGGTGAAAGAGTAGCGGCAGTTGGCGCGAGTTACGGTGGTTACAGCGTTTTTATGTTGGCAGGAGTTCATAATAACCGATTTAAAACATTCATTGCTCACGACGGATTATTTGATATGAAATCATGGTACTTAACCACAGAAGAACTTTGGTTTGCCAATTGGGATTTGGGTTCTCCTTGGGAAAAACCGCTTCCAAAAGCTTACACAGAATTTAATCCGAGTAATTTTGTTGATAAATGGAACAGACCTATCATGATTTTCCAGGGTGGTATTGATTTCAGAGTTGGTTACGAACAAGGGCAGGAAGCTTTTCAGGCTGCTAAACTGAAAGGTTTAAAATCAAAATTCGTCTATTTCCCGAACGAAAATCACTGGGTACTTCATCCGCAAAACGGTTTGGTGTGGCAGAGAGAATTTTTTGACTGGTTGAAAGAGACATTGTAGTTTTAAGTTTTTCTAATCATAAAAATCTTTAAAAAATTATTTATTGACGGAGAAATTTCCGAAATGACCTTCTAATAAACCAAAAACCTTGTCAACCCGACAAGGTTTTTACTTTTTCAATTCTTCATACGACTTAGGAAACGGAGGCGTTAAAAAATTTTGAAAAATTTCCGTTAAGAAATCTCCACTGTCTGAGTGGCGGCAAAATTAGGTATTCAATGATAGAATTAGATTACCGCCCGAAACCTTTAGGTTCGACGACTAAAAGGAGTCAATTTTGGAGATTTTAGGAAATATTTTAAAATTTTAGCCGAGTTTTCAAGTCTTGTCCCGAACCTTCGGGATTGGTTCTTTTGTTTGACTTCGTCGAATCTTCGATTTCAAGACAAAAGAGCTATTTACCATCCTGTGCCCCGAAAACCTTTTGCAAAATACTCGTCGTTCTCATCACCGAATTATTTCTTATCCCGCTTTCTTTTTCAGCCACCATTTTGAAAACACCGTTAATCGTTTCATTGGTCACGTATTCATTTAAATCTGTAGAAACGGCTTGTCCAGTCAGTGTGTTGTATTTTGAAATTAAATTATTCCAGACTTTATCGGCACCTACTTTTCCTAACGAAGCCTTTACTTTTGGCTGAAAAGCAGTGAACAGTTGAGCCTGAGTTTTGCTTTGTAAATAATTGGTTGCAGAATTGTCATTTCCCAACAAAATATTTTTCGCATCGGTAATCGTCATTGTGGTGATGGCTTTTGTGAAAATCGGGGCAGCTTCCGTTACGGCATCTTCTGCGGCTCTGTTTAACAATTTTACACCCTGATCAGCCAGACTTCCCAATCCGAAAGCACGAAGTTTGGTGTCGATTACTCTTAATTTTTCGGGCATTAAAATTTTTACCGCTTCATTTTTAAGGAAACCGTCGGTTACGCCGAGTTTTTTCACACCTTCAGTAACGCCCAAATTCAAAGCTTCTTTCAAACCTGATGAGATTTGATTTGAAGTAAGACTTCCTAAATTAACTGAAGAAGTATTTTTTGTTGGAGTTTGAGTACTTGTAGTGGAAGTAGTTGGTGTCGTTTTAGGATTGTTGAGATCAACACCCGTTTGATTTTTGACCGTAGATTTAATGATATCTAAAATTTGTGCTTGTGCAGAAACCGAGAATAATAATACGGCTGCTAAAAGAAAAGTTTTTTTCATCGTTTATTTTTATACAAAATTAGATGTTTTGAAGATGAAATAGTTAAATGATAGACTGAATTTTTCAGAAAATAATTATATTCGCTAAAATCTAATTCCACCAAAAATGAAGCGTTTTCTTTTGGCTTTTTCTTTACTCATTTCGGGTTTCTTTTTTTCTCAGGATAAATTAAATTTAATTCCTTATCCACAGAAAGTGATAATAAAAGAAGGAGAATTTGTTATTCCTAAAAAATTTGTATTAAATAAAAACCTTCCAAAACAGGAAACAGAATATTTTAAAAAGCATTTTGATAAAGAATATAATTTTATTGATCAAAAAAGACATGAGGAATCTCATTTACAATCAGCCTTGTTATCAGAGTTAAGTCGTATACCTTTTGATGAAAAAGAAAGTAAAGAAAAGTATTCAATTATTATTTCTTCAGAACGTATTACTATTATGACAAGGACAAAGCAAGGATATTTTTTAGCAATACAAACTTTAATTCAGTTATTCGACCAATATAAAAGTAAAGGTAAAATTCCTGCAATGGTTATTACAGATGAGCCTAAATTCGCTTGGCGCGGAATGCATCTCGATGTTTGCCGTCATTTTTTCCCCGTTGAAGAAGTGAAACAGTATATCGATTATTTAGCAATGTACAAACTCAATACTTTTCACTGGCACTTAACCGACGATCAGGGCTGGAGAATTGAAATAAAAAAATATCCAAAGCTTACTCAAATCGGTTCAAAACGTAAAGAATCCATGATTGGAGCTTACGTGGATGATACTTATGACGGGAAACCTTATGGGCCGTTTTTTTACACCCAAGACCAAATTAAGGAAGTTGTTAAATACGCTCAGGACAGACATATTACGGTTGTTCCCGAAATTGAAATGCCTGGTCATGCTTTGGCTGCCCTTTCTGCCTATCCGGAATTGGCTTGCACGAAAGGACCTTTCGAAGCGGCGACAAAATGGGGCGTTTTTGATGATGTATTCTGTCCGAAAGATGAAACGTTTACTTTTTTAGAAAATGTTTTGGATGAAATCATTCAACTTTTTCCTTCGCAATACATCCATATCGGTGGCGATGAATGCCCGAAAACAAGATGGAAAGAATGTGTTCACTGTCAGGCTTTAATCAAAAAACATAATCTGAAAGATGAGCACGGATTACAAAGTTATTTTATCCAGAGAATTGAAAAATATGTCAACAAAAAAGGCTGTAAAATTATCGGTTGGGACGAAATTTTAGAAGGTGGATTGGCTCCTAATGCCGCAGTAATGAGCTGGACGGGCATCAAAGGTGGAATTGAAGCCGCAAAAACCAATCATTTTGCCGTGATGACGCCCGGAGCATATTGTTATTTTGACCATTATCAGGGCGATCCTCAGACCGAGCCGAATGCGTTCGGAGGTTTCACGCCTTTGGATAAAGTCTATTCATACAACCCGATTCCTGCTGAACTGAATGCAGAGCAGTCGAAATACATTTTAGGAGTTCAGGCAAATTTATGGACGGAATATATTCTGGATTTTAAACAAGTTCAGTATATGATTTTCCCAAGATTATTCGCACTTTCAGAAGTCGGTTGGGGAACTTCAAAGCCTGAAAATTACAAGGAATTTGAAAACAGAGTGGTGGAGCATTTTAAGATTTTAGATAAAATGAACATCAACTATGCTAAAAGTATCTACAATATTTCCGGAAAAGTAATTCCAAATAAAAACGGTGTTTCTTATGAACTTTCAACGTCTCAAAATCCAAACGGAATTAAATTTACAGTTGACGGCAACGAGCCAAAAGCCAATTCTACGATGTATCAGAATCCGATTGCTGTTTCAAAAGAAATGACTGTAAAATCTGCTTATTTTGAAAATGGACAATTGAAATCTGCCGTTTCTTCTCAAAATTTCACCACCTCAAAAACGACAGGAAAAACGATTACTTTAGAACATCAGCCTGGCGAAAATTATTCCTTCGGCGGCGCTTTTACCTTGGTTGACGGAATTGTTGGAAATGTAAAACAGTTAGGGAAAACCTGGCTTGGTTTTCAGGGAAAAGATGTTGTTGCAACAATCGATTTAGGCGAAAAAACAAGTTTCTCAGAAGTTTATTTCAATACATTAGACAACAAAGGAAGCTGGATTCATCTGGCAAAATCTGCCACGGTTTCCATTTCTGATGATGGCAAAAATTTTAAAACAATAAAAGAAATTGGAAAAGAGGAGATTCTTTCAGCCAAAGGAAAAATCAGTCTAAAAGTCGGAAATCAAAATGCTAAATTTATTAAAATTAAAATAGAAAACGCAGGAATTATTCCCCCAGGAAATCCAGGCGCAGATTCCAAAGCATGGCTTTTCGTCGATGAAATTGGAGCGAATTAATTCAAGATTTAAAATTTAAGATTAACCTTAACCTCAACCTAAAATATGAATTCAAGAAGGAAATTTTTAAAAACCACAGGGATTTTATCATCTGCCCTGCTACTGAACCCTTTAGATTTAATTGCTAAAGAAGTTCCGGAAAACGAAGATAGGTTTGTAAATAAACCAATCGTTCTTTCCACATGGAATTTTGGTTTAAAAGCTAATGAAGAAGCATGGACTATTCTTGGAAAAGGCGGTCGTGCCTTGGATGCGGTGGAAAAAGGCGTTCGATTAGTAGAAAATGACCCGACTGAAAGAAGTGTTGGTTATGGTGGTCGCCCAGACAGAGATGGAATAGTAACTCTGGATGCCTGTATTATGGATGAAAACTATAATATCGGTTCGGTTGCGGCTTTAGAAAATATTAAAAATCCAATTTCTGTTGCGAGAGCCGTGATGGAAAAAACGCCACACGTGATGTTGGTAGGCGACGGAGCTTTTCAGTTTGCGGTTTCTCAAGGTTTTAAAAAAGAAAATTTGCTCACTGCAGAATCCGAAAAAGAATGGAAAGAATGGCTTAAAACCAGTGAGTATAGACCAGTTGCCAATATAGAAAACCATGATACCATTGGAATGATTGCTTTGGATGCTCAGGGAAATCTTTCAGGAGCTTGTACCACCAGCGGAATGGCTTTCAAAATGCACGGCAGGGTAGGTGATTCGCCCATTATTGGTGCGGGTTTGTTCGTTGATAATGAAGTTGGTGCAGCCACGGCAACAGGACATGGCGAAGAAGTCATCAGAACGGTTGGAACTCATCTTGTAGTCGAACTGATGCGACAAGGGAGAAATCCTCAGCAGGCTTGTAGAGAGGCCGTAGAAAGGATTGTGAATATTACAAAGAAAAGAAATAAAAATTTAAAAGATATTCAGGTAGGCTTCATTGCCATCAATAAAAAAGGAGAATATGGCTCCTACTGTATTCAGGACGGATTCAATTTCGCCGTTTACGACCAAAAAGGAAACCGTCTGGAGAAGCCTGGATTTGCTTTAAAGTAAGGGAAAGAGCCAAGAAAAAAGTAAAAAGAGCCAAGTGCAGGATTTTAGTCATAAATCCCTAACCTCGAACCTCAAACCTCAAATCAACCTATGTTTTTAGAAATAGCCACCTTCGATATCACTTCCGCTGAGATAGCCTTGAATTCTGTTGCTGACAGAATTGAATTTTGCGCCGATATCAATTCGGGCGGAGTCACTCCCGACCTGGAAGAACTGAGATATTTAAAAGATAAATATTCGAAACCGATTCATGTGATGATTCGTCCTGTTGGTGGCGGTTTTATGTACAGCGATTCAGAATTTATGCGGATGCAGCGGGATATCATTGAATTTTCGAAAGCCAAAGCTGATGGTTTTGTCTTCGGAATTTTAGATGAAAATCAGGAAATTGATTACGAAAAAAACAGACTGTTGGTTGATCTTGCCAACGGGAAACCATGCGTTTTTCACAGAGCCATCGACAGAACCAAAAACATTTTTGAATCTGCAGAAAAACTGATCGAATTGGGTTTCAGGGAAATTCTCACTTCCGGTGGAGAAAATTCTGCGATGGAAGGAAAAGAAAATTTAAAAAAACTCATTGAAAATTGTGGTGATGATACTAAAATTTTAATCGGCGGCGGCGTCCGTTCGAATAATATTTCAGAGCTTAAAAATGTGACGGGTGGAAAATATTTTCACTCTTCGGCGGTGTTGTCTTATGAATCGTTTGCCAATGCTGAGGAGATTAAAAGGTTGAAGGTTAATTTGTAAAATTAAAATTCTTTTCAATCAGATATACGTCGAGTTTGTCATCCTGAAAGGATCTAAGCAAAGCTTTAGCGTCAGATTCTTATATTATTTAAGCATTAATGAACTTGAAAAATCATTCTGATCTTTTTGCCGTTGATATCCTTTGTCTTCGTCGAAACTTAAAGGTTTCAGGATGACAAACTATGTGTACAGTCTTTCTATTAACTAAATTGATATGAATAAGCTTTTACTTATTACTTTTTTTCTAATACAGGCCTTCATTTTTGCTCAATTTTCCGAGCGGAATCTGTCGGCAGAAAAATGGTATTTCAAAAATACAAAAGAACAAAAATGGCTTCCGGCCGCGGTTCCGGGAACCGTTCATTTAGATTTGATGGATCATAAAATTATTCCCGATCCTTACAAAGATGAAAACGAGAAAAAAGTACAGTGGGTAGAAAATGAAGACTGGGATTATCAGACGGTTTTTAAAATTTCAGCTAAAGAATTACAAAATCAAAATGCTGAATTGGTTTTTCATGGATTGGATACGTTTACTGAAATTTATTTAAACGGAAAACTTTTGAAAAAAACCGATAATATGTTCAGAACATGGACGATTCCTATTAATCAAAATTTAAAAATTGGTGACAATACTTTACAGATTAAATTTAAATCTTCTGTCAATATCGGGAAAGATTTAGCTAAAAAAGTTCCGTTTACAATGCCAGAATCGCCTCGCAGTTTTGTCAGAAAAGCGCAGTATCAGTTTGGCTGGGATTGGGGACCAAGGCTGGTTACTGCAGGAATCTGGAAAGATGTAAAATTAAACTTCTGGAATTCTGCAATCATTAAAAATGTTAAAACCGCTCAAACTATTATTGAAAATAAAGCAAAAGTAAACTTTGAAATTGAAATTGATGCTCAGGATTCGGGAACATATTATTTGAAAATCAATGATTTGAGTAAAATGATTTCTCTTAAAAAGGGTAACAATAAAATTGAGTTTCCGTACGAAATTAAAAATCCAAAACTGTGGCAACCCAACGGATGGGGAGATGCAAACCTTTATGGCTTTGAAATTGGATTGGCGAAAAATCAAGAGTATATTCAAACTAAAAACTTGAAAATCGGTTTCAGAACCATCGAACTAATTCAGGAAAAAGACGAAAAAGGAAAATCATTCTATTTTAAAGTCAACGGAAATCCGATGTACGCAAAAGGTACCAACTGGATTCCTTCCGACAGTTTTACGCCGAGAATTACCAAAGAAAAATACCAAAAACTCATCAAAGACTGCAAAGATGCCAACATGAATATGATTCGCGTCTGGGGCGGCGGAATTTACGAAGATGATGAATTCTACAAAGCCTGCGACGAAAACGGAATTCTCGTTTGGCAGGATTTTATGTTTGCCGGAAGCTTTTATCCGTCAGACGAAGATTTTTTAAACAATGTAAAAGAAGAGGTCAGAGATCAGGTCAACCGACTTCAGAATCATCCGTCAATCGCTTTGTGGTGCGGAAATAATGAAATTGATGAAGCCATCGTCAACTGGGGTTATCAGAAGCAGTTTAAATATTCAAAAGAAGATTCGCTGCAGGTCTGGAAAGATTATAAAAAGGTTTTCCACGAAGTTATTCCGAATGTTTTGAAAGAAAATTTAACATCAGAAAAGAACATTTACTGGCCCACGTCACCGTCGATTGGGTGGGGACACAAAGAAAGCTTAACCGAAGGCGATTCTCATTATTGGGGCGTCTGGTGGGGCGAATTTCCGTTTGAAATTTACAATGAAAAAGTTCCGAGATTTGCTTCTGAGTACGGTTTTCAGGGAATGCCAACTCTGGAAGCAGTAAAATCTATGTTTTCTGGCCAACCGGAATTGAGTTTAGAAAATCCAACTATCAAAGCGCACGAAAAAAACGCAAGAGGATTCGAAATTATTCAGAAATACATGGTACGTGATTATGTCGTTCCTAAAGATTTTGTGAAATACAATTATGTGTCTCAATTGCTTCAGGCACGTGGAATGCAGATTGCGATTGAAGCTCACCGCCGTGCAAAACCTTATAATATGGGAACTTTGTATTGGCAACTGAATGATTGCTGGCCAGTTATTTCGTGGTCATCAATTGATTATTTGGGTAACTGGAAAGCGTTGCATTATCAGGTGAAAAGAAGTTTTGAAAATCAGGTGATTTTAACGGAAGAAATTGACGGTTTTTTGAATTTTTACGCCGTAAATGATGAATTAAAAAAGTATGAAGACATCAAAGTAGAAATTCAGGTTGTTGATTTTAACGGGAAAATTTTAAATGATATAACAACTGTTCAGAAAGGCAAAACTTTGGATGGAGTTGCAAAGATTGAGAAAATCGAAATTAAAAATTTAATCAAATATTCCAACAAAAATGAAATCTTTTTGAAACTGACTTTAAAAGATGTTAATCAGAAAATCATTGCCGAAAACACGTATTTCTTCGCAAAACCAAAAGATTTGAAACTCACAAAACCCAATATTAAAATCAGGAAAATATCTTCCACAGAAATTGAAATTTCTACCGATATTCTGGCGAAAGATGTCTATTTAATGGGCGATCATCATTTTTCTGACAACTTTTTTGATTTGCTTCCAAAAACTTCAAAAAGAGTTAAGCTTTCAAAACCTTTGGAAAAAGTTGAGGTGATGACATTGTGGGATACGATGTATTAGAGCTGGATTAAACCTTCAAGGTTTCGGAAACCTTGAAGGTTTTTTTCAACAATAAACCCTGCCAGCGTTTCAAACGCTGGCAGGGTTGAAAGTGGATATTCTATTTTCGAACATAACCTTAACCTTAACCTTAACCTTAACCTTGACCTCACAAAAAATTGCACTTCTCTTCAGAAACAATTAATTTTACACTTTTAAATTTCTCTCTTGCACTACGCCCAGATTATTTTACCGCTCAACCTCAAAGGATCTTTCACCTACAAAGTTCCTGAAGAAATTATTGAACAGATTCAATGTGGAATGAGAGTTCTCGTTCCTTTTGGAGGAAAAAAAATCTATACAGGAATTGTTTTTGAGCTTCACGACCAGGCTCCGGAAAATTTTGTTGCCAAGGAAGTTATCAGTATTTTAGACAGCAAACCTATCGTTCCTGAAGAGCAGATTAAATTCTGGAACTGGCTTTCAGACTATTATCTGTGCAGTTTGGGCGAGATTTACCGTTTCGCATTTCCGTCTTCTTTAAAATTGGAAAGCGAAACCTATTTAAAATTAAAACCCAACGCAGTCATTAATTTTGAGATTTTGGATGTCAACGAAATGTATCTAATTCAGGCGCTTGAGGTTCGTCAGTTGATTAATCTGACTGATATTGAAGCTTTTATTCCGAAAAAAGAAATCATTAAAACCATTAATTCTCTGATTGATCTTCAATATATCGAGATTGATGAAAAAGTTGCTGAAAAATACAAAGCCAAAGAAGTCGCTTATGTGAAAATCAACGATGAGGTTTTGAAAAATGAGAGTCTTACCGGAATTCTTTTAGGTTTAACAAAAGCCAGAAAGCAGAAAGAATTATTTCTTCATATTCTTGAGAAACAGACTGAAAATCCTGATCAGCCTTTAAAAAAATCAGAGCTTTTTGAAGATGGCTATTTTTCATCTTCTCATTTTAAAGCTTTGGCAGATAAAGGTTTTATCGAAGAATATTTCAGACAGAAAGACAGGATAGAAAGTTACAGCGGAGAAATAGAAGAGATTGAAGAACTTTCGGATATTCAAAAGATTGCAAAAGAAGAAATTGATGTCGCTTTTAATGAAGGTAAAAACGTTTTGCTTCACGGTGTAACTTCTTCAGGGAAAACCCATATTTATTTAGAAAAAATTGAAGAATGTATTGCTGAGGGCAAAAATGTACTTTTTTTATTGCCGGAAATTTCTTTAACCAAACAGATTACGCAGCGTTTAGAAAAAAAATACGGCAGCCAGATCGGATTTTACCACCAGAAACTGACCGATTTTGAAAGGGTAGAGGTCTGGAAGAGAATCAGCCAAAATCACATCAAAATCCTCATAGGAACCCGAAATGCTTTATTTCTTCCCTACGAAAATTTAGGTTTGATTATTGTTGACGAAGAGCACGATTCTGCGTATCGACAGAAAGATGTTTCGCCCTATTTCAATGCGAGGGATGTGGCTTTGGTTCTGGGAACTCTCTATGATGCAAATGTCATTTTAGGTTCGGCAACGCCGTCGGTAGAATCTTATTATTTAGGTCAGAAAGACCGTTTAAGATATGTTTTTTTAGATAAAAGATTTGGCGAAGTTGAGTTACCTGTTTTTGAACTTATCAATTTCAAGGAAGCTCAGGATTCCAAACATGTTAACGGTAATTTTTCTTTCAGAATGTTGGAGGAGCTAAAAAAGACTGTAGACGAAAATAATCAGGGCATTATTCTTCACAACCGCCGTGGTTACGCCAATGTTGTTGAATGTGAATCGTGCGGTTACGTCAATTACTGCTCAAATTGCGATGTGGTAATGACGTATCACAAATCTGCCAACGAGATGAAGTGTCATTACTGCGGACAGCGGGCTTCAAAACCAAAGGCCTGCCCGAAATGCTTTTCAGAAAACCTTAACGAAAGAGGCGTTGGTGTTGAACAAATTCACGAGGAAGTCTCAAAATTATTTCCGGACAACGAAGTTGACAGAATGGATGTGGATTCGATGCGGAAAAAATTTGCCTACGAGAAGCTCTACGAAAAAATTGAAGAAGGAGAAACCGATATTGTTGTCGGAACGCAGATGATTTCCAAAGGTTTAGACTTTGATCATATCGAATTGGTGGCAATTCCAAAAGCAGATTCGATGCTGTATGTTCAGGATTTCAGAGCAGAAGAGCGTGCTTATCAATTGATTATGCAGGTTTCTGGGAGAGCAGGCCGTGCTTCTGGGAATGGTAAGATTTTAATCCAGACCTATAATCCGGATCATTCTGTTTTTCAGTTGATTAAAATGAATGATGCCGCAAAAACGTATGATTATTTTTTAGCGGAGAGAAAGAAATTTCATTATCCGCCTTATACAAAAATGATTATGTTGCAGTTGAGCCACAGAAAAGAGGACAAAATCACGAGGGCATCTCAGTTTATGGGTTCTGTTTTACGAAAATATTTACCTGAAGAATGTGTTTTAGGTCCCGAAAAATCTCCGGTTTTTAAAATTAACAACATGTTTCAGTTTCAGATTTTGATTAAACTTCCCAGAGGAAACAAATATGCTTCGTTTAAAAAATTAGTTTTAAAAAGCATCGAAGAGTTTGATGAAATCACAGCCTACCACAGCATCAAAAAACACCTTTTAATAGATTTTTAACAAACTTTAACAAACTTTAATTGGTTTTATAACAGTCTAATGTGCTGATTAATAACAATAATTTCTACTTTTGACCGTTGCTTATATGTTTGAATTGCAAAATTGTGCTTAACTTAGTATTTGTGATTCAATCAAAAACATACAAAAAGAAAAATTAGATGGTAAATTTCAGAAAATATATTTCAGGTATTTCGGTATTGGCTTCTGGTTTATTCCTCGCTCAATCTACCGTTTCTGCAGTTCTATTCAATCCCAGTTCAGACAGTCAAAGACCTTTCAATCTTCCTTCTCCCATTGCGGCGATTGAGAAGACTATTCTGTCTCCGAAAGAACTTGTAGATATTAACGTGAATACTTTAATTACAGATCCGGTGCTGAAAAATGCAACCTGGGGATTTGTAATCTATGATCCGAAAACAAAGAAGATAATTTCATCTTATAATGAAAATACACCTTTGGTACCGGCGTCCACAACAAAATTGCTCACTACAGAAACTGCTTTGAATCTTTTGGGTGAAAACTACCGTTGGATGACACAGCTTGAGTATTCAGGAACGGTTGACGAGAATGGAGTTTTAAACGGAAATCTTTATATTGTAGGCAGTGGCGACCCGTCTTTGGGGACCAATAAAGCAGGTGCGTGGTCTTACAAAGAGATTATTACAGATTTCACAGAGGGTCTTTCAAGAGAAGGTATAAAAAAGGTAAACGGTGATATTGTCATTCAGACAGCGCTTTTCAAAGGTAACATTACGAGACTTCCGGAAAATGTTGTATGGTTGGAAAACAATAATTACTACTTGCCGGCAGGTACTACTCAGGAAATCAATCCGATGAATGAGAAACTGATTGTTAAAAAGAATACAGCACTCACCAGCGATAAAAAATATTTTTATGTTTCTCCATACACCAATCAGATGGTTTATGCTGAAAAATATGATGGTGATGGTATTTTAACTACTAAATTACCGGATGCACCGGCTTACCTTGCCAATTCTTTCAGAGCTAGTCTGGTAAAAAATGGTTTAGCTGTGACTGGTAAAGTTCAGACTAAAACGACTGACGCTCAGCCGGAAGTAAGAAAAACATTAAGTGTCTACAAATCTCCAACTTTGGCAGATATTGTTTATTATACAAACCAAAGAAGTGATAATTCACTTGCTGAAGCTTTGCTTAAAACAGTGGGTTACTTCAAAAGAGGAAATCAAACTCCGGATGCGGGTAGAGAAGTGGTAACAGAACATTTGAAAGATATCGCTTTTGATTTGGAAGGGTTAACTTACATGGATGGAAGCGGTCTTTCGAGAAGCAATAAAGTAACGCCAATTTCTCAGGTGAAATATCTGACTTCTTTGATGGGAACAAAATATTATCAGACCTATTTTAATTCTCTTCCAATTGGCGGACAATCCGGAACTTTAAAAAGAATGTTTCTGGAAACAGGAAACGGACAGGTTTTTGCAAAAACAGGAACTTTAAACAAGGTAAAAACTTTAGCGGGTTATATAAAAACGAATACAGGAAAAACTTTGGTTTTCTCTCTATTGGTAAATAATTATGCAGGTTCTGTAGATGCAGTTAAGAAAAGAATGGAGCAATTGATTGAGCCAACATTAGATTTATAAAAATCTAATTTAAAATAAACTTTAAAACCTTTTAATCGCTGATTAAGAGGTTTTTTTTATCTTTGACGCAATATTAATAATGATTTAATGAAAAAAATATATATTCTTGTTCTCGTGAATTTTGCACTTCAGATATTTTCGGCTCAAGACCAAAATATTGATATGAAAGGATTGAGAAGTAAAGAAATGAAGTCTTTCGCTGCCAAGATGAATGCGGGAAGCACAAATCCTAACACGCTCAACTACGATCTGCAATATCAAAGAATGGATCTGACTTTGAATCCCGCAAATTACAATGTTTCAGGATCGGTAACCTCGCATTTCAAGCCGAATCTGGCAATGAACAGTATTTATTTTGATCTTTCCAATACACTTACTGTTTCTTCAGTTCAATATCATGGTGTAAATCTTACTTTTCAGCAACTGGCATCTAAAGAAATAAAAATTGATTTTCAAACCCCGATTTCTGCCAATGTTTTAGATTCTCTTACCATCAATTATGGAGGTGCTCCGTCAACAGCACTCAACGCATTTACAACAACCACTCAGTCAGGAACACCGGTAATGTCTACTCTAAGTGAGCCTTATGGAGCGCAGGATTGGTTTCCGACAAAGCAAAGTTTAAATGATAAAATCGAAAGATTTGATATTAAAATAACCACACCTTCTCAATATAATGTGGCGTCAAACGGATTGCTGATGTCTGAAACTACACTTCCAGGAAACTTAAAAAGAACGTTCTGGCGTACACAATATCCTACTGCAGCGTATCTTATTGCATTTTCAATCACCAATTTTACAAAACTTACAGATACCATTGGAAATCCTCCGTTTCCATTTATTAATTATGTTTATCCCTCAACGGCTTCCAATGCAACAAGCATGGCAGATATCGACTGGACGAAAACCGTAATGAATACTTTTGAAACTTATTTTGGTCCTTATCCTTTCAGAAATGAAAAATACGGTCACATGCAGTTTATGTATGGAGGCGGAATGGAACATCAGACAATGTCCTCAATGGGAAGCTGGGAAAGAGGATTAATTGCCCACGAGCTTGCCCACCAGTGGTTTGGTGACAAAGTAACCTGCGGTGCCTGGAATGATATCTGGCTTAACGAAGGTTTTGCGACTTTTGGTCAACATCTAGCCTATGAAAAACTGTTGATGACGAATGCTCAGTTTATGAATTACCTTATCGGGGAGATCGACTATATCACAGGTCAGCCCGGTGGAAGTGTTTATGTCGCTGATGCCAATTTGGGAAGTGTAGGAGCCATTTTCAGTGGAAGACTTTCTTATTCTAAAGGTGCCTATGTTCTCAGAATGATGAAGTGGATTTTGGGCGAAACTGCTTTTTACAATATGTTAAAAGACTATCATGCAAGACCAAATATTGCTTATAACTACGCAGTGACAAATGATTTTAAAGGTTCTGTTTTAACATCTACCGGTAAAGATTTCACAGAATTTTTTAATGACTGGATTTATGGTCAGGGTTATCCAACCTACGACATTCGCTGGAGGCAAACGGGAAATATTTTAACTTTTAGAGCGGCGCAAACTCAAAGTCATACTTCTGTAAATTTCTTCGACATGCCTTTGCCTATTAAAGTAAACGGAACCGGAGGTCAGGTTGCTTATTTTGCTTTAAATAATACTTCAAATAACCAATATTTTACTGAAACAATAGGTTTTCCGGTAGCGAGTATTCAGTTTAATTACGAATATCAGATAATAGAAAAAAATTCTACTGTGGCTCAGGACAATACTTTAGGAATTGAAGAAATTGATTTAGAAAATTTTGGATTGTACCCTAATCCTGCGAAGAACGAAATTTATCTGAAAGGCGTTAAAAAGTCCACAGATTTTAAAATCTATTCTGCCGATGCCCGTTTGGTGAAAAATGGAGTTTATCATCCTACGAAACCAATTAATATTTCAAATCTTTCTCCAGGAGTTTATCTCTTCCAGATTCACGACAAGAATTTAAAATTTGTAAAAGAATAATATTGAAAATCTGCTTTTAGGAGCAGATTTTTTTGCTTAAAACCGTTCTACTTATTAATAAAATTAAATTTCGAATAGTTAAAATTTAATTTTATCAATGTTTTGCATATTAGTTTGTGAAATTATTAATTATTTGGCAAAAATTTTGATACGATTTTTGAATATCAGATGATACTCTGAAAATTAGTTATTTTAAAAATCCTTTAATGCATTACATTATGAAACATTTTTTCTCAGATCCGGAATTTAGTTTTAATCAAATTGTTTTTGAGCATCGTAACAAAGAATACGGAGCGTACGATCTCAGAACAGAGTCCAACAGAATTTTAGCGAAATCTTTATTTTTAAGTTTGGCTGTGATTGCAGGAATTTCATTGACAGCGGTTATTGCTTCACCAAAAGATAAAACTGTTTCTTCTATAGGTGAAGGTGTAGTAGTTGATATGGATTATATTTATCAGGCTCCTGATAAACCGGTAGAACCAGAAGTAATTAAGCCTGAAACTCAGGTTACACCGCCACCGGCAAAAGATATTAAAACCTATGATGATCGTGAGCTTACGCCAACAGCTAATGCAAATGATTCTCAGCTTTTACAGAAAATTCCTGATGATGCGGTATCTGGAACAAAAAATAATTTTGATGGTGAAGTTGCTACAACTCAAAATCCTCAGACAGACAGAGTTCCTACTGATAACGGAACAGGAAAACTACCAATTAAAGATCCTGTAATCATTAAACCAGCAGGTAATGAAATTTTGGGAACGGGAGAATTGTCTGTAGCTGCTAATTTTATAGGAGGAATAGATGCTTTCAGAAATAAAGTGATTGATAAATTTGATACGGCAGAGTTTGAAAACGAAGGCATGCTGTCAACAGTTGTAACATTCGTAGTTGAAAAAGACGGAACAATTTCTGGTTTAAAAGCGGACGGTAAAAATGCCGATTTCAATAAAGAAGCTATCAGAACAATTATGAATGTGAAAGGAAAATGGTCTCCTGGAAAAGATAAATTCGGTCAGGCGGTAAGAAGTTATTTCAAATTTCCTGTAAAAATGATATTCAACCAATAAATTTTAGCAATTAATTAAATATACTTATCCACAAAGAATTTTTTTTGTGGATAATTTTTTTTTAGCTTAAATCATTTGTTAACAATACTTTAACTGAATTTTGTTTTTAGCGGTTCGCACAAAGCAGAGAAAAATGTGTATTTTTGAGGCTTAAAGTTCTAATAATGGGTAAAATCATAGGAATCGCTAATCAGAAGGGAGGCGTCGGAAAAACAACTACTGCTGTAAACCTTGCAGCTGCATTGGGTGTTTTAGAAAAGAAAATTTTAATTATCGATGCTGATCCTCAGGCCAATGCAACTTCGGGATTGGGCGTTGATGATGTGCAGTATTCTACCTATAATTTGTTGGAACACAGTGTTGAAACAAGAAACTGCATCAAGCAAACTTCCACACCAAATCTTGATATTGTACCTTCTCATATTGATTTGGTTGCAGCTGAAATTGAGCTTGTAGACAAAGACAACAGAGAATATATGATGAAAAAAGCGCTGCAAAGCGTGAAAGATGACTACGATTACATCATTATCGACTGTGCACCGAGTTTAGGTTTAATTACCGTAAATGCTCTTACGGCTGCAGATTCTGTTATCATTCCTATTCAATGTGAGTATTTTGCCTTAGAAGGTTTAGGTAAACTTTTGAACACAATCAAAAACGTACAGAAAATTCACAATAAAGATCTTGATATTGAAGGTTTGCTGCTTACGATGTACGACAGCCGTTTGAGACTTTCTAATCAGGTGGTGGAAGAAGTAAATTCTCATTTCCCGGAGATGGTTTTTGAAACCATCATCAGCAGAAATGTAAGATTGAGTGAGGCACCGAGTTTTGGAGAAAGTATTTTGAATTACGATGCAGAAAGTAAAGGTGCAATTCAATACATTCAACTTGCAGAAGAGGTTTTGCTGAAAAACGAAAAATTAGTAAAAAATTAAAATAATAGTATAGCTTTTAGTTATCATTTATCATACATCAATCATCATTTTTAAAGAATGAAAGACAGAAAAAGAGCAATGGGTAGAGGGTTAGGTGCTATTTTGAGTGCAGAATCCAAAGCAACAATCAACTCTGCTACCGATGAAGGTGCAGATAAATTTGTAGGAAATATCGTAGAGGTTGCTCTTGAAGATATTTATCCGAATCCTACCCAGCCAAGAACCTATTTTGACGAAAAAGCATTAAACGAACTTGCGCAGTCTATCACAAATTTAGGGGTTATTCAACCTGTGACTTTGAGAAAAGATGGCGAAAAGTTTGAAATTATTTCAGGAGAAAGACGTTTCCGTGCGAGTAAAATTGCAGGTCTTACTTCAATTCCGGCATATATTCGTTTGGTAAACGATCAGGAGCTTTTGGAAATGGCTCTTGTTGAAAACATTCAAAGAGAAGATCTTGATGCGATAGAGATTGCTTTGACTTACGAAAGACTAATGGATGAAATTGGTCTTACTCAGGAAAATCTGAGCCAGAGAGTTGGGAAAGACAGAAGTACGATTACCAATTCGATCAGGCTTTTAAGACTGAGTCCGGATATTCAGAACGCCATCAGAAGCGGAGAGATTTCTGCAGGTCACGGTCGTGCCATCATTAGCCTTGAAACTGAAGAGCATCAGCAGATTTTATTTGATTTAATTATTAAAGAAAAACTCAATGTAAGACAGGCAGAGCAAGCTGCTACTGCAATTAAAAACCCGAAATCTCCTGCTGCAAAAAGAGCAAAAGCAGAGCTTTCTAATAACTACAAAAGAGCTCAGAAAACCATTTCCGATATTTTGGATGTGAAGGTTGAAATAAAAACAACCGGAACGGGAAAAAAAGGTAAATTAATTCTTGATTTTAAAAATGAGGATGAGCTGGAGTACATTTTATCTCATATTAAATAAATGAAAAAATTACTCGTCACTTTTTTTATATTGATTTTCAGTCTGAGTTTTGCTCAGATTGGTACCCCGACAGATTCTTTACGACTCGATCATTACGCTAAAGACAGTATTCCTGCTGCTAAACCCCAAAATGCGGCTAATGTGGTTTCTGAAATTGAAAAAGTAAATGCTCCTGCAAAAAAAGCTGCGGTTAAAAAACTGAATCCAACAGTAGCAGGTTTGTATTCTGCGGTTCTGCCGGGGCTTGGTCAGGTTTACAACAAAAAATACTGGAAAGTTCCGATTGTTCTGGGAGCAGTGGGAGCCGGTGCAGGAATCGCCATCTGGAATCAAAATCAATATTTAAAATACAGAGAGTATTACATCGCTAAACTCAACGGAACTCCCAATGAATTTGTAGATGCAAGACCGCATTTGGATAAAATAGCATTAGGAAATGCTCAGGACAGAATCAAAAGACAGCGTGATTATGCCATTGCAATCACAGGATTAATTTATATTCTGAATATCGTTGACGCTGTGGTTGATGCACATTTATACGAAGGTAGGAAAGACCCCGATCTTACCTTTGCACCTGCAGTTATCTATGATAATTTCAGGACTGAGCCTCCGAAAACAGGTTTGGCTCTAAATTTTAGATTTTAAACAAAATAATTTATAAATCGCCTTTGGAATCAATTGATTTTCATTCGGCGATTTGGTATTTTTACACACAATAAACTTCACACATGAAAATAGCATTAGTTGGATACGGAAAAATGGGGAAAATAATCGAAGAAATCGCTCAGAAGAGAGGTCATGAGATTGTAGCCCGTTTAAAGGAAACGCCAACTGCAGAAAATCTTAATAATCCTGATGTGGTCATTGAATTTTCTGTTCCCGAAGCCGCTTTCAGCAATATAAAAGCATGTCTTGAAAACAAAGTTCCTGTAATCTCGGGAACGACTGGCTGGCTTGAAAAAAGAACAGAAATCGACAATATTGCTTTGGAAAACGGAACAGCATTTTTGTACGGATCCAATTTCAGTTTAGGAGTAAATCTTTTCTTTGCTTTAAACGAAAAATTAGCAGATTTAATGAAAAATGTTGATGAATACAATTGTCAGTTAGAAGAAATTCATCACATTCACAAGAAAGATGCACCCAGCGGTACGGCTATTTCAATTGCCGAAGGAATTTTCAAACATAATTCAAAATTTGATGGATGGAAATTAGAGGAAACCAAAGATAACCAATTGGGTATTTTTGCGATCCGTGAAGATGAAGTTCCGGGAACTCACAGTGTTTTCTACAGAAGTGAAGTGGATGAAATTGAAATAAAACATACAGCATTCAACAGAAACGGTTTTGCACTGGGAGCTGTAGTCGCTGCAGAATTTATTAAAGATAAAAAAGGAATTTTTACTATGAATGACGTTTTAGGACTTTAATTCTGTAACAAATTTTTAAATCTCAGACTAATGATATTGAAATGTGGGTGGCAAAACTTTGACAAAGTAAAAACAAGGCGCTAAAAATTTGTCAAAGTAGAACAGATGCTCACTTAAAGAACCAATTTTAAACAATAAATCATATTCAAAAAAATATATGAATTACTTTTTAACCTACGCAGTTTACGTTCTCATTTTATCTGTATTGATGGGACTTTCAAATTGGAAACTGTTTAAAAAAATGGGATACAATCCTGCTTTTGCATTTATTCCTTTTTACAATTACTTTATTATTTTAAAGGAAACCAAACATCCAAAATGGTGGGCTATTCTGTCTTATCTTCCAATTGTAGGGCCAATCATGATGTCTGTTTTTCATATTTATTTAATGAAAAAATTTGGGAAGAGTTTGGTTCAGCATCAGATTCTTACCGTGATTTTGCCGTTTATCTACATGGCTTCAGTTAACTATTCAAAAGATGCAGAGATTGAAGATGAAGAGGCAAAAAATATGTTTTTGACAGACGAAGAAAAATCATTGAAGAAGAAAGATTCATTTATGGGATCTATTACTTTTGCGGTGGTTTTCGCAACCATTATTCACGTTTTTGTAACTCAGCCCTTCGGAATTCCAACAGGTTCTATGGAAAGAACTTTGCTTGTTGGTGATTTCCTTTTCGTCAACAAATGGAGCTACGGTTACAGAATGCCGATGCGTCCTTTGGCAATACCTTTCTTACAGGGAACTATTTATGATTTTCAAAAAGACGGAAATCCTAAAAATGACGGAAAATCTTATGTTGACGGTGTGAAGTTGCCTTACGAAAGAATTCTTCAGTTCAATAAACCTCAGAGAAACGATATCGTTGTTTTTAATTATCCGCAGGATTCAGTTCATACGGCAATCGACAGAAAAGATCCTTACGTAAAGAGATGTGTAGCTGTTGCAGGTGAAACATTTGAAATGCGTGGAGGAAGACTTTTTGTGAATGGAAAACCCGAGATTGTTTTGGGAGATCAGGAAAGACAACACAGATTTATAGCCAAGACTGGAAGTCAACTTGATATTCCTGCATTATACGAGATTTACGGATTTTTACCGGTACAGGAAATTCCGGACGGAAGCGGATTTATCTATGCTTTCCAAGGTCTTACAGACAAAACTGCAAATGAAATCATGAAGCTTCCACAAATAATTGAGATGAAGGAAGATATTCTTCCAAAGGGCGAGGCTGCGATTGCTTACAGAGGAGAAAATAAATCTAAAATTGACACAACACAATCAATATTTCCTATCAATAAAGCTTGGAACCAAGATTGGTACGGTCCTGTAAGAATTCCAAAAAAAGGAGACGTGGTTGCCATCAATAAAGAAACTTTACCAATGTATCGTTGGATTATTTCTGAATATGAACACAACAGCGTTGCAGAAAAAAACGGACAAATTTTAATCAACAATCAGCCTGCAACGAACTATACAATCAAGCAGGATTACTACATGATGGTTGGAGACAACAGAGATGCTTCATTGGATGCAAGATTCTTTGGTTTTGTTCCTGAAGAAAACATTGTAGGAAAACCAATGTTCACATGGATGAGTTTGCAAGGTGCATTCTCCGGAGACAGTTCTTACGAGGCTCCGTTTAAAATCCGTTGGGACAGAATGTTTAAAGCAACCAACACAGGCGAAGCTAACAAAACTTCTTACTGGTGGATTGCCGCTATGATTCTTATTCTTTTCTTCGGATGGGAATATTTTATGAAGTTATTTAAGAAAGATAAATCTGAAGAATAATTAAAATTTAAATCAATAAAAAATGAAGTATTTGAAAAAGTACTTCATTTTTGCAATATATAAGATGCAGAATATACTATTACCGGTATTTTATTTACCACCGATTTCATGGTTTTCAGAATTTTTAAATGATGAAAGCAATATCAGTTTTGAACAATTTGAAAGCTTTCCGAAACAGACCTACAGAAACCGATGTAATATTTTCGGAGCCAATGGGAAGCTTTCGCTGATCATCCCAATCAATCATAACGGTGCAAGAGAGTTTAAAGATATCGAAATGTCTTACCGTGAAAACTGGCAGAATCTTCACTGGAAATCTATTAAAACCGCTTACCAGAGTTCGCCGTATTTTGAATATTATGAAGATAAGTTGGTGAAGATTTTTGAGACAAAGGAAAAATTTCTTTTAGATTTAAATATTAAAAGTCTTGAAACCATTCAGCAGATTCTAAAATCAGAAAAGGCATATTCTTTGAATACAGAATACATCAAAAATCCGGAAGCATTGAATTTCAGAGAAAAATTTTCAGCAAAAAATGAGTCTGAATATGAGCTGGAAGAGTATTATCAGACATTTTCAGATAAGCTCGGCTTTATCAAAGATTTATCCATAATTGATCTTCTTTGTAACAAAGGCCCGGAATCGGCTACTTATATTAAAAATGTAAAAAAATAATTTTCAGATTAAATTATTGTTTATCCGAATTTCAAAAGTATTCTTTTAAACCAAAGCAATTTCATCTGATTTTAAAAATGTAATTATCAACTTATGAAAAAATTATTCTTAGCAGCTGTTTTTCTTACAGGTTTCACAATGTCTTACGCACAGGAAACTTCAGCGAAAGCGGCAGATCCGAAGTCGGATAAAGATTTAATGACTTGGTACCACAAAGATTTTTCTACTACCAAGGTATATGGTGTAAACACAGAAAACGCTTATAAATTTTTAGAATCTAAAGGTTTAAAGCCGAAAACTGTTTTGGTAGGAGTTTTAGACAGTGGTGTTCAGGTAGATCATCCAGGATTGGTGAAAAATATGTGGACAAACCCTAATGAGGTTCCAAACAATGGTAAAGATGACGACGAAAATGGCTATATTGACGATATCCACGGATGGAGTTTTATTGGTGGGAAAAATGGTGACATCGATGTAGATAATATGGAAGTAACACGTGTTGTTGCTAAATACAAACCTGTTTTCGAAGGAGACGATTCTGCAAAAAATAAAGCAAACCAGGCAAAAATGCCGGAAGAATTTGCAATGTACATGAAATCTAAAGAAATGTACAGCAAAAAAAGCTTAGAAGGTAAACAAAGCGTACAGGTTTATACCGGAATTCAGCAATCAATTCCAACTATGGTAAAAATGCTTAATGGTAAAGCTTTTACAGCTGAAACAGTTAAAGCTATTAAACCTGCAGACCAAAATGAAGCGAGAGCATTGCAGGTAATGAACCAAATCGTAAACAATCCGGAATTTGCAGGAAAATCTTCTGTTGAGTTTGAAAAAACAATGCAGGAACAGATGAAAGAAGCTCTTGATCATTTTACACCGATGGCTCAGCAGTACGACATCAATTTTGATCCAAGAAAAGAAATTGTAGGAGATAATTACGACGATTATTCTGAGAAAAAATATGGAAACAACCATTACGAAGGTCCTGATGCAACGCACGGAACTCACGTTGCCGGAATCATAGCAGGTCTTCCTCAGGGAAAAGAAGTTCAGTATGGTGTAGCTTCTAAAGTTGCTAAAATAATGACAGTGAGAACAGTTCCAAATGGTGATGAAAGAGATAAAGACGTCGCAAACGCAATCAGATACGCTGTAGACAACGGAGCAAAAGTTTTGAATATGTCTTTCGGAAAGCCAGTGTCTCCAGGAAAGAATGTTGTTTGGGATGCATTCAAATATGCTGAAGACAAAGGAGTTCTTTTGGTAAAAGCAGCAGGAAACGAAAATCAGGATGTTGCGGAGCACACAGCATACCCTACCAATTTTAAAAATGCTACAGACGCAGCACCTTTTGTAAGCAATGTTTTGGTAGTGGGAGCAAGTACAGACGACAGCGCATCTTTGAGAGCTGGATTCTCTAATTACAATAAAAAAATGGTTAATGTTTTCGCACCGGGGCAGGAAATTTATTCTACAACACCGAAAAATGAATACCAGTATTTACAGGGAACATCAATGGCTTCTCCAGTAGTTGCAGGAGCTGCAGCAGTATTGTTAGCTTACATGCCAAATCTTACTCCTGCTCAAATTATTGAATCTCTCACTAAATCCAGCAATGCAAGTACAGCAGACGGATTTACAGACTTCTCTCAAGCCGGAGGTGTTATTGATCTTAAAAAAGCTGCAGAATATGCTTTTACCAATTTCTATAAAGGAAACTCCGGTAAAGTGAAAAAAGCTTCAAAACCAGCAAGAAAGGCTACAAGAAAATAGTTTTTCAGCAAAACAATATTATTCAGAGTCCGCAATTTTGCGGACTTTTTTTTGATTTGTGGTATATTGGCACAGTTTTTTATATCTTTAATTTTATTAAATAATTAAACAGAAATTATGAAAAAGCTAGTTTTAACAGGTTTAATAAGTGTTTCACTTTTCAACCTATCCTGCTCAGGAGTAAAGAAAGCGGGAGATGCACAGCAAAACAGATCTGAATTTCTCAAAATGAAAGGAGATTATGATATTGTGAGTATCGACTACGACAAACAGTTCAAAATAAAACCTTTCGACGATGGCATCGATGCACAGTGTTTTGTAGGAAGTCACTGGAGGCTTATCCCTAATAATTATACAGGAGCTTATACCATTAATGGTGGTGGAAACTGTGGCGGAGGATTTACACAACCTATTAAAATTGAAGTGGTGAACGGAACTACATTTAATTTTAAAAAGATTGCCGACGGTACCAAAGCTAAACAAAATACGGCTGGCTACACTTTAACGCTCGTAAAACAAGCAACAGACCAATTCTCCTTAGAACAAAATATTCCTTTTGACGGCGAAAACGTGAAAGTTATTTACAACTTCGAAAGAACAGGAATGAAATAATCAATTTTTTAAAACTTATTTGAGATGAAATTTACAAAAACATATATCACAGGCTTATTTTTATCATCAGCATTATTGCTTACAAGTTGTGAAGCCGTGCAGAATTCTAATCACCAGCAAAGAGGTACTGCTGTAGGAGTCGCTTCGGGTGCTGTAATCGGTGGGGTTTTAGGAAATAATGTAGGGAAAGGTAAAAATGCTGCTTTAGGTGCGGTTTTAGGAGCTGTAATAGGTGGTGTTGCCGGAAACGTGATCGGTAATAAAATGGATAAGCAGGCTAAGGAAATTAAAGAAACTTTACCTGGTGCAGAAGTAGAAAGAGTAGGAGACGGTATTAAAATTACCCTTAACGAAAGTATTGTAACTTTTGCTTTTAACTCTTCAGATCTTACTTCAACAGCGAAAGCTAACTTAGATAAATTAACGCAGGTTTTGGTAAACAATCCTGATACAAACATTAATATCTATGGTCATACAGATAGCGTAGGATCAGATGATTACAATCAGAAACTTTCTGAAAGACGTGCAAATTCTGTTAAGGCATATTTAAATGGAAAAGGTATTGCAACTTCAAGACTTTTTGCATTGGGTGAAGGTGAATCAAACCCTGTAGCGACCAACGATACAGACGCAGGTAGAGCACAAAACCGTAGAGTTGAATTTGCAATTACTGCAAACGAAAAAATGATCAACGATGCTGCACAGGGCCAGTAATTTATTATTGATTTATTAAAATATCTAAACCGCTTTTATAGCGGTTTTTTTGTGCAAAATCATTATTTTTGCATTTGATTACACATTAATGAAACAATATTTAAAGCTGCTTCGCGTAGAGCAATGGGTAAAAAACCTTTTTGTCTTTGTTCCACTTTTTTTTGCGGGTAAGTTTACGCATACAGATCTTCTTCTCAAAAGTATTGTTGCTTTTATTGTATTTTCTTTAGCAGCAAGCGTTGTTTATATCTTAAATGACTACAACGATATTGAGGCTGATAGAAAGCATCCCGAAAAGCGCCGTAGACCTTTGGCCAGTGGGGCAATTTCCAAGAAGAGAGCTTTGATTATTTTAGCTGTTCTTGTGGCAGTCAATATTTGTTTTACAGTGGGCTCTCAAATGTATTTTCAAGACAGTATCTGGAAATTTGCACTTATCATTCTGACCTATTTTGTGATGAATCTGGCTTATACTTTTAAATTAAAACACGTTCCAATTATCGATATTTTTATCATTGCAACAGGATTTGTTTTAAGAGTTCAGGCGGGCGGTTCCATCACCGGAATCAATATTTCTCAATGGGCTGTGCTACTTACGTTTGTTCTGGCATTGGTTCTTGCCATCGGGAAAAGACGTGGAGAACTCATCAATGCTCAGGTTTCAGGAAAAACCAGAAAAGCTTTAGATGGCTATAATGTTCAGTTTGCAGATATTGCCCTATCGATTTCAGTGACGTTGGCCATTATTTGCTATCTGATGTTTACCCTTTCACCTGAAGTGCAGCAGAGATTTCATCCCAGAGTATTTTATACTGTGATTTTTGTAGTTTTTGCCTTTTTAAGGTATCTTCAACAAACGTTGGTCTACAACCGAACAGAATCTCCAACAAAAATTGTCTACAGAGATCGATACATTCAGGTTACTCTTTTTCTATGGGTAATCGCATTTTTAATTCAAATTTATTTTAAAGAATGAAACCGAATTTTGTTAAAAAAGTAACCAACTGGGGAAATTTTCCAGTGGTTGAAAAAGAGATGCGTTCGGAAGATCAGTATTCTAAAATAAAGGATTTTGTTTTAAATCACAACGAGATTATTGCCAGAGGAAATGGTCGTTGCTACGGCGATTCTTCATTGGCGGAAAGCATTTTTTCCACAAAAAAATTAAATAAATTCATCAGTTTCGACCGTTTAAACGGAATTATCGAATGTGAATCAGGCGTTCTTCTTTCTGAAGTTCTGGAAATTTCGGTTCCGCAGGGATATTTTCTTTATGTAACACCTGGAACTAAATTTATCTCTGTTGGAGGCGCTTTGGCGAGTGATGTTCACGGTAAAAATCACCATGCTGAAGGCTGTTTTTCTGAATACGTGATTGATTTTAAGCTGATGAATGAAAAAGGTGAAATTATCACCTGCTCAAGGGAAGAAAATTCTGATAAATTCTGGGCTACCATCGGAGGAATGGGTCTCACAGGAATAATTCTTTCAGTTAAATTTAAATTAAAAAATATTGAGTCAGCATACATTCGTCAGGAAAGTATAAAAGCTGAAAATCTGGACGAAATTTTCCGTCTTTTTGAAGAAAGCGAAAGCTGGACGTACACCGTTGCGTGGATAGACTGTTTGCAAAAGGGAAAAGATCTTGGAAGAAGTATTATGATGCGTGGCGAACACGCTTTTCCTCATGAACTTCCTGAAAAACTGAAGAATAATCCTCTACGGCTGAAAAAGAAATTTTCGCCGACTGTCCCTTTTTACTTTCCGGGATTTGCGCTGAATTCTTTGACAGTAAAAATTTTTAATTATCTCTACTATAAAAAGCAGGCAAAAAAGGAGTTGAAAAATTTTACCGATTACGATACATTTTTCTATCCGCTTGATTTTGTAAACGACTGGAATAAAATTTACGGAAAAAAAGGTTTCATCCAATACCAGATGATGATTCCCAAAGATAAATGCAGAGAGGGAATGCAGAGAATTCTGGAGACGATTGCAAAGTCGGGTAGCGGTTCTTTTTTAGCGGTTTTAAAACTGTATGGAAAGGAAAATCCGGAAGCTTACAACTCATTTCCTTTTGAAGGATATTCTCTGGCTTTAGACTTTAAAGTAGATAAAAATTTAAAAAAACTTATTGATCAGCTGGATTCAATTGTTGAGGAATACAACGGAAAAATTTATTTGACAAAAGACAGCATGAGCCGTTCTTCACTGACCAATTATCTTAAAAATGTTGAAAATCCGAAGTTCATTTCGCTTCAGCATAAAAGAATTTTAAACAATAATACAATATGATCGTTCTTGGAAGTACTTCAGAAGTAGCACAGGCATTTGTGGAAAAGGCACTTCAGGAAGGTGAAAAATTTGAAAAAATCTATCTTCTCACCTCCAGCAGGGAAGCTTCAGAGAGATTTGCAAAGCATATTGACGTGAAATTTTTTCAGCAATCTGAAATTATTGAAATTGATCTTACAAAGGAAATCAATTATTCAAAATTGGAGCACATCAGTTCAAATCTATTATTTTGTGCGACGGGTTTTTTAGGTGAAGGTTCTGAGGAAGGACTTTATGACGATAAAAATACAGCAAGAATTATTGATATTAACTATTCAAAATTAGTTCCGTTGATTAACTTTTTTGCACAGAAATTTGAAAGTAGAAGATCAGGAACAATCATCGGGTTATCATCTGTAGCAGGTGATCGTGGGCGTCAAAGTAATTTTATCTACGGAAGTGCAAAAGCAGCTTTTACAGCCTATCTGAGCGGTCTCAGAAACTATCTTTTCGAGAAGAAAGTTCATGTGATAACGGTAAAACCAGGTTTTATGGATACAAAAATGACAGAAGGACTTCCATTAAATCCTGCGTTGACAGCTACTCCAAAACAGGCTGCAGAATGTATTTATAAAGGATTTAAAAAGCAAAAAAATTCAATATATGTTTTGCCGGTTTGGGGCATTATCATGTTAATTATCAGAAACATTCCTGAGTTTATATTTAAAAAATTAAAATTGTAAAAATATTCTTACTTTTTCAAAGTTTTACAACACAATAATTTTGCTTTGACAAAGTTTTAATTGAATAGATTTTTACATCCATCATCCAACACCTGGCATCCCATGAAAAAACTGTATTGTTTCGATTTCGACGGAACGCTTACTTATAAAGATACAATGTTTATGTATCTCAAATTCTATGATTCTGCTAAATTTCGTGTACAGTTTTTAAAACATATTCCGCTTTTTGTTTTGCTTAAACTGAAGCTTGCTGATACCGAAAAGGTGAAAAAAAGTTTCATAGGATCGATTTTGAAAGGTCAGAATGAAGCTAAAATTAAAGAAAAATCCAAGCAGTTTTTTGAGGCTCATTATCCGAAAATCGTTAGGGAAAATGCGTTGGATTTCATTAAAAATATCGACAAAGAAACCACAGAAAGTTTTTTGGTAACAGCTTCTCTCGATATTTGGGCACAGCCATTTGCTGAAGCTTTCAAAATGAAATTGATTTCTACAAAAGCAGAGTTTAAAGACGGTGTTTTCACGGGAAATTTTATCGGCAAAAACTGCAATAAAAAAGAAAAACTGGAGCGCATCAAAAAAGAAATTTCAGACGAAAAGTTCGATAAAATCATAGCTTTTGGAGATACTTCCGGTGATCGTCCGATGCTGAATTGGGCAAATGAAGGTCATTACCAATTTTTTCATTAATTTTGAGTCATTAAAAACCGAATCAATGAACAAGTTGCTTTTTTTATGCCTGGCTTTCATTTTAAGCTGTAAAACTACTGTTTCTGATAAATCTTCTCAGGATTTAAAACCAAGAATTTTAACTACATCCTCGCAAGGCGGTGCAGAAACTGAAGGGTTTGTCATTCTTAAAGACCAACAGCAATTACTGGCAGAGGTCGCAAAACGAAACACAGTAGAAGACGGAGATAAGCCTGGCTATCCAGCAATTTCAGATAAAAACAAAATCATTATTTACGATTTGGGAAGTTTCAGCTCCGGTGATCACAGAATTACTGAAATTAAAAAAGCTTCAGTTGAAAATAATGTTTTAACCCTTGAAGTTCCCGAATACAAATCAGGCGGAATGGAAATGATGATGATCTCAAATCCGTGGATGCTTGTTTCTGTGCCTTCAGATAAACCCTTTACCTCAGTTAAACTTACATATTCCAAATTATAATGAGTAAAATATATTTAGATAACGCTGCCACCACACCGCTTACAGAAGAGGTGATTGACGCAATGGTAAGCACAATGAAAATCAATTTCGGAAATCCTTCATCCACACACAGTTTTGGTCAGGAAGCTAAAATTTTGATTGAAAATGTGAGAAGGCAGGTTGCAGATTATCTTCATGTAAGTCCGGCCGAGATTATTTTCACTTCTTGCGGTACAGAATCCAACAATATGATTATTAAATCTGCTGTTTCGCATTTGGGTGTTGAAAGAATTATCAGTTCGCCGATGGAGCACAAATGTGTTTCCGAAAGTATTTTGGATATGAAATCCCGAAAAGGAGTGGAAGTGAATTACATCCGTCCAAATGAAAAAGGTGATATTGATTTAGCAAAACTGGAAGAACTTCTAAAATCTTCAGATAAGAAAACTCTGGTAAGTTTAATGCACGCCAACAACGAAATCGGAAATTTAATTGACATCAAAAAGGTGGCTGAACTTTGCAGGGAGAATAATGCGCTTTTCCATTCAGATACGGTTCAGACGATGGCTCATATGCCTCTGAATTTTGAAGATATTAAAGTAGATTTTGCTTCATGCAGTGCACATAAATTCCACGGTCCAAAAGGTGTTGGTTTTGCTTTTATCAGAAAATCAAGTGGTCTTAAAGGTATTATTACAGGAGGTCCACAAGAAAGAAGTTTGAGAGCAGGAACTGAAAATGTTGCGGGAATTGTAGGTTTAGGTAAAGCTTTGGAAATTTCTTTAAATAAAATGGAAGAGTTTTCAACTCACATGCAGACGATTAAAGATTATGCAAAAGAAAAACTTTCAGAAGCAATTCCAGGTATCAAATTCAATGGAAGAAGTGCGGAAAAAGAAAATAGTTTATATACTGTTTTAAGTGCCTTGTTGCCTTACAAAAATCCTCTGATTGGTTTACAGTTGGATATGAAAGGAATTGCCATTTCTCAGGGCAGTGCTTGTTCTTCCGGGGCTTCAAAGCCTTCAATGGTAATGATGATGGTGCTTTCCGAAGATGAGATGGATAATTGCACTCCGCTGCGTATTTCATTCAGCCATATGACGACTAAAGAAGATATCGATGCATTTGTTGCAGCTCTTGCAGAAATTTCGGCAGATTATTTGGTTATAGAAAAAACAAATGTTGAGCATAGATAGGCTTTTCGGATAAAAGAGGTAATTTTGATCTCAGAAATAAAAGAAAATATATTAATTAAAAAATAAAAAAATGGCTTTAGAAATTACAGACAGTTCGTTCCAGGAAGTACTTAAATCAGACAAACCTGTATTGGTAGACTTTTGGGCAGTATGGTGCGGGCCGTGCAGAACCTTGGGACCAATCATTGAAGAAGTTGCTGCCGATTTTGAAGGTAAAGCAATCGTAGGTAAGGTAGATGTAGATAATAACCAAGATATTTCTATGCAGTATGGCATCAGAAATATTCCTACAGTTCTTATTTTCAAGAACGGTGAGGTTGTAGATAAATTAGTTGGTGTAGCACCAAAAGAAGTGATCGCAGAAAAACTGAGCGCTCATTTGTAAAATAATAAGTTTGATAATGAATGCTTTCCTATTTGGAGAGCATTTTTTTTGTCTAAATATTTGCAGGTTTGCTGAAATGTTGTATTTTTGCAACCACAATAACGAAAGGTAATAACCTTAGTTATGGCAAAAGATCCGGTAGTTCAGCTGGTTAGAATGCCGCCCTGTCACGGCGGAGGTCGCGGGTTCGAGTCCCGTCCGGATCGCAACTACAATATCAAAGTAGTACAAAAAGCTTTAAAACGTATGTTTTAAAGCTTTTTTCGTTTTAGGTAATGGTACAGATGTGGAGTTTTTAAGGATATCAATATCAAATCTTTGGGTTAGGCGGAAATTTAGTTATGCTTTAATCGAAAGGTTAATGAGTAAGTTTTGAACTATTTTTAAAGTTTTAGTAAAAAAACGAATAAGAATAATTTTAGTTTTTAAATATAATTTTCTTTAAAGTTGTCCGATTTAACATATTCTTGTTGCCTGTTCGCATTTACCTGTGTAATTAAATTTATTTTTAGATTTAAAATAGTTTAAATTTATTTACTTGAATTTCAGTTTCTTAAATTCATTTTGATGATTTTGTTTAAACAATAATTTCTGAAATTCTTCCAACATCCGAAAAGTTAACCATATTTTAAGCTCTGTAATTTTTCATATTTGTATTGTTAACTCATTAAAAAAAATATTATGTCAAAACACGATGTGAAAGGTAAAGTAGTTTTAATTGCTGGAGGAGGTAAAAACTTAGGAGGACTTTTAAGTACAGATTTTGCAGCGAAAGGAGCAAAGCTTGCTATTCATTATAACAGCGAAAGTTCAAGAGAAGAAAGTGAAAAAACTTTAGCAGAAGTTCATGCTTTGGGAGCAGAAGCTTTTTTATTTCAGGCAGACCTTACTAAGGTTGAAAATATTACGAAGTTCTTTGATGAGACAATCAGTAAATTCGGAACTATTGATATCGCAATCAACACAGTTGGAATGGTATTGAAAAAACCATTTACTGAAACTACAGAAAAGGAGTATGATACAATGTCTGATATCAACTCTAAAGTGGCTTATTTCTTCTTGCAGGAAGCTGGAAAAAAAGTAGCTGATAACGGTAAAATCTGTACAATTGTAACTTCGCTTCTTGCAGCTTATACAGGTCTTTATTCTACTTATGCAGGTATGAAAGCTCCTGTAGAGCATTTTACAAGAGCTGCGTCTAAAGAATTTGGCGAAAGAGGTATTTCTGTAACAGCAGTTGCTCCCGGGCCAATGGATACTCCATTTTTCTACGGACAGGAAGCTGAAGATGCGGTAGCTTATCACAAATCTGCAGCAGCATTAGGAGGACTAACTGATATTGCTGATATTGCACCATTGGTAGAATTTTTAGTTACTGAAGGATGGTGGATTACAGGTCAGACTATCTTTGCTAACGGCGGATACACGACGAGGTAATAGAGTATTCATAAGCTCTTTCAAAGTTGGGAATTGAAAAAGCTTCAATTCCCAACTTTTATTTTATGGAAATCAACGAAGCTAAATTATTATTACCAAAATTATCCTTAATTAAACCTGAAATATGGGCAGATTTAGGTTGCGGAAACGGAACTTTTACTTATGCTTTGGCTGAAAAATTAGAAAATAAAAGTAAAATATTTGCAATAGACAGGCAAAGACAAAATCTTTCTGAACAGCATCATGAAATAATGATTGATTATATTCAGACTGATTTTGAAAATGAAGATTTAAATATTTCACCTTTAGATGGAATTCTTTTAGCAAATGCTTTACATTTTGTAAAAGATAAAACAAAGTTGATTCGAAAACTTGAAGAATACTTTGAGAAAGGAAATGAAAAATGGATCATTATAGAATATGATAATTCAATTCCCAATCAATGGGAAACTTTTCCGATCACTTTTGATGAATTAAAATCTTTGTTTAAGCAATTAGGCTATTCAAAAATTGAAAAGATAGGTGAGAGAAAATCTGTTTTTGGCGGAACAATGTATTCAGCTTTCATTACTAAAACTTAAAAAAACACTATGATACTTAAAATAATAAACACTGTTCTGATTTTGGTTTCCGTTTTTATGGGATTCAAACAAGGATATGCAATGTTTTCCGGAAAACCTGAAATGATGGAAATGTTCGGAAAGTGGGGATTTGGCAAAACAGGTTTAATGATTAATGGAGCAGTCACTATTCTTGCTGCGATATTAATTCTTTTTCCTAAAACTTTTGTTTGGGGAAATTTCTTAATGGCAGCAGGCATTTTGCTAATTATATGTTTTCATCTTTTAGATAAAGATTTAAAAGGTGTTGCCATCGAAATTCCTTTTCTGTTGCTCAATCTGCTAATCATCTATCTTCAGCATCCTTTGAAAAGCGTTTAATAAATTTTAAAAACAGAAATGATGAAAAAAATATTATTATTTTCAAAATTATCTGCTTTAGTTTTCTGTTTTTCTGTAACAGCTTGTGCGCAGAATAAAGATACTGAGAAGATAAAGGTAACAACCGAGAATAAAAATTTAACAAATAAAAAAACACAAAAAACTATGGATTTATCAAAAATCACAAACCCGACAGTGAATGCTGCAATGACAGCTTGGCAAAATGGCGACAGCAAAACATTTTTATCCTATTTTACAGACAATCCGACAATGACTGACGATGGTAATCCAAAAGGTTTTCAAGGTTTTGTAAAAGAAGCTTGTGGTGAAGAAAAATTCCTTACTATAGATTCTGTTGAAAATGATGGAAAAGATATTACAGGAAATTTCAAAGCAGGAAAATGGGGAACTTTTAAAGTTTTTTTCAAATTTCATCAAAATTCTGAGGGTAAATTTGATCGCCTAGATATCGGCCAGGCTCACTAATTTCTTAATTAATTTTTTATCTGAAAATAAGAATTGGTCTATAATATTTTGCTTTTACTAAAAAGTGAAATGTTAATTAGTATTCTTAATCTCCCAAAATAACTTCTGTTTTTTTGATGTAATATTCTACTCCTATTTTTCAGATAATATTATTGATGAAATTGTATCATTTTAATTTTTAACAGTATGAAAAACAGTTATAATAAAATCGCTGGTCACGATATTGGTCGTATAATTGCCATTAGTGACGCCGTTTTTGGAGTTGCAATGACGCTTTTGGTTTTAGAAATAAAGTTTCCGGAAATTGAAGGTGATGATAAAGAATTAGCAATGACTTTTTTAAAGTTGATGCCCAAATTTTTAGTTTATTTCCTCAGTTTTATGACAGCCGGAATTTTTTGGATGGGACAGGCTTCTCAGTTTGAACATATCAAAAAAAGCGACAGGAATCTGATTTGGATTAATCTTCTGTTTCTTCTCTTTGTATCGCTTCTTCCGTTTACAACTGCCTTTTTGGGAGATTATATCGATCATAATTTTGGAATTGCAATCTATTGGCTCAATATATTTTTATTAGGATTAATGCTTTACATCAGCTGGAATTACTCTACAAAGCACGGTTTTGTTGAAAAAGAAGTTGAAGAAGAAGTTTCTGGAGCTATCAAAAGGCGTATTATTGTTTCGCAATCACTTTATTTCCTTGGGGCTTTACTTTGTTTTGTTAATTCTTATTTAGCAATAGCTGTAATCATCGCCATTCAGCTAAATTATGCATTTGCATTTTTTAAAGGAAAGCAAAATTAAGACAGTTCAACTAATCATTTACTTCCATATTCACTAATTGAAAAACTTCAAATTATGAATAAATTTCAGACTTTACTAGATACTCAGAAAGAGTTTTTTTATACCGATGCCACCAAAACCTACGAGTGGCGAATGGACCAACTTAATCGCATGGAAAAGTTTCTGACAGAAAATCAAGACGAATTTTGTCAGGCTCTCTACAAAGATTTTCGGAAACCTCCATTTGAGCAGTTATTTGAAATAACGGTTCCACTCGGAAATGTAAAATATTACAAAGAAAACCTGAAACAATTGATGAAACCTGAACAGGTTAAGATTCCAAAAGGTTTGGAAGAAACCGGAAACAGAGGTGTAATTTATAAAGAACCGTTTGGTTCAACTTTGGTTATCGGACCTTTCAATGCTCCCGTTTTATTGTTGCTTGACCCCGCAATTGCGGCTTTGGCAGCCGGAAATCCTGTGATTTTAAAACCTGCCAATACAACACCGACTGTTGCAGAGCTTTTTCGGGAATTGATTCCAAAATATTTTGAACCGGAAGCTGTAAATATTGTAACGGGCGGAAGAGAAGAAATTACCGAACTTCTGAAGCTTCCTTTTGATTTTATTTTCTTTACCGGAAGCTCAAATGTAGGAAAAGTTGTAATGCGTGCAGCAGCAGAAAATCTGACTCCGATTATTCTTGAATTAGGCGGTCAAAATCCAACAATTGTAGATGAAACAGCCAATCTCGATATTGCTGTTGACAGAATTGCATGGGGACATAATGCAATTTCCGGTCAATGGTGCATTGCGCCGGGTTATGTTTATGTACACGAAAGTATTGCTGAAATATTCATTGAAAAACTGAAGGCATCCATCCGAAAAATGTACGGAGATAATCCACAGGAAAGTCCGGATTTGGCAAGAATGATTAGTGAACATGATGCGGAAAGGGTTGCTTCTTACATCATTCCTGAAAAAGTTGTGATTGGTGGAAGATATGATGTTTCAGCGAGATATGTGGAACCAACCGTTTTATATCCGAGTACTTGGGATGATCCGGCCTTGCAGCAGGAAATTTTCGGACCGGTTTTGCCTGTGCTGGTTTATTCTGATTTGAAAGAAGTTGCGAATATTATTAAGAGAAAACCAAAATCTTTGGCAGGCTATATTTTCAGTAAAAATCAAGAAAATATTGATTATTTCCTTAATTCGGTTTCGTTTGGCGGCGGTTGTATTAATCAAACCAATCTGCATTGCTGGATAGATAGTCTTCCGTTTGGCGGGGTTGGTTATGCAGGAATGGGAAAATATTATGGTAAAGCAGGTTTTGATGCATTAAGCAATACAAAAGCAATGTTGGTGGGCAATCCCGATTTAGAACTCGATGTTTTTCCACCTTATGCCGGAAAAGATATTGGTAAATCTTTAAGTTTATTTAGCTCTTAAATAAAATTCAATTAAAATTCAACTATGATAACTAACGTAATAAGAATCAAACCTTTCAGCGATAAAGAAGATGCAACACTGGATTGGATGCAAAAAATGGCAATGAAAGCAGCTGAAATGCAAGGGTATATTAAAACCGAAATTGTTGAAACCAATCGTCGGGCTGCTGAAAAAGAATTTTTAACCATTCTTCAATTTGATACCAAAGAAAACCTTTCAGTTTGGGAAAACAATACTTTCCGAAAAGAGCAGATGTTGTGGGCAACTGATCATTTAGCGGATATTAATAACGCTCCGCTTTTCGAAGAATTCGGAGTTTATCAGGAAAGTAGTCCAGCAGAACAAAAGCATCCGAACCGACTGAAGGTGTATATTTTAGCTGTCTGTGTGATTTTTACTTTAATCAGTACGCTTGCACAATATGTTTTAATGCCTTTGGGTAAATTTCTCGGAACACCGCCATTGTTAATTATTTTTCTAAATGTAGCGACACTGGTTGCCATTGTGAGCTTTGTCGTAATGCCATTTTTAACCAAAAGATTGTATAAATATTTGGTTTAATAATTTTCAGACCCTCATTAAAAAAATCAACAACAAATGAAAAAAACTATACTTATTTTTTCAATGCTTTTTGGTGTATTGCATGCACAAGAACAAAAAGAAATAGAACAGGTGAAAACTTTGCCAACATCAATGGCAGCTCCACAACCGGCGATACCGATTGAATTTGTACCAGGTTCGGACAGATTTTATTTTCAGGCAATTATTTCAAGAGATATTCCGGAGACGAAAGGGAAACTTAGATTTATTTCTGTAACCAATTATGCTACGGAATATAAGAATGAAAATGCCCGTGATAATGACTTTACGTCAGTAAATATTGTCAGTTATAAATTAGGAAAACATATTGGAGTAGGGCCATCTGCCGCAAATGTTGCAGGATTGGGATGGATTCCGAGTGTAGGATTTCAGTTCGGGTGGAGAAAACCTTCTTGGTCTGTAATTTTTAATCCGGCAATCAGTATTAATAAAAACACCAATACAAATAATGTCTTGGTTGCAGAATATTTCCCTGAAATTTCCAAAGATCATAAGTGGAGATTATACACAAGATTTCAGGCTCTTTACATTTATGATTTTAAAAATGATGTACATTCCAGAAGTCAATATTTTGGAAGATTGGGAGTTTCTTATAAACAATTTACGATTGGAGCGGCAGTAAATTATGATTATTATGGTGCAACGAAAAGAGAAAAACGAAATTTCGGACCATTCTTGAGAGTTACATTATAATTCAATGATAAAGTTGATGATTAAAATGATAATCCGAAAAGTTTTATTATTTCCTATATTATTGCTTAGTTTAATGAGATTTTCTGCGCAGGAATCTAAAGAAATTTCGCTTAAAATAAGCGGATTTGCAGAAGTTTTTTATCAATATGATTCTAACAACCCGGAAAGTAATTCACGTCCGGGTTTTATTTATAGCCATCATCGGAATAATGAAATCAATATCAATTTAGCCTTCATTAAAGCCAATTATGAAACCGAAAATCTGCGTGTCAATCTCGCTTTGGCAACAGGGACTTATATGAATGCGAATTATTCTGAAGAACAAGGTGTTTTGAAAAATATTTATGAAGCGAATATTGGTTTTAAAATTTCAAAAAATAAAAATATCTGGATTGATGCCGGAATTTTCCCTTCTCATATTGGTTTTGAAAGTGCGGTTGTAAAAGACAATTGGACTTTAACAAGAAGTATCGCCGCAGAAAATTCGCCCTATTTTGAAACAGGAGGAAAAATCTCTTACACGACAGATAATGGAAAATGGTTAATGAGCGGTTTGATTGTTAATGGATGGCAGAGAATCCAACAAGTTGATGGTAATAGTATACCGTCTTTTGGACATCAATTGAGCTATACTCCGAACGAAAAATTGACAATCAACAGCAGTTCATTTATCGGTAATGATAAACCGGACAGCATCCGACAAATGCGGTACTTTCATAATTTATATGGAATTTATAAAATTAATAATCATTGGTCTGTGAAAGCAGGTTTTGATTTGGGAGCAGAACAGAAATTTAAAGGAAGTGATTCTTACAATATTTGGTATGTACCGGTTTTTATTGCGAAATATTCTCCGACTGAAAAAATTAGCATTGCTGCTCGAGGAGAATATTATCACGACAAAAATGAGGCAAAAATAACAACCGGAACTGAAAATGGATTTCAGACGCTCGGTTACTCTTTGAATTTTGATTATCAGATTCTTCCCAATCTGCTTTGGAGAACGGAAATTAGAAATCTCAATAATAAAGACGCTGTTTTTCTCAATCGAAATAAAAACTTGGAAGCAAATAGTTTTACAGGAACTACATCCTTATCTGTGAGTTTTTAAAAGGATACCACATTGTTTTAGTTTTAATTAATAAAAATTATGGCTAAAAAAGTATAAACAGATTTGAAAATTAATATTTTAAATAATATATTCGTCGAAGTTTTCACAAATAGAAAAAAAATACATGCATCATTCTTTACTCCTTATTTTAGGACTTTTATTTTCCGTTTTCTTATTGGTTATGTTGGCTCAGCGAATCAAAATTGCTTATCCTATTTTCCTTGTCATTGCAGGTTTGGGAATCAGTTTTGTTCCCGGTGTTCCGCACGTGAGCTTAGATCCGGAAATAATATTTCTAATATTTTTACCACCATTATTATATGAAGCGGCTTGGTATACTTCATGGACAGATTTTTGGAAATGGAAACGTCCAATCGCTTTATTAGCATTTGGTTTGGTGTTTTTCACCTCGACAATCGTGGCGTATTTTACCTCATCATTTATCCCGGGATTTACCATTGCTTTAGGATTTCTTTTAGGCGGAATTGTTTCACCACCGGATGCAGTTGCAGCAGCGACCGTTCTGAAAGGAATGGGAGTTCCGAAAAGATTAATGACCATTTTGGAAGGAGAGAGTTTGGTTAACGATGCGTCTTCATTAATTGTATTTAAATTTGCTTTATTAGCAGTAATTACCGGAACTTTTTCAATGCAGGAAGCAACGGGACAGTTTTTCTTGGTTGCAGGAATGGGAATTGTAGTTGGCCTTGTAGGAGCTCATATTGTATATTTTATCCATCGTTTTTTACCCACAACTCCAGCAATTGATGCGGCTTTAACGGTAATGACTCCCTATATTTTATTTCTTGCGGCAGAGCAGTTTCATTTTTCGGGAGTAATGGCAGTCGTTACAGGCGGACTGTTCATTTCCTGGCGTTCTCATGAGATTTTCCAAACAGGAAGCACAAGATTAAATATGCTTGGAGTTTGGACGACACTTATTTTCGTAATGAATGCGCTTGTTTTCGTCTTAATTGGATTAGAACTTCCTGAAATTGTTGCGGCTTTAGGAAAATATTCCGTTTGGCAAGGCATAAAATATGGAGCAATTGTAAGCTTAATTGTTATTATACTGAGGTTTTTATGGGTTTTCCCTTCAGCACATATTCCGAGATGGTTTAGCGCAAAAGCCAGACAAGATCCTTCTCCGGGTTGGAAGGGTCCTTTGGTCATCAGTTGGGCAGGAATGAGAGGAGTTGTTTCTTTGGCTACAGCGCTTTCAATTCCGTTATATATGGACGAAAAAGGAACCGTTTTTCCGGAGCGTAACCTCATTATTTTTATAACTTTTGTTGTGATTTTCATTACGTTGGTTTTTCAGGGATTGACTTTACCTTTTATCATTAAATTAATTAAGCTTAAAGAAATTGATAATTTGGTTCCCGAAGAAGAGCAACAGACAGGAATTCAATTGATCTTGGATAATACGGCATTACAATTAGTTAATGAAAAATATTCGTCTGATCTAAATGATAATGAGTTGATTACTTTCTATAAATCTAATTTGGAATCTGATATTAATTTAGCCAATAAACGTCTCGAATCTTTAGAATGTGATGAAACGGAGCATCAGGAAATTGAAAAATACCATCATGTTTTATTGGATATTTATTCGATTCAACGGAAAGAATTATTCAAAATGAGAAAAGAAAAACTGTTTTCAGACGAAGAAATTCGTAAAGCTGAATTACAGTTAGATTTAAATGAATTGAAAATAACCGGAGCAGGACATTAATTTTAGCTAAACTATGAATACAAATTCCCATTATAAATTAAAACATTTTATTCCTTGGACACGTGCTAAAATCTACAAAATGTTGATTTTAAGTATTATTCCTACGCTTCTTTTTTACTTTTTAGGATGGACTTGGCTTGCGATTCCGTGGGTTCCGGTGGCTTTGTTGGGAACAGCAACTGCTTTCATTTCCGGATTTAAAAATACACAAACTTACAATCGAACTTGGGAAGCGAGGCAAATTTATGGAGCCATTATCAACAGCAGTCGCGCTTTTGGAATAATGGTGAAAGATTTTGTGAGAACAAACGATAAGACTGAAGAATCTAGGCTTCACAAAGAAATTATTTACCGTCATTTCGCATGGTTAACTGCAATGAGATTTCAGTTGAGAGAAATAAAAAGCTGGGAAAACGTTAAAACCAGAAGCTATTACAGAGAATATTTACAGTATTACAAAGTTCCGGAGTGGGAGAGTACCATTTCTGATGAGCTTAAACCTTTTCTGTCTGAAAAAGAGTTTAATTATATTTTATCAACTAAAAACAGAGCGACACAGATTTTGGCGACTCAATCTGAACATTTGAGAAAACTTAACGAAGAAAATTTTATTTCAGATTACAATTATGTAGCGCTAGAAAATCAACTGAAAGATTTGTACGACCAACAGGGGAAATGTGAAAGAATCAAGAATTTTCCTTATCCGAGACAGTTTACAAGCATCAATTTGTATTTTACCAATATGTTGTGTTTCTTGTTGCCTTTAGGTTTTTTAGGAGAGTTCTCAAAGATGATTGAGAAGTTTGGGGAGAATATTATTTGGCTGGCTATTCCATTTAGTGTTTTATTGGGTTGGGTTTTCCTTGTTTTGGAACAGATTGGTGAAAGTACAGAAAATCCTTTTGAAGGAAATCCGAATGATGTTCCGATTACACAAATTACCAGAAATATTGAGATTGATCTTAAGGAAATGCTTGGTGAAACCAATCTTCCGCCTGCATTGCAGCCTGTAAATAATATTTTAATGTAATTGACAGTTCTGAGTTTTAGATTTAATTCATAATTGTTAATCAAAACTGAAGAAATTTATTTAAATTAATGCAATTGATAATCTGTAATTTATATTTAAATTGAATAAAATTCATACGTAAAGTTTGCAGGTAATGAAAAAAGCTATATATTTGCAACCACAATAAAAGAGGGTAATACTTCTGGAAATTGTGGGAAAAGATCCGGTAGTTCAGCTGGTTAGAATGCCGCCCTGTCACGGCGGAGGTCGCGGGTTCGAGTCCCGTCCGGATCGCAAAAAGTTTTTACAATTTTAACTTTAAAAGAAAATTGATCCGGTAGTTCAGCTGGTTAGAATGCCGCCCTGTCACGGCGGAGGTCGCGGGTTCGAGTCCCGTCCGGATCGCAACTATTAAATCATAATAGTACAAAACGCTTTAAAACGTATGTTTTAAAGCGTTTTTCGTTTTATGTCTGTTCTAAAAAGAGATAAATAAGCATAATCTGATAGTGTTCTATTCAGTGACCTTAGGAATTCAGTTATGGAGGTCACTGATACAATTGAATATTCAATAAGATAATTCTTAAAATTGAAAGTCTAATAAGTTGAATATTCTTTGAAATGCTTTAATTTAAAGTGACCTATAATAGTGACCTAAATTAGTTGGTTCAATGGGTCACTAAATATTTGAAAAGCGCCTGTAGGAAGCCTATTCAAAAAGTGAATATCTTGTTAATGTTTTTTACTGAAGTTAATTTTAAACTCTTAAACTCAAATAAATGAACAAGACATTTAATCTACTTTTCTATGTGAAAAAATCCAAGATCAATGGTGCTGGAGATGTACCAATTTACTTACGTATTACCATTGATGGTAAAATAACGGAGATTAGTACAAAGCGTTCAATAAAATCTTCAAAATGGAACTCTGCGATGCAGAAGGTTAGTGGCTCTTCAGAAGAATGCAGATCACTTAATTTTTATTTGAAAACATTTGAGCAGAAAGTTTATGATACGTATCACGAATTAATCAGAGATAAGGAAACAGTAAATTGTGAGTCTCTTAAAAATAAGTTAGTGGGTAGAGATCGATTGACCAGAACACTCATTCCGGTTTTTCAAGATCATAATGAGCGGATGGAGAAACTGATAGAAAAAGAATTTGCAATAGGAACATTAAACCGTTATAAGACCTGTTTGAAACATACCAAAGATTTTTTGAAATGGAAATACAATGTTACCGACATTGAAATTACAAAAATCGATTATGCTTTTCTAAACGATTTTGAATTTTTTTTAAGAACCGAAAGATCCTGTAACAATAATTCTGCTGTAAAGTATATCAAGAATTTTGGTAAAATCATTCGTATCTGTCTTGCAAATGGATGGATGGAGCGAGACCCTTTTATGAACTATCATTCTAAGTTTAATGAAGTGACAAGAATGTTCCTCAATGAAAATGAAATAGAATTGCTTTTTGCTAAAGATTTTAAAAATGAGAGATTGTCTTTGGTAAGAGATATTTTTCTGTTCAGCTGTTTCACCGGATTGGCGTACATTGATACTCAAAAGCTAACCTATCAGAATATCAATTTAGGACTTGATGGCTCTCAATGGATTTATACCAAACGTCAAAAAACTAAAACCACTTCTAATATTCCTTTGCTTTCTCAAACAGAGAAAATCATTCAAAAATACAAAAATCACCCTGTATGTATTAATTCTGGAAAACTGCTTCCTATCCTTAGTAATCAAAAAATGAATGCTTATCTTAAAGAGATTGCAGACTTGTGCGGAATTAGTAAAGAATTGACCTACCATATCGCACGACATACTTTTGCAACAACAATCACTTTGTCTAATGGGGTTTCCATTGAAAGTGTTAGTAAAATGTTAGGTCACAAGAGTATTAAGACAACACAACATTATGCAAAAGTAGTTGATAAAAAAGTAAGTGAAGACATGATGGCTTTGAAAAGTGTATTGCAAGACAAAGAGATGCAAAGAAAACAAGTCGATTAGACACCTTACATTTAGGAATAGGATTAATATTAGTTAAAAAGGAGATTGTAAGAGCACCTTGTGTTTATAAGGCTTTAGCTAAATTTGGTAATTAAACAAAAATCTGTCTCAAAATATCTTTGAGACAGATTTTGTTTCTACCTGAATAATCTATCTGTAATTAATTTTCTGCATTTATTTCATTCATAACTTCGGCAAATAATTGAGCAGATTTTATTCTGTCTTCAATAGAATAAATAGTTGATACCATAATAAGTTCATTGACCTGTGTCTCGTAAAGGAATGACTGGAGTTGCAGCTTTACCTTTTTTTTGGTTCCAATAAATGAGTATTTCAACATTTGATACAAACTTGGATGTTCCATAACATTTTTGAGATCATCGGTCATTGCTGTGGGTGGATGCAATGGCTGAGAATTACCGGTTAAAACGCCATAAAACATTCTGATTAATGAGGTGAATATTCGTTCTGCCTCATCTTCAGTGTCTGCTATTACTATATTAACCCCTGCAATGGTGTATGATTCTTTCAGAAATTTAGAAGGCTGAAATTCTTCCCTGTAAATGTTTAACGCATTCAACAAATGAGTGGATGCAAAATGACTGGCGAAAGCATAAGGAAGACCTTTACTAGCTGCTAAATGTGCGCTGTCCGTGCTTGATCCTAATATGTAGATCGGTACGTTTGTACCTTCAGCAATTGCCGCTCTCACTTTAGAGATTTTATTCTCTTCTGCGAAATATTTTTCAATCTTTTCAACTTCGGCAGGAAATGAATGTGCTGCCTTCATAAAGTCAATTCGAATAGCTTGAGCTGTTAGTGTGTCTGTGCCAGGAGCCCTTCCCAGGCCAAGATCAATTCGTCCTGGATAGAGATGAGCCAAAGTCCCGAACTGCTCTGCAATAATTAAGGGAGAATGATTGGGCAACATAATTCCACCAGAACCCACTCTTATCGATTCAGTATTTTCAGCAACATATCCAATAAGGATTGAAGTGGCACTGCTTCCGACTGAGTCTGAATTATGATGTTCTGCAAACCAATATCGCATATAGTTATTGTCCTCAGCCACTTTTGCTAGTGCTAAAGAATTATTTAGTGTCTGTTTAAAAGAACTACCTTGCGAAACGATTGCAAGTTCTAAAACAGAGTAGGATATATGCTTTTTCATAGATATTGTATTTGATTGACCGAACTGTTTCAAATCTATATGGTGTTAATTATTAATGTAAAAGCCATATGCTAAATCATGTTCTATGAGCCATGTCTCTAAACAGAGTAGATTGAATCCAATAGAGCATCAAATTTGAATTTTCAAAGTCTCAATTTACAATAATTCATAGAAGCTTTTACTTTCGGATGAAGTATAAATTATATCTTTAACAAAAATTCTACGCATCGAATAGCACATTGAGTTCTGCAAACATTTTCGGATCAAAGAGGTTCATTGGTGGATTATCAATTATAATTTTCCAATAAGCTTTTGACTGTCTGACTATAGTTAAACGATTATCTTTTGGCTCTTGACCTTCTTTATTTATTGTATTCTCCATTTTTTTAAGAAATTAGATTAATAGGAAATTATTGTGCTGAAAGAGTCTGAAATTCTTCATCTGTCAAAACGATATCTCCAGCTTTAAGATTTTCGTGTAAATGTGAAACAGATTTTGTTCCTGGTATCCAACCGTCCATATTTTCAGATATCCAGTCAATACTTTGCCCTGCACGGCCAATAGCAAGAGTTGGTAATATATTGCTATATGGTTTGGGAACCATATTAAGAGAACCGTCCAAATGTCCGTAGTTACTTGAAGTGAATCGTGGAAACTCCTGCTCAGTTAATATTTTGATAAGTTCCCTTGCCTCTCTATATCGTTCTGCTCGGTTTTGAAAATTATAACCAAATGCTGGATATTCGCTGACCCTGTCACCTGAAGCTAGTCCCAAGATCATTCTCCCACCAGAGAGCTGATCGATAGTAGAGGCTTGTTTTGCTACTATGATAGGGTCTCGTAAAGGTATAACAACACCTGCTGTCCCAATAATTATGTTTTTTGTTATACCTGCGATCCATCCGGCATAACTCATCACATCAAAGACCTGAGCAGCATCACCAAAAGAAGGATCAAAAAATGGAACATCTCTTAGCCATATCGAATCTATTCCCGATTCGTCAGCCAATCTAATTAATCTTTCAAAGTTTTTTGTGTCTGGAACTGGCTGATCTGGATAGCCCTCCATTGGCGCAATTAGACCAAAAGTTAGCTTATTTGGCTGAAATAACTTATTGTACCCTGGATGTCTTTGTAATGGATTGTTTACTAAATTATCTTGTATCATAATCAATATTATATAATGAAATTAGCAATAGGCGGAAATAAATATTATCTCGCGTTTTCTCAAATTTCAACTTTTATGTAGCAAAGTAACAGGTTTCTAACTAAAATAATTGGAACCAGTTGTCAACAAAAAATACAGATCAGTTTGGAATCAATTTACAATCGTGTAATACCGCACAAGTTTATCTTTTGTGTATCTCTGAAAATCTGATACCTTTTTTTGAAACAAATCTGAATCTGTTTTTGTTTTATAGGTCATTTTATCTTTGCCAAACAAAATTTAAACAAATTCAAAATGGAATTAAAAACAAAATCCGCAGAAAAAAGAACTCCTTTAGCAATCAATCGTAACCAGGCTCCTGGCTTCTTCAGATATGCGTTAGGTGAATTGGTAGTAACAGCGATCTATGATGGTACTGTAAGCCTTGATCCACTATCTCTATCAGGTGTTACAGATGTTGAACGAAAAGACGACCTTGCCAAACAGATGCTTGCAAGTAGTGGTGCCTTGGATACTTCAGTTAATGCATTTCTGATCCACGATGGAGATCGACTTATCATGGTCGATGCTGGTTCAGCACATTTTGCAGGTCCTACAATGGGTCAACTTATTGACAATATCAAAGCATCAGGATATTCACCTGATGATATTGATACTATTTTACTCACACACATGCATCCAGATCACATAGGCGGCATTACAAACGATAAAGGTGAGGCATTGTACCCTAACGCCACGATTTGGGCTGCTAAGGCAGATGCAGATTTTTGGCTGGACGATGAAACGTTCAATAACCTACCTGAAGACCAACGTGTATTTGTTACAGTTGCTCAAGAAGCAGCAGCACCTTACATTGCAACAGATAGATTTAAGACATTTCTACCCGATGATGAGCTTGTTTCAGGTCTGGTAACAATTGTGGAGGCTCCAGGACATACTCCGGGACATACCGCCTTTATGGTCACTTCAGGAAATGAACAAATGTTATTTTGGGGGGATATTTCACATTTGCCATCGATCCAATTACCACATCCCGGTGCAACTATTGAGCTTGACATATATCCAGATATGGCAATAGCATCAAGAAGAAGAGTTCTTGCAGATACGGCCAAAGGTCAGTATGTGGTTGGGGCAGCACATTTGCCATTCCCTGGAATCGGACGGGTGAGAGAAGATGGTGACGGTTACGCATGGGTGGCCGCAGAGTATGGTCGTGTAGGTCTAAACTAAGATGATCAAGATAATTCTCCATGCAGGCCGTAGTGCGCTAGATGTAGCGCTCTACAGCCTGCTACCGATAATGGTCGTATTGATGATCATCATGCGTATCCTTGAAGCATATGGCATACTTCAGAAACTGGTAAAATGGCTGGCTCCTTTGGCTAAACCTTTTGGATTGCCAGGTCTTGGAGCGCTGGCAATATTACAGGGGACATTGATCAGTTTTATCGCACCTCTGCCCACAATGAAGTTAATGGAGATGCGTGGAGTGTCCACAAGATATCTGGGAGCAACTCTCGCAGGTGTGCTTGCAATTGCACCAGCCAATGCAACATTTCCTTTAGCAACACTGGGACTGCCATTACTTTTCACCATAATCTCATCGATTGCTGGTGGGCTGATTGCTTCATTAAGTACCTTTTATATTTTTGGTCGTAGGCTTTCATCCGAGAGTTACAGGTCTGATCAGGAAAATATAACAGATTTAAGACGTCCGTCACTAATGGAATTGATAAACGTTGGTGGAAAAGAAGCGATCAATTCGATCGTCGGTATCATTCCTATGCTGATGTTATCCCTTGTTGTAGTATTTAGTCTTCAGTCATATGGCGCAATCGATTGGTTCGCAAATGAAATAGGTCCGGCACTAAATTTCGTAGGTCTTGATAAGATATTCATCCTGCCTGCTTTTACAAAATACTTTGCTGGCAACACTGCCTTTGTAGGATTGATCTTTGAATCATCAAAACAAGCTGGCTTTGACCTAAAGCTTTTGTGGAAAGGCGCCGGATTTTTGATCCATCCGCTCGATCTTCCAGGTATAGCTATTTTAAGTTCAGGCGGTTCTCGTTTGGCAAGTACGTTGCTTCCGGCGATTGGCGGAGCAGTGCTGGGAATTATCGTTCGTGGGATATTGACGATATTACTAAATTAAGCGTTCCATTCAAAGGTCAAGATCTTTGAATTACAATCGATAAATCTAATTTTAATATAAATAAGGGTCCTTTTTAGCTAATTGGGGCTCTTATTTTTGTCGTTATGGTAATGTATGATACAGTTATATTTACTATATCAGTTTTCCTATAGTACTTATCGCATTCTCTGTTTTGCTATTCCAGAGTGGACAATAGTTTATCCTGATGTAATGGTGATAAAAATCCAATGTGGAAAAAATATGTCCGGGGCAAATTCCGATCCCCTTGCCCAACGCATCCTGCTGAAGAGCAAAGGCATCCTTGTTTTCAGGAAGTTCTATCCAGATGCTAAGTCCTCCCTGTGGAACTGACAAACGGATATCTTTTGGAAAGTGTTCTGAAACAGCACTGACATATTTGATCATCTGCCCCTGCAGTTCAATTCTCAATTTACGGATATGGCTATCATAATGCCCACTCTCCAAATATCGACCTATTGCATCCTGAAGAACCGGATTGGTAGAAATATTCGATCCGAATTTCAATTTTTCAAGCTGGGACTGATAATTTCCGGCAGATACCCAGCCTATTCTAAAACCAGGAGCAAGAGTCTTGGAGAACGAAGAACAGTACATCACATTATTATATGTGTCAAAAGCTTTGGCAGGTAATGACCTCGGCGTTTTAAAGTTCAGTTCTCCTAAAGAATCGTCTTCAATCAAAGGAATATTTTGTTCACCTAAAATTTTGACCAATTCTATTTTGTCGGCATCAGGCATACAAGCACCTGTTGGATTATGACATGTGGGCATAAAAACACATGCGGCAATCTTATGGAGGGACAAAGATTCCTTTAAATGCTCAACAGACAAACCGGTTACAGGGTCGGTCGTGATTTCCAATGCTTTTAATCCTCTGCTTTCAAGACTTTGAAGAATTCCATGATAGGTTGGTGATTCTATGGCAACAACGTCACCAGGCTTCGTGACTGCATCTAAACATAGGTTGATTGCCTCCATGCATCCATTTGTAACAACGATATCATCTACTGAAAGTGGCATTTGCCATTCCATAGTTCGTCTTGCTATTTGTTTTAATAAGCGTGGATGTCCATCAACTAAAGGATATTGAAAGTTATCACTGCTAAGTAAGGTTAATGATGCGTTGACTGCTTTATTTAATTTGGTTAGTGGAAGATGTTCATTGACCGGGGCCAATATTGAAAAATTAACAATACCATTCTCTTTGGCATTTTTCATCATCGCGGTCGCCATTGCAGTAATTTCAACAGTGGCAGGCGGAGTCGATTTAGAGTTTTTGTTTGAGGTTCGGATCGAATCGGAAACAGTATTTATAATATATCCTGACCTTGGTCTTGAGATGATCAATCCTTTCGCTTCCAAAATTGAGTATGCCTGAAAAACAGTGTTCATGCTGACTTCCATCTCTTTACTGACCGTACGTACCGATGGGATTTTCTCCCCTGCTTTCAAATTGAGTTTTGAGATCGTATTTTCAATCTTACCAGCTACCTGCTCGTATAAAAAACTTTTACCCGCCATAATTTGATTTTAAATCCTTATAAAACAAGAATGCAATAATCACTACTTATAACCGTTGCAAGATTAAATATTCTTGTTTATACCTATTACAAAGAAAAGAAAATTTGACGAGTTTATCATCTGATCTCTTTTTTTTATACACATCTGATGCTGTTTTTGCGTAGAATAATTTTGGACATTTGCTTTATAAAATAAATGAAATGTCACAAGAAAATCACACAATGAAGGCTTGGCAGTTAGAAGCTTTCGGTCTTGAAAATTTAAAGTTAAATACAGTGAACATCCCGACTCCAGGAGAAAACGATGTACTGATAAAAGTTGGTGCAGTATCGCTGAACTTTAGAGATAAAGCGATCGTGGACGGAATATATGAGCCTGAGATGATACCAAAACCTTTGATCCCTGTTTCTGATGCAGTTGGTACAATTGTGAAAGTTGGTTCAAATGTAACACGTTTTAAAGTTGGGGACAGAGTTACTTCACACCTATATTCAAAATGGATCGAAGGTGCACCTGCTCCAAATGAACCTGATTATTGTTTTGGTGCCCCTCTTCCTGGTGGTCTCGCCGAATATATGGTTATCCATGAAGAATCGGCGGTATTGGCACCAGCAACATTGAGTGATGAGGAGGCATCTACACTTCCAATAGCTGCTTTGACGGCTTGGTACTCATTGGTAACATACGGAAATCTGCAGGCTGGTGAAACTGTTGTTATCCAAGGTACAGGTGGCGTCTCAATCTTTGGTATCCAGATCGCTCACGCATTGGGTGCAAGGGTTATTGCAACTACTAGTAGTGATGAAAAAGGTAAAAGAGCAAAAGAATTTGGTGCTGATGAGATCATCAACTATGTAACTACTCCAGATTGGGCAAAAGAAGTGCAAAGGCTGACCAATGGAAAAGGTGCAGATCAATTGTTGGAAGTTGTAGGAGGAGATGGTCTGAATGACTCTGTTGAAGCCACTAAGGTAACTGGACAAATTGCGGTTATAGGTTTCCTTGCAGGTCAGTCAACAAATCTCGATCTGATGCGCGTCATCTTCAAACAGACAAAAATTCAGGGTATTGCAGTAGGAAACAGATCTGCTTTTGAAGAAATGAACAAGGCTTTCGACAAGTATAATATCAAACCTGTGATAGATACAGTATATTCTTTTGAGCAAGCTATAGAAGCTTACGAACATTTGGGACGTGGTGCTTTTGGAAAGATCGTGATCAAGATCAACTAATTTAGCTAAAGGTACTATGTCAGCAAATTCAAAAACAATGAAAGCTTGGCAACTGCAAGGCTTCGGAATGGAAAACCTAAATCTCATAGAAACTGAGATACCAACACCTGGGGAGAATCAGATCTTGGTGAAAGTTGGAGCAGTATCATTAAATTTCAGGGATAAGGCAATCATCGATCAAATATATCTTCCTGAAATTATGAAATTTCCTTTTACACCAGTATCAGATCTGGCTGGAACAATCGAAGCTGTAGGAAGTGGAGTTAAGCGTTTCAAAACCGGAGATAGGGTAGTCTCTCACCTATACGGAAACTGGATCAGTGGGAAAAAGCATACTGCCGAGACTGCATTGTCAGGTTTGGGTGGTCCGGTTGATGGAGGTCTGGCGGAATATGTTATCCTCGATGAGCAAGCAGCTGTAATTGCGCCGAACAGTTTAACTGATGAAGAGGCAGCGACATTGCCAATTGCAGCTTTGACATCATTTTTTGCGCTGACCGTCCATGGTGGTCTAGAGCACGGTCAGACAGTATTGATACAGGGGACAGGAGGAGTTTCACTGTTTACTTTACAGATCGCAAAAGCACTTGGTGCCAAAATAATCGTTACGTCGAGCAGTGATGAAAAACTGACCAAGGCAAAAGAACTGGGAGCAGATGAGACGATCAACTATAAAACAAATCCTGATTGGCATTTAGAAGTTCTCAAATTAACCAATGGGGTTGGAGTCGATCATATTATGGAAGTTGTAGGTGGTGAGAATTTTGAAAAATCAGTTGAGGCTGCTGCAATTGGTGGACAGATTCATGTGATCGGATTCCTTAACGGAACGCATTCCAACGCGGCCATGCTGACGATTCTTTTTAAAGGGATCAGAATCAACGGAATATTGGTTGGTAACAGAGATGCTTTTGAAGAATTGAATGGATTGATAGAACAAAATAATATCAAACCATTGATAGATACGGTATACAGCTTTGAAAATGCCAAGCAAGCGTATGAACATATCGAACGTGGTGCGTTCGGAAAATTGGTTATAAAAGTTTCATAAAATATAAATCATTAAAGTAAGTAAAATGAGCGATACTATAAATAACGAAATTGAATCTGCCGACCACAAATTGGGAATAGCAGGGATTCAAAGAATTGTGTGCTTCAAATTTAAAGAAGGGACATCTGAGGAGCAGATCCAATCACATATTGACGACTTCGATGCTTTAAAACACAGTATTCCTGCAATTTTTTCGCACAAAGCCGGTAAAACAATATTAGGAGAGTTAGCTGAAAAACCTGAGTATGATGTTATGCATTATATGACGTTTTTAAAAGAGGAGGATATTAAATTGTACTATTATGACCCGGTACATTTAGCTTTTTATCAAAAACACCAAGAGATTTGGGAAAAATTTTTGGTCATCAATTCCCTTCTGGGCTAACACAGACAATTAAATACACGATGCAGTTGCAATTATGATTAGCAACTGCATCATTTTTTTTTCAACAATCTAAAAAATATTTTATGTCATCGATTTCAAACAAACCGAGGATTTTTATGACTGGAGCTACAGGTTACATTGGCGGCACATTTCTGCATTTAATGCTGAACCGTGGCTATTTGGAGGATTTCACCATTTCAGCATTGGTTAGGACTCAGAAAGATGCCAAGGCGATGCTGGATCTAGGTATTATCCCAATTGTAGGAACATTGGATAACTCAGAACTTCTAAGGCAAAATTCTACAGAATCAGATATCGTTTTCAACACTGCAAACTGTGATCATCTGGGAAGTGTCAAGGCCATTATACAGGGATTGACTGAACGCTTTCAACAGACCAATCAACGTCCTATCCTTATACATACATCGGGTGGAGGTGTGTTGTCCGAAAATTCTACAGGATTCGGAAGCTCACCGTTGGAAGATCATACGGCAACGATCTGGGATGACAGTGATTACAACGCGCACAGAAATATTCCTGCCTATGCACCGCACAGGCATGTTGATGCAGAGGTTTTTGCTGCTGCTGAAGGCGGTACGGTTAAAACCTATTTGATGGTTCCACCTACAGTTTTTGGACGAGGGTTAGGTCAATTTGCTGAAAATAGGATGTCCATACAAATACCGCGCTTGGTCTATCAATCCTTGGTCAACCGCAAAGCGATGTTCGTGGGCAAAGGTGAAAATCAATGGAGCAATGTACACGTTAAAGATCTTGCTGAACTGTATCTATTACTGCTTGATGCAGCATTAAAAGATATCGCACCAAAAGGTCTTAAGGGACTATATTACCCCACTAGTGAATATTTTGTCTGGTCATCCGTTTCGCGACGCATCGCTGAAAATCTATACACAAGAAAGTTAATTCAAAGTCCTATCGCAACAACTGGCCTGCATCCAGGGTGGTTTTGGGGTAGTAATGTGAGAATGAAATGCACCAATGGAGATCAATTAGGCTGGCAACCGAAATACGGAGGCACGATAGAAATGCTTCAGGAGATCGACTGGGATACAGAACTGATGTTAAAGTATATTTCTGATAAAAACAGTTATTAAATTATATAGTCCGTAATCTTTGGATCATATCCATCTTGACACAAGATCACAAAGTTCTATTATTGCAATAAGCAAATGACCATTGTTCAAAAATATAATATTTCAGGACACTTGAAGTTTTGTTCGGGAGTTGCTGATGATCTGGAAAAAGGAAAGTGACGACATATCTACCTATGCAACCAATTAATTCAAATGGTCTTACGACGAATCTCGAGAAAGCGGAGAAAAAAAGCCGAAGATTTAAAAAAATACAATTGACCATATTTCTCTCCGGACTTTCTGTATTTGCACAGTTGTATCTATTTCAACCTTTGCTGCCGACTATTGATAAGAAGATGCAATGGTCTTTTAGACGAAAGAAATTTTTCAGTAAAAGAATCGATTGAGGCCGGATCCATCAGATCCATTCTTTCGAGTTCTACATTGGGAATTCCTTCAAGATTTTTACTTGCTTTTTCAACATTTCTTGCTGGAACGATGACAGTTGCCCCACCGGATGCCAATGCCTTGACTGTTTCCAATCCGATTCCTGCATAACCTCCCGTAACTATGGCGGTTTTACCGTTTAAATTAATACCTTCGATTACTTCTGTTGAGGTTGAAGCTGCGTTAAATCCTGAATTTACTGATTTCTGTAAATTACCTTGATAATTGTTCTGTGTCATTTTAAACTTGTTTTTTACTGAAACAAATTTATAATCCTCAATAAGGAACAACTTTGTTTAGAAGTCTCATTTTACTTTGTTTATAGGTCGCAATAATTATTAAGGTGACGATATACTTAAATGTACAAGACTTATTTTTACATTGAAAAATCAATTTTACTTCTTTATGTATTATAAAATTGATTGTAAAACAAATAGTATTTTTTTGATAAGGTACATCCACGTAATAGTTACCCCTAATATATTATTAAGAACTTTTCAGGATCTCTTTTTTCATTTTTGCAACCAGAATATCCCTTATCTGCAAAACAACATTTCTTTTATCCGCCTCAACAGAAGCAATCGAAATGGTAGTTTTTAGTTCGGGAAAATAAGTCACATCAGTTCCCAAACCACCTCCGTGATTATAACCAATGAGATTTCCTACCTTGATCTTACGAATGCCCAAACAGTAATTTGTGGTCAAATCGGGAGGAACATCCGTAGATATTAGCTTTAAAATATCTTTATTTTTAATGATCTTTCCAGTGAAAAGTAATTGATAGAAGTGAGCCATATCTTCTACATTGGAAGCCAATCCGCCACCGCCATACAAATCCCACGAAGGATTTAAATCTTTAATATTCCAATTAAAATGACTCCAATATTGATTAACTAATGGTAAAGTATTTTCAGGCTGTCTTTCCAGCTGAATAAACCAGGTATTGTTTAAATGATTCTTTTTGAACATTAATAATTTCCGAACTGGTGTATAAAACGGCTCATTGGTAAAATGCTTAATAACTTCCGAAAGCAAAACATAATTGATGTCTGCATAATGAAATAATGTTCCCCGTTTTCCTAAAGGAAGTCCCAATTTTGCAGCTCTTTCAACCTGCTCTGTTCTTGTCCATTGATGTTGTTTACTTTCATTGATAAAAGTGAAGGTGATAATATACTTAAATGTACAAGACTTATTTTTAATTAAAAATTAATTTTACTTCTTTATGTATTATAAAATTGATTGTGAAACAAATAGTATTTTATTGATTAGGTACATCCAAGTATATAGTTGCCTATTTTTGACAACTATATACTTTATTGTACTAAAGCTCAGGTATATCAGAATGAGTGCATTTACCTGAAGTATTAAAAATTTAAATTTAGTTTTTTGGATAACAAATAATTTGTAGGCTAAAGTATATTAATACCATGTTTTATATAATACAGTAATGGAGGTAAATTATATTAAAAGTGCTGATGAAGAATATTTTTCCAACCTGATATTAAGTGAAAACAAAGATATTGATTTACATAAAGTATCAGAAGTTCATAAAAAAGATAATTTCAAGAATTTACAAATCTTTTTCATTTATTTGATTGAAGAGCGTAAAAAGGGTACGGCAAGTCATCGAAAATCAGAATGTATTTTATATATATTTTTTGCAATAGCATTTAATTAGAAAATTTAATTTTAGTATCTGCCTTACGGAAATCCGTAATCAACAAAATATTTTTTTTGATAATTTTGAAATTCCACCTTTATTTGATAGTTGCTCAATCGTAGGACTAGGACATTATAATCTGACAAATCATATCAATAATCTTTTTTCAGATATTACAATAAGCTAAAATATATAATTAAATTTGGGCTTAAACCGTGAATATTTATTTTGAAACGAGTAAACTGATAACAATTTAAAAATGAGTAAAACCACACCGCTAATAGATTTTTTTAATCAGACTTTTCATATTCCCCACTATCAAAGAGGATATAGATGGGAGAAGCAAGAAGTTAATGAATTACTTGATGATCTCTGGAATTTTGAAAAAAATTCAAATAAAGGAGAATTCTATTGTCTCCAACCAATAGTTTTAAAAAAGAACGACCTCAATGGATATGATGTATTGGACGGACAACAGCGGCTCACAACGCTTTATCTTTTGTTAGTTTACTTGGAGGATAAGATAAAAGAGGATAATTATCTTCAGTCACTATTTACACTGAATTATGAAACTCGTAAAAATTGTGAACAATTTTTGAGCAGCAAAAAATTTGCTGCAAATATTGATGAAAGCAATATAGATTTTTACCACATCTGTAAAGCTTACCAAGAAATTGATATGTGGTTTAAAGATGAAAAACACCGAGGCGCGAAAGGTAAGCTTGTTCCGATCTTAATGGATGATACAAGCAAGAGCAACCGAAATATCCGCTTTATACGTTATGAAGTCCCAAATGAAACCAATCCGATTGAAGTATTCATTCGGTTGAATATCGGCAAAATTCCTCTCACGGATGCAGAACTTATAAAGGCGTTGCTTCTTCAGAGCGACAAGTATGATTCCGACGAGATTAAATTCACAAAAATGCGGTTGTTTGAAATTGCTACTGAGTGGGATAATATTGAATATACATTACAAGATGAAGAATTTTGGTATTTTTTGAGTAACAGTAACAATCGGAAACCCACACATATTGAATTTATTTTTGATCTTATTGCAGATAAGATTCAACAAGAAAAAAGATATTTTGATTCCAAACCGCTGAAACACGCAACTTTCCTTATTCTATCGGAATACTTGCAGGATATGTTGGAGAATGAAGAAATTCCTAGGATTAAAGCTGTTGAAATTATCTGGAATCAGGTAAATAGATATTTTGAGTATTTTAAAGAGTGGTATAGAAGTAGAACTCTTTTTCATTATATAGGGTTTTTAATAGCCAGCAGGAATTACAATATAATAGATACTCTTATTAATGAATCATCTGAGCTTGGTAAAAGTAAATTTATTGAATATCTGGAAAGTGAAATCGGAAAAATACTTTTGATTGATAAAATACGTAAAGATTCTGATGGAAATCAATATAAGGTTAAATTAGAAGATTTAAATTACGAGAACGAGGATCAGCAGAGTCACGACCGACAAGAAATTCAAAAAATTCTACTTTTTCATAATATCTATGCCTCATTGATGAGTGATAAAGAAAAAGCACGTTTCCCTTTTAATCTTTATAAAACAACGAAGAAAAAAGAAAAATGGAGTTTAGAGCACATACACGCACAGAATTCAGAACAAATTACTAACAGATCTAATCAACAAACTTGGCTTAGTGATCACATTAAATCTTTGCAGAGGATGACTGCCTATGATTTTAGTGTTTTATTGGACAGAATGAATGAGATGCTCAATGCCGATAATATAGAAAGGGAGGACTTTGAATCTATTGTAACGGATGTTTATGATAAGATAAACAAAATTTCCGGTGCCAATGAGCAAAGTAAGCATTCTATCAATAATCTTTGTTTAGTAGATGCTGTGACAAACAGCAAATTAAATAATTCTGTATTTGACGTAAAGCGGGAGATTATCAAAGAAATAGAAGTCAAAGGGCATTATATTCCTTTCTGTACAAGAAATGCTTTTCTCAAAGCCTATACATCTTATCCGGTAAACAATGCCTACTGGACTCTTGACGACAGAAAAGATTACCTGCGAAGCATTCGCCAGGTATATGAGAAATTTATTAATGCTATTATTGAAAATTAACCTATGTCATACACCCTAAAATATTTATTGGAAACCTACAAAGTTATGATTCCTCAAATCCAGCGGGATTACGCTCAAGGGCGTGAAAGCGAGTTCGAACTTCGTAAAGGTTTTGTAAGCAAGATAAAGCAGACACTTTCAGAAAATGAGGAGAAATTGAATCTAGACTTTATTTACGGATATACTGAAAAAGTTGGTGCTGATGAGGAAGTGTTTGTTCCCTTGGATGGTCAGCAGAGACTAACCACACTATGGCTTGCACATTGGTTGCTTGCTCCAAGAATTGATGATGAATTGGATCAGGAGGTTAAGAAATACTTATCAAAATTTACTTATGAGACCAGAATATCTTCGAAACGTTTTTGCTATGCTCTTATAAACAAGACTCTAAAAATTAATGAAAATTTTACTTTAAGCCATAGTATAACTGATGCGCCATGGTTTATGGCTTCATGGAGTGACGATCCGACAGTTAAAGCAATGCTTAATATGCTAGATACTTTGCAGGAGGAATTTACAAACACATCCTTTGCCTGGGAAAATCTTACTGAAGATGATAAAATAACATTTGATTTCATTGATATAAAGTCCGACGAATTCAAACTGACAGATGAACTATACATAAAGATGAATTCAAGAGGGAAACCTTTGACTCCTTTTGAAAATTTCAAGGCCCAGTTTGCAGGATTATTGGCATCCAAACAGACTGATTATGAAAATGAAACAAGAGAATATGAAAACACACAGATTAGCTATCAGCAATACTTTGCTTTTAAAATAGATTCTATCTGGATGGATTTGTTTTGGAATTATAGAAATAAGGCTGTCAATAAAATCGACACATCAATTTATAGGTTCATCAATTTCGTGGCAGAGTTTCTTTTTTTTAGAGAAAACCCCGATGCGTTGAGTGCAGATGCCAAGTATGATTTTGAATTTTTAAATAGCGTTTTCAGTAAAAAAGAAAATATTGATTTCCTCTTCGATTCTTTAGATTTTCTATCCTCTTTGAATGATGTTGAATCATTTTTTGATGAGCTCTTCAAAGATTTATCAACTTTTGATGAAGCCACCAATGATTATTTTTTAAGATCAATTACAAATAATGGTTTTGATGTCAAAGACAAAACTATTTTATATGCTGTATTGCAAATATGCATTAAGATGCAAATTAAATCGATCAACGATCAGTTGAAGGACTTTATTCGTATTGTTCGGAATCTTTTGTTTACCGCAAGACAGATCAATCAATCCAAACGTATTGAATACACTACTAATCTGCGTTTACCAAATGTATCAGAATACTGCAAATTTATAGATGCTTTTGTGGAAGAACTTCGCTTCACAAATAATCAGCCTGTCTATACCATTCTTTCTGAAAGAGATTTCACTGGATTTACCCGAGAGAATATTGCAAACGAAAAAATAAAAGCAACCCTAATTGTAAAAAACTCAGATTTAAAAGCAAATATTCAAATAATGGAAGAACATCTTGAGCTACAAGGCAATCTTTCCAATTTTAAATTGAATTCAACCGATATTGTCCAGAAGATAGATGCCTTCTTAAAAATTTGGAATGGTAATGTTGCAGATTCGTTGATAGTACGTGCTTTTTTATCGATCGGTGACTATTCTGTGATGACACATGATTATTCCTCATTGGGAGAGATCTGGTTTTTTGGAAGCAAAGGTTTCTGGAATAGAATTTTGACAGCAGGTGATAAAGAGGAAAGAGTACAAGTATCAGGCGTACTAGATAAATTTCTAACTGCATTTTGTGATTCAAAGGGTGATGATACTGCAGAAAAATTACAAGGTTTAATCGATGCTTTTGTAGAGGAAGAGAAAGACTGGCTTTATTATTTTGTGAAGTATCCAGGAGTTACGGATAATCCTTATCGAGATCTAAATGTTTTTACCTGGAAGGGCGATGGTTTTGATATTAATAATTTAGGGAATTCAGGTAGACAGCCACTACATTCTTATCATTTGAATCCTTATTTGACTGCTTTAAAGTTAATGTTCAAAGGAAATAAAAAAGTAACCCTTTATTGGGGTAGGTTTGCAACTTTAAGCTATATAAAAGTTAATAATGAGATTATTATAAAATGTAGTAGTTCAGGCTGGACAATCACTCCCATAGCTGACTTCGTAATGGATACGGAAATTATTGAAAAATATAATATTACCGAAAAAAACAACAGCTATTTTCTAATAGAAAATGATGAAAAAGATAGAATAGAAATTGCAGTTGATTTTATAAAAGATATATTGGTTAAATGTACTTAAAATGATTTTCCTTGATCGATAAAGTTAGGTGATTATAATTATGATAATTATATACTTTAGTGTAACGAATTAAAAAACTATAAACTGCACTTATTTATAATCTAATCTATTGGTCGATAAATAGTAAATTGAGTTTTTAGGAAAAATTGCAATTTTGTACACTAAAGTATATAGTTGTATTAATTTAAATTATTGATTTTCAATTGAATAAATTTCACTAAAAATTCTCTTTATTAAAGGCCTCAGCAGAAAGTTTGACATAGCCTTGAAAATCGGGAACAATTTATGCTCCCTTTACTATATAATTCCAGTAGGACGAAGTTGTGAACATACTCACAGTATTACTTGAATTAAAGCACTTAAACTTGCATTAATTATTAATGGATGGTAGCAATTGCAACGAATTGAAATGTAAATACAGATTACACTTTTTTAGTATCTCACATAGAATGTTGAATTGTTGGTTATGTATGATGTGGAATTTATATCCAGTAGTCCATAAATTGTTTATAGTAAAAATCAGATAGGGTTTTTCCAATGTGCGGATCATCGTTTTTAAACGCATACAATGTGAGCTCATTGATGGTTTTTAAATAGTACGTTTTTGATAAATTTTTATCTTCGGTCTTATTTTCATATTTCTTGATCAGATATATAACTAATTGGGAAGTTTTGGACTGAAACAAAACTATTCTATTTAGCCAGATGATAAAGGAAATGGTTAGCAGGACAGTTAAACAAAAAATCAAGATATCTGCAGAATTTTCTACAATGTAAACATCTTTAAAATAATCTATAGGAGGAATATCTAAAATCTTAAAAATAAAACTTAAAAGTGTGAGAATTAAGATCAGCTGAAAAAAAGATAACCTGAAAATCGAAAGGTTTTGTGGAAATTTCAGATCAAAAACATTAGATAGATACTCAGATTGGTATTTTTCTCCAATATTTGATATTTTATCAACTAAGATAGGATATGCAATTCCCAATATGGCGACATCTATAGCGACACATATTTCAATAATATATTTCATGGTTCGGTTATAAGTACTTTATAACCAAATATCTAAATATTTTTTGATAAATGTATTAATTTTGTAAAATAATTTTTTTTTCTTTTTTAAAGATATATTCTAAAATAATGATAGTTGACTTTCAAATTTAGGATAGAATACGCCGATAATTACGAAAGAATTTTTTCCACGACGCATGTGCCATTCTTTTGTCATGCCTAAAAAAAATGTATGTCATTATATCAAAAGTGCGATCGATAGGGAAGATTTTTTCGTGTAAAAAATGTCACTCTTTCTGATTATATCAATTTCGACACTAATACTCAAAATGTGGTGTAGTATTCTTTAGATTTAAATTATAAGTTTTACAACAGCAGATTATTTCCTATAATCATATTTTAAAAAGTTTATCATTTTCTGATAACTTAAGGATAATGTACTGATCTATTGCTAATTCCGCTGGGATTTTATCTCTTACAATTGGTAGAATAAACTGGCAGTTTATAGAATTAGCTAATTCAATTAATATGGTGGAAAGTTGATTGTCATGCATGTTTTCCAATTGATCATGCATTATAAAATTTATAAAATCCATATCAATTTCTTCTGCAAATTGAATGTAAGCAAAGTCAAACGCAGCTATTTGTCCTTTCTTCTTTCCTGTACTTGGATTTCCTTCAATATTAGTTACAATTAAGTCATAGCCTTTTTCATTCTTCAGTGTACTTAAGAGATATTCTTCACCATAAAGTTTATTAGAAATTTTTGTGAAATACTTGTTAAATATGGTAATTCTATTTTGAATAAAATCATCTTTTGAGTTGATTTGGCTGTTGATAGAATCTAGCTTGTCGTTAATTCTCTTCAAGTTATCATTAGATGTAATCCAATATTTTTTTCGTTGTTCAAGAGAACCTTTTAATTCAAAAAAAGAATTCAATTCTTTAAGTATAGAATCATAATTGTCACTGTATTCTGATGCACTGATAAATTCTGATAACTCCCTTTCTCTTTTTCTTAAAGAATCTATTTTTTTAGTTATTTCCTTTAATTTTTCTAAAATGTTGGGGAATTCCTTCTCTATGTATTTTACCTTCTCATCAATTAGTGCATTGTGAAATTCTACAGTCTCCTGAAAAGATACTTGTAATGAAGGGATCAGTTTCGACGCCTTTTGGTAAAGTAGCTCTATTTGTTTTACATCGATGTTTGTTTTTTCTTTTTCAAGATCTTCTTTACTTTCAACAATTAATTCTTTTCTCATATTGAGTCTGCTGAATTCAGTTGAAAGCTTTGATAAAGATAGTTTTACATCATTTAATTCGTTGATCTGACCTTCGAATTTTTCATTAAAATTAAAGCTGGCCTTTAAATTTTCGTATTCTTTAATTTTTGAATTTACCAACTCGATTTGCTGATCGATTAATGATAATTCACCTTCCTTTTTTAATCGTTTTTGGTAATTATCCTCTCTTGTTTTTTCCTTAACTAAAAGTTCTTTCTCATTATGAGAATCTGTATTTAAACCTAACCAAAATAAAAAAAGAGCCTCATATTCTTCAGTTTTTGTATAAGCATTTAAAACTTTTACAATGTTGGCTAATTTATTTTTTTCATCTCGGATATTTTTTGAGATGATCTGCTTAAAAGTAGGTTTTTCAACTTCCGTTTTAAATATTAATTTCTTAAGTTCTAAATCAAACTCTTTGTTATCCTTAATATTTTCACCATTCAATTCTTGAAGTTTTTTTCCGTACTTCAAAAAATTTTTACGAACAATTACTGACTCTGATGGGAAATCAAGATCATTATCCAATCTTAATGTAATAACTACCTCTGTACTGGTCAAAAAGTCTTTAATGACAGTGTTCTCCTGTTCTTTAAATTCGCTGTCTTGATAGATGTTTTTACCATCAGAACCAAGACAAAAGTCTACAAGTCGCAGCACAGTTGTTTTACCAACGTTGTTTCCGGTGCTTTTTTTATCTTTTTCAATAGTTTCGTCAACAATTAAGTTCAATCCTTTTTTGAACTCGATTGTACGAATTTTACCGAATTTATTTTCTATTGTAAGTTCTTTTAAAAACATTTTTTAATTTTCCCGGTTTCACCTTTTGTTACTACACCTGACACAAACAACCAATCTAAAGTTAATGAATAAAGATTGATAGAAACATTTTCCTTCTTATTAAAAAGGCGATATAATTCTAAATAATCAATTTCATTCTTTCTTTTCTGAGACAGGACTTCTATAAGTTTTCCTCCCAGATAATATAAATCTCTTTCCGGATTAATATTTTTATCTACAATCATTCTTAAGAAATTTTTGGAGGTTCTTCTAAAATATTACAACGCATAAAAGCATCAATAATGACAATCATTAAACTGAAGTTGATTGTTTCCTGATCAAATTCTTCAAGCTTGTTTGGAGCATTATGAATCTTTTCCCAAACTTCTTCTATTACTTCGTCAAAAATTATATCTGCATTTTTCCTAACCGCATCTAAGTTAGGATAATCTTTTTTAATTTTGAGATAGGTACTTTTGATATTATATAAAACTAATTCTTTTTTAACGGAACCTTGCTTTTCAATCTCCTCATATATTTTGTTAAGTTTACCTTGATAAGGGGCAAATTCCCTAATGGTGTCCTCATATCGAAGTACATTATTGTGCAATATTTTAGCTTCCGGATCAGGCGCATTTTCTGCACCTGGTAATGCAAGGACTTCTTTTATGTTGTTTCCAACAGCATTGATGACCCTATTTAAAGCGAGTGGATGCTTGGTAAGCAAGCTTTTACTTGATATCAACTCCAGTATTTTTTTTTCATGCTCTGCTTTCCAACTTTTTAAAAGTTCCACAGGATAATCTTTCTCATTTTCTTTATTATCAATAATAATGTGATGCTCATCACAAAGTAAAACTAGATTGTCAAAGCCGCGACGTTCATCATCTGTCATGTCAGGATTATACCTCGGGCCTTCTTTGCTAGCAGCTTCAATATGGCAGATTTTGCTGATAATACTTATTCCGTCACTTGCAATGAGCCTTTTTTGACAGGTTGGTTCAGCGCATTCATTGCCCGAAAGAGTATCAAGCCTTCTAACTGTAGAAGGTTTATATTGTCTTGCTTTATCTTTCGGCTTATTAGGTTCCATTTTTTTCAAAATTGAGTTTGCAAATTTAATGTTTTTTCACATGACTAATTATTAAATAGACTTATTAATTAATCGTGCAATGATCTACGTTTATGATAGGGATCAATCTTTTATTTTGTTATTCTGTAAGTCCTCAATTTTCCACAGTTTGTAATTTAAAGAATACATAATTTTAAAAACAGCGGTCAGCTCATCTATTATCTTATCAAGAGAAAATTTTTCATCCCAACAAACTTTAAAAACTCCAAAGTCCCCAACTTTGTCATATTTCCGGTAATTGTTCTTCTCTAAAATGGTATCCACAAAGAATTTTCTGAAAATATTAAAAATTATACTTTTTTTGACATTAAAGATTTCAGGAAATTCTTTTTTGAAATTGCTATCAAAACCTTCAGTTTGCTCTAGTTCAAAATTTCCATAATTATATAGTGATAAGAGATCGATCCAAAACTTATCATCCATATTTCTAATATTAAAATTGTTGCGAAGGTGCGTTGTTAAATAAATACCTTCATAGCCTAATCCTATATAAAAGGTTGATTTCGTTTTGATCGAATTGATTATTAATTCAGGACCATTATAACCTAAAGAGAATTTTTCATATTCAAACTCGTCCTTATATCTGCCATAACTTATTATAATATCTGTTATATCAGAAAAAACCTCAACCAATTTGTAAACATCTTCAATCGACTCTTCAGTGGTTATATCTCTATTCTTATTTTCAATATGATTATTGATAGCATTTGTCAAGTCTACGAGACTTTTTTTATTTTTGGTAATAAGCTTTTTTAATTTTTCATCCACGGCATAGAAGTTTAAACGCTAAAGTATAGAAATACAGCCAAATTATATTACGGAAAACCGTAATCTATTCGAAAAAAGTTCTCGGATGAAGCTTTATTGAATGAAATAGGAAAATATGGTCTTTAAATCTACACCCGCTACAGTTGAAATGGAGCTCAATACATTGATTCCGGAAAATATGGTTTTAATAACATTAATGGGTAGACGTTCTGATCTTTCCAATGTAGCTTGATTAGAAAGTGTGCTAATATTGTCAAGCAGCAATTCTCTTTGCTCTTCGGGAGTGTCATTATTGATTACTTCTGTAAGCCTTTCAAATGCGCCAGCAATATTCTCTTCGCCTTTATCTTTTAAAATGGATATGTTATTTACTATATCACCATTAACACCTCCAATATTGACGATGTTTCCTGTTCCATGGATTGTAAGATTTTGAATATAATTTTTAAAAGCAGCTGTATTTTCTTTTTCAGCTTTTTTTAACTCCTGATCTAGAAAAAAATGAGTTGCTTCGTAATTTTTCTCAATAACGCAGTCGCCATCTACTGCTGTACAAATCTCTTTGTGATTTACTAATCCTTCGTCAAGTTTAAATCTAAAATAATCTATAATTTCTTTTTTTTGACTTTCATCAATAACCGTTTCGAAAAATTCTTCCACTTGAACTCTTATTTTATCGCGTTGGTAAGGATTTCTTAAATGGTCAATTGTTCTTTTTAAAAGTTCAAATTTTCTGTTTACATAATCATTCATAATATTGTTATAAGTTTTTGGTGAGGTTCGTAAAAATACAAAATTGTCGATTTTAGATAATCAAAAAATTACGATATAATTTTCTTCATTAGCTTCTATACTTTTTATAACATTGTTAAACTTTTTATTATCAAAGAATTAATATTAAATAATGATTTTTTTTAATACATTAGGTCAAGCTAATAACTTGTAAACAAGAAAATTATAAAAAATACTGTAGGTGTCATTTTATTGCTCCTAATCACGACATCTTGTAGTAACGAAAATAATTCAAAAGTTCTTTTTGAAGAAGATTTTTCAACAAATCATCGTTATGGGAGGGTTTCAGGAGACACTTTGGTGAAAAAAATTGATCTTAAGTTTGAAGATACTAAAGAACCTCCAAAGATATTTTGGATTACTTCAAAAGATTCTGACGGGTGTTTCCGTGTCAGTTATGCAAGACTTGAACGAGTAAATGTAGATTCCAAAATGCAAGTTGATAGTATTACAACAAAATCTTTAGATTGCGCAATGAAATTCGATTCCCCTGATCCAACACTATTTGATCAAATATTGTTTTCTGGTGACTTTTCAACAATGCACAATATCCGAACAAATATTAGAAAAGGTCATTTTCTTACTATTATGGGGAATGGTGAATTAACAGTGGCTAAGTAAGAGATTCCGAAAATACATCTGAGTTGTTATTATCCTTAAGTGTATGCCAAGTCTAATTTCACTTTTAAAGAAAAGATAAGAATATAAAGTAATTGATATTTTATTTTTTTGACGCATTTCATTCAAATATATAATGTCCTTTTTTTTTTATTTGATCAATCTTTAAGCATTAAAAAATATAGAGATATTAATTTTTGTCTTTGAAATTCTGTGTTTTAGTGAAATTTAGCAATCAAAAATTTTCTTTTTTTTGGAAAAACTAAAAAAAGACCTATATTTGCACCAGTAAAAACAAACAATCTAAATCTTATTTAAAAAAGTGACCTATTCGGTGACCTAAAAATAAGAGAACGATATAAAGCTTATGGATAGGGAGTTTTTCAAATAAGAACAAGTCCCGTCCGGATCGCAAAACCTGTTTCAAAATGAAACAGGTTTTTTTGTGGAGTACCGGTTCGATCCCTGTCCGGGGTAAATTTCCTGTATTCTGGAACAAGTTTATTTCTTCTCAAGATATTTTACCTGAAAATAGTTGTGATAATTTTTAACGAAAGCCTGTTTTACCAATAATGTGAATTTTCCAGATTTTATGTCATATTTTACAATGCCGTTTTCTGTTGCATATAATAGATTCTGATTGCTATCTATTTCAATATTAGAAATTGGAGCAAACGGTTTGGTTGTTTTAATAGTATTTTCAATTTTACCATTTGTGTTTAAAACATAAATATTTTCCCCATCTGTCGCTGTAATTTTATCGCCAACCAAACGCCATTCTTCAATACCTTTCAACTGAGTTTTCCATTGCAGTTTCCCTGTATTTTTATCAATAGCTATAATGGCTGGTTGTGATTTTTCAACCAAGTTTACTGCTGCCAAAATATTGTTGTCATGCAAATATGTGTTGCCGTCTTCCTGTATAGAAATGATTGCAGGATCTTCAAATTTCCATTCAAATAATTTTGAGTTTTTAATGAAAGTATTATTCGGATTTGAGATGTCTGAATTGGACAAACTGTTGTTTTTGTCAAGTTTTAAAGCATAGAATTTCCCTTTTTCATCTCCAATATATAAATTTTTTCCGTCACTCAACATTTGAGCATAAATCGGATTTGGAAATTGATTATGTTCTGCGTCAGGAAACTCATCAGCTCCGTCAAATGCTCCGTAGCTGGTATTTGTGCCTTCATTTTTACTGAACATATTCAGATAAACAGCAGAATTTACGAAGATGTAATCATTATGAAAAACAGGTTTAAAAAGATTAAAAACGGTAGGTAGATTTTCTATCCAAATTTTTTCACCTGTCTTTTTATTAAAATTGTAGAATGCAGGTTGGTTGTTGCTATCCGGTTGGCTCGTGGAAGTGATGTACACGTTGGTTTCTGTAATTAAAGGCTGTGTCATAAAGAGCGGTTTTAGGCTGTTTACGAAAGTTGTATCTAATTTTCCATCCATTGTTGCCACTGCATCTTCATTGCCATCTCCGCCTCCCAAAATATGATGTTGCCACAAAATTTTTCCTGTCTGAATGTCAAAAGCAATCAATTCGCCACTTTCAAAAGGTTGAATTAACATATTTTCGCTTAAAGAAAATAAGTTCCTGTTGCCATCCAGATTATAATCTGACTGATATTGCCATTGAATTTTATTCTTACCTAAATTGATATTCATTACCTTTCCCTGAGTAGAAACAAGCAAAGTTTCGTTTGCTGCTGTAATTTTTTCTTCAATATTTTTATTACAACTGCTGAATAATAATAAGCTTAAAAAGAGACTATATAATTGTACTAGCGATTTTTTCTTCATAATTTGAGTTTTATTTGTTTAAATTTTATTTTCTGACGTTATCACCAATTTTAGATGGTGCTAAATTCCGTTAGTCGTAAGCTGATATAATTTTATTATGTGCTGAGGTCAGTTTCGTCCCAACTTATACCTTTAGACAGCATCCACGTTAAAGAGTGTCTCCGCTCATGAATTACGCCACCGTTTCCTACGGGATCGAAGTTTTCAGGAACCGTTTTTCCGCCCAATTGAGCGCTTCTTACGGCATTGTGAACACAGTAAAACAGATCTTCTTTTTTAATCAGATTTTCTTCGGAAATTATTGGTCTCGTCTTCATCCATTCTTCTACATTTTCATCCAATGGACAAGCATAATCATTCAAGATTTCCTGCATTTGCTCGCCGGTCATCATCTCTCCGGTAAATTCGGGTTCTTTGTAGCCAAAATACCAGGCAAGAGGCCAAGCGTTTTCAAATTTCCAGCCAATCAGGTTTCTTGCTTCTGCGTCATTTCGTGGTAATGCAAGAATCATTTTTTCATCATCAGCTATAAATTTTTTAAGTTGATTTCTTTCTACAAAATTTAGAATTATGTCATCAGGAATGTTTTCCTCTGAAACCATTAACCACAGAACGATAGCTTTAATGGCATGAAGTCGTTTAGCAATTTCAATTGAAGGACGAATTCTTGTTTCCAGGTCTGTTGGCAGGGAAGTGGCAGGTTTAAATCCTGAGTGGAGGCAAACTGATAAATTTTCAAGTCTGATTTCGGTCATCCAGGGTATTTTTCTGTATGAATCGAGCAGATTTTCGACATTAAAATCTTTATTTTCTTCATGATTTTCGTTAGTGCTTAATAATTTTCTAAAAAAGCTCATAATTTCATTTGTTCTTTTAAGTGTACTTATTCAAATATAAAGATTTTATCCCTTTCACGTGATGCAATTTAGGATTGAATGGATTTATTTTAAATTAAATTTAAAGATATCTCGTTTAATAGTGATAAAAATTTCAGAAAATTGTATTAAGCTTAACCGTTTTATCCCTGAATATAAAGGCTAAATCATATTTAATGAGTACTGAACTAATTTTTAAAAATATTTTTATTAAATTTTAAAAATAAGGTCTGAAATTTGTATTTTTAATACAGAAATCAGTATGTATGAAAAAAATATTCAGTTCAAAATTTTTAATTTATTTTTCAATCCTAAGTATCGTTTTATACTCTTGTAAAGAAGAAAAACCAGATGTTTCAAACCCAAAAGACCAGCAGACTATTTCTAAAGAGATAGCCGAAGCTGCTAAAGATCCGGATTCTGTGGATGTAGAACCTGTGAAAGAGTCTGTATCACCCATGATTCAGGAGAATGGTTTTTACAGCGGAATTATTTTTCCGAAAGACAAAAAACTAAGAGATTCATTGTACGCAGACTTCGAAAAAAAATACAGTGCTAAAGACAGATATACGATTTTAGCGCTTAACAGATTAGATTCCAAATTCAAAAGAAGTGCAGATACTTTAGTGATTCCTGCGCAAATTGACAGTACATTGATGGCTTATTCACCATTTCCAATTCAGTTGGATGTTTTGAGTAATGTGAAAAAATTTGTCATCTTTTCATATCCTATTCAGGCCTACGGTGTCTATTCAAACGGAAATCTGGTAAAGTGGGGACCAACGAGTATGGGTAAAAAAGCAGCTCAGACAACGCGAGGCCTTACGTTTGCCAATTGGAAGAAAAAGCTGGCAATCTCAACTGTAGACAGCGAATGGAAGCTTCCGTACAACTTTAATATTCACAATTCAGGTGGTATCGGATGGCATCAGTATGAACTTCCGGGGTATCCTGCTTCACATTCGTGTTTAAGGTTGTTGATGAAAGATGCTCAATGGCTGTATTCTTATGCAGACACCTGGATTTTAAATCCAGGTGGTGCAACAACTAAGGCGAAAGGAACGCCGGTAATGGTTTATGGTGATTACAAATGGGGCGGACAAAAACCCTGGAGAAAACTTCTCACAGATCCTAATGCCAACAATATTTCTGTACAACAAATGGAAACTTTACTCGGTCCGCTGGTTGATAAAATGGTTAAGGAGCAGACGAACAGAGAGAAAGTCGCAGATTCCATTTCTCAGTCTAAAGCGATGGAGGCTCAGAAAATTCAGGAGTCGGGGGAGATTGGCAGCTGATCTTCGTTTTCAAACGGAAGTGTTGATTCTTCAGCAAATTTTCTCAGTTTAAGCATTTCTTCTTTTCCTTTAAACTGTCCGAAACGTGCAGCGGCATAAGTAAGACCAATGAAAAATAACATAACAAAAGACAAGGTGAGTGCCCACGGGTACTCATTTGTTTTTATCTGCTGTTCTACATAATACATCGTGAAAAATGTCATCCAGAAAATTGTAAAAAGAAAATACAGAAACATAAAAAATGTCCACACAGCTGAACTGGGACCGAAAACGCCTCTTACAACCGTTCTCTCATCTTCAGCTTCTACACGGAGAGCGAGTTGTGGTTTCCAGTAATTATCATCATCGGTTTTTACACAGATTGTAGCAACTTCTTTATTGATATTACCTTCAAATTCTGCAGAATGGGAGTTTAAATATTCTTTTAAATTAATGGCATACTCTTCTTTTGAAAGTAGCGTGAACATTTTAAATCTCGGTCTGTTTCGTATTTTGTCTAAAGTGGTTTCTTCTGTATTCATATTATTCCTGATAAGGTATTGGGTCTTCTAAGATAAATTTAATTTTCATGGGTTTAAATTTTCTTTCTATGTCCATTTCAATTGTTTTTCCTTCGTCGGATTTCATTAAATCAACAATTTTCTGCAAGGTCATATCAGTGGTTTTTTTACCATTTATTTTTATTAAAAGATCATCTTTCTGAAGCCCTGCGAGCGCTCCGGGAGAATCTTTTCTCACACCGGCAATCGCAAAAATGGGTTTTAATACAAACTTGTATTGTAATGAATTATTAATTACCTCAGTGCTCTGCTGATTTGAATTTTTCTTAGTTTCCACATGCATCAAATCCTGTTCCCACTGCATTCCGTCTTGTTTAAAATCAATTCCGCTCATATTAAAATGGAAAGGATCATCAAAATTCCGGTTTTTTTTCAGGTAAAGTTTTTCGTTTTTGTAATCTAATGCTACCTGAAATCTTCTCAGAATTTCACTACCTATGGAACCTTTTCTGTCTTTAGCAAGATTTAAATTCTGAATAGAATATTCATCTGGCATTGCAGTTATAGGCTTTTCAAATTTAAATTTACCTAAATAAAGATTATGAATACGGCTTCTTTTGCCAAAAATATCACCATTAAAACCTCTTCCTAAATAATCGTCAATATTCGGGCGGTTGTAGACAAAATCTTTGATTAGTTTAGGGAAAAGCCAGATGGCATCGGTGTTTCCGAGATCTAGCAGCAGTTTTGAACTTTTTGGTTCATTGGTCATTTCTACATCTGCCAGAATGTAAGGTTTAAATTTCTCGATTGTAATTGGAAATTCTTCAAATTTTCTTACCCGTGATTTAAAGCTTGTATCATCGGGAAAAAGCGTCATTTTTTTAGATTCATAGTTAATAATTACCGGATGATTTTTAAAAAACTGATAACCAATAATTCCATTCACAGGAATTCCGATGTGCGAAGAAATGTTGAAGTCCGGATCTGAAATAATGTAAAAAGAAAAGTCTTTATTTATTAAATTCTTACCGATTTTGGCAACATTTCCTTCTGATTTAAAACCCTCAATACTTCCGCTGGCTCCCAAACCTGTGAAAGTCATTTTTCCGAGGTTACTCAATTTTATTTCTTTGTTTTCCAGACTGAAAATGGTAGTTTCGTTCACGCCTGTATCCACCAAAAATGTAAGTTCTACACCGTTTACTTCAATCGGAACGAAAATTAAATTATTAATAAGCTGAAAAGAAATACTCACTTTTTTGGGCTCTTTCATCTCAAATGCATTTTGAGCATTAGAAAAAATGCTTATCAGTAAAATGAGTAAAATCCCAAGAGGTTTCATTGAATGAATTTAATAAATAAAATCATTCAATATCATAAAAAAAACATCTCCAGATATGAAAATGTTTTTAGTTAGATGTATATTGTTGTCTGTGAATTATTTAGCGAAGAAATCCATCAGGTCGATGTAATTTTTTTGGTTTACGCCATGCCCATTCATATATTCTCTGAAAGAAAAATAACAGCTTAAATCATAAAGCAAATCTGCGCCTTTTCTTCCCCATTCCAAAGGAATTATGGCATCGTCTGTACCGTGGGAAATGAAAAACCGAAGGTTCTCAAGTTTCTTTTTATCTTTTACAATATCGGTAAGCAGTTTTTCTTCAGGGTAAGTGCTCATCAAAGCTACTTTATTAAATAATTCAGGATGTTTTAGTGCTAAAGCGTATGCAAGAATTCCTCCCTGACTAAAACCGCAAAGATGCGTTTTGCTGTCTGTTAATCCATAATGGTTTATAATTGTCATAATATTTTGAATCACAACCTTAATCATTTCATTAGCCTGATTAATATCTATAAAGTTTTCAGGATTATTAAAATTGATATCAAACCATGAAAATCCTTCATATTCTGTACTTCCGGGAGCTCTGAAACTTATTAAAATCCAGTCTTTCGGAAGGTCTTCTCTGAAACTGAAAAGATCCTGCTCATTACTTCCATAACCATGCAACATAAAAAGGATAGGAGTGGAAGGGGTAATCTGCTCTGGCTCTCTTACGATATAATCTAAATTCATAAAGCAAATATAATCAATTATTCATTTTTAATTTTAATTAAGCCTAAAACTGAGAGGTCTTATTATGTGAATAAAATTTAATTTTGATGAATTGACATAATTTAAAGGGCATTCTTGGAAAATTTTCATAAAAGTTATTTTTATATTGATAAAAATCCTATATTTGAATCATTAAAAATTTATCTGATAGAAATGAAGCATTTTTACACATCTAAAAGTTTACTTAAATTTTCTTTTTTATTCCTTTTTGTTTTATCTGTATTTTCGTTAACAACGTCGTGCAAAGATGACGATGATGATGAGGTTTTTACTGATCACTTGGTACAGTTTCAGGTGAAAAGTGTGAAAGGAGGTGCTCCTGCAGGCACTGAAAAAGTATTGTTGAAGACAATTGTTACCCAGATAGGAACGGCACAGAATACTTTTTTCGTTCCTCAAACTCCAGGATTGCAAAACTGGTCAAGCGAAGAGTTTTTTGTTAACTCAAGCCAGGCTCAGTTGAATCTTGATGCGAACGCAACTTTACCAAACGGTGATTCAGAATTGAGCGTAACAATTTTAGTAGATGGCGAAGTAGCTGTTACGAAAAAAGTTGTAGGATCTGGAACTCAAAGTGTTTCTGTAGATTTCAGTTTCTTAGAATTGTAATTAAAAGTTTTTCAACTTTAAAGCATAAAAAAACCGCCAATCGGCGGTTTTTTCATTTTGTGTTATATTGCTTTTACAATGAAGTAATTTTTCTTTCCTTTTTGCAACAGAAGAAATTTTCCGTCAATCAAATCCTTTTCAGAAGCTGTGTACTGATCATCAATCTTATCTTTATTCACTGAAATAGAATTTCCTTTGATTTCTCTGGTAGCTTCACTTTTAGATTTTAAGAAACCGGATTTTTCTGAAAGTAAATCAACAATATTTACTCCGAGTACATCAGATTTATTGACTTCTTTTTGTGGTACTCCGTCAAATACTTCCAGGAAAGTTTCTTCATCCAGACTTACCAAATCTTCAGCCGTAGATCTTCCGAAGAGAATTTCAGATGCTTTTACAGCCTTCTCGAATTCTTCTTTTCCATGAACCCAAACCGTAACTTCTTCCGCTAGTTTTTTCTGAAGTTTTCTTTCGTGTGGAGCTGTTTTGTGCTCTTCAATTAAAGCCTCAATTTCTTCTTTGCTTATAAAAGTATAGAATTTAATAAATCTTTCTGCATCTGCATCTGTAGCATTCAGCCAGAATTGGTAGAATTTGTAAGGTGAAGTTTTCTTTTTATCTAGCCAGTAATTTTCTCCGGCTTCAGACTTTCCAAACTTAGAACCGTCTGCTTTTGTGATTAAAGGAACGGTTAATGCAAATGCTGTTCCCTGCGCTTTTCTACGGATTAATTCAGTTCCTGTTGTGATGTTTCCCCACTGGTCTGAACCGCCCATCTGAAGCTTTACCCCGTTGTTTTGGTATAAATGCAAAAAGTCATAACCTTGAATTAACTGGTAAGTAAACTCTGTAAAACTCATTCCGTCTGCACCAGCTTCACCAGAAAACCTTTTCTTCACGGAATCTTTAGCCATCATGTAATTTACGGTGATGTTTTTCCCCACATTTTTAGCAAAATCCAGGAAAGAAATATTTTTCATCCAATCGTAATTGTTCACCAGTTCAGCTTTGTTGGCTTCGTTTCCTTCAAAATTTAAAAATCTTGATAATTGGTTTTTCAGACAGTCAACATAGTGAAGAAGCGTTTCTTCATCCAATAGATTTCTCTCGGCAGATTTCCCTGATGGGTCACCAATCATTCCTGTAGCGCCACCTACCAAAGCAATTGGCTTGTGACCGTGCTGCTGGAAGTGAGCCAAAATTTTAATCTGAATCAAACTTCCGATATGCAAAGAATCTGCGGTAGGATCAAAACCGATATAGGCAGTTGTCATTTCCTTATCAAGTTGCTCATCCGTTCCGGGCATCATGTCTGCAAAAAGACCTCGCCATTTCAGTTCTTCAATAAAAGAGTTCATTATTTTTGAGTTTAAAATTTAATTGGCAAAGATAAGAAATTCGTGTGAGTTATGGGTTTCGGGTTTCGGGATTCGGGGAGTGTGATGCGTGATGCGTGATACGAGATGCGAGATTCGGATTTCGGGGTTACTTATTGAAAATTGAGATTAGGTTTTCAGGTTTTAAAATACTTTTAAATATATCAGGATTTGGTGGCAGAGAGTTTTTAAAGGTTAGTTGCTTAGTTAGGTGATTTGATGGAAATATATGTTCGATAACTAAGCAGACCCCACAATACAAAACCACACATCCTAACCCGAATCTCGCATCCCGCATCCCGAATTATTTCCCGAAACTTGCACCCCGTTTGTTTTTTAAGCAAAATCATTTATATTTGTTAGTAATGAACGACGAACAATTATTTCTGCTCATTTCCAAAGCCAACGATAAAGATCAGAAGGCTCAGACGAGGCTCATCAACATTTTTTGGGTTGATGTTTTTTCTTTTGTGATGAAAAAAGTGAGGGATGAAAACGATGCAGATGAAATCACGGTCAATGTTTTCTCTAAAGTTTTGTCGAAACTGGATATGTACGATCCTCATTTTCAGTTTAAAACATGGATTTTGACGATTGCTCAAAACACCATCATTGATTTTTGGAGAAAGAAAGCCCGAGAGAATCAGGATCCTACGGAAAATTTAGATGAAGTGAAAAATCAGTTTGCAAAATCACCGGAAGAACTGATGATTTCTGATGAAGAGCAAAAGAAAATCATAAAAACAATAGAATCTCTCGACAAAAATTATCAGGATATTTTAAGGCTTAGATTTTTTGAAGAAAAAAGCATTAAGGAAATCGCTGATGAACTGGGAATTTCTGTTGCCAATACCAAAGTGAGGGTGATGCGTGCAAAAAAAGTTTTGGCAGAACTGCTTAAAAATAATGATTTTGAAGAATAATATTTTGTAATGAATTTAGAAAATAAAAAATCTGAAATTTCAGTTGAAGGATTCGCAGTAATCAACAGTGTTTTCTCAGATTCTGAAATACAAAAAATAAGTGAAGTTATTCAAAGCATTGACACTTCTAAAGAAACGTTCAGAAAATCGGAACACCTTTTTGCCATCCGTCAATTTTTGAAAGAAATACCTGAGGTGAAAGATTTGATTTTTAATGAAAATGTAAAGACAATCATTAAGGAAATTTTTGGTGAAAATTATTTCGTTGTTAAAAGCATTTACTTCGATAAACCTGAAAAATCGAATTGGTACGTTGCATACCATCAGGATTTGACAATTTCTGTTAACAAGAAAATTCAATTGGAAAATTTCGGACCGTGGACGACGAAACAAAATCAGTTTGCTGTTCAACCACCATTAGAAATTCTCGAAAATATTTTTACGATAAGAATTCATTTGGATGACACTGACGAAAATAATGGTGCATTAAAAGTTGTTCCAAAATCTCATGCAAAAGGAATTTACAGACCCGAAACTATCGACTGGAAGGTGGAAACAGAAAATATCTGCAACGTAGAAAAAGGAGGAATTATGATTATGAAACCGTTGCTTCTTCACGGTTCAAACCGAACTACCAATGGAGAGAAGAGAAGAGTGATTCATATTGAATTTTCTGATAAGGAATTTGCGGAGGAATTGAATTGGTCGGAGAGAATCAATTAAAATAAACACAGATGATTAAAAGAAATTGGCTTCTGATTCCAATGATAATTATTGGATTTTATTATAATTTTTGGAGAATTAAAAATGCCGATACTGAAATGGTTTTTCAGGAAATATTTTTCGGATTTCTTCTTTTCATATTTTTGATTTTTCTTGGTTTTAGTGTCAATAAAGATTTTAAAAAATTTAAAACTTCCAAATCTTTAAATAGCTATTTTCCTTCCTTGATTGGAGTTTTAATTTTGGTTTCTTTTGGTGTTACTTCTTTAGTTTTGGATATGAGAGATAATTCTCCAATAATAATTCATGCAGGTTACGATGGGGATTTCAATGGTGCCTGGTTTGAATTCAGGAAAGACGGAACTTACAAATTTGTTGACCATGCAGGAATAGGAGCCGATATTACAAGAGGAAATTATCAGATGAAAGATTCAATAATTATTCTTGACAAAAGCACTATTGGAAATGTAATCATTTCAAACAAACTGGCTATCAGGATAGATTCAACAGGTGAAAAAATAATGTTGCAAATAGATGAAAAGCATTCTGTTGTAAATGATAAATTTAAATTTATTATCAATGACAATATTGAAAATTGATGTTTGAAATTTAGCTTATGAAGATTTAGCAAATTAAGCAGAGATAAAAAATCAGCTTAATCCGTAAAATCAGCGTGATTTGAATCAAAACAAAAACCTCTCCCAATCGGAAGAGGTTTCATTATTTTAAATTGCAAATTTCTATTTTACAGAAATCTCATCCACAAAAACATACGCTTCACCACCTGCACCCTGATGCCATTGCGGAAGTTTTCCGAAATGATAAGCTTTTACTTTCAGATAACGGGCTTCGGTAGGAAGAATTTCAGTTGAAAAATCTTTTACCTGAACGTTTTCATCTTTAGCATCGATGTTATTTTCCAGTGTTTTCAATAAAATGAAAGTTTTCCCATCCATTGAAGCATAATATTCCACTTTTTTTGGCATTAAGATCCACGCACGGCTGTCCTGAAGGTAGGTTGAAGAGATCTGTCTCATCTGTTGCGGAGATTTAAAATCAATAATCGCTTCCACGGTTTGTCCTTGATAGCCTTGCCATTCGCCTTTTCTCCAGTTTACATCACCGTTGATTCCATCGATGATTGCCAGTTTCCCACCCGCTGTGTATTGCGGATTTGCCGTTGCATTGATTGTCACATCCCAATGATTTGGTCTTTTGTTGAATTGAGCAGTTGTAATTCCGCTTTTTTCGCCGTTTCTCTCGGAGTAAGCTGAAACCTGCGTTGTTTTATTAATAGTTAATGGACCTTTGTAAACCTTAAATGATTTTTTCGCGTTTTTGTCGTCTTCATCCAAAGTCATGTAGTATACTTTATCCTTTTCGTTAAGCGCGGTAATTTCTACCTTTGACGTCACGTCAAAAAGCCTGTCTGCAGCGATAACAGGAGAAGCAGTTTGTTCTTTATATTTTAAATCTTTAGCAACCTGTACATTTTCAAATCCAAGTTTTTTGAGTTCACTTTTAGGAGTATTTTTGGTGATGATTTTCGTCGTTCCGTCTTCCAGATGAAGTTTTATTTCATCAAAATATGGCGTCACCGTTTCCCATTCAGGTTTTCCGGGAGTAACGGAATAAATTCCCATTGAACTTAAAATATACCACGCACTCATCTGTCCACAATCTTCGTTTCCAATCAAGCCATCCGGAGCATTTTTATAGAAATTATCGAGAATATATTTGATCTTTTCTTCCGTTTTTTGAGGTTTGTCAACTAAATTATAAAGATAAGCGATGTGGTGACTCGGCTCATTTCCCTGAGCGTATTGTCCCATCAAACCAGTAATGTCCACCTGTTCTCTTCCCGTTGTTTTGTCTGGAGCTGAGAAAATAGCGTCTATAAACTGTTCAAATTTCTCTTTTCCACCATGCGCCTGAATCAATCCAGGAATATCCTGTGGCACAAAGTAGGAATAATGCCATGAATTTCCTTCTGTATAATTGTTATTAACTTCTCTTGGATCAAACGGTTCGTACCAGTTTCCGTTCTTTCTTGCCTGCATAAAACCGTTTTTTGGGTTGTAAAGGTTTTTCCAGTTTTGAGAACGTTTCATAAAGTAGGCGTAATCCTCTTTTTTATTTAAAATTTTCGCCATTTGAGCGATACACCAGTCGTCATAAGCGTATTCGAGAGTTTTTGAAACACTTTCGTGCTCATCATCAATGCTGATGTAATTTTTGTTTTTGTAAGCATCAAGCCCGAAAATATCCAACATTGCAGAATTTTTCGAAGCTTCGTAGGCTTTTTCATAATCAAAACCGGTAATTCCTTTTGCCATCGCATCAGCGATTACGGAAACTCCGTGATAACCGATCATACATTCTGTTTCATTGGAAGCCAGTTCCCATACCGGAAGCTTTCCGCCCTGTTCACGCTGTTTGATGAAAGTATTGACGAAATCTGCCGTTCTTTTTCTGTCAATCAAGGTCATCAAAGGATGTGCTCCTCTGAAAGTATCCCAAAGTGAAAAGACGGTGTAGAAATCAAAATCTTTGGCATAATAAAACTTATTGTCTCTGCCACGGTATTTTCCGTCAACATCCATATTGATATTAGGCTGTGTGAAAACGTGATACATTGCTGTATAGAAAACGGTGAGTTTATTTTTATCGTCAGATTTTACTTCAATTTTCGAAAGTTCTTTATTCCATGCAGTTTCGGCTTCTTTTTTTACGTCATCGAAATTATCAGACTTGCCTTCGGTTAAGAAATTTTTGGCAGCACCGTCATAATCTGTTGGTGAAAGCGCAACTTTTACATTGATTTTTTCACCTTTTTTTACATTTGTGCTAAACGCCAAGGCAAGCTGAGTCCCGGAATACAAATTGCTTTCCTGACTTCCGTTAGCGAGGGTTTTTGAAATTTTCATCGGCTTTGAAAACTCAATTCTGGCGTACACAAACTGATTGGTTGCCCAGGCTTCACTTCTTCTTAAAACTTCAATGGTTTTAGCATCAATAATTCTTACTTCGCCCTGTAAAAGTTTGTCGCGGTGGTTTAAATCTAAAACTATATTTGCCACTCCGGCATTATTGAATTTATACTCATGATAACCGACTCTTTTTGTTGTTGTTAAACGAACGTCGATATTGTGTTTGTCTAATTTAACGGAGTAAAAACCTGCTGTCGCCTTTTCGTTTTTATGAGAAAATTTGGAGGAATATTCCTTAGAGCTGAAACTGGCTTTTCCCATCGTCGGCATCAGCATAATGTCTCCGTAATCTGAAACTCCGGTTCCGTTCAGATGCGTATGTGAAAATCCGTAAATCACAGAATCTGAATAATGATATCCGCTGCAGCCGTCCCAGCTTCCGTCAATTCTGGTGTCCGGAGAAAGCTGAACCATCCCGAAAGGCACGATAGCGCCGGGAAAAGTATGCCCGTGACCGCCCGTTCCGATGAAAGGATTGACATATTGTGAATAGTTTTGAGAAAATAAATTATGACTAATCAATCCGATAAGGATAAAGATTATTTTTTTCATGGTGTTAAATTTAAATCGCCCTAAAATACACAAATTTTAGGTTCGCAAAAGAATTTATCTATGAGTCTGTTTATTGATTCTAAATAGCTAAAATTTCCGTAAATTTGTGCTCAATTTATATTTTTATGTTGACTAAAGAAAAAGTTCAGGATTTCCTTAAAGAAATAGAAGTAGATGATTTGGTGAGTAACTTTCAGGTAATGGGCAGCGATGTGTATATCGACATGACCGCTCATTCACCAGCAATGCACGAAAAAAAGAAGCTTGAAGCAGCAATGAAACAGGCTTTTGCAAGCGAATTTGGAGAAGAAATTAATTTAAAACTTAAAATAGTTTCTCCCGAGCCAAGCGAAGTTCAGCTGAGTCAGATCAAAGGAAAACAAATCCCTGGAATTCAAAATATTATTGCCATCGCATCCGGAAAAGGAGGTGTTGGTAAGTCTACAGTTGCCGCAAATCTTGCAGTAACTTTAGCCAAAATGGGTTTTAAAGTTGGAATTTTAGATGCCGATATTTACGGACCGTCTGTTCCGACAATGTTTGACACAGAAGGCCAGAAGCCAGTGTCTGTTGACGTGAACGGGAAAAGCTTAATGAAACCAATTGAAAATTACGGTGTGAAAATGCTTTCCATCGGATATTTTTCAGGTGCCAATCAGGCAGTGGTTTGGAGAGGGCCAATGGCTTCAAAAGCATTAAACCAAATGATCAGAGATGCAGCTTGGGGTGAACTTGATTTCCTTTTAATCGATCTTCCTCCTGGAACAGGTGATATTCATTTATCCATAATTCAGGAAGTTCCGGTAACCGGAGCGGTGATTGTAAGTACGCCTCAACACGTTGCTTTGGCGGATGTGAGAAAGGGAATTGCGATGTTCAATATGGAAAGTATCAACATTCCGGTTCTTGGACTGATAGAAAATATGGCTTATTTCACGCCGGAAGAATTACCTGACAATAAATATTATATCTTTGGAAATCAGGGAGCACAATATCTGGCAGATGATTTAAATATTCCTGTGTTGGGAGAAATTCCTTTGATTCAAAGCATCAGAGAAGCGGGAGATGTAGGAAGACCTGCAGCGCTTCAGGAAGGTACCAAAATTGCAGAAATTTATGTAGAAACGGCAAGAAAAATGGTGGAGAGTCTGGTAGAAAGAAACAAATTTTTACCTCCTACAGAAGCCGTGAAAATCACGACAATGGCAGGTTGCTCACCCAAAAAATAAATAATGATTTCAAATTAAATTTTGAAAAACCAAATTCAAATATGGAGACAAATATAGCACACGAACAAACTGTAACCAAGGTAATGGAAGCTCTTGAAAGCATTCGTCCGTTTCTGAACAAAGACGGTGGCGATATCGAGCTTTTGGATGTGAAAGATAATACTGTTTTTGTAAAACTTTTAGGAAACTGTTCAGGTTGCTCTCTTAATTTCTCAACATTGAAGTTAGGGGTAGAAAATACCATCAAACAGCACGCTCCCGAAATTGAAAAGGTAGTAAATGTAGAGTAAAAAATACGACGATATATTTTTTGAAGACAGACTTTTGGGTCTGTCTTTTTTTTTGCATTAAATATGTAGGATAGGAAACCTTGTCAAGGTTAATCTTCATGCAGTTGATAACCTTGACAAGTTTTTTTTTAGAATGAAATTGCTTCAATATCAACAGGAACAGGCTTCAGCCCGTTTTCCAATTGCACATTTAAATGGCTTTAGCCAAAATTTATTTTTTAGAACCAATATATGATTCAATCTCATCAAGACTCTCATGAAATTTTTCCAGACGGTGATTGTCATCCACTTCGATTAATTTTACATTACTCAATGGTTTTTCAAATAACCAGTTCTGATTTAAAATCGCATCCTTTTTAGTCGCAATGATCAAAGTATTTTTCGGATTGTCAAACTTTTGTAATTGTGGAATCAATGTTTCAGGAAATTCAAAATCTGCAATTCGTTCATCAATATTCAAAAGCGGACTGCTTAAAATCAAAATTGATTTTTTACCTTTCTGCAATCTTCGTTCACGAAGTTGATACGCAAAGTTGGCTCCGGTAGAATCACCGACCAAAATTGGATTTTCAATATTTTTCAATTTCAATTCTGCTTCGTCGAGAAGTTCGGAAATAATGCTGTCATTTTTCCATTCAATAAAATCGTAATTGAACTGGTCTTTGAAATAATCTTTTAAATTGATAAATTTTCTGGAGTGCTGGTCTGAGCCAAGACCGTGGATGTAGAGGAGGGTTTGTTTCACGGGAAGTTTTTAGAGTTTATTTAATTTAGAATTAAAAGTACAAATTTTCAGATAGATTAAAGGCTCAATTGTATCTAAAAAACAAATATGATACTTTCAATTCTGACTTCAAAAACCTTCTCAAGTTTTTTCTTTTTCGCTTAATTTTCACTTTCACCTGACAAATTTTTCGGTTTTTCTCACCTGCTTTCCAAGATCTATTTCAATCTCAAAAATTATCCTGACAAGTTTTTTTAGGGTAAGAAAAAATGCTGTGTTTAATTTTTTATAATAGAATTTTACTTTTTTATGAGCATAAAGCGATCATATACCGATGATATACCGATCATAGAGACGTAAAAGGGGTGTGATCTTTTAAATTTGAGAACTGTTGAACTTTTTTTGAGAGCTAAAAATGATTTTATTTTTTTTAAATCAACCTTGACAAGGTTAATGCACAATTCGCTTTTTTTAATACAAAAAAAAGCCCCGAGAAAAATCTCGAGGCTTCAAAAGTAAATTATTAAGTAAAAAAATTATTTTACGATGAATCTCTTCACTTCGCCTTCAGAAGTTTTCAGTAAATAAACTCCGGTGTTGAGTCTTGAAGTGTCGATGGTTAAGGCAGATTTTTCTTTTCCAAGAAGTTTTCCGCTCATGTCGAACAATTCGTAACCCTGAGCTCTGTTGAAGTATAAAGTTCCACCTTGTTTTACAGGGTTCGGGAAGATATTGAACGTTGCTTTTTCAGTTTTTACTTCGCCTGTAGATAGCGTTGGCGAAAGGGTAACTTCGTACGTTGACAATGTTCCGCTGATCTCGTTGGCAACGATGACGTAAGCTTTTCCATTATTCATATTGGCAGCAGGAATGAAGGTAATTCCTTCCGGACCGTTGTCACCACCAAATGCAGAGGTAGATCTTGGATTTTTGTAATCTACAAAAGTTGCGTTGGCAGGATCTGTTACATTGTAGACCATTACACCTCCCGTTCTTTCTAAAGTGATGAATGCGAAAGTCTGACCGTTAATGGTACCTAAAGTTACGCCTTCTGGCTCAGGACCTTTTGCGCGGCTACGGGTTTTTGCTCCGTTAGCCTCGTTATCGGCGTTGAAAACCAATGGATGGTAAGCGGCAGTGTGTCTTTCAAACTGATCTCCACTGTCGAATACTAATTGTTTGGTATCTGCATTGAAGATTGAGAATGATCTCGCTCCCAAAGCGTGAATCTCTTCAAAATCTGCATCTCCATCAGTATTTCCATTCACATTGGTCACTCTGAATCTTCCTAAATTATGCGAAGCTTTTAAAATAGAAGCGTTAGGGAAAATTGTAGAATCTAAAGTATATCCGTTCGCTCCCACAGTCGTTCTTTCACTGAATCCACCTAAGTCTTTTTCGTCACCTTCGTTAGCTGTTACCAGATAGTTGGTGTTTCCGATTTTGTATGAAGCCATTGCATCTGGGTTGTAGTAAGCTTTTACAGGCCAGTTAGCAATTAAAACTTCTCCGTTATTGTCTGAAGCATCGAAACCATTTCCTGGAAGACTCATGTCTTTTTTACCTAATCCCCAAATTCCGGTTAAAGCTTTTGTCGTCAAATTAACTTCAATAATCGCATTGTTTTCCTGACAAGAAACCCATGCTTTCTGGCTATCCGGACTGATGGCGATGTATTCTGGTTCTAAATCCTGAGCTAAAGTGCTTGTAGATTTTACTTTTCTTCCGCCGGTTGCTGCTAACGTAGCTTCCTGTCCGTTAAACTGAGTGAAACCAAGTGTTGTTACATTTGTTTGCGTTAAAGCCTGGATTCCTGCAACCGTTAAAGTCGGCACATCAATAATACTGATTGAACCTTCAGGATCTACCGTGTATGCATCATTCGGTTCGCCCTCGTTTGCGGTCATTACTTTTGTTCCGTCTGGAGTAAATGTAATCATATCAGGTAAAACCCCAACATTAAGTTGTTTCAAAAAGACACCGTTGATGTCAAAAAATACAACCGAACCATTTCCCTGTGGATTTGTTCCGTTCGGAGAAGCTACTGCAATAATTCCGTTCTTTACGGCAATGCTGGTAATCCCACCGTAAGGCGCCATGTTGATGGTTTGAATAACCGTTGGCGCAGCAGGATTTGAGAAATTAATAATATCAAAAACATCCGTTATTGAACTGATGGTAAATAATCTTTGGGTTGCAGCGTCGTGAACCACAATTTCCGTTGAGCTCGTGTTGTTATTCGATGGATCAAAACTTCCGATGTAATTTAAAGAAATTTGATTGGATGGAATCGGAGCCGCTTTATCATTATCAATAATATAAATCGTAGAATTAGCGTCGCCCGTAATCGTTGTTCCTACAGGGTTTTCAAGACCAACTACAAAATATTCAGCCTGCTGTTCTTCCAAAGTATCGTCGATGATTGGAATGTTTACCGTAACACTCGTCGTTGAAGGCGTAATGTTAATCGTTTGGTTAGCCAAAGTAAAATCACTGCTGTTCGCGGTGTTGAAAGAAGCTGGTTTTACGACCAAATTAACCGTTGCGTTGGAAGGATTGGTAACATTGATCTTAAATGCTAATGTTCCTGCATTTTCATTGACTTTAATTAAATTTTTATCTAAAGCAATGCTTGTTCCCGCCGTTGTGAATGTGCTTGAAGTAGTCGCAGTAACTGCGTTGTCGCTTGTGTCTTCAACCAAGTTTGGTTTTAAAGCCAGATAATAAGCCTGATTCGGAACCAAACCAGCGGTTGGAATTACCGTGATTGCATTGTTCGCAAAAGTTGTAGTAAAAGGAACGACAGTTCCAGTTGCGTTGTTTAATCTCAATTCAACCAAATTCTGAGCGTTGGCGGCAGTAATCGCAGAATTGTCTATTAATCTTACGTTTTCGTTGAATGTGATCGTAGGATTTGCTGTTGTAGAAGCGTTGTTTACATTGTTTGCAGGCAAATAGGCAACAGTTGGTGGAGTTGTATCAACACCTCCGGCCGGAGTTGCATCTACTGTGAAATTATCAAATCTGTTGTTTCCAACGGCTCCTCCGCCACCTTGTGCGAATTCTACTTTCAGTTTGAAATTAGGATTATTTGAAACTCCCGCAACTGCAGAAAAATCAAATGTAATCAACTGCGGATTGGCATCCTGTGAAGTTACCGTCTGATAAGGAACAAAAGTAGTTCCGTCTAAAGAGTAAAACCAGTTCTGATTTCCTGCTCCCGATCCCGAACGTCTCGTTGTAAATTTTACAACAACATTATTATAACCTGTTGTAGGCAAAAGAAACTGTACATTTCCGTTGATCGGATAATTATATCTTAAATGTGTTCCGGAAGCGTCTCCGTTTCTGGCGTTTAAATTTTCAATATTGAAATTTTGGTTGACACCATTTGCAAAATCAATAAAAGTATCTGTGCTTCCTGTTCCTGTAGAAACTGCTGTGATGGAGCCATTCAGAAGCGATGTAGTAGGAGTGGTGAGTGCTGCAACGGATGTACTGTTATTAAAGTTCCAGTAGTGAACCAGAGTGCTCTGTCCTGAAACTGAACCGTAAAATAATGCGGCAATCGGCAGTAAGCCTCTCAAAAGGTATTTGTTCTTCATTTTTACAATTTATTATTTGTGCAAAAATGAACGTTGTAGGTTGTGAGGGTTTTACGGGAAGGTTATGAAATGGTTAAGATTTCATCTCAATTTATGATGATTGTTTAAATTATTATTAATTTATTTTGGTAGTTAAAATGAATTTTAAATGAGTAACTAAATTTCTGAAAAATTTTTCAACAAATATTTCTTTGCGTAAGCCTTTAATTTTTCATATTCTACTGCAATTTCTTCACATTTTTCTGCGCAATTTTTGACAGAAATACCCCGTATGCCTTTTCCGGAGAACTCTATCTTTCCATCATATTCGTAGAAAAGTTCAACTGCTTTACCATTCGCATATGTAATATTTTCTTTTCCGAGTAAAACTTCGGCAAAAGCATAATCTTCTAAATTACAAAAACCTCTTCCTATTTTTAGCCTCTTTATTTTATCATGTTTAACTAATGATTTAAAGATAGGATATTGAGGATTTAATATTTTTACACCGAAACCGATTGCAAGAATTTCTAAATTTGGAAGTTGACTTAAAAAATCAAAATTTTCAATAGGTTGGTTCCAATCTAAGGTACCGTTAATATAAATGTATCTTAGGCTATTAATTCCTGCCAAACCACCAAAATCAGTTACTTTTCTTAAATTTTCAAAATGGACAGATTTTAATTTTTTTAAATTATTTAAAGGTGTTAAATCAGAAAAACTTGAAACATACTCAAGTACAAGTTCTTCCAAATTAGATAATTTACTTAAAAATTCTATATTTTGGGCTCTGTAAAAAGTTATTCTTAATCGTTTTAGATTTATTAATTTAGAAACTGATTGTACTTGCTCATGGCTTGGGTCATGTAAAGTGAGTTCTTCAAGATTTAAACAATCGAAGACCTGCATCCAATAGATCTTTTCTTGAGTTTTACTTATCGTCAGGATTTTTACATCTTCTTTGTTCGCAATTTCAAAGTCTGCAATAAAAGCGAACCTGTCTCTGTTGGGAATAACAGTCCAATAGTCATCATTTCTGTCTATAAAATCTGCAAAATGATACTTCATAATCAATTTTTTTAAAGATGTTCAGGCTTTTAAAGCTTTTAAAATTCTATTCCTCCCCCGAAACCCGCTCATAAATATTATGAATCAAACCATCCGCAACAGAAATTTTCGGAACAAAAATCTTGTTGATATCTGCCCAGTGCATTACGAAATTATAGATTTTCAGGGCGTGAACCAAAACGTCGGCTCTGTCCTGTCTGAAACCATACTTGGTCATTCTTTCCTCAACCGTTAAATCGTTGAATTCTTTGTAAGCCTTCTTCAGATAAGCGATGGACATCGGTTTGCCGTCTTTGGTTTTGCTCATTGAGAAAACTTTGTTGATGTTTCCACCAGAACCAATGGCAACAATTTGCATTTTGCTGTTGATATTAGTTTTTATTTCCTCTTTCATTTCCTTCCAGTTGTCTTCTGTCACGAGATTGTTGAGAAGACGGATGGTGCCGATGTTGAAAGATTTTTCATAGACCATTTTATCGTTTTCGTAGAAAGTCAGTTCAGTAGAACCACCGCCAACGTCTACATAGAGATAAGCGAAATCTTTGTCAAGGCCTTCTGCAACGTGGTTTTCATACACCAAGGTCGCTTCTTCGTCTCCGGAAATAATTTCGATGGAAAGATCAGCGTGGTTTTTTACTTTTTCAATAATTTCCTGTCCGTTTTCGGCATCACGCATCGCACTGGTGGCGCAGGCTCTGTAGTGTTCAACTTTATAAACTTTCATCAGATCACTGAAAATTTTCATTGAATCCAATACCATTTTCTCACGTTCTTCACCGATTTTTCCAAGAGTGAAAACATCCATTCCCAATCGCAGAGGAATTCGGAGGAGATTTAATTTAATAAATTCCGGCTTTCCGTTTTGAATTTTCACCTCGTTGATTAAAAGTCGGGCTGCATTACTTCCTATGTCTATCGCTGCAATGATCATTTTTAGATTGTATTTTATTGAATATCAGTTGTTTAATTTAAAATCAAATTCGTTTTAAAATCCGAATTTACAAAAATTAATTCTTAATGGTTGATTTGACGCATTTAAAAGCAATTTCAACCGTGGTTTCAAAAATTAAGTTTAATAAAAAATGGGGCTTCGACAAGCTCAACCTGACACCGTTTAACTTAGTGTCGTCACACTGAGCCTGTCAAAGCGTTGTGATTATGGTACTGGCTTCAATAAATTTTCACATCATTTTTCCACCCTTTAGGGTCGGGGAAAAGAAAAATGATTTGAAAATTTAACTAATAATCGTCCTTTAAAATTTACTGAACTTCAACGACCCGGCTTAATGAGTTTACTCTGTAAATCTTAAAAAATCTAAAGCCTTTTTGTCCTTAAAAATTTAATAAACTTAATGTGAGAATCACTTTCCACCAGTTTTCGCCTTCAGATATTTATACGTTTCAATCTGCGAGCGGCAATCTTTTTCATCATTGCTGATGTATTCATTGCTGAGTTTTTTATCTAAAATTCTCGCTTTTACATTGTCTCTCAATTGAATATCCAGAATATCCTTCAGCTCTTTTTTCAGGTTTTTATCGGTGATTTTTGCTGCAGCCTCAATTCTGTAATCCAGATTTCGGTTCATCCAGTCGGCGGACGAAATGTAGATGTCTTCTGCACCTTTGCTGTAGAAATACATCACTCTGGCATGTTCCAGATACTCATCTACAATGCTGATGGCCTTTATTTTTTCTTTAAACTCTTTCTGATTAATGGCACAGTAAATTCCTCTCACAATAATTTTAATAACCACTCCTGCACCTGCAGCCTCGTACAGTTTGGTAATCAGGGCACGGTCACTCACCGAGTTGGCTTTAATGATCATCTGGGCTTTTCTTCCGGCTTTGGCTTCCTCAATTTCCTTATCGATATGATGCACAATTTTTTCACGCATAAACTGCGGACAAACCATCAGATTTTTACATGTTTTCAATACAGAAAGATAGTCTTCTTTTGGTTTTTTCAACACGGTGAAAACTTTGTTGATGTCTGCCATAATGCCTCGGTCTGAGGTCATAATCAAATGATCCCCGTAGATTTTAGCCGTCTTTTCATTGAAATTTCCTGTGCTTACGAAGCCGTACTGAAGTGTTTTGTTGTGAACCCTTTTTTTGATGACGCAAAGTTTAGCATGAACTTTTTTGTCAGGAATTCCTATTAAAACAGTGATTCCTTCGGGTTCGAACATTTCTTTCCATTTTAAATTGGATTCTTCATCAAATCTCGCCTGAAGTTCGAGCATCACCGTCACATCTTTCCCGTTTCGGGCAGCATAAATTAAGGCATTACTTATTTTTGAATTACTCGCCAAACGGTAAGCTGTAATCTGAATTGATTTCACATCCGGATCCATCGCCGCTTCACGAAGAAGGTCAATCACCGGTGTGTAAGTATGGTAAGGGAAGCTCAAAAGCACATCCTGCTTCAGAATAACATCAGTCACTCTTTCACCATGTTCAAAAGCCTGATGGGTAAATGAAGTCCGCTCAACCGGTTTTTTATAGTATTCAAAAACATCAGGGAAGTCCATAAAATGTTTGAAATTATGAATTTTTCCTCCAGGGATGATGCTGTCTTTTTTGCTTAGATTTAATTTTCGGATCAGCAGTTCGAGCATTGCCTTGTCCATATCTTTATCGAAAACAAAACGGGTCGGCTTCCCTTTTCGTCTGTTTTTCAGTCCTTTTTCAATTTTTTCGGCAAAATTGGTTTTGATGTCATTGTCGATATCCATTTCTGCATCTTTTGTCACTTTAAAGGAGTGTGAGGCAAATTCATCATATCCAAAATAGGAAAAAATATGCGGCAGATTGAATGTAATCACGTCTTCCAGAAGCATCACATTTTTTTCTTCTAAATCTTCTGTAGGTAAAAGCACAAACCTTCCCACAAAACGCGACGGAATCTCAATAATTGCATAGTTGCTGTGGTAATTCCAGTCTTTTTTCCTCATGGCTACGCCCAGATAAAGACTTTTGTCTCTGAGGTAAGGCATTGGCGTGTTTTCATGCAGAAGAATCGGGATCACATTGGATTCTACTACTTCATCAAAATACTGTCTCACAAAATTTTTCTGGATCGCGGTCAGATTTTTTGAAGTTTTAATGAAAACCTTTTGTTCTGCCATTTCAACCTGAATTTTCTTCCACGTTTTATCAAAATCGGCCTGTTGGGTAATCACAATTTCATTAATTCTCTGAAGAATTTTTGAAGGTGGCTGATAAAACGATTCGGCGATTACTTTTTCCTTAAAATCCATGGCACGTTTCAAACCGGCAACACGCACTCTGAAAAACTCATCCAGATTATTTGAGAAAATCCCTAAAAAACGAATTCTGAGGTGCAGAGGCACGTTTTCGTCCATTGCTTCCTGTAAAACTCTTTCGTTAAATGCTAACCATGTAACATCTCTGGGATTAAAATGTAAAGACATATTTGCGTATATAATTTCTCAAAAATAGTAATAAAACTGGTCTTTATTTTGATTCTTACGTTAATTCTTAATTAAATTTTTAGTTGAAGGAAAATGGGTTTTTAAATAGTAATTTATTGTAATTAAAGTTAAAAACATATTTGTCATTGAATATGTCGAATCTTTGATTTCTGAAAGAATCATAGATATGAATCTCAGTGAAATTTTTGGATTTTAATTTTGTTAAAACGCAAGGGTAGACAAAGTTTTTTTAATGGATGCTGTTTATAAGGTAGACAATGGCATTTCATTTAGCTAAGAAATACGATGTTTTAATTTAGTTTGTTTGATGGAAACTAAATAGATAATTTGTAAATAGAAGAGGCTTCGACAAGCTCAGCCTGACACGTTATAATTTTGAAATCAGATATTATTTGACTGTAAGTTTCTTTTTACAAACCAATCCAATAACATTTAGTATTAGCGATGTCACGCTGAGCCTGTCGAAGCGTTTTTCAATAAATAATAATTAGGTTTAAAATCAAAATATTTCTAAACGCAAAAGTTTAAGTCAAATATTTTGAAAACTTTTGAAAAACTAAAAATCAAATCAAAATCTTATGTCTCTTATGCGGTTAAAAAAAGCAGTATCGCTGTCATTTTAAACCAGATTCATTTGAAATTTGTCTTAATTTCATTTTAAAAAATCCAAAACTGTCAATTTGTCATAAAAATTCCCTTGGTACAGATATTGAGAAAGTGAGAGTGTTATTGAATTTTAAAAATTAGAAAAAATATAAATATTATGAGTAAAATAATCGGAATCGATTTAGGTACAACAAACTCTTGTGTTGCCGTAATGGAAGGTAAAGACGCTGTTGTAATCCCTAACGCAGAAGGTAAAAGAACAACGCCATCTATCGTGGCATTCACAGAGGACGGAGAAAGAAAAGTAGGAGATCCTGCTAAAAGACAGGCAGTAACAAACCCTACAAAAACTATATATTCTATCAAAAGATTTATCGGTACACACTTTAAAGAAGATGCTAAAGAAATCTCTAGAGTGCCGTATGCAGTAGTTGCAGGACCAAACGATACTGTAAAAGTAAAAATCGACGACAGAGAATATACACCACAGGAAATTTCTGCAATGACGCTTCAGAAAATGAAGAAAACTGCTGAAGATTATCTTGGACAAGAAGTAACAAGAGCGGTAATCACTGTTCCGGCTTACTTCAACGATGCTCAAAGACAGGCTACTAAAGAAGCTGGAGAAATTGCAGGTCTTAAAGTAGAAAGAATTATCAACGAGCCTACAGCAGCAGCTTTGGCTTATGGTATGGACAAAACTAACAAAGATCAAAAAATTGCTGTTTACGATTTAGGTGGTGGTACTTTCGATATTTCAATTCTTGATTTAGGAGACGGTGTATTCGAAGTATTGTCTACAAACGGAGATACGCACTTAGGTGGTGATGACTTTGATGATGTAATTATCAACTGGATGGCAGACGAATTCAAATCTGAAGAAGGTGTTGAATTGAAAGCTGATCCAATCGCTCTTCAAAGACTAAAAGAAGCTGCTGAAAAAGCAAAAATCGAATTGTCTGCTTCTCCTCAAACTGAAATCAACCTTCCATATATTACAGCTACAGCTACAGGTCCTAAACACTTAGTGAAGACTTTAACTAAAGCTAAATTCGAGCAGTTATCTGCAGATTTAGTAAGAAGATCTATGGAGCCGGTTGCTAAAGCGTTGAAAGATGCAGGTTTATCTACTTCAGATATCGACGAAGTAATCTTGGTGGGTGGTTCTACAAGAATCCCAATCATCCAGGAAGAAGTTGAGAAATTCTTCGGTAAAAAACCTTCAAAAGGAGTTAATCCAGACGAAGTTGTAGCGATTGGTGCTGCTATTCAGGGTGGAGTTTTAACTGGAGACGTTACAGACGTACTTTTATTAGACGTTACACCTCTTTCTTTAGGTATTGAAACTATGGGTTCTGTTTTCACAAAATTAATTGATGCAAACACAACAATCCCAACTAAAAAATCTGAAGTATTCTCTACAGCGTCTGACAATCAGCCTGCAGTAAGCATCAGAGTTGGACAGGGTGAAAGACCAATGTTTAATGATAACAAAGAAATCGGTAGATTTGATTTAACAGATATTCCACCAGCACAAAGAGGAGTTCCTCAAATCGAAGTTACTTTCGACATTGATGCGAATGGTATCTTAAGTGTTTCTGCTAAAGATAAAGGAACTGGTAAAGAGCAGTCAATCAAAATTCAGGCATCTTCTGGTCTTTCTGACGAAGAAATCGAAAGAATGAAGAAAGAAGCTCAGGAAAACTCTGCAGCAGACAACAAAAGAAAAGAAGAAGTTGAAATCTTCAACAAAGCTGACGGATTGATTTTCCAGACTGAAAAGCAATTGAAAGAATTCGGTGATAAATTATCTGCAGACAAAAAAGCAGCCATCGAAACTGCTCACGCAGAATTGAAAACCGCTTTCGAAGCTAAGAATGGAGAAGAAGTAAAAGCTAAAACCGAAGCTTTAGATGCAGCTTGGATGGCAGCTTCTGAAGAAATGTATGCTCAAGGTCAGGGGGCTGATGCTGGAGCTCAACAAACTCAAGGAAATGCAAATGGAGCGGAGGACGTTCAAGACGCAGATTTCGAAGAAGTTAAATAAGACTTTAAAAGTCAATATAAATAGAAATCCCCGAGTGAAAACTTGGGGATTTTTTGTGTAAATAAATTGAGAATTTCAGCTGTAATTTTGCCACTTTTACAAAAAATGTGTTGGATGAAAATTCGAATGCATAGTCTCTTTATAAAAATTTATTTTTTAAATCTTCTCAAGATTGTGTACTGATCCCAATCTATTTTTTTCAATTCAGCAATTAACTTTCTTTCAAATTATTTAATATTAATTTAAGCAAAATTTAATTTAATTTTCAGAATAATTCATAAAAATGCATTCCCGAAGCCAAAATCTGCAGGATAATTTTACCACTTATCATTATTTTTTCTGTGAATTTTTGTTGGTTATTCAATTTTTTTTAGACAAAAATCATCATCTGAATCACTTTAAAACCGCTATTTATTCTATACGAAACATTAGCAGGTAACCGCAGGATAGCTGAAAATGATGAGAACTTTACATTTAGGAAATTAAAATATGAGAAATATCATGTCGTTAAGATTTAACATTTCTCAACTTTAATTTTAATGAAAACTAATCAGTAAATAATTAATAATCCACCAGACAGAGAATGAAGAAATCAATCGTAGCTTTAGGTATTTTATTTGGTACCACAGGTTTTATCTTCGCACAGGAAAAAGACAGTATTGGCAACAACAAGACAAAAGATATTGAGGAAGTTGTTGTAATCGCTTACGGTTCGCAAAAGAAAGGCGAAGTTACCGGTTCCGTAGGGAAAGTAAGTGCACAAAGTTTTAAAGACAGGCCTATTGCAAGAGTAGATCAGGCCTTGACTGGTCAGATTGCAGGGGTGAAAACCCGCTCAACTACCGGAAAACCTGGAGAGCCACTGGAAGTGAGAGTGCGTGGTACTGCTTCAATTTCAGCAAATAATTCCCCGGTTTATGTAGTTGATGGAATTGTGGTAGATGATATCGCCAACATTTCACCAGATGATGTGCAATCGATTGATGTACTTAAGGATGCGGCTTCAACGGCAATGTATGGATCCAGAGGATCTAATGGTGTGGTGATTGTAACAACCAAAAAAGGAACGTCCGGCAAACCGTCATTTAGCTTTTCTCAATATTATGGAGTGCAGACTATTGAGAAAAAACTCGATATCATGACAAGCTCAGAATGGATTGATTTTGCTACCGAAGCCATCAACAAAAGATGGGTGGGTTTAGCTCCAGGACATTCGGCGTCGGATAGTTATGCAGTGAGAGCGAGTTATTTTAATTTGGCAAACAATACAGATTATAATCTTGCTAATATTACTGCAATGATTGATCCTCGTTGGGGAACAAATCAAGTAGCAAATATCGACTGGCAGGATGCATTTTACCGTCCGGCAACCATTCAAAATTATCAGCTTGCCGTGAGAGGTGGAGGAAAAGGTGTAAAGTATGCGATTTCGGGAGCTTATTTTGATCAGGAAGGTCTGGCGATTAATACAGGGTTTAACAGATTTAATTTAAGTGCTTCGGTAGACGTTAATCTTACAGATAAATTAAAAGCGGGAATTGCCTTACGCCCAAGTTATTCTAAGAGCTACGGAGCAACTGTTGACGGGAAAGATAATAATGCTCATAAAATGTTGTCGATGGTACCTGTTGCAGAGGTCGGTGCAGGTCTTTACACCAATTTCTGGAAAAATTTGAGATACAGATGGGCAGGTTCTACACAGAGTCCGATTGGTTTAATGGAAAATACAACCAATGATACCAACGAATTCAGATTGCTTTCAAGTTTGTATGTTTCGTATGATATTATGAAAGGATTGAACTTTAAATTATCAGGAGGAGCAACCAATAATTTTAATATAAATACAGGTTATACACCAACTTTTGATTTAATTACCAACATACCGGGGCAGGTGAGTACAGCCAGCCGCAGAACAATCAACTACAACAGATATTTAGGGGAAGCATTACTAACCTACAAAAAATCTTTCGGAAGCCATGAATTAGATGCTATCGCTGGTTACAGTGCAGAAAATTACAGAACAACCTCTCAGTACAACCGAAACAGAGGTTTTCCTAATGATGATTTAAAAACTTTTAACTTCACTCAGTCAGGAGCTGTTTTAAATTCAGAATATACTGCTTCAGAGTGGATGCTCGTTTCTATGTTTGGCCGTGTAAATTATAATTACAAAGGTAAATATATGGCATCGGCAAGTATTCGTAGAGATGGGTCTTCAAGATTCGGATGGAATAATCTTTGGGGAACTTTTGCCGCATTTGGTGGAGGCTGGAAAATCGATAAAGAAGAGTTTCTGCAGAATCAAAACTGGTTAAGTAACCTTAAATTAAGATACAGCTGGGGTGAAAACGGAAATAATTCTATCGGGGAATACAGAGCTTTCGGAACACTTGCCGGTGGTAATTATTCTTTCGGAGGAGCATTATCGAATGGTTTGATTCCAAATACGATCGAAAATAAGGATCTTACCTGGGAAAAAACAAGATCATCAGATTTTGGTTTTGAATTGGGTTTATTTAAAAGAATTGATTTCACTGCAGATTATTACATCAAAAATACCAACGATCTTCTTTTACAGGAACCTATTCCTTCAGTTACAGGATATACAACGATGTGGAGAAACGTGGGTTCTGTAAGAAATACAGGTTTGGAATTAGATTTAAGTACCAAAAACTTAGTAGGAGCTTTCAAGTGGAATTCTTCTGCAAACATTGCGTTTAATAATAATAAAGTAACAAAACTGGGTAATAACAACAAGCCGATTCCATCGGGTTATGATAATCTTACCAATATTATTCAGGTGGGTGAAGAATTAAATTCTTTCTATTTATATGAAGCCATCGGAGTACTTTCAACTGCAGATATCAACAACGCAAGTGTTGCAAAAACTGTCGGAGCCATTGCCGGAGACGTAAAATATAAGGATGCGAATGGCGACGGAAAAATTGATGAGAAAGACCGTCACATCATTGGTGGACCTACTCCTGATTACTACTGGGGTTTTACCAACACCTTCTCTTACAAGAATTTCGATTTATCCGTGTTCTTCCAAGGGCAGAAAGGTGGTTATAGCTACGCTTTGTTAGGCCGTGCAATTGACCGTACAAGTATGGGTACTACCAGCAACGTAATGGGTAACTGGGCAAACCGCTGGCGTTCAGATGAAGATCCTGGAGATGGTAAAACACCAAGATTGGATGGTACTACAGGGGGACTTCTTGATACAAGATGGCTCTATGACGCTACTTATATTCAGTTGAAAAACATTACGTTAGGATATAATTTTGATCAGGACTTGGTAAGCAAACTGAAAATTTCCAATCTTAGACTTTATGTCAGTTTAGAAAACGTGTGGAGAAAAGATCATTACTACGGCGGTTATAATCCGGAATCTGTGCAGTCTGACGGAACAGATTATGGTGCATATCCTAATGCGAAAGTTTATATGATGGGCTTAAACTTTAACTTCTAAATTTTTTAAAATGAAAACAATCAATATTAAAAATAAATCTTTTTTACCTTTAAATTTTAAAACTTTAGGTAAAGCTTTACTATTTGGAGCTTTAACATTAGGAGCAGTGAGTTGCGAAAAAGACCTGATGCTTGAACCTGAAAACAACATTACGCAAACTTCTTTTTATACCACAGAATTGCAAATCCAGCAGGCTGTTTCCGGAGTATATTCTGCGATGATTAATTCGTCTTCAAGAGGTGGTTTTGATGTTAATTATTATCTTTTGGCATCCGAAGTTCGTTCTAATAACTTTAATGCGATTTCTCAAAACGGAAACAGAGATTATTTCGCCATCAACCGTTTTCAGGATACTTCTTCTACTGAAGAGATGGCAATTCTTTGGGATGATGCTTATCAGCTGGTGACGTATGCCAACAATATTTTAGCAAGAATTGATGCTGTACCTTTTGCCAGTCCTGCTACAAAAGAACAATACCGTTCTGAAGTTAAATTTTTAAGAGCTTACGCCTATTTTGAACTGATGAGGGCTTTCGGAAAAGTACCTTTGATAGACAAGCCTGTAAGCCCCAACGAAGCTGCGGCAATACCCAGAACAGATCTTGCAACTTTGTACAATTTTATCACTTCAGACATTGAAGCATCTATTGACGGTTTGAAAGATACCTACGACGCAAAAAATAAAGGCAGAATTACAAAATCTGCTGCCCATGCAATGTTGGGAAGAATTTACCTTACAGGAAATGGATACCCTTTAAATAACAGCTCTTACCTTACCAAAGCAAGAGATCACCTGTCTGCTGTAATTCAGGCTGAGGGTCAGTTTGTAACTTTCGCACCCAATTATGCAGATCTTTTCAAAAGTGCCAATGACAACAAATACCATCTTTTCGAAATTCAGCATATCAGCGGAGGTTTGTCTCAGGGTACTTATCTTCCAAGTTTTGTTTCTCCGAATTTCGGAATCAACGATCCTCTTTACAACGCACAGAGCAGTCTTTACAGCTCAGCAGAACTGGGTGTTTCAACATCTCTTCTAAATTCTTATGAAGCAGGGGATTTAAGAAAAAATATTACTACAAAAACTACTTTTATCGCACAAAACGGTCAACCAGATAATGCAAATTATTTTATTAAATTCCGTGAGCCGGGGATTGTAATCAGTGGCCGTTACGACTGGCCAATCAATTTCCCGATTATCAGATATGCAGATGTAATTTTGATGTATGCTGAGGTTTTAGATAATCAGGGAAATACCAGCACGGCTGTTTTTCATTTGAACAGAATTCGCCAGAGAGCCGGTCTTACTGCACTTCCTACATCTATCAGTTCAACAGATTTTACAACTGCATTGAGAAGAGAAAGAAGATCTGAATTTGCAGGTGAAGGTGTTTACTGGCACGATTTAGTAAGATGGAATACAGGAGTGGCTGTCATCAATGCTGCTGCCGCTGCAAACAACTATAATTTTACGATTACTACCAACGATTATTTGTATCAAATCCCGTTGAATCAGGTTCAGATTGCAGGATATGAGCAAAATCCTTAAAATATTTTTTCATTTTAAATTAGATTATCCCTTCGTTTTTAAGCGAGGGGATTTTTAGTCGTAATTATTTAATGCTGCCTTGAAAGAAATTAAGAATATATTTAAACCAAAATACCTTAATACTATAAGCAAATTTTATCAAAATAAAATAACAAATCAGATAAAAGACAGGCAGAAGAAAATAAAGATGTTTTGCCTCAGAAAAATTAAAAATAAAACCCTCAGGTTATTTAGCTTGAGGGTTTATTGTGGGGTTTTAAGTTTGTTTAAAATCAAATTTTAGGATAAACTAAGGTTTATATTTCTGATTTCATTATCTGACGATAAGTAATTTTTATTTTCAAATTTTATTGAGTTTAGAGAAGTGATGATCTTTTTGTTTTGAGCATCGCTGAATCCAAACAGTTTCATCTTTAAAATGAATTTTTTTCTTCTTTTAGAATCAACTTTTAGTATGAGTTTATTTGAAATCATTCCCTGTCGGAAATTAAAATCTTTAATGCTCGATTGCGGCAATTCTACAAATGGATGAATAAACTTTTTGAAAGTGAAAGGATGATGTTTTGTAAAGGTGATACAATGGCCGGAATTCTCATAAACAACGCATCTGATTCTCCATAATAAGACTGTAAAAATCACTACAGAAACAGAAAGTAAAATTCTTAGAACGATAATCTTAGAGATGATAATTGTAAAAACAGAAAGTATAATCATGCTAACCAGAAAAAGTGCCAGAGATAAAGATAATTTATAATTTGATATTCTCATGTAAAAAAATAGTTTTTCTAATCTAAGACTTTGAGGGTTAATAAATTTTATAATTATTCAATTTTAAAAGATGTATTTTAATGCAAAAATAATAAATATATTTATTTTTTTAATTATTTTATTGAAAATGATTGTAAAATAATCAGTTATTATTAACGTGTTATTTCTTTTTAAAATGTTTATTTTGTCGACTGGCAAAATTCTAACACTAAATTTTATTCAATGAAAATCACAAAAATATTTACGCTTTTTTCAATTTCAATGGGCTTTATCTCATGCAACAAAACTGCAGAAGCACAGGAAAAAAGCTTGGGAAATAATCTTGAAACAGTTTTTCCGAAAGGCAAGAAAGTTCCGAATGATAAATTCACAGGAGTTGTCTATCAGGCAATTTTAAGTGATGAAGGAACCCGTGTAAGCAATGTTACTTTTGAACCCGACGGACGCACCCATTGGCATAATCATCCCGGCGGGCAGACACTTTTGGTGACAGACGGTATTGGCTATCATCAGGAAGAAGGAAAACCTGTACAAAAGATTAAGAAAGGTGACGTCATTAAGGTCGGAAAAAACGTGAAACACTGGCATGGCGGAACTGAGTCTGAATCAATGACGCATATAGCGGTAAGCATTGATCATGAGAAAAATCCTTCACAATGGTTTGATGAAGTAAATGACAAAGAATTCAAGCGCGAAATTTCCGGAAAAATCAATCCTTAGAAAAGGTTGAGGTTTTAAACAAAAAAAAAGACATGAATCACTGGAAAGATTCTTTTTCAGGACAGCGAGCTTCTCAGAGGCCTGCCAAGATAACTGGAAGTTACCGCCCTTCAGATAAAATCTTTTAATGATCCACATCTGTTTTTTACAGTTTTGTTTAATCTTAAAACAAAAACTACCGTTATTTTTTGTTTGACTTCGCTCATCTTCATGAAAATTTCATTCATGCAATACTTAAAAAGTCGACTGAAAGATCCGTTTTCTATTACAATGTTTTTGTGTTTTTTAGCAATTTGAAACAAAAAGATCTTTCCACGTAATTCAATCTTAACAGGAAAAAATTACATAATTAAAAATAAGCGGTCTGGTATATTTTATGCAAACAAAGACATTATAAATAAGACCAGAAATAAAATAAATTCTCTTCTTTAAAAGTTAAAATGGTTATTTGTTTTAATGCTTAAATTAAAATTCTGATACAATTTTTAAAGCGAAGCACCGTTTATTTACTGTTTCTTATTTACCAGTTACTTTAAAATAAGTATAACAGATTATATGCGTCAGAATTATTTTTTGCTAAATTAAAAAGAGTAGGTCTGCCATGCAATCTTATATTGGTCAGAATATTAAAATCTCACGGATGTATTTTTAAAATTTTTACCAAAATAATTTTTAAGTAACTGTAAATCAATTAATTGTTGTTTATTCTATTTTTGCTTTTTTTTAGACTTATTCAATGATTTTAGATATAAAAAACAGTATTTTTGTATAACTTTTTTTAAAATTACCAATGCAGAGGAAGATCTTAGCTTTCATTATCTTTTTTGTCTTTACTCAATTTCAATCGCAGGCATATTATTCTGAATTGAGGGATAAATATTGGGAATTTGAAGAAAATGATGAAAGAGCTTTTACTTATGTTAATCTTTATATCAAATCTGCAAAAAAAGACAAAGATTACAAGGAGCTTTTTCAGGCCTATCACGATGCTATACAGTTTACACCAGACAAGAAACTGCAGTATGCCGACAGCGCAGTGTCAGCCGCCAAACTCTCAAAAAATCCCGATATAATTGGTAATTCCTATCTTTCTAAAGGCAGCGTTTACTACTTTACTTTCAGAAAATTCAAACCGGCACTCAATGAATATTTGAAAGCATACAATTATCTTAAAAATTCTCAGGATTTATATTTGAAAAACAGGAATTTATACTATATAGGTGTTGTAAAAAGCTATCTTGGATATTACAGTGAATCTGCAGAAATTTTTAAAAAAAGTATAGCGTTTTTCCAGCCAAATACCAAAGGTGATATTCATCCAAACCTGATTTTTAATAACCGAAAAGGATATTTAAACGCCCTGCACCAACTCATTGTTTGCGAGCAGGCGATGGGAGATTATAAAAATGCGGTAATTCATACCGGTCAAGGGTTAAAAGAAACTCCCTTAACGAATGATTTTGAGCTTGAACGAAGTTATTTTTATAAAGCCAAAGGCATCAACGAGATTCATCAGAAAAATTATCCTGAAGCCATCAACAATCTCAATAAATCTATTCCGGGCTTGAAGAAAGTAAATGATTTTTCATGGATTTCTGCTGCCTATTATTATTCAGGAATGAGCTATAAAAATCAAGGAAATGCAAAAGAGGCAATCAAACGATACAAGACCGTAGATTCTATTTTTACAAAGCATCAGTTTATTTTTCCTCAAACGAGAAGCAATTATGAAGAGTTGATTGACTATTATAAAAAGCAAAATAATCCTCAACAGGAACTATATTATACCAAACAGCTTATCAAGGTAGACAGCGTTCTTACGAATGATTTTAAATACCTTGCCAACCGCATCCACAAGGAGTATGATACGAAAGAGTTACTTCAGGCTCAGGCCAAACTGGAAAATAAAAACAGTTTTAGCGAAAAGCTGGTTATTATTTTATCTGTAGCACTTTTGATTTTAGTTGGGCTGGTTTTTTATTGGTTTAAAAGGAAAAAAGATCTTCAGAAAAAGTACAATCATATTTTAAGTGAACTTGATTCTGTAAGACCGGAAATTATTCAGGCTGAGGAAAAAAATATTGAAAAAGTTTCAAAACTGGATCCCACTGTTATTAAAAGCCTGAAAGAAAAATTCAAACATTTTGAAAAGAATAAGAGATTTCTTGAGAGGGGTGTTACCGCTGGACGGCTTGCCGCAGAATTTGAAACCAATGCAACCTATTTTTCTCAGTTTGTGAGTGAATTTAAAGACAGTAATTTCAATACATACCTCAATAATCTTCGCATAAAATATGCAGTAGACCAAATCTATAACCATAAAGAATGGCGCAAATATTCGGTTGAAGATATTGCTTTGGCATGTGGTTTTAGCAACAGACAGAGTTTCTCAAACTTCTTTTACGAACAAAACGGAATGAGACCCGCAGAGTTCCTCAAAAAAAGGAATGAAGAAATTCAGGCTGAAAAAAAAGCTGACTGAAACTGAAAATCAATATTTCTCGAAGTTTATTTAAAGAAAACTCAACATTTGTGGATAACTTTTTTTATTATTTTTTAGATTAAAAATTTAAATTTATAGAATCTTTTAAGTTCAGTTATTTTAATCAAAAATTATTTCAATCCACAAATGAAACAACTATTTAGGCTGACTTCTCTAGCTATCACTCTGTTTTTCACATCATTTCAATCCTCTGCTCAGCAAAAAGATGATTATTCTGCAAAAATCGACAGTTTAGTAAAGATTACAAAACCCAGGTCATTCAACGGTGTCGTTTACATTCAGCAAAACGGAAAACAAATGTATTCCAAAGCTTTTGGTTTCTCTGATTTTAATAAAAAAACACCACTTAAAATCTCAGACAAATTTTCAACAATGTCAATTGCCAAGCAAATTACCGCAACTTTAATTTTGCAGGAAGTTGAAAAGGGAAAAATCGATTTACAAGTTCCCATCCGCAAATATTTACCGGATTTTCAGTATCCGTGGGCAGATTCAGTCAGTGTTCATCAGTTACTCAATCATACTTCAGGGCTATACAGTGATGATTTAAAACCAAATCTCAAGCTTCAGCCTGGAACGGAATTTAGTTATTCAAATATTGGCTATTCCGTTGCAGGATTGGTTTTGGAAAAACAAAGCGGCAAAAAATTTGAGGATTTGGTAACAGCTTTATTCAAAAAATGCCAGATGAAAAACAGTTCTTATCCCAATGAAACGAACAGCAAGCTTTTGGTAAAAGGTCACACCGTCAGAAAAGATGAAACTTTCCGACTCAATGAAAAATCAGATTTTAAACCAAATTATTATTTCGGAAGTCATCTCATCGTCACAGCTTCCGATTTAGCAAAATGGAACGAAGCCCTTAACAATGGAAAATTACTGAAACCTGCGACTTATAAAATGATGACCAATTATTCAATTACAGCAAAACATCAGGTCTTCAGCGAAAATCCCATTGGTTACGGATATGGTTTGAGAATAAATGATAAAGCTGAAATCAACGAAATGGGGCACACTGGCTTTCATCCGGGCGAAGGTTTTACGGCTGTCAATTTATACTATCCGAAAACCAAAACCAGCGTCATCATTATGGAAAATGTGGGAAACGAAAATTTTGATATTGCGTATTATTTTGAGCAGGGTGTGAGAAAAATTGTGCAGGAAAGTGTGCTGTTAAAATAATAATTTGTTATAAAAATTACAGAATAATGAAAGATATTTCCCAATATTTACTAACCCTTTTTGCAGTTCTAATTTTATTTTCCTGCACTTCGCAAAAAATGAACTATAGCACAAAAACCGAAATTCATGACAAAGCAGATTCTGCAAAATCATTAGCGAAAATCAAGCACATCAAAAGTCTGGATTTTTCAGATTTCAAAGAAGGAAAATTTGAAAATAAAAAAAATGTCGTGAATTACCGTCTTTTAAAGCCAAAAATTGTTGATACAAGTAAAAAGTATCCCTTGGTTTTGGTGTTTCACGGTTCGGGAGCGATTGGTACAAACAATACTTCCCAAATGGGAGTTTTGGCGAAAATGTGGTTGCTGCCTGGAAACAGAGAAAAATATCCGGTGTACGTTTTGTCGCCACAGTTTCCTGAGCGGTCGTCAAATTATCATTTAGATAAAGACAGAAATGTTTTAGCCTCAGAATCCAGTGCATATTTAGATTTGGTTTTAAATTCATTGGATTCTTTCATCGAAAAAGAAAATATTGATAAAAACAGAATCTATGTGATGGGTTTTTCTATGGGCGGTTCTACGACTTCCAATGCGATTTCCAACCGTCCGGATTTATTTGCAGCAGCAATCAATATTTCCGGAGTTTCACAATTTAATAAAATAAATGAGCTTAAAAATCTCCCGATTTGGATGGTTCACGGAAGTCTGGATACAGAAAATTCGATAAAAAGTAATCTCAAATTTTTTGAAGAATTAAAAGGCGATGGAAATATTTTCTTCTGGGAATTTAAAGATAAATACCACAACAATATTTTGTCTGCAGAATTGGTTGATGAAATTCCAAAATGGCTGATGAAACAGCATAAATAAAATTAAAAAAAATCTATATTGAAATCATTACAAATTTTACTTGCATTATTATTCTTTTCAAATCTTTTTGCTCAAAACACTTTCGTCTTTCTCGGCTCATTCAATTGGGATAAAGAAAAGGAAGGACTATTTGTCTACGAATTAGACACTATCAAAGGAAATTTATCAAAAGTAACAGCCATAAAGAACATCAAAAACCCTTCTTTTCTGACGATTTCTACAGATGGTAAATACGTTTTTGCGTGCACAGAGAGCAAAACAGAAAATGGCGGAAGCGTGAGTAGTTTTAAATTTGATCCAAAAAATAAATCTTTGGTTTTCATCAACAGCCAGAAAAGTGGTGGCGAAAATCCGGTTTATTTAACGGCTCACAAAGATGGAAAGTGGCTTGTAAATGGGAACTATACAGAAGGAAGCGTTTCCGTTTATCCGATTTTGGAAGATGGAAAAATTCAGCCATTTGTCCAGAATTTTCAGTTTTCTGAAGGTAGTGTGAATAAAGGTCGGCAGGATCGTGCTCACATTCATTCGACGGTATTTTCGCCCGATTTCAATTATATTTTTCTGCCCGATTTGGGAGCTGATAAAATCAGATGTTATCAGTTTAATAAAGATAAAAACGAGCCGCTGGAAAGTTGCCAACAACCTTTCGTAAAAACCATTGCGGGAAGCGGACCAAGGCATTTCACATTTCATCCCAACGGAAATTTTGCCTACTTGATTGAGGAAATGGTAGGAGCAGTAAGCGCTTATCAATGTAAAAATGGAGAATTAAAAAACATTCAGCGAATTGATACGCATTCAGAAAAATTGAATGCAGATTTTGAAAGTTCAGACATTCATATTTCTCCCGACGGGAAGTTTTTGTATGCTTCAAACCGTGGTTCTGAAAATAATATTGCCATTTTTGCTGTTAAAAATGATGGAAGTTTAAAACCAGTCGGTTATCAATCAACAAAAGGAAAACACCCTCGAGTTTTTGGAATGGATGAAAACGGAAAATTTGTCATTGTTGCCAATACAGGAACCGGAACTGTCGTAGTTTTCAGAAGAAATTTTGAAACCGGATTGCTTACAAAAGTGGGCAGAAAAATTAAAATAGAAAACGTTTCTGCAGTGCAGATCAGAAAATATTAAAATCATGTAGACAAATTGACAACAACAAGATTTGTCAATAAAATAAAAATCCCGAAACAAATTTGCTTCGGGATTTTTTCGTGATATGAATAGTTGATTTAGTGTCTTTTGAATAATATTTCATCCATTTTTGTCTGCTTTACATAAATCTTCTGAAAATTTACTGGCATAAATTGATATAAAATATTCCATTGGTGAAGGTCAGTTTGCTTTTTAAAACTTCTGAACGATCTTACAAAAAGATTCTCAATGATTTGCTGTACGGTATTTGTTCCGTTTCGGTAAATCCAGTCCATCATTTTGATGTTGTGATTTACAATGTTGATTTTTGATTCCTGCAAAAGGTTTTTCAGGTGATTTACGGTTGCCTGAATGACTCCTGCGAAGTTATCCTGTGCAGAAAGTTGTACGATTTCGTTTTGTATCGTAGGGTAAAATACTTTTAAATGTTCGATTGCTGCATTTTCATTAATGGTTTTTATCTCCATATTCTTCATAACTAAAATATTTTTAGATATTCTCTTTTTAGCCAAAACCGTACCAATTCTTTCGTGTGATAAAGAAGTTTTTTTAATAATTTAAAAATAATAATTTCAATTTACATTTCCCTCAATTTGCTTATTGATGGTAATTACAAGATGTTTTATTTTCACTATATAAAGAGTTATGAAGCATGATTTATTGATTTTAAATGAGGTTTTTGTGATGAGTTTTTAGTTTTTATGTAATGAAATTGTAGAATTATGTAATGAATTTTAAATATGCCATATTTTCAGATTAATTGTTTAAAGTAAAATGATATTTTTTCTTTTTTAATTTCAGAATAAATATATTTGCAGTCCATAAAAAATCATTGATGTTTACAAAAATTGTTGTCCACAGAGTCGGAAATAAAATTAACGGAGAATCGCTTCTGCTTTCACAGGAAGAGCTTCAATTGGATGAAGGAACGGTAGAAATGCTGGAAAATTATTTCTTAGGTTCGTTCAAAACTGAAGAAACTTATCAATTCTACAGTGACACTTATTTGGTTAATAATCCTGTTTACAGTGCGGTTTCAGAGATTTTTGAAGATAAAGATAAGTTCCTTTGGGAAGCAGAAAACATCGCAAAACATCTTTTCGAAGCAGCAGAAAACCCGAGAGTTCAGGGTGGAGAATTATTCATTGTTTTCTTTGAAGATGAAAAAGAGGGCGACGAAAAAGTACACAAAATCGGAATCTTTAAAACTGAAAAAAGAGATTCTTTCCTGAAAATATTTCCTAAAAATGAAACTTTCGAGCTTGAAAAAGATCAGGGAATCAGTCTTTCAAAAATTGATAAAGCAGCGTTGATTTACAATAACGGAAAAGAAAATGGCTACGTTCTTTCTGTGGTTGACAACAACAAAAACGGGGATATGTATTACTGGTTTGAAGATTTTCTAAAGGTAAAACAGCGTGACGACGAATATTTTCATACACAGGAGGCTTTGATGGTTTATAAAGATTATATTACTAAACAGCTTCCGCAGGAATTTGAGGTTTCAAAGGCAGATCAGGCAGATTTTCTGAATCAGTCTATCAACTTTTTTAAAGAAAAGGAAGAATTTAAATTAGATGATTTTGCAGCTGAGGTTTTGAAAGACGAGCACGTGATAGAGAGTTTTAATAATTTTAAAACCGATTATGAGCAGGAAATGCAAATCAATATTGCTGAAGAATTTCCAATCAGTGAAGCGGCAGTGAAAAAAACGCAGAGGCATTTCAAAAGTATTATCAAATTAGATAAAAACTTTCATATTTACATTCACGGAGACCGCAAAATGCTGGAACAGGGTCAGGATGAAAAAGGGAAATTTTATATGTTGTATTTTGATAAAGAAGTATAAAAAACACTATAATTTGTATTGATTTTAAAATGGGTAATTCGCGAGAATATTTATATAAATTTGCGGATAAAGATTCATAATAGTTATATTGGTTAAGATTTATAAATATTCTTAAAATTATATTAATGAATTTTAACTTATATTAAAATTGTGACATATTTCACAAATCGTATCTCAATCATAAATTTAAGAGATCAATTATAAGTATATTTGGTATTTAATATTTCTTATGAATTTCGTAGAATGTCACGAAGAGCCCATTCACATACCTGGGCATGTACAAAGTTTTGGATACCTTATTGGCGTTTGTTCAGTATCTGAGACGATTAATTTCTGCAGTGAAAACATCTGTGAAATTTTCGATATCTCCAATGCTGAAGCACTTTTAGGTAAAAGAATTTCAGATTTCCCTGTCATTCACAGTTTGCTTTCTGAGTCTGACATATACAGACATGTAAATGATTATACAAAAAGGGAAAACGAAACTTATTTTGATAAAATTAATATAGATCAAAAGAAATACCATTTTTCACTTTTTAGAAATGGTTTTAATATTTTTTTGGAATTTGAAGAGGTTGTTGACAATCCTCACAAAAGAATTACCAATAAATATGATAACTTTTATATTATAGACAACGATCAGGGAATTTGGGATCAGTTGCTTACTACGGTTTCCAATATCATCAATTATGACCGCATGATGGTTTATAAATTTATGGATGATGGTTCCGGTAAAGTGATTTCAGAAATCAATAACGGCGTTCTGGAAAGTTATGCAGGTCTGCATTATCCCGAGCACGACATCCCAAGACAGGCAAGAGAACTCTACCTGAAAAAAAGAAAAAGAATATTCAGCAATGCTTACGCAGAGCCTGTAGCTATCATCAGCAAAATAGATACACCTGTTAACCTTACATATGCCAGCGCAAGAGCAATGTCGCCTATTCATGGGCAGTATGTTAAAAATTCCGGTGCCGCATCCAGTTTCAGTATCTCAATTATTATAGATGATAAACTTTGGGGATTGGTGACTTGCCAAAATAAGGAAGCGAAGCATGTGGATCTCGAAGACCGTGTGCAGGCTGGTATATTTACTGTTTTGGCATCCAATGCGTTTTCGTCTTTTAAATCTAAAAAAGATCTGGAATACCGTTTGGATCTTGATGTAAAATTGTCTTTTCTGAAATCTGAATTTTTAAAATACAATACACTTTTCGAAAGTCTGGCTTCTAATAAAAGAGAGCTCAGAAATCTACCTAAAGCCGATGGTTTTGTGGTTATTTCAGATGCTGATAAAATTACCGATGGGGTAGTTCCGACTTGTGAAACAATTCAGAAAATTGTTGATTGGGCGTACGATAATACTTCGGAAAATATCTTTATCAGCAGTAGTTTTTTAAAGGATTACGGAGATGAACTGGGCCTTGACAGTAAAGCTGCAGGAGTGATTATTTACTTTGTTGAAAGGAGTAAAAATGAAATCTTAATCTGGTTCAGAAAAGAATTTGACGAACATATCAATTGGGCAGGAAATCCCGAAAAGAAAATAGAAGTTTTCTCTCAAAACGGAATAGACAGAAAAACAGTATCGCCACGCACCTCGTTTCAGGTTTTCACAGAAAATATTAAAGGAAACTCGAAAAGATGGAGTTCTAAAAGCGATATTGCAGTAAAGTCGATCAGAGATCTGATTTTGGGAACTTCTCACAAACAGTATATCATGATCAAAAAGCTGAATGATCAGCTTAAAAAAGTAAATGAAGAACTGGATAGTTTCTCTTACACAATTTCGCACGATTTGGGAACACCGCTTACAGTAATGAAACTGAATGCACAGATGCTTCTCAAAAGCCTTGTGAATGCAGATGAAAAAGATAAAAAGAAGATCAGGTCTATCATTGGTGAGATTGATAATATGGCAGAAATGATGCAGAATGTTCTTCAGCTCAGCCGTGCAAAACACAGTGAGATTCTTCTAGAAAAAATCGAAACTGAAAGTACCATAGAAAAAATCACAGAAAATGCCAAAATGACTTACAATACTCCGCACAGTACTGTAGTTATAAAAGAATGTCCGGAAGTGCTTGCGGATCGTACCATGCTCCATCAGGTTTTCCTGAATATCATCAACAATGCGATTAAATATTCTTCTGATAAAGAACAGCCTTTAATTGAAATTGAAGGTTCAGAAAGTGGCGATTATATTATTTACCATGTGAGAGACAACGGTATCGGAATTCCGGAATCTGAGCAGCATAAAATGTTTAAGATTTTCAACAGGATGGACAATGCCAAAAAATTCAAAGGAAACGGTGTTGGATTATCTATTGTTCACAGAATAATGAACAGACTCGGCGGAAAAGTGGAGTATGAAAGCAATAATGGAGGAACTTGTTTTATTTTAACGTTTCAAAAACCTAAATTTGCTGAAATATAAATCTTTTAGCAAAATAAAAAATGGTTTCAGAATATCTAAAACAAAACACGGCAGACCTTCACGATGCAGCTGAGAAATTATTCAATTCAGACAAAATTTTCAACAAAACTTTTACTTTTGATGATTATAAAAAAATCATCAGAAATAATTATTTAATGCTTTTAAATTCTGAAAATCAAATAATTGAAAGTTTATCATTTAACTTTTCAGATAAACTTCAGCTCGATCAGCGTAAAAAATTATCTGTGATTGAAAAAGATTTATCAAGTCTTTCATTAGAAGCAGAGCAGGCTTCACAGAAAGTGGAAATTTCCAATCAAAATGAAGCTTTAGGAATGCTTTATGTGATTGAAGGTTCTACTTTAGGTGGAAACGTAATTGCAAAACAACTTTCAAAAACGGAAGGTTTTGAGGATGTTACTTTCAATTTCTTCGGATGTTACAAAGAGAATACCGGCTCAATGTGGAAAAATTTCAAAGAAGTTTTAGATACTGAGGTGAAGGAAGAAGGCTATGACGAAGTGCTTTCAGGAGCTAAAAAGCTGTATACGCTTCTATTAAATATTAATTAATTTTCTTAAATTATAATTAAAATTCCCGAAAGATTGCTCAATTTTTCGGGAATTTGTACATTTGGGAAGCAAAAATTTAAATTAACAAATAAATAATAAAAGTAATATTATGAAAGTAACCGTAGTAGGTGCAGGTGCTGTAGGAGCAAGTTGTGCAGAATACATCGCAATGAAAGACTTCTGTTCAGAGGTAGTTTTGGTAGATATCAAAGAAGGTTTTGCTGAAGGAAAAGCAATGGACTTGATGCAGACTGCATCTTTGAACGGATTTGATACAAAAATTACTGGTACAACAGGAGATTACAGCAAAACAGCAGGTTCTCATGTAGCAGTAATCACTTCCGGAATTCCAAGAAAACCGGGAATGACGAGAGAAGAATTAATCGGTATCAATGCGGGAATCGTAAAAGAAGTTACTGAAAACTTAGTAAAAAATTCTCCAGAAGTAATCATCATCGTGGTTTCAAACCCAATGGATACTATGGCTTATTTGGTACACAAAACTTCAGGTCTTCCTAAGCACAAGATCATCGGTATGGGTGGTGCTTTGGATTCTGCAAGATTCAAATACAGATTGGCAGAAGCTCTTGAGGCTCCAATCTCAGACGTAGACGGTATGGTAATCGCTGCTCACAGTGATACTGGAATGTTACCTTTATTGAGCAAAGCAACAAGAAACGGAGTTCCTGTAACGGAGTTTCTGGATGATGCTAAACAAAAATATGTAATTGAAGAAACTAAAGTTGGTGGTGCTACATTAACTAAATTATTGGGTACTTCAGCTTGGTATGCTCCGGGTGCGGCAGTTTCTGTAATGGTTCAGGCAATCGCTTGCGATCAGAAGAAAATGATTCCTTGTTCATTAATGCTTGACGGAGAATATGGCGAAAGCGATATCTGTTTAGGTGTTCCTGCAATCATCGGGAAAAACGGTGTTGAAAGGATTGTAAACATCACTTTAACTGAAGAAGAAAAAGCTAAGTTTGCTGAAGCTGCACAAGCCGTAAGAGAAGTAAACGGAGATTTGAAATTCTAATTGGAATTACGAATTCATAGATAATCTGCATATCCAAAGGGTATGTAGATTTTTTTTGCTTTATTCGGAAAATGTTTACTATATTTATTAAGAATAAGTAATTGTATTTCTCCTATGTACGATGTTACCGATGAGCTCAAGAAAACAGGTTTTAGTATTAATACTGTAAAATGGATTGTTGAAAGAAATAACGGCAGTCTGGATATCAATACCCAGGAATATTTCTGTATCCTCGTAGCCATGGATGATTTTGAAATCAATATTCAAGGCAGACCACATTATGTGAAAGAAAGCAGTATGTTGTTTGCAGGGCCTCATAAAGAAGTTTCTTTGAGAAATGTTGAAAATAAAGAAATTTATAATATCGCATTTTCTGCGGCATTTTATGAACAAAGTTCTATCGATTCCCTGTTTTTAAATTCAACATTGTTTTTCAACTACGAATCTGATGTTTTTATAGTTCCGATGAATCCTAGTAAAGAAATTATAAGAAAATTTATTATTGATAGATTAGGGAAATTCTTAGATAAAAGTGAAACACTCTATATTTCTGCGGCTCACCATACAGTTAAAGCTTTGATTTTGGATGCTATGTTGTTTGCGGATGATCATCAAATTGAGATTACAGACAATCTTGATTATGTGTCATGCGTAAATAGATTTCGTGTGCTTTTACAGAAAGATTTTAAAGAACATAAAATTGTATCATATTACGCACAGGCACTTCATGTAACATCGCGCAAGCTTACAGAAATGACAGAATTTGTCACCGGTAAAACAGCAAAGCAGATTATCACCGAAAAAGTAATCGCAGAATGCTATAAACTTTTAAAATACAGTGGATTTACGATATCTGAAATATCTTATAGATTAGGTTTTTCCAATGAAGGAAATTTTACTCATTTCATAAAGAAAAATACCGGAAAAAATCCGAGTGAAATAAAGGCAATGAGTGATTCTGGAACCATGGTTCAGTTTTGATTATTAATTAATAATTTACTGTTAACTCTATTTTTCAGCTGTTATAATTCTCGTTTTGTAAAGGTGTTCTTTTTAAGATATTTCAATTTTTCAGATACTTATTTTTCAATTTCAATTTTCATATTTACTTATGTTTAAGAGATTTGGTTAATTTGTTAATGAAAAATTAACATTTTTTGATAATTTTTTTTCTTCCTATATTGATTCGTGTTTTGTGAATTTTTTTCATTTTATTCTATAGATTAATTTTTTAAATAATCCTATTATATAAATTTTGTTTATTTTTTTTATAATTTTTCTTGTTTTGAATAAAAATACATTTTGAAACTTAGAATTGCAACAAAAAAAATTACAATTAATTTATCTTTTTTTACAAACTGTTATGATTGTAGTCACAGTAAATTTGCATTCGAAATAAAACACACTCTTTTGATGAAATTATTCTTATTGTTATTTAAAATATAATAGAAACAATCTGTCTTTAGAAACATCAGAATTCCTTTCTGTGATTTAAAGTAATTTTTACTGAGTATTTTAAACTTAACTGTTATTTGGTTTCTTAACACAAAATCAAATAGCACATGTAACAATAGGTATTTCAATAGATGATACACTAAAAAAAAAAAGAAAAAAAATGTTACACTACCTTCAAAAAAATTCTGCGCTAAGCAATTCCTGCTGATTAATAATCTAATCACCAGCTCCCAAACACTAAGCTATTAAATTTCGAGATTGATCCTGCACATGCTTCGGCTTGTTGTAAGGCAATTCAGTGATTTTTATTTTAATATGAATGCAATTTTTTCCTTTTGGGAAATTTTGTACGCATATCTTTTTGACAAAATCCTGCTTTTTTTAAACTCAAAAAAACTGACTGTACTCAAAAGTACCGTCATAGAAAATCTATGCTTATGAATAAAATCAATTTATTACTGTATCTGTTTGTTTTTATGGTGATTGGCGCAAATTACAATGCCCAAACAGTCTTTTTTGAAGACTTTGGAACTGCGACTACAAGACAAACTTCACCTTATATGCCGTCAGGCAGTTTTTCTTTTGGTACACCTTACAATGCCACTTCAAATACAAATTATGATGTCTATATGATTAATAATAATCGTTATGCTGTAGTTGCTCCGGGATATATAAAATCTCAGGTAAGACCGAGTACAACTGATTATTATTTCTGGACGGCAGCATACAATGCTACAGGTGTTGATGCTTTGGGTTTAACACCGCAGACTACTGTTGTAAAGGACATGTCTGGTACTTCGACGGGTGCTGTGATGGTTGTCAACGCAGGAACTACACTCAATAGTTTCTATGAAAGAAATGCATCAGTTGAATTGGGGCAAACCTATAAAGTTTCATTTTATGCTTATTTGGTAAACAGCCCAATGTGGATCAGCCTTGATGTAAAAGATGTTGTTACAGGAAATGTTTTAGGAACAGTAAGTTCTGGTTATGTCAATAATGCAAATACAGGCGGCAACTGGGGAAATGCTTATGAACTTTATTTCAGAATGCCTGCAACTTCTTCTGCATGTGTGGGAAATCAAATTAAAATTTCTCTTAGAAATAATCTGGCACAAGATGCTAACAATGATTATTTTATTGATAATATCGCTTTAGAAAAAGTTTCTAACACACCTAATAATACCACTACAGTAAGCTGCCCATCAAACTACACTCTTGATTCTGATGGAGATGGAATTGCGGATATTTGTGATCTTGATGATGACAACGACGGAATTCTGGATATTAACGAAAACAGTTGTGTGCTGAATGGTCAAACAGTAAGAATCGGCTACATTCCTAACGCCAGAGATACTGATACTGATAACGGATATACTTTTGATGGTCAGTATATGAATAATTCTGGCAGAACAAAACTGCTAACTGCTGCCAATTTTGGTGCCAACGGAACAGTAAAAGCAAACATTGTGCTTGTGCCAATGACCGGAACAATAACCAAAACATCTATTGAAAATTTAAATTTGAATGCAATATTTTTAGGAGGCATAGATAATTCGGTGGATTCTTATTTATCAACAGCCGAATTAAACGCTATTAAAGATTGGTCAGATGATGCTTTGCAAAATTTTGTAGTTGTTACACAGATTCAGGCTAAAGCGTGGGGAGCTACGATTACTCAAGGAAATGTAAATCCTGACAAACCAACTTCTTATGGAAGTGCTTCACCGATTTTTAACGGGCCTTTTGGCACAATCACACAATTTGAGCAGGCAGGTACATATCAGGCTTATTTCAACAGCATCAATTCCGTTTGCTCACCCCAGCCATTGGCGGTGGATAATAGTAACAGAGCCGTAATGTATATCGACGGACTTTATAATGATTTAATTATTGCAGACGTTGATATTCTTACGAATTTGGGTGGGAATAATGTGACCAACGGTGCTAATATCACTTCAAACGGAGACCGGCTTTTTGCCAATATCTGGGCATTTGTGGTACAGCAGTCATTTTGTGGAGATCTTGATACAGATTCAGATGGAACTCCAAACAGATTAGATTTAAACTCTGATAACGATGCTTGTTTTGATGCTATTGAAGGTGATGAAAATGTAATCTACTCCCAGGTAAATTCTATCGGAAGAATTACGGGAACTGTTGATTCAAACGGAATTCCTGTGATTGTAAATTCTGGTGGTGCTGCAGATATTGGCGGTGATGCCGGACAGGGAATAGGGGTATCTCAAGATAAAAATATTGACGGATGTGGATGCTACAAAAACTCTGTAATTACAGGTCAAGGACTACCCACAAACTCAGGAATTACATCTCTGCAAAGAGCAGGCGCTACAAATGGTAACTGGCCAATGGTGAGAAGAGGAGCATGGACGGTGATGGAATCTAAAACCAAAGGCTTTGTACCCAACAGACTTACAACTCAGCAGATTGGAAATTTACCAGCTGCAGATTTAATAGAAGGGATGATGGTTTACAATGTCGATCTGGATTGTCTTCAAATCAATACAAACGGTACAGCAGCTGGCTGGAAATGCTTCAAAGATCAAACCTGCCCAGATCTTTACTAAAATATTTTTAATACGAAATAAAAAATAAACCGTACACAGAATTACACGTACAAAGAATCTAAGCACACAAAATTACACTCAAGAAAAAAGAAAAAAAGAAAAAAAATGAGAATTTTATTAACGTTCAGTATTATACTGAGCACACTATCTGCGCAGGCTCAAGTGGCGATTGGTAAAGCAAATGTAACCAATTCTACAGTATCACTTGAGTTTGGAGATACAGAAAAAAGAGGGGTCATCCTCCCATGGGTTACCAAATCAGATGATATGACTACCGCAGTGAACGGAACTATGGTTTATGATCTTACATCATTAAAGGTAAAAGTAAAATACGCAACCGGCTGGAAAGATCTTACAATAGACACAACAGGGAAAACTACGGATCCGGTAAGTGGTGTAAACGGAATCACAATACAAAACTCAGCCTCAGAAAGTGGTTCAGCAAAAGTAAGCATTGGTACACCAACATCTACACCGGGGATTTTAGTTTTGGAAGACAGCAACAAAGCAATGGTTTTACCAAAAGTTGCCAGTCCGGAAAGAAACATTGTCAACCCTTCGCCGGGAATGATGGTTTATGATACTACCACAAAGTCTTTAGCCATTTTCAACGGAACGGTTTGGTCTTTTTGGAAGGCTTAAAACCTTATACAAATTAAAGTAAAAGGCTGTCGGGGTCTCCTGCAGCCTTTCTTAATATAAATATGATTATCTGAGTTTAAAAAGAGACTAATTACTTTTTACATTCTTTAAAATTAAGTTTAAAAACAATCCGTCACCAATTCCATATTCACCATTGCTCCGGCAACATTTCCAGTCATTACAGCATTGGCAACCGAACGCATTGGTGAAGAATTGTCACCACAGACAAAAACTCCGGGAATATTTGTTTTCTGCATAAAATCAGTTTTAATATGTCCCATTTCCGTAAACTCACAACCCAAAATCTGCGGAATCCCAGAATGTTGCTGAAATGGAAACGCACCATAAACCGCCTCAAATTCAATTTCACTTCCATCATTGAAAGCTAGACTTTTCACATAACCATTTTCATGCTTCAGCTCTGTAATTTCAGTTTCAATAATTTCAATTTGATTATTATTGAGTTTCTCTAATTGTTCTGGACTAAAATTGGCTCTTCCTCCCGTAAGAATCGAAACATCTTCAGTCAAATTTTTTACTAGAGAAGTAATATGAAAAGCTCTGTCACCATTAGCAATAATTCCTGTTTTTTTGCCTTTGTATTCATATCCATGACAATACGGACAATGAATAAGTGAAATACCCCAGGCTTCTTTAAAACCTTTGATGTTAGGAATCTCATCAACAATTCCTGTGGCAACAATCAGTTTTTTTGACTTAAATTTCTCTCCATTTTCAGTCGTAACTTCAAAACCGGAATCTGTTTTTAGAGCCGAAATGGCTTTTCCATTAAAAAATTCTACAGTTTCATATTCTAAAACTTGATTTTTAGCTAAATCAGAAATTTCTTGTGGTGTTTTTCCATCCTGAGTCAGGAAATTTTGAGAATGAGGCGTTTGTCTATTACATGGTTTTCCGCTGTCGATGACCAAAGTTTTTCTCAAAGATCTGCCTAATGCCATTGCTGCAGAAAGCCCTGAATAACTTCCACCGATGATGATTACTTCATATTCTGTCTTGAACATAATTTTTGATTTGGGTTTAATTGAATCATTTCCTCTTTGAATTATTTGCCAAAGTTAGAATAATTTTTTATTATTGCAACATAATCGCATTAACAAGAATGAACAGAAGAAGTACACCTACGAAAGATGCCGTTTTGAATGTTTTGGCAGGCTCAAAAAAAGCAATGAGCCAGGAAGCCATTATGAAGAAAGTGGCGTTAAATATGGATAGAGCTACAGTTTACCGTGTCTTAAACCGTTTCTGCGAAGACGGAGTTCTCCACAGAATTGTTGCCGAAGACGGAAAACAATATTTTGCAGTCTGCATCAAATGTGAAGAAAAAAAACTGGCAGACCATCATTTTCATTTCAGATGTACAAAATGCGAAACGATAGAATGTCTGCCAATTGAAGTTCAGTTTTCCTTAGAAAAAGGGTATTATGTGGAAAGTGTAAATTGTATTCTCGCCGGAGTTTGTAAAGATTGCGCCTAGGATAATATTTTTTTATAGTTGAAATTATTTCACTGGTGAAAAGCGATGTTTCGTTGTATAAAGCACAATCTGAATAATAACCAACGTAATAAGAATCCCAATTCTCACAGATGCGTTTTCAGAAAACCGATTTCGGATTACTTCAATGTAACTTATTTTTTCTACTGCAAATTCTTTAAGTTGATTAATTTCTTTAAAGCTGTTAACTTTTTCTACCTGGGAATTGATTTCAGATTCATTTAATGACGATGCAACATTTATAAGGTTGATATTGCTCATCAAAAGCCATCCAAATAATATGACGGAAATGAATAAAAGACATGGTCTGAAAAACTTCATAACTGAGTTGATTTTTGTGTGAAAAAGGATTGTTTCAAATTTAACGAAAGAGTTTTAAGTATGAAATAATCTCTTAAAAATAATCTTATTAAACATATATCTTTAAGGAAGCTTTATTTACATACATAATACGGCTGTGTTATGAGGTACAATACGCTCATGTTGGTATGACCAATACGGGCGTATTGTACTGTTCATGATAGTCGGTTCGCATGTTCTAATTTCGCGGGTCTTCATATAAGGGGTAAAATTAATTAATCAAAATTTCACACACCAAAACTTTTAAACCATTAAATTTGCGTCACAAAAAGATATATACAATGTTTAAGAAAATTTCGGTTGCCGCGCTTGCTCTTCTGTCGGTAGCCACGATGAATGCTCAGAAAAATAAAAAAGCCAATGAGTTGGTAAGACCAAAATTGGTGGTAGGTCTGGTGATAGATCAGATGAGGTGGGATTATCTGTACCGTTTTTATGATAAGTACGGTGAAGAAGGGTTTAAAAGAATGCTCAACAAAGGTTTTTCGTTTAATAATGTGATGATTCCTTATGTTCCGACGGTTACAGCCATTGGTCATACCACTATTTATACAGGTTCAGTTCCCTCGATTCACGGGATTGCCGGAAATGACTGGACAGACAGAGAAACCGGAAAAAATGTCTACTGTACCACAGATACTGAAGTAAAAGGTATTGGTACGAACGATAAGATTGGCGGACATTCTCCAAAAAATCTCTGGAGTACAACGATTACAGATCAGTTGAGGATTGCAAGTAATTTTCAGTCTAAAGTGGTCGGCGTTTCACTGAAAGACAGAGCATCTATTTTACCGGCCGGTCATAACCCGACAGGCGCTTTTTGGTTTGATGAAACTAATGGAAATTTCGTCACAAGTTCTTATTACATGAGCAGTCTACCAGAATGGGTAAACAGATTTAATGAACAAAAATTAGCCGAAAAACTGGTTGCCAACGGATGGAATACTTTATTGCCCATCACAGAATATACAGAAAGTACAAGAGACGATGTGCCTTGGGAAAAACCTGTAGGAACAGCAATAACGCCTACCTTTCCTTACAACAATCTTGCAAAAGACTACGCTGTGAATAAAGGCGTTTTGAGAACGACACCTTTCGGAAATACCTATACTTTGAAGTTTGCTGAAGCTGCTATCGACGGTTATCAGTTGGGCAAAGATCAGATTACAGATTTTCTTGCCATCAATGTGGCTTCCACAGATTACGTGGGTCACGCTTACGGACCCAATGCGATTGAAGTGGAAGATACTTATCTGAGACTGGATATTGAACTGGCGAATTTCTTTAAAATGCTTGACCAGAAAGTAGGAAAGGGCGAATATCTTGTTTTCCTTTCTGCAGATCACGGTGGCGCTCATGCAGAGGGTTACATGAAAGAAAATAAAATGCTGACCGGATTTTTTGACGATGGTTTAGAGAAAAACCTCGGAGCTGAACTCGAATCAAAATATGCCGCAAGCAAACTGATTTTAGGTATAGACAATTATCAGATTTACCTTGACCACAAACTCATCAAAGATAAAAAACTGGATGAGGTTGCCATCAAAAAAAGCATTATTGAAAATTTAAATAAAGATCCACGGGTTTTATACGCAGTTGATCTGAAAGATGTTGCCAACGCTCCGATTCCGGAGCCGATAAAAACCAGAGTGATCAATGGTTATAATTGGCAACGAAGCGGTGATATTCAAATCGTTTCTCATGACGGAATGCTACCGACTTATGCTAAAAAAGGAACCACTCACAGCGTATGGAATTCTTATGACGCTCACATTCCATTGATCTTTATGGGCTGGAAAGTGCCTCAGGGAGAAAGCAATGCGCCGCATTTTATGACAGATATTGCTCCAACCATCTCACAGTTTTTAAGAATTGAAAACCCAAGCGGAAACGTTGGACAACCTTTGACTGAAGTTTTAGGAAAATAATTTATTTAAATACAGACAGAATCCCCGCAAATTCACTTTTGCGGGGATTCTTTATTTTTACAAACCTTGAAGGTTTAAATACTAAAGTAAATTTTATGAATATTATTCAGCGCTTTCATCCTCAGCATCAGTTTCTTCCTCATCCTCGTATTGTTCCAAATAATAAGCAAAAGAAAATCCTTCAGAATCGTCGTCTTCATTACCACCGTCTTCAATATCTTCTAAAGTAGTGAGTAAATCTTCAAAAATCTCAAGCTGATCGACGCTCATGTTGACGAATTCAAGGTGCAAAGGCATTTCCAGCTCGCCGGAAATCACATCAGATAGTGCATCCAGATTATCCCCAAAATGTTCCGGAAGTTTTATTTTTTCTTTGAGCTGAGTATAAAAATCTTCGTAGTCTCCGATGTCTGTAAAGTCGATGTATATTGTATTCATAGTTTAATTTAAATTCTAAAGTGCAAATTTACGGTTATCAAATTAATTAAACTTCCAATTTTTAGTTTTAAGAAAATCCTTGCACTTTTTGCAAAAATCAATCTCGTCATCCGTTGGGTTTTTTCCCTCTGCATCTCTCATAAAACAGGTTTTTTCAGTACAATGGTCAAGACCTTGTGTGTGCCCAATTTCGTGGATTGCGACTTTAAAAAACTGTTCGTTCCTATTGTTTTTATTTAATCTAAAGCTTGAGGCAACACATGATTTCCCAGGTTGATATCCTAATCCCATCACTCCGAAATCTTTTACTGATCCCTTCGTTGTGCTAATGTCTTTTGTTGTTAAGCCAATTTTTACGAATCCCTTTTCCGTGTTTTGGCTTAAATATTTAATGATGGAATCCGCTCTGTACCTATTTCTGTCTTTAAAATAAGCTTCTTTCGGTAGATCGATGGATTCAAGAATTTTTACGTGCGGATAAATCTTTTTAATTTGATCTGTAACAATGTTTGTTGTTTCCGAATTCATGTCTTTGAAAGGTTGAATCAAAATAACAACTTCTTTATTACCCTGTAAAATATCGTTTTTTTTATCGTTACAAGAGCAGTTTAATAAAAAGATTAATGCGAAAAGCAACCACCTACTTCTTCTCAAAACTTCCATAATGATTTTTCGTTAAGTAAACGGCTCCGTCTTTAGCAAAAACAATTCGGTCTGAATTTCGGTTTCCACAGCTGTAATTCACGTCTGCTTCAAAATATTTTTCTCCTTTTGGCAGTTTTCCTTCACGGTTTCCAAAGTAATCTCCGCCAATGGCTTTTCCAGGCAAAACTTCACACAGATTTCCCTTAGAAGGATTCCAACCTTGCTTTTTTGCTTCGTTTTTGGTTAAATAATAATCCGGAAGCTTATGGTTTTTTTTTACATAATTAATAACTGTGTTTTCATTAGTCAGAGCATCAATAGATTGCTGAGCAGATTCATTAATCGATGCTTCTGAAACCTTTTCAGTCTTGGGTTGTGGTTTTTTCGCTGCGATAAAATTATTATAAATATACATCGCAGACATCCCGAAAAGGAGCCCGAGGCAGGCAAAAAAAAGCGAGCGCATTTTAGGATTCATATAATATAATTTAATGTAGCAATATAACAATTTAGCAATGTAACAATCCTCTAAATTGGTAAACTGTTACATTGCTAAATTGCTACATTTATTAATTTCTCCACTCTTCCGGAATATTACACACCGGAATCGGATTGATTTTATGTTGTGCAGCTTTATTCATTCTGCTGAAGATTTTAAATACTTCCAGATCTCTTCCGCTGTAATCGGCTTCTGTTTTCGTTCCCCAATCTTTCTGAATTTTTTCAAGCTCAGGATAGGTTGCGCCAATCTGCATTTCGTCGGTTCTTTCCGCGTCCCAAAGTCCGTCTGTCGGGATCGCTTCCTGAATGTTTTTAACTAAATTTAAGGCTTTAGCCAAGGCATAAACCTCTGTTTTATAAAGATCTGCGATAGGAGAGATGTCAACCCCACCGTCGCCATATTTTGTGTAAAAACCGATTCCGAAATCTTCCACTTTATTTCCGGTTCCGCACACCAAAAGTCCGTTGATTTGTCCGTAATAGTATAAAGTCAGCATTCTCAAACGTGATCTTGTATTGGCAAAAGCGAGTTTTTCGTTTGGAAATTCATCATCGTGTACATCAAAAGTTTTGTACAGTTCCTCAAAAGCGGGCGTAAGATTCACAGACATTGCTTCAACATTTGGGAATTTAGATTTTAAATCATTCATGTGCTCCCACGCACGGTTTACCTGATCTTCTTTCTGACGGATGGGCATTTCAATCAGTAAAGTTTTCAAACCCGTCATCGCTGCCAAAGTAGAAACCACTCCGGAATCTACACCTCCGGAAACTCCGATTACATAACCTTTAACACCAGATTTTACGGCATAATCTTTCAGCCATTGTACAATATGATCAATTACTTTTTGTGTCTGCATTATTTATTTTTTAATATTTAAAATTCTCTTTTTTAAGTTCAAACCAAAAGCATTTATCTCCTTCGTCGATGAACGTTCCTTTTTCTTCAAAACCCAGCTTCTTCAAAACATGAGTAGAGGCACCGTTTTCAACATCGGCATACGCAAAAATAGTGTCAAGTTTCATTTCATTAAAACCATAATTCAAAACCGCAACTGAAGATTCTGAAGCATACCCTTTTCCCCAATATTCGGGTGTGAATCGGTAACCAAGATCGTGAATATTCTGATGATTGTTGATTTCTTTGATGAGTTTTAAACCGCTCCAGCCAATCAGTTTTCCGTTTTCTTTTAAAATGACAGCCCATCTTCCGATTCCGTTTTCTGTATATTGATTTCGGATGCTTTCGATCATGGCTGCACTCTGGTTGATATCTGTCAAAGGTTTTATTCCGACATATTTTACAACTTCAGGATTGCTGTCCATTACGAAAAATTCTTCCACATCTTCAGTAATTATTTCCCTTAGGATAAGTCTTTCGGTTTCAATGAATATTTTTGCCATTAATTTTACTTATTTTTGTAAACTTAAATTTCATGTAAAAATAATGAAGATTTTTAGAATTGCGGCAGTTTCATGCCTTTTAGTTTTAGCTTTAAATTCATGTAAAAAAGAAAATGAAGCACAGTGGAAGGTGGAAATCACGCAACCTGCTGAGAAAGTTTCGATGACAGATATTTCAAAAGAGTTTTTTGATCCTAAAGTTTCTCTGGAGCAGTTTCAGACGAAATTTCCCTGGTTTCAGGGAAGTGTTCCGAATGAAGATTTTGTAAAGAGACGTACTGATCCTCAGGAAATTAAATTATATCAGGAAGCGGCTTCAAAAATTGATCAGGCGAAGCTTGAGAAAGATTTAAATGATCTTTTTTCTCACATCAAATATTATTTTCCAAAGTTTAAAACTCCAAAAGTCTTTCTTTTCTCATCTTCATTACAGATGATTCAGGATCCGATTTTGTACGATGAAAAAACGAATTTTCTTTTCGTAGACATTACAGGATTTATGGGTTTTAAAAATCCAAATTATAAAGGTTTGGAACTTTATTTTCAAAACTCGATGAATCCGAATAATATCGTTCCGAAAATATCGAGAATTTTTGCTGAACAAATCGTTCCTTTTTCAACGGATCATCAGAAATTTGTTGATTTAATACTTTACAGCGGAAAAGTAATGATGCTTCAGGATGCTTTTTTACCTGAAACTCCGGAGTATCTTAAAATGGATTACACAAAAGAACAGTACGACTGGGCAAAAAATAATGAAGCCAATGTCTACAATTATTTTGTGGAAAGGAATCTGATTTTCGGTGACGACCATCGTTTGATGGAAAGATTCATCAATCCGGCACCGTTTTCAAAATTTTATACGGAAATCGATAACGAATCTTCGCCAATGATTGGAGTTTTCACGGGATGGCAGATTTGCAAAGCTTATTTCAGTAAAAATCCTGATACTAAACTGACTGATTTCATTAAAAAAGATGCAACTCAGATTTTTAATGAAGCGGGGTACAAGCCGAAGTTTGAGGAGTAGGGAAGTGGGGAGATGGAAGTTGGAAGAAGGGAGTTGGGAGATGAGCAGGATAATTTAGATAGAAAAATAAATATTAGAATAATAGAGAAATGAGAAAAACTCAAATTACAATAGATGTAGAGCTGGACGAAAATCACGTTCCCGAAAACATCACATGGAACGCAGAAGACGGCGGCATCAACAAACAGGACACGAAAGCTTTTATGATTTCTGTTTGGGACGAAAAAGCGAAAGAAGCTTTAAGAATCGACCTTTGGACAAAAGAAATGCCGGTTGACCAAATGAAAATGTTTATGCATCAGATTTTCGTTTCGATGGGAAATACTTACCAGAGAGCAACAGGCGAAGAAGATGTTGCAGAGTGGATTGAGCAGATGGCAGAAGAGTTTGCAATAAAATCGGCAATAAAAATGTAAACAATTAATGTAACAATATACCAAACTAACAATGTAACAATCATTGGTAAACTGGTACATTGATACATTGTTAAATTATAAGACAATGAATTTCAATACAAAAGTTATACATGGCGGGCAACACCACGAGTCTGCAACAGGTTCTGTAAATGTTCCTGTTTTTTTAACATCAACCTTCGCACAGAAAAGTCCGGGAGTGCATTCGGGATATGAATATTCAAGAGCGGCGAATCCTACGAGACAGGCTTTGGAAGACTCTTTGGCAAGCATCGAAAACGGAGCGAGAGGTTTGGCTTTCGGTTCCGGTCTGGCTGCGATTGACTGTGTTTTAAAATTATTAAATCCGGGTGATGAGGTAATTGCAGTAGACGATTTGTATGGTGGAACGTACAGAATGTTTACGAGACTTTTTGAAAAATATCAGTTGAAATTTACTTTCGTAAATTTCGATGATGTTTCAAAAATTGCAGACGTAATTACAGATAAAACCAAATTAATCTGGGTGGAAACTCCAACAAACCCTTTAATGAAATTGGTTGATATCAAAGCTGTTGTAGAAATTGCAAAAGGAAAAGATATCTTGGTTGCAGTGGATAATACTTTTGCAACACCATATCTTCAAAGACCCATCGATTTGGGAGCAGATATTGTGATGCACTCAGCGACAAAATATTTAGGAGGTCACTCAGATGTGATTGCTGGAGCTTTGATTGCAAAAGATGCTGAATTGGGAGAAAAACTTCACTTCATTCAATTTGCGAGTGGTGGAATTTTAGGGCCTCACGATTCTTACTTGGTTTTAAGAGGAATTAAAACTTTGGCATTAAGAGTTCAAAGGCATTCTGAAAATGGTATGGCTGTAGCAAAATACCTAGAATCTCATCCTGCAGTTGCTCAGGTAATTTATCCTGGGTTGGAATCTCATCCACAATTTGAATTGGCGAAAGCTCAGATGAAAGATTTTGGAGGAATGGTTTCTTTCACTTTCAAATCCGGTAAAAAAGAAGACGCTATCCGATTTTTGGAAAGAGTAAAAGTGTTTACTTTAGCTGAATCTTTGGGTGGAGTAGAATCTCTTGCCAATCATCCTGCGTTGATGACTCACGCTTCCATTCCTGCAGAAAAACGAGCAGAATTGGGCATTACCGATGATTTGGTTCGTCTAAGCGTTGGAATTGAAGATGCAGAAGATTTAATTGCAGATTTGGAGAGAGCGTTTTCTTAAAATAATAAATCATAAGCATCCGTTTTTACAGCGGATGTTTATTTTTAAATTAAATCTCAAATGAAAAATACAAGAAAAGCTACAATTAACGATTTAAATCAATTAGCTGAATTGTTTGACCAATACAGAGTTTTTTACCATAAAAATTCTGATATTCCTGCTGCAAATAAATTTTTGAAAGAACGAATTGAAAGTAAAGATTCTGAAATTTATGTGGTGGAAAGTGACGGAAAACTGGTTGGTTTTGTTCAGTTGTATCCACTATTTTCTTCAACAAGAATGAAAAGATATTGGCTTTTGAATGATCTGTATGTTAATGAAAATTTCCGTGGAAAAAGTTTTTCAAAAGAATTAATTGAAGAAGCAAAAGACTTGGCGAAATCATCAGACGCAGCAGGAATTCTCTTGGAAACTGGAAAATCAAACGAAATAGGAAATAAATTATACCCAAGTTGTGGCTTTGAAATCTACAACGAAGTAAATTTCTACGAGTGGAGCCATAATTAATGTAACAATACATCAATGTAACAGTTTACCAATTTTTTAAAATTGTTACATTGCCAGACTGATACATTATTAAATTTAAAAAGATGACTGATTTTCAAAAATACATCCAGCGATATTTAGACTTAATTCCATCTGAAAACTGGATGGATGAGCTCCAAAATTCTGCTGTTAAAACTTTAGATATTTATTCGAAACTTTCTGAAGAGCAATCGTATTTTGCTTATGATGAAAGTAAATGGACTTTAAAAGAAGTTCTACTGCATTTGTCAGATACAGAAAGGGTTTTTCAATACCGAATTACTGCTTTTTTGCGTGGTGACCAAAATGAATTGCCGGGTTTTGATGAAGAAAAGTACGCAGCAAATTCATTTGCGAATGAAAGAAGTTTAAATTCATTACTAGAAGAGTTTACATCCGTAAGAAAATCTTCTCAAATATTATTGGAAACAGCCAATTCTTCAACATTAAAAAATATAGGAACCGCCAATGGAAATCAAATCTCAGCTGAAACAATTGGGAAATTGATAGTTGGTCATAATATTCATCATTTGAATGTGGTGGAGGAAAGGTATTTGCCGGAATTGTAAATAAAAAATCAAAACAATTTTTGTCATTCCGTAGGAATCTAAACTTCATTATTATACTTTGCTGAGATTCCTACGGAATGACAAACAACAATATTTTATTGCTACATTGAATTATGGAAAACATCATACAAATACTAAAATCCGGCGGCACAATATTGTACCCAACAGACACCATCTGGGGAATCGGCTGTGATGCCACAAACATAGACGCTATCAACAAGATTTTTGAGATCAAGAAACGTGAAAAAAACAAATCCATGATTATTTTGGTGGAATCTGAAAAGAGACTGCAGGATTTGGTAGACGTTCCGGAAATGGCTTGGGAAATTATCGATTTGAGTGAAAAACCAGTCACAATTGTTTATGAAAATCCGAGAGGTTTGCCTAAAGAATTATTGGCAGAAGACGGAAGTATCGGGATTCGTTTGGTAAAAAATGATTTCTGCAAAAAGCTGATTACCAAATTAAATAAACCATTGGTTTCAACATCTGCGAATTTCAGTGGTGACAAAAGCCCTTTGAAATTTTCTGATATTTCTCCTGAAATGATTGATTTAGTAGATTATGCAGTGGAAGAAGACAGAGAGAAAGTTTCTCAATATTCGGGCTCTTCTGTGATTAAAATCTGGGGCGACAATAGAATTAAAGTTTTAAGGGAATAAAAAAAGCGCTGTTAAAGCGCTTTTTTGTTGACTTATTTGAAATATTTCTGGAAAATTTCATCTTTTTCTGAATAGAATTTCAGTGCAAATTGCTCATTGTCATTTACTTGTATGTAAGATAAATCTGCCGATGAGTTCTCGTCAGATTGTTTTCCGCTGATAAATTTATCATTTGCATCCATTGTGTAAACAAAGCTGTCTGGATTATAGCTTGAATTTCCTTTGATATTTTTCACTGTTTTATCTTTTGGTTTAATAGAAATCTGAATGGTATCCTCGCCTTTCATTTTAATTTCCGATAAAGTATCATATTGCACAATATTGATTACGCCCTCTTTCTCGTATCGAATTCTCACTATAGAATTTAATTCGCCACCACTTTTCAAGACTGATATGATAAAAGCCTGATACGCTATTCCGTCACTTCCAAACCAGCCTACTGCATCAAAATAGGGCTTATCAGAGTCCTGTAGTTTTTTATCATAAAAATTTTGTAAAAGACTGTACATGGCCTCTGTTCTAAAGAAAAATTTGTCTGTTTCGTCTTTCCTGTCCTCAGTCTCCATATAGCTGTTTAGGTAAACAATTGCGTTGGTTTTAGTACTGTTTTTATCAGATTGTGTTCCTATTACTTTATTCGTTTTCGACTCAATTTCATAGACAAATGTATCTGGACTGTAGCTTACATCTTTGCCTTTGATGATTTGCGCATTGCTGTTTTTGACGGGGATAAATGAAATTCTTGTATTTCCGTTTGAAAGTTTTTCCAGATAGCAGTCAGAATGAAATTCTATCAGATGCTCGTTACCATCAGTATTGTAGAGAATTCTTACAGTAGAATTAGCTCTTCGATCCTGATCATTGTGCTCATCAGTGACAATCATAGCACTGTACTTTGTGCCGGAAGCATCGGTAAAATCTATAAAATCTGTGTAAGAAACATTTTTTGCCTGTGAAAAGCTCAGGATAAATACGTAGAAAAATAAAACGGAGAATATTTTTTTCATTGTTAAGGGTTATTAGTTCACCATAAAGTTAATCAAATTTTGCAGACCTTTTTACATTGGGCAAAAGTTTAATGTAATTGTTATCTTTGCAAAGATTTTGGTGTTACAGCCAAAATGATATATTCTGACAATAATGATAATCAATCTTAATCAAAATAAAAATCTCAAACTTTTTAAAATCATTTCTGAAGTTGCAGCTTCAAATAATCAATCTGTTTATATAGTAGGTGGCTATGTGCGCGACCTTTTAATGAAAAGAAAAGCGTCTACCGATATTGATTTTGTGACCGAGCAGAGCGGCATTGAACTGGCTCAAAATGTAGGGAAAGAAATCGATCCAAAGATGAAAGTGTCTGTTTTTAAAACCTACGGAACGGCAATGATCCGATACAAAGACCTTGAACTGGAATTTGTTGGCGCAAGAAAAGAAAGCTACACTGAAGACAGCCGTAAACCTGAAGTGGAGGGCGGCACCATTGAAGACGACCAGAAAAGAAGAGATTTTACCGTCAATGCGATGGCAATTTCTTTAAATAAAGATAATTTCGGTGAATTGATTGATCCTTTTGACGGAATCGGTGATTTGCAGAAGGAAATTCTCAGAACACCTTTAGAACCAGCACAAACCTACTCAGACGATCCGTTGAGAATGATGAGAGCAGTTCGTTTTGCATCAACTTTGAATTTTACCATTGAAGAAAATTCTCTTGAAGCCATAAAAAAGGAAGCTGAAAGAATCAAAATTGTTTCTATGGAAAGAATCATGGTCGAATTTAATAAAATCATGCTTTCTGAAAAGCCTTCTGTAGGTTTGAGATTAATGGAAGAAACTGGTTTAATGAAACTGATTATTCCTGAATTAATAGACTTGAAAGGCGTTGAAGAAGTAGAAGGACAAACCCATAAAGATAATTTTTATCATACTTTGGAAGTGGTAGATAATATTTCTGAAAATACTGAAAATCTCTGGCTTCGTTGGGCTGCACTGCTTCACGATATTGGAAAAGCTCCAACCAAAAAATTTGTAGAAGGAACAGGTTGGACTTTCCATGGACACGAGTTTTTAGGATCAAAAATGGTAAAAACACTATTTCAAAAATTGAAATTACCGTTGAATGCCGATATGAAATATGTTCAGAAGATGGTCAAACTTTCATCGCGCCCAATTGCTTTGGTTACCGATGATGCTTCAGATTCTGCATTGAGAAGGCTTTTGTTTGATGCTGGCGAAGATTTGGAAGATCTTTTCACGCTTTGTAAAGCTGATATCACAACCAAAAACTCAAGAAAACAGGAAAGGTTCAAGAAAAATTTCCAGTATGTTGCGGTAAAAATCAAAGAGGTTGAAGAAAAAGACCAGGTAAGAAACTTCCAGCCACCGATTTCCGGAGAAGAAATTATGGTGATGTTTAATTTACAGCCGGGAAGAGAGATTGGGATTTTAAAAGAAAAAGTAAAAGAAGCCATTTTGGAAGGTGAAATTGGCAACGACAGCGAACAAGCAAGAAATTTTGTGATTGCTGAAGCGGAAAAGCTTGGATTAACACTTGTCTAAAATGCTTTTCGGAACATTTGATTTTGTAATTTCAGCAATTATTTTACTATTCAATTTTGGAGTTTGGAAGTATAAGATAATTAAAAAGCGTAATTGGATTTTACATCTGACTGTAATTTTGTGTTGTGGATTTATTATTCCTTTCTTCTCAATAGGATTTGAAATTGATCAAGCAACAAAAGATCAGGAAATTGTTGATAGTTTTACACTTTTATATACTTACTTCAGGTTTCCTACATGGTGGCTAATTGGATGTTTAGAAATCTTGATTCTAAAAAAAATTATCAAATAATAAAGTTTTAAAATTAAGTCATAAAAAACCTCTTTCAAATCAAATTGAAAGAGGTTTTATCATTTTAAAAGCTTACAAAACTTATTTTGAAACAATAAGTTTCAGGTTCTGCTTGCCTTTTTCAGTTTCAAACTGTACGATGTAATTTCCATTTTTTAAATCTGAAATGTTCATCGCTCTGTCAACCGTTTTTGCCTGTTTTACGATAGCTCCTGTGATGCTGTAGATTTTTACAAAAACTTCCTTATCGGTATTGATTTTAATGAAATCTGTTGCCGGATTAGGATAGAAATTGATTTTGTCTGATGCTTTCTTGTTTTCAGCAGTTGCCAAAACTGCGGTGTATTCATTAATCACACCTACTGCATCCAAATCAAATCCAGACGAAGCAAACGGAGTAGGGAACGGGTCGATTGCCACATTTCCAAAACTGTCAAATGTTCTGTAACCTTCAATATTAGTTCCTACTACATCAATAATTTTCACGTGGGTAATCTGAGCCTTATTCAAAAGCGGATTATCAGGAATATCGCTGATATCAAAAGGGGTTCCGAATCCGGAAATATATTTCCCGGCAAAATTGTTCAGGTAGGTCGCATCCATTGTTGCATAACCAGGTCCGCCCATATCGGGCGCATTCTGTACATAATTTGAAGGATACTGATTGTGCGAAGGGAAACGGAAAAAATTGACACCGTCTGAACTCACTTCCACAAACGCAAGCTCTAAAAATGCTTTTCCGGTTTGATTAGACATAAACCCGTTTTCAAATACAGCAAAATCAAATCCTGCATCGTTGGTAATTGGTTTCCCAAAAGTAAGCGTCGCAGTTCCTCCGTCACCAAGGCATACAATTGAACCGTTAGAAGCGCCAATCGAATTGGCAGGATCTCCAGCAGAAGCATAAGATGTCTGCGAACCGTTAATTTGCTGCAATCCTCTCACAACTGTTGTTCCCGTAGCCCATGATTTAAATAAAGGACTGTTTGCCGGAATCGCCGTTGTTCCCGCCACATTAGCCTGCGGAGGATAAGTCTGAGCCAGCAGAAAATTAGCACTGAGAAACGCTGCTGCAATGAATATATTTTTCATTTTAATTTGGTTTAAACTATTTATATTCAATTATTTAATGATAAATTTCTCAGTAGTCTGAATGTTCTTACCTGAAATCTGAATAATGTAATTTCCTTTGTTTAATGCAGAAACAACAATTCCATTTTGGTAAACGCCTGATTTTACAATTCTTCCTGAAAGGTCTACGATTTTAAACTGTGCGCCTTCAGCATTTTTTACGTAAAGAATGTCTGATGCCGGATTTGGATAAATTGAAATATTGTTTGTGAATTTTGTAGCATCAGAAACAGAAAGATTTCCTGGTGTATACACATTTTTATAAAAGTTGTTGCTCCCCACCAAAGCAGTGAAGGTATTTGAGAATGTTCCTGCCTGGGTATAAATATTTACTGTGGAGTTTGCTGTAAAATTATTGGCATTTGCCTGAAAAATTTTGCCGTCGATGGCTGCAAAACCATAAGAATTACCATATCCTGTTCCAGCATTGATTGTGAAGGCGGGCGTGCTGCTGAATGTTGCTAAATCTGTGTTTAATGAATATACATTGGTACCGCCGGTAATGAAAATTTTTGTACCGTCTGCAGTAAATTTTAAAGCATCGTAGTCTGAGGGAGGTACTATTGAAATATTATTTATACTTGCAGCAACTGTATTGGTAGTTGTGTTGATTTTATAAACTGTGGAACCTGCAGAACTTGTACACAGTGCAAAAATATCATTTCCAACAGCTACTATAGATTGTAATCCACTGCTTAAAGTAATAGTTGCTACGATAGCGTCGGTTATGGGATCTATAACCTCAATACTGTTCCCTGCCCGGTATGAAGATTTGTTGACATAAACTTTTCCGTTGACGGTAATGATTTCTTCAGGATCCTGACTCAACGGAATGCTTGTAATGTATGCTAAAGTGGTAGCATCGTGTACAGAAACGTCTTGAGTCGTTTGAGTTCCCCAGTTGCTGGTGTAGATTTTTCCGTTGGCTATCGTTGTATATCTCGGCTGTGTTACATTAGTTGTGATTACGGCTGATTTTACAAAACTGGCTCTGTTGGCAACTACTATTTTGTTTGAATTATTTACGACCAGATAAGACTTGTCTCCATTAAAATAAATCGACTGCAAGATATCTCCCAATGCCTCTCCGTTATTAGCTAGGCTGTAAACATTATTGGTGACGTTATTATTGACATCGATATATGAAATTTCTGCATTGTTTCCGAAAAAGTTTCCTTCACTAGACACAATATATCCGTTAGAATATTGTGCAGATACCAGTGTAAAACCTGCCACGACGAAGCTTAACTTTAAGATTTTAGAGTAAAATTGTTTCATTTTTCTTGAATTATTTTTGATTTTAAATTATTTATATAAAAAAGTTAAATGGCCGGGGATGTCGCCAGTTTGTACTTTCCATTTCAGCTTTCCGAATTTGTTGTAGCAGAAAAGCTCGCCGGATGAAGTGTAATCTTTGGCATCGCCAATAAAAATATCCCCATTTTCAGGATTGGCAGCGATACCGTAAGGGATTACAATTTGAGATTGAGTGCCGTCTGTGATGAAATTGCTGCTCGTTTGTGCGAAAGTATCGGTATTGATAATTCCGTAACCGCTGGATGTTCCGCCTGATGTGTATTCGTAACTGAAATAGTATAGTCTGTTTTCAATAATAGAAAAGTCACTTACAGGAATATTGATTTCCTGAATCACCTGATCATTTTGAGGATTTAAAACAAAAAGCTTTGGCGAAATACTTCCGAAATTTCCCCGTGAAGTCACCCAAAGTTTTCCTGTATCGTCTTTTTTAATTTTACTTAAATTGATGGCAACAGGAATTTTTTTAATCTCAGTAAAAGTATTCAGGTCAATTACAGAAACCGTGTTGTCATAATCCGGATAGCTGTATCCGCCTGAGTTGGCAACGTAAAGTTTATCGCCCACCACTTCAAGTTCTTCAGGCTGTTTTCCTACGTAAACCTGACCGACAATCTGCAGCGTATTTACGTCCACTTTCACCACATAACCTGGTTGCGAAACTCCGACTGCACCACCGTAAGAGGAGATGTAAGCGTAATTATTATGAAAATTAATAAAGCGGCAGTTCTGAACCTGAATTTCACCGATATGTTTGGCTGTTTTAGCGTCCATTACTTCCACAAAATTGGAAAGATTAATTACTGCATACAGTTTATCCTTATATACTTTAATGTCATTTCCCACGTCGCCAAGGCTGTTTACAACGGTTGGGTTCTGGGCATTGTAATAATTTTTGGTAAAAGCTCCCGTGGTGTAATCAAAGAAATCGATGGATGCTTTATTACTTCCCATATTTCCCTCATTCAATACGTAGAGCCCTTTAATGTTGATGTTTTCAGGCTCCTGAACTCCTGAAACTGTAGCTCCGTAGTTGATGTAATCGTAATCTTCTCTACAAGAATGAATACTGAGAATTAAAAGGAAGGCAAAAAGTAACTGTAATTTTTTCATTTTTAAATCTCGCTTTTAAAAGTTGACCCTTAAGTTAACACGGTAATTTCTTCCCGGCATCGGATAATTTTTGATGACGCTGTAGTTTTGGTCTAAAAGATTATTTACCTCAAGTCCAAGTCTGAACTTCCAGTTTTTCATTTTAAATTCCCGCGTTCCTGAAATATCACTGCTGTACCATGGCTGCTCATAATTTTCAGGAATATTCTCAGACATATTGTAACGCTCGCCTACATAGATGTAACTGTAATTGAGTTGCCATTCTTTGTATGTAATTCCCAAAAGCATGCTTCCGTTGTGTTTTGCAGTGTATGGAATCTGATTTCTGTAATAGGAAGTTATGTTGTTTTTTGTAACATTTAAAGCTTCCGTAAAAGTATAGGTAAAACGGCTGCTGAATAACAGATTTTCTGAAAGCAACCAAATCGCCTGTGCCGAAACATCTGCGCCTTTAATTTCAACTTCACCCAGATTCGTCATCGTCCAGCGGAACTGCTGGCCTTTCGGATAAGCGATAATTTTATCCTGAACCCTGTTGTAATAAGCATCAGCGATGATATTGAAGTTCTGTAAAACGCCTGTTTTAAAATCTTTATTAAAGGTAAAACCTAAATCGTATTGGTTGGTAAATTCAGGTTTCAGCTGCGAACTTCCGACTTCTGCATAATACAAGTCATTAAAAGTAGGCATCCTGAAAATTCTTTTATAAAAACCGTGAACTTTAAAATCTGCTGCAAACGGCTGGTAGGATGCAAAAACAGTCGGTGTAAATTCTGAACGGTTCTGCGGAACCGAAAAAGTTGTGTTCTCAATTTTCTCCTGAACAAAAGTTCCCAAAACACTTCCCTGAATTTTAAATTTATTGAAATCAAACTGAGTTGCCAAAGCAATCAGCTCGGTATGTCTTTGAGGATAAGCAAACTGTCGTAAGTTGGCATCCAAAGTATTGTATTGATAATCTGCCGAAAGATTGATCTTCCAGAATTTGTATGGCGAATATTGTTGAGCAGTTGAAACATAAAATTCCTGTTGCTTGTAAATATTGTCAATAAATAAGGGTGTTCCTCCGGGATTATCATTGTAATATCTGGTGTAATCATCAGCAAATTTAGAATTGATCTGAAACTTGTATTTGGATGAAATTTCCTTCTCAAAACTTCCCTGCACAAAAAAGTTTTTATCCCATTGTCTGCTTGAAGAAATATCCCCATTTCTGATAATAGCGCCCGGAACTCCTCTCTCAGAATCGTAATAATAACCTTTCAGTTTCCAAATTCCGTTATTGATTTTCCCGAAAACACCGGCCTCAGCACGGAGGGATTCGATGTCGCCGTTTTCTCTGATTCCGCTTCGTTCCCACCCCAGACTTCCGTCGGGTAAAGCTACTTTTTGATGAAATTTATATCGTCCGTGTCCTGTAAGATATTCCGTATTTAAAGAAATACTGATGTTATCCGTCAGTTTCTGTTCCAATAAAATGGAAGGATTTACCACACCAAAAGATCCCGAACGGTAATTAAAATTGACATTCGTTTTCTTTGAACCTGTAAAAAATGGAGTTCTGCTACGCAAATAAATAGATCCCGAAGAACCAAAGTCTTTGGCCGCCTGAAAAATTTCGCTTTTCTGTCCGTTATAGAGAGAAATAGATTCTAAATTATCCAAAGAAAATCTTCCAAGGTCAACGGTTCCGTTTTGAGCATTACCCACAGGAATTCCATCATAGAAAACCCCAACGTGCTGCGTTCCCATCGCACGGATATTTACCGTTTTCATCCCACCGATTCCGCCATAATCCTTCACCTGAATTCCGGAAAAATAACGTACGGCATCAGCAACAGAAGTGCTGTTGAGCTTTTCCAGTTCTGCTCCGGAGAGTTTCTGTGAAGAAATGACTCCTGTTTCCTGACGCTTTCTGTTAAAAATAATATCCCGTATTACTGTGGTTTCAATACTGTCGGTTTCTGTTTTTTGTGCGAAAACAGTTGCTGGTACAGCGAGCATCATTAGCAGGGCAGAAGAGTAAAAATATTTCATTCAGTTTAAATAAAATTCAGAAGAATTCCTTTGAATGAAAAAGGTAGAAGGTAATAACCTGTTTTGCAAAATGCAAAAAGGAAAAGAGACCGACTGCGCTTCATTCCACGAAAGCTTCATCAAAAAAATGCTTTAGAAAGGTATCTGACTTATATTTTCTCGATTTCAGAAAAATACTTACAGTAGCGGGTCTGCTTCGGATTCACACCGAATTCCCTTTTTAAAACGTTGCAAATTTAAGCTTTTAAATAAGAACTGACAATGAGAAATTAATAATTTAAGAATGCCTTTTTTAAAAATTCTACAAAAAGCTTGAGTCAAAATAAAACGGCAGTAAATCTTTTACCGAACTGACTTTGTATATTTCATCGGTAAGGCTCGCAAAATAGATTTCAATATTCTGGTTCTGTTTGGTTTCGTATTCCATTAAACTCTGACGGCAGTTGCCACAAGGTGGAATAGGAGGTGTTTTTTCTGAAGATTTTCTCGGACCACCCACAACAAAAATTTTACTGATTTTCTCATTCGGAAAATTGGCAGCCACCCAATAAATTGCAGTTCGCTCAGCACAAAGTCCCGACGGAAACGCGGCATTCTCCTGGTTGTTACCTGAAAAAATTTCACCGTTTTCAAGAAGCACAGCGCAGCCGACCAAAAAATCGGAGTAGGGAGCATAAGCATTTTCTCTTGCTTTTTTTGCAGCTTCCAAAAGGGAAATTTCGGTTTCGGTCAACTCGTTTTTTGCAGTAAAATGCTCAAAATGGATCTGAAAATCTTTTTTCATTCAAATTAAATAAAGGGAGCTAAAAGTAAAACAATTTCCAACGGTGACAAAATTTGTTTTATTGTAAATCAAAAATCCCACAAGACTAAACGTTAACACTGATAATTACACACACGCAACAAAACCCGAAGGGTTTAATACGAGTAGCCGTAGGTGAAACCTATGGTTAAAAAACATTTGCATCGAACAGAACCCGCAGGGTTCAATATCAATAACCGTAATAGAAATCTATAGTCAATGAATCGAATATGCAACAGAACCCGCTGGGTTCAACAATCTTCCATCTCCCATCTCCCGCCTTCCATCTTCCAACAAATTCCTCCCCAACTCTCACTGTTATTTCGTATTTTTAAATTTTTAAAACAAAACTTCATGTTATACACACCAATCAACTTCAGAAATGTAGAACTTAAAAACCGCTGGGTAATGTCGCCAATGTGCATGTACAGCAGCGATAACGGACTTGCAAACGACTTTCATTTCGTACATTACGTAAGCCGTGCGCAGGGCGGAACCGGACTTATCTTTGTGGAAGCCACAGCTGTCGAACCAAAAGGAAGAATCACCAATCACTGCATGGGAATCTGGAATGATGAGCAGGCAAACGCATTGAAACGAATTGTTGATTTCGTGCATCAGAATACAGAATCCAAAATAGGAATTCAGCTGGCACACGCAGGACGAAAAGGTTCTACATGGGAAAACAAACAGATTTCTCTTGAAGAAGGCTGGGAAACATTAGCTCCAAGCCCAATTCCTTATCACCCGACTGAGAGAATTCCTCATGTTTTAACTGTTGAGGAAATCAAGGAGCAGGTTCAGAATTTTAAAGTTGCAGCCCAAAGAGCTGTGGATGCTGGTTTTGATGTGATTGAAATTCATGCGGCACACGGTTATTTGGTGCATCAGTTTCTTTCACCACTTTCCAATACGAGAACAGATGAATACGGCGGAAGTTTTGAAAACAGAATTCGTTTTTTACTTGAAATTGTTGACGCTGTCAATGAAGAATTAAATGAAAATGTTGCTTTGTTTGTAAGAATTTCAGGAACAGAATATGCAGAAAACGGATGGGATATTGAAGACAGTGTGGCCCTTGCAAAAGTTCTGAAAGATCACAGTGTTAATTTAATAGATGTTTCAAGCGGTGGAAATATTCACGGTGCAAAAATCGAAGTTAAACCAATGTATCAGGTTCATTTATCGGGTCAGGTGAAAAAAGAAGCTGATGTAAAAACAGGAACTGTAGGATTAATTACCAGCGCCGAACAGGCCGAATATATTATGGGACAAAATGAAGCAGATTTGATTTTTGTGGCAAGAGAAATTCTCCGAAATCCGTTTTTGGCAGTTCAAAGTTCGTTTTCAGCGCACAAAGATTGCTTCTTTCCTCACCAATACCTCCGTGCAAAATTGTAATTAAAAGAAATACATTCAGCCTTAACCTTAACCTCAGCCTCAAAAATGAAAATCGAAGATTATATGCTCTCATGCCCAAGCAAGAAATTTTTAGGAATAGAATGCTTTGGATGTGGCACTCAAAGGGCGATTTTGCTGGTTTTTCAGGGTAAGTTTGTGGAAGCATTTCACATGTTTCCGGCGGTGTATACACTTTTGCTTTTTTTTGCAACAGTAATTCTCACATTTGTAGACAGAAAAAGGAGTTACGGAAATATTTTAGTTATTTTAGGAATACTTAATGCACTAATCATGGTAATTTCTTATTTTTATAAACACTTTTAAACTACACAATAAATAAATTATGAATCAACAAAGTTTACCAAACGCAACTGCCGTTTTGGTTTTGGGAATTTTATCACTTGTAACATGCTTTTGTTACGGTATTCCCGGAATGATCTGTGGCGTTATCGCACTAGTTTTGTACAGCAAAGACAAGAAGCTTTATTTGGCAAATCCGCAACTTTACAACAATTACAGTAATTTAAATACAGGAAGGATTTTAGCTATTATAGGTTTAGTTTTAAGCATACTGTTTTTAGCATTTATGATTTTCTATATTTCTTTAATCGGTATGGAAGCGCTTTCAGACCCTGAATTGTTAAGAGAAAGAATGGAAGAACTACAAAACAATTAAACAACTTCTTAAGATAAAAAAGCCGCTCATGTTGAGCGGCTTTTGTTTTAAATTTATGTTGTAACAGCACAGTCTTTATCATACTTTTTATCGGGATATTTTGCTTCCCATTCTTCAAGCTGAAACATAATCGGTAACAGCGCGAGACCTTTTTCGGTAAGAGAATATTCCACACGGGGTGGGATTTCTTTAAACTCCTCCCGAATAATCAAACCGTCATTTTCCATTTCTCTCAGCTGATCGGTCAGTACTTTTCTGGAAATCACATTGATTCTTGCAGCAAGTTCTCCAAAACGTAGTTTTCTGTCTTTAATCACGAGCACAATAATGGGTTTCCACTTGCTTCCCAATGCTGCCATCGCCTTTCCGAGCGGACAGCTGTAGGCCATCAGTTCATTCTTTTTCATAATAATACGAATTTAAGTTTAGTTTATAGTTGATGTATTGGTAGCATAATTTAGTTATTTGTTACATATTTTCAGCATAATTTAAAAATTATTTCAAAAAATTTAGTTTTAAGCACGACTTTAAAATTATTTTTCAAAAAAAATGGATTGAAGAATCACTAAAATATCGGGTTACTTTTAAGTTACTATCAAAAGTTACCACAAAGTTACCACTTTTTTAAGCTTAAAAGATACAAATACAAACTATTATTAGTTACTTTGTGTAACAATTATAAAACAGTCACAAAAATGAGCATACAATCGCTATTTAAACCATTTACATACAAGAATTTAGAACTTAAAAACAGAATCGTAATGGCTCCCATGACCAGAGCGCAATCTGACAACGGAGTTCCGACACAACAGATTTCGGATTATTACGGTAGAAGAGCGGCCGCTGAGGTAGGTTTGATTTTATCTGAAGGAACGGTCATCAACAGACCAGCTTCAAAAAATATTCAGAATATCCCGGATTTCTACGGAACTGAAGCATTAAAAGGCTGGAAAAATGTAATTGATGCTGTACATGAAAATGGCGGAAAAATGGGACCTCAGATCTGGCACGTTGGAGATACCAGAAGTTCAGAAGACTATCCGTTGGTAGAAATGGAAAAAGCTTCCACAATGACTTTGGAAGATATTAAAGACACCATCGCCAAATTTGCAGAATCTGCGAAGGCTGCCAAAGATTTAGGCTTCGATGTTTTGGAAATACACGGAGCACATGGATATCTGATTGACCAGTTTTTCTGGGAAGGAACCAACACAAGAACCGATGAATACGGCGGAAAAACCATTGCGGAGAGAAACCGTTTTGCAGTAGATGTTGTGAAGGCAATCCGGGCGGCTGTTGGAGAAGATTTCACTATTATTTTAAGACTTTCTCAATGGAAACAGCAGGATTACACGGCAAGAATCGCTAATACACCTGCGGAAATGGAGGAGTGGCTGTTGCCATTAAAAGAAGCCGGAGTCGATATTTTCCACTGTTCACAGAGAAGATTTTGGGAAGAAGAATTTGAAGGTTCTGATCTGAATTTTGCAGGTTGGGCAAAGAAAATTACAGGTCAGCCAACCATTACAGTAGGTTCTGTAGGTCTTGATGGCGATTTTATGAAAGCTTTCGCAGGAGAAGGCACAGAAAAGAAAACAGATTTTTCTGAACTGACGCGCAGACTTGAGAGAGGCGATTTTGACCTTGTAGCCGTAGGAAGAGCAATCCTTCAGGATCCTGAATGGGTTTTGAAAATCAAAGACAACAAAACAGAAGAACTTGAGAATTTCTCTGCAGAAAGTCTTGCTGTATTATACTAAAACAAAAAAAGATATTGATTTTGACAGATCAATTCAATACATAATTTACCTATTTATTTTTTTCTAAAACGACGCGGTTTTCATCATTTGAAAGCCGCGTTGTTCTTTTATGTTCATGATAAAATAGTTGTCAGCACATTAAAATACAATTGGAAATTCATTGTATTTCTCTTTTAAGTTTACGCCTTCGTATATCTTAAAAACTGCAATAATTTATAATTCTTTGTCTGCCTTTGCGTTAATTTAATTTTATAGCTTGCTCCAACGTTTTCATAAGAAAATTTTTGTGCAATTTTTATTTACAACTAACCTTCAAAGAAGTAAAAATAATCTAAATTTAATCAGAATTATATTTTTTACTATTTCTACATTTGCAATCATTAATTTAAAAAAATGACAGTTCAGGACTTAGTTGGCAGCTACATTATTCAGGGAAGCAATCAGGTGGAGGAAGATGATTTTACTTATCAGGGAATTTTGACTTTAGACAAGGACGAAAACAACCGGATCATCGCTGAATGGACGATCGGCGATCACACACAAAACGGAATAGGTTTTTTTAAAGACAATATTTTAGTCATCAATTTTAAATATGAAGGAGATGAAGGCGAAATTTTTAAGGGAGTCGCTGTTTACCGCTGCGTCAGTGAAAATATTCTGGATGGGTTTTGGTCTGAAAAGCATGGTGATCCCCGCTACTTAGGATGCGAATATGGTGTAAAAATTCATAATTCTGAATATTTGAATTAAACTGCAAAATCAGTTGAACTATATTTTAAACAAAAAAACTTTGGCTTTCAGTAATTCCGAAAGCCAAAGTTCTTAGTAAAAAATAATCTGTATCGTTTTATCTGTGCCTGATGCCCCGCTGATGATAGTCTACAGAAGGGTTTGGAGCATCATGGTTATTAAAATCTGATTTGATTTTTGCGGAATCAAAATGCCCGTGCGTATCTTCAATACTCTGTGATGGCGTCTGATATTTTATTTTCTTACCGTTTTTGAAATACTGGTTATCAAAAGTGCGGTAGATATGATTTTCAGGATAAATATTTCCATCCGGTGCTGTGAAAGTTTTGGGGGCTGTTGGTTTCTTCTTTCGAAATCCAAGTACCGTAATCCCACCTACCACTACCGCAGCTGCGATACCTAATGCGATTTTCTCTGGTGTTTTCATATTGTTTGATTTGAATATAAATACACAAATTGCTTGCCAACACCGATTTAAAAATTGAGATGAGGTAGCTGTGCATAGATTACATTCCTACAATACACTCCTAAGTTCGTACTTTGCATCACGCCCCCTCCAATCCTCGCACCCCGCACCCCGCACCCCAAATACCACATTTCCCAAATTACTCCACCCTCGGCAAGATACTTGCATTGAAAATCAAACCAAATCAAATTATTATGAATGCACCTTGCGAACCGGCAACTCTCATTGAGAATTGCACTTCGCAGACTTTCCTGAAAGACGTTCTTGAAGGTTTGTCTGCCCATCCCAAAAAACTTTCTTCCAAATATTTTTACGACAAAAAAGGGGACCGACTCTTTCAGCAGATTATGGCAATGCCGGAATATTATCTCACAAAGTGCGAACTGGATATTTTTAAAAATAAAACAAAGGAAATCGCTGAAACAATCGGCTATGCTATACCTTTTGATTTGATCGAACTGGGAGCTGGTGATGCCATGAAATCAACCTTTCTTTTGGAACATTTATCTAATATCGACTGTGATTTCACCTATATGCCCATTGATATTTCCGGAAATATATTGTCTGTTCTGAAAGAAAATCTTGCCGAGAAAATTCCTTCACTCAACATGATTCCTTTGGAAGGTGATTATTTTGATATGCTGGATAAGGCAACTCGTCTTTCAGACAGAAGAAAAGTAGTGCTTTTTCTGGGTGGAAATATCGGAAATATGACTCAGGAGGAATCTCTAAATTTCCTTACAGAATTGAGAAAGAGACTGAGTCCGGGTGATTTGCTTCTGACGGGTTTTGATTTGAAAAAAAATCCTCACACCATTTTGTCCGCATATAACGATGCTGCAGGAATTACTGCAGCATTCAATTTAAATCTACTTGAAAGAATCAACCGTGAGCTTGATGCAGATTTTGATTTGGAAAAATTTAAACATTATCAAAATTATGATCCTGTTTCCGGAGCCTGCAGAAGTTTTTTAGTCAGTTTAGTGGAACAAGACATCCATATCGGAAATCACATGATCAGTTTTAAAGAAAATGAACTGATTGACATGGAAATTTCGCAAAAGTTTTCTCCGGATGACATTCAAAATCTGGCAAAGGAATCGTGGTTCAGAATCGTGAATGAAATTGGAGATTCCAAAGGATGGTTCGTAGATTCAATCTGGACTGTATAATTTTAAACTAAACCTAATGGAAACAAAAATAGTAACTGAAAACAGAAAGTTTAACCTTACAGAATCAGAACGTTTTACCCAAATCAGAAACCGTTCTGTGGAAATCTGCAGACCTCTCGAAACTGAAGATTATGTTGTACAGCCGATTGTTGATGTGAGCCCGCCAAAGTGGCATTTAGGTCATACCACCTGGTTTTTTGAGACCTTTTTGTTGCAGCCCCATTTTCCGAATTATAAGGTTTTTGATGATCAGTATAATTTTGTTTTCAACAGCTATTATGAAACGATAGGAGCGAGGGTAATCCGCACGGACAGAGGGAATTTAAGCCGCCCGTCTGTCGCAGACGTATTCCGATACCGTGAATATGTAGACCGTTACATGAACGACTTTCTAGACAGTAGTTTTTACACAAATGATCTGGCTCCGTTAATTGAATTAGGTTTAAATCACGAAGAACAACATCAGGAGTTATTGGTGACTGATATTAAATATATTTTAGGACACAATCCACTTTTTCCTGCCTATACGAATGATCATGTTGCAGAAAAACGAGCTGAAGCGCCGGCAGAAATGATTTCTTTTTCCGAGGGAGATTACGAAATAGGTTTTCAGGAGGAAGGATTCTGCTTTGATAACGAACTGGGAAGACATAAAGTCTATTTGAATGATTTCGAAATTTCTACCGAACCAGTCACAAACCGTGAATATCTTGAATTTATGGAAGCGGGTGGTTACCAGGACTTCAGACACTGGCATGCAGAAGGCTGGGACTGGGTAAAAGTGAATAATGCACAATCACCACTGTATTGGCATAACCTAGATGGTGTGTGGATGAATTACACTTTCAATGGTCTGCAGGAAATCGACCTGTCAGCACCCGTTTGCCATATCAGCTTTTTTGAAGCTTCAGCATTTGCTTCATGGAAAGGCATGAGACTTCCCACCGAAGCAGAGTGGGAGGTTGCCAGCGACCATTTCGACTGGGGAAGACGCTGGGAGTGGACCAACTCTGCCTATCTTCCATACCCGGGATTCAAAAAAGAAGCTGGAGCAGTGGGAGAGTACAATGGGAAATTCATGGTCAACCAAATGGTTTTAAGAGGCGCTTCGGAAGCTACACCACCAGATCACAGCCGCAAAACCTACCGTAATTTTTTCCCGACAGGATTGCAGTGGCAGTTTACGGGAATACGATTGGCGAAGTGATTCGGGATACGGAGTACGAGGTTCGGGATACGAGATTCGAGGTTCGGGGTTCATGATGCGAGATTCGAGTTTCGAGTTTCGGGATACAAGTTTCGGGATTTGACATTTGAGGTTCGCAATTCGAAGTTTCAGATTCGGAATTCTGAGATTGAGTAGCGGATTTACAGAGCTGCGTTAATTCAATATCACCCCGAACGGAAGTGAGCTCGCATCCCACATATCTCGAACCTCAAACCTATAATTCCACCCGCATCGTAAAACAGGTAGAATCATCATCCGAACGTACAGACAATACACCGCTGTGTGCTTTGGCTATTTCTGATGAAATGTAAAGCCCCAGTCCCAGACCGTTTTGATTTGAGTCTGTACCTTCACGGTGGAAAGGGTTGAAAAGATTACCTATTGCTTCTTCATTAATTTTCCGTCCCTGATTGGTTACCGAAATTTCCCAGAATTTTTCTGTAGTTTCAGCGCTGATGAGTACAGGAGTGTCGGATGAGCCATGGGTTATTGCGTTAGCGAGAAGATTAGAAACCAACTGTGAAATCCGGCCTGGATCACATTCAATGGTTGTACTTATTTTAAAATCAGATTCAATAATTCTGTCCGGTACGGAAACTTTCAGTTCACTGCTCACTTCATTCAGCAGCTGTTCCAGATCCACGGTAATTGGGGTTATTGTGATTCCGCCACCCAGCCTGCCACGGGCAAGGTCCATGATATTGTTGACCATTTCATACATTCTCCTGGAACTGGAATGCACAATGTTCATCAGCTTTCTGTCGCGCTCACTCAGTTCAGATCTGGCAAGAAGTTGTGTAGCACTCATAATTCCACCAAGAGGATTCCGGAGGTCATGACCCAGCACAGCAATAAACTGTTCCCTGATAACTGCCTGTTGCTGCTCAGTATCTAAGTTTTTTTCCGCAAGTTTTTTGGCCATCTGAAGATTTTCCTCATAAAGACGTCTGTCAGTGGCCTGAAATAGTGTGAACCGGAAAAAGAGCGGTTTGTTACTTTCGTCTTTTCTCTCATAACCATTGATGTAAACCGGAATTCTGCCCTTACCTGTATCTGACAGTTCTACAGAAACTTCATCGAAATGACCCTGTATACGCAGCAAAGGCCAGAGATGTGTCTCAAAATAGATTCTGCCGCCAACAGAAAGCAGGTCAGAGAAACGTTTTCCCGCCATCTGTTCAGGCGTGCTGCTGAGCCATTGGGCTGCACGGGTGTTGATTCTGGTGATTTTCCCATGAGCATCTGCGATAACAAATCCGCACAGTGAAGATTCAAAAAAGTCTTCAAAATCCTCAGAAAAATTACTTGATGGAATATCAGTCATTTAAAAAATCTCTTATCGCTTTGGTTGTTTCTTCGGGAGCACTGAGGTTTGGGCAATGCCCTGTCGCATCCATTACCAACAGGGTACTTCCTGCCATTTTCTTGTTCATATACCGGCCAACCTCTACCGGTGCGATCACATCATTGCTGCACTGAAGTATGAGAACGGGAATTTCTGAATCATCGAGCAGATAGCGTTTGTCCGTTAAAAATGTTGTACGGGCAAAGTGTTTTGCTATTTCAGGATCTGTTTTGCAGAAGCTGTTGGTCAGTTCCTGTGCGAGTTCCTCTCTCTCAGGATTTCCCATGATTACCGGAGCCATTGTTGCTGACCATCCGAGGTGATTGTCATTCATTGAGCCAAGAAGCTCATCAATTTCCGACCTGCTGAAGCCACCCACATAATCTCCATCGTTAATATAGGAAGGAGAGGGAGAGACCATGACCAATTTTGAAAAAATGCCGGGAGCCATTTTAGTGGCAATAAGACCCATAATAGAACTTACAGAATGTCCTACAAAAACGGCATCTGAGATTTTAAGCTCCTGAGCAATTTCTACAATATCTTCGGCGTAGCCTTCAAGGCGGTCGTATTTTGAAAAAGAATAGGAAGAAAGATCTGAGTTTCCTGCACCCACATGATCAAAAAGAACTGTGGTGTATTTTTCCTCAAAAGCAGGTGAAACATAACGCCACATATTCTGGTCACAGCCAAAACCGTGAGCAAAGAAAATGACATTCTCTCCACTTCCTTTTATTGTGACATTATTTCTTTTGAGAACGCTCATAGAGTATAATTTCTGCAAATCTACTCATTTAAATCTGAAATATTATTAATTCTCAGATTCATAAAATTTAGATGATCACACCCGTATCCCCCCATTCCTCCCATCATTTAAATAACATGTCGATGTACCTTCTTTAAGGAGAAACACAAATTATAATGCGCATCCCAAACCTACGCATAACCACCCACATTCCGCACCCCATATTCTCAAACCCTCAAACCCTCAAACCCTCGCTCACCGAATCCCGCATCCCTCACCAACACCCAACACTCAACAAATCACAAACAAACATACCACATAGCAACCATCTTACTATTCAAGGCATAGTTCTTGTAAGTAAAACTCCAAACCACTCACAATGTATACTTACGATCAATTTTTAGAACTCGACAGCGAGACACAGCTGGCTTTGGTACAGACCGAAGGCAGAATTATAGTAGAACAGAGATGTTCAGATTTCCATTCTGTCATTTATGGACTGCAGAATTTCAATGTAGAATTGGTGGATGATATAAAAACAGGTAAGGTGAAAATCAACCGCACCTACCGCAACGCCAGCCGTCAAAATGCACGACCCGTGTATTACAAATAAGACACCAACTCAACATTATATATGAAAAACAGGCTGCCTCACGAGGTTGCCTGTTTTTGTTTTACAGCTGATAGATATTACAGTTTAAAATTTACTCAACTGTAAGATGTCCTTTTAAAAGAAAAACAAGAGCCAACTGTACCGCCACCACCAATACCAGTTTAAGGACAAATATTTTTTTTGCGTATTTATGTCTGAAGAATGTCATTCCTATCAGAGCTCCAAAAGTACCGCCCAAAAACGTAAGAATGAGCAGAGTACTTTCGGAAAGTCTGCGCTTCCCGTTTTTTGCCAATCGCTTATCCCATCCGAATGCAAGGAAGGTGAGGAGGGTTATGATGATGAGGTAGAATTTTATGGGCATTTTTTAAAATATTCCTGTAACTTAATCAATTTTTACTGACTTCAATATGTCGAATCCTATATTTTTATTAAGTTTTCCATCCTCATCTAAAACGGAAATCTTTCCTAGCATGCAGTGATGGTGGGATAGTGTCGAGAAAATCTAAGTCGATAACTTTCCAGTTTTTCAAGTTGACGGCTATTGTCTTCGAAGAGTGCGCTGCGGTAGGTATGGTGCATAATTATTTTAAAAGTGGTAAATCAATTCCTATTTTGTAGACTTGGTGATAAGCATTTATTTTATTTTGATCATCAAGTAATTTATTGATTTCTAATTTACCATCATTTTTACTGTCAGCAGATTTTGGATAAATAATTAAACAAGGTATTTCTTCATTACTGTTTTCTAAACCAACTTCCTTTCTAACTTTATTCAATCTCGCATATCCAGCAACCTGTCTAATATCTTCATGAATCTCTCCATAGTTATATTTTAACTTATATTTAGTATCTACCACAATTTTTTTATCTGCTGTAGAAATCAAAAAATCAAGAGAATTACCATGCGTAGAAAACTGATAATTTAGATTTTTGCTATTTAGGTTACTATTATCTTTCAACAGTTTTGCATACACGTACAATTCAAACATTTTAGGCATATCAATCCAAAATGGGGGTGTAGAAATTTTCTCAGCTGTCGTTGTAGTGATGTTGTATGAAAATCGTTTTAAAATCTGCTGTCCAATTTTGATGGCATCTTTATATTCTTTGAAAAAAGGATTGTATTTTAAATGTTTAATATCCTGCACATCAACATCCGAATCTACCTGCTCAAAAGCCGGACGAATAAAATTAACAATCCACGAAATATCATTTTTATTTTTAAAATAATACTCGTTATTTTCAACATACTGCGTGCAGAATAAAAATACCTTCTTCAAAAAGCGATTTTCAAGAGAATCTTCTCCAAAAACCTGGTATTCGCATACTGTGTTGGTAAAGCGGTTTTTAAAAATATTCTGTTTAATCTGTTTCCCAACCAAGATTTTACCTTTTACTCTGTTTCTAAGGTTTTCCTGAACTTTGTAATATGATTTTTTAAGTCCCTTTCTTGCAATATCCTTAAGAAGTTTGAGAAACTTAACCACCAAAAACGGGGTTAGCAAATCTTGTTTTTGTTCGATTTCAATTTCAGGCGCTTCCCAATCTATCAGTAATAAAGAATCGGTTTCTTTTGCAACTTCACTGTGTGACATAATATCCATCAACATTGCAATGACATTGATTTCTTTAACTTCTACATTTTTCCCATCATTATTAACAAATGTAGAAGTTATTTCTTTTTCAGACTCTTCATCTAATTTTTGAATTTCTTCCTCCGAAATATCAGGATCAATTTTGGAGCAAATCTTTTCGAAGCTTTTCAAAACTGCAAAATTCAGTTTAGGCTCCACCTGAATGAACCTATCTTTTGTCAGCCAATCTAAACCTACAAAATAATCTGAGTTTAACGTTACTTCTTTTTCAGAAGCTATGCAGGAAAAACAATGGTAGTTTCTACCCCTTTCAGTTTTAAATTTGCGGGGACTAATTTCAAGTTTTTCTCCTAAGTCAAGAAAGAGGTATTTTGCTTGTTCAGATTTAATGAGAGTGGCATCATTTGTCAGCAAAAGTGTGGAAACAATATGTTCCTTTAGCACAATACCCATTACAGAGATTTTATATAATCTTCTATAGTTAATGCACCAACTTTCCCCACAAGAACTCCATCTTTTACATATTCTAAAAGAATAGGTTTAATTTCATAATCAACTCGAATCCTAAAATCATCTGGTTCCAAGCTACCATTTTCCAACTTCTTTTGGATAAAATACGAATGACCAATCCAAACATCTTCAGGTCTGAATTCTCCTGAAAGCGTTTTAGCTCGTTTAAGAGCAACTTTGTTGTTAGCTACATACTCATCATAATTTTCAATAAAAAGCTCACTAACTTTTCTAAACCAATCTTGATGAAATATAATTTTATCATCTTTCAATTCTTTCGGCAAAACCTCAACAAACGCAAACCTTCTTCTAATAGCATAATCAATATGTCCAACACTTCTGTCAGCAGTATTCATCGTACCGATAATGTAAAGATTTGGTGGAAGAATTAATTTCTGAGAGCCATCTAATTCATACATACTTTCAACTTCTTCACCACGGTATTCCAGTGCGAAAATCAGTTCTCCTAAAACTGAGGAGAGATTAGCTCGGTTGATTTCATCAATAATTAGAACGTAATTATTATCAGCATCATTTGTAGCATCCTCTGCAAACTTAGCTAATGTCTTGTTTTCTGCATCATAAACAATGCCTTCTCCTTTTTCATTTGGCTTTGCAACAACACCTCTTACAAAATCTTCGTATGTGTAACTTGGATGAAATTGAATAATTTTTTGAAAATCTTCGTATTTATATCTTATCTTAGCTTCCTTATTTTTAAATTTTTCATTAATTAAAAGTGCTACAGCATCTTCATAAGATCCTCTTCCGGTCCTACTTTCATTTTCAAACAATTTTTTATTATAAGAATCAATAATCATTTTAAAGCTAGCTTTCCAACCTGCTTCTCTAGTTTTATATGTCTTTAAAAAAACACCTTTATCATCAATTGAAACAACCTCATACAAATCATTCCGACCTTTTATTTGTTGACCAGTAGCTAAAATATTTTTCACAAAATGTTTATTCACGACAATTACATCTTCAGTTTCTATATTTTGTTTTAGCTTAATATTTGAAGAAATTAGAATCTGAGCTATTTCCTTGGCTGATTTAGTTTTACCTGTTCCAGGTGGACCTTGCAAGATTATTTGTTTTTTATAGTCTAGGAGTTTTTTATATTCTTTCATTTGGGTATTTATTTTTTTTTCAATATTAACTTCAGAGCTTATTACTGGACCTTGACAACCTACACTAGGATAACCAAATTTTCCAAAATATCTAAATTGCTCCTTATGTATTGGTTCTATCTCATAAAAATCATTAGCTAAATAAACAATACTTGCAGTTCTACTTCCATCATCATATTTTTCTAATTTATCATTAAACCAAGCAATATTGAAATAATGATTATGCCATTCAACTTGATCTAATTCATCTTGATTTATCACAAAATCAACTATTTCTGCAACATATTTTATGTGATTATTTTCAGAGTAAAAAATATTAAAAAATCCATTATCTGCTATACATTGCCTTAATAATTTAATCGTATTATTTGTTCCATTTGGTTTCTTGTGATGCCATAAAGTAATAGCATCAGCATTACTAAAATCACCAATAGATCCTTTTTGCCACCCTGTCGAATCAGGACTCATTAAGCCAATGATAATTTCTTTCCATTGTGAATTGATTTCATAACAAATTCTTGTAAGCAGATGGGTTAAGTTGGAAGAATTTTTAACTTTTATAGAAAACTCATTAAAAAAGCTAATAAAATTATCTTTAAAATCATCTTTATCATACTTCTTTTTAAAAAGATTTTCACATAATTGATTTCGGTGATTCTCACTCAACATTGTAAAATTATCTTCTGGATTTATTAGATATTCAACTGCATTTTTAATTGAGCCAGTTTCTAATCTATCTTCAAATTTATAAGTGATTAATTGTTCAATCCAATTATTCATTCTTACAAATGCTAAAGCCAAGACACGTTTATCATCATATTGATTAAGTATATTTTTTTTTAATGCTTTAGAATCACAATAGGATATTACTGACAAAATGGCTCTACCAAAAACCGAAAATTCCTCGTCGTCTTCGAAGAGTTGTTTCAGGTTATCATAATTCTTCCGATTTTCAAGAAGGAACGTTTTAGTCTCATCATTCACTTTTAACTGCAAGAAATGATTTAACGCATCTTTAGCTTTTTGAAAATAAAAGCCCTCATATTTTTTTAGAGAAGAAATACTTTCAGAATTTAAAATGTTATTTATTATGTTTTTTATAGAAGAATCCATTGATATTTTATGGTATTACTTTTAAGTAATTTATTAATAATTGTATATAGCATCAGCTCCAAACCTTTCGTGACCAACAGAAGTTGTTATTCTCTGTTTTCTTAAAATAGGAACAGCTTTATAATAATGCTGTATCAAATTGAACAATAATAGTTCTCCAAATTGCCCTTGAGGATATCCTTTCCTAAATTTTTTATAAGCTTGATTGGTTAAAAAATTCGCCGTATTTCCGTAGTCACTAGTTTCAGCAAATCTCTTATCAAATAAATCTTTAGATTTACTATTGTTGTAAACCCAACTAACAACTGTGTTTGTTAATTCCGAAAGGAAATCGTCTTTTCTTTCTTTCAAATCTGTATAATTTATAGATAATCCATAATGGTCTTTCTTTGGTAGCGTTTCCAAATCTTCATAAAACCAATAGATATGATTTATCAATTTTTCAGTATTAGTTAGGTATTTGTCCATAATTTAACTTTTTCAATCACATGCTTTGTTTATTCTATTTTAATATTTTTTGAAAAATTCCAATCACTTTAAAAAATTATCTATTTCTAATATTTTAAAACAAAAGACCTTAAATATTTTTATTGGGTAATTTTATAAATTTTGTTTATTTTTAGTATAATTCTGCATTTACAAAGATTGAAAAATATTTAAATTTCAAAAATATCAAATACTATAGACAAAAATTTACGGGAATCCGTAAACACAAATTTTTATTTTTAATTTCTACGAAGCCACCCCATCAATAAACACATCCACAAAATCCTGAACCTTCTGAATAATTCTTCGTCCAATATTATTTCTTTCAGTCAGCTTTGGTTTTATCTCAAGTAGCTTTAGCGTATCGCTTATTTTCGGTGTTTTAGAAGTAAAAAGAAAATCATCAATCGCATCTCGGAATCTATCTTTATTCAAAGATTCTTCAGTGGCAATCTTTTCAAAAGCGGATTCTTTTTCTTTATTCCAGTATTTGTCAAATTCTTCATTGACGTTATCTCCATCAGAAATATGAGGTAGATTTTCATCTATGAATTTTTCTATCAGTTCTTTCTTGCTTCGTAATTGTGCATCACCAGAAAGAATGTCACGGATTTCTTTTTTCTTTTTCTCTAATTTATCTCCTTTAAGATTCGAATTGGTAAGATTGGCTAAGAGAGTAAGAATATAACTTACATTAATTTCATCTCTATGGATAAGCTCTAATTCAAAATCTACATCATTCAGTATACTCTCTTTTCCTTGCTTCTTTTCTGGAATTAATTCAGTCCAAATATCCAAATACTTGCTTTTGTAGCCGTCAAATTCAAATTCGGTCATTTCCAGTTTATCAAAATCGAAATCTGCAAATGATTTTAAAACATTCAGAACACGCATTACTTCACGAAAAGCGGTTATAAATTCAAACTTTTCCTGTTCGGTTTGATAACTGTTGATACTATCAATTTCGGGAGCGACAATCTTTAAAGTCTCTAAAGCAGCGTTGAAGAGTTCAATATAATCTTCAATGGGATGAATAATAATCTCCCGAATCGCTTCTTTATTAGAAAACAAAGTCACAGCATCATCAGTTGCTGATTTTAGATTTCTAAAACAAACAATGTTGCCTTGAGATTTCTTTTCGCCTAACAATCTGTTGGTACGTGAAAATGCCTGAATCAATCCGTGGTATTTCAGATTTTTATCGACAAATAAAGTATTTAGTTGCGGACTGTCAAATCCAGTTAGAAACATATTTACAACAATGATTAAATCAACTTCTTTGCTTCGAACTCTTTTAGCAACGTCATTATAATAATTGTAAAAAGTCTGGGAATCTTTTGTTGAAAAGTTGGTTCCAAACATTTCATTGTAATGACCAATATATCTTTCCAGTACATTTCTGCTATGAGAATCTCCGTATTGAGCGTGCGGTTCTGCAACCATTCCAAACTCAGGTTCTTCATAGATTCCATTGGCATCTTTAGACTCTTCATTAGTTCCATAGCTGAAAATCGTAGCAATCTTTAACTGATGCTTACCTTCCTCTTTTTTCTTTTGGAAAAGGTCATAATATTTCTGTAAAACATCAATACTGCTTACGCAAAACATTGCATTAAAAGTACTGCTGTGCGTTTTTCTCCCGTATTCCGCAATGAGATAATCTGCAATTTTTTCAAGGCGTTTTGGGCTTTCAAGAAGTTCCTGTGTGTCAATTGCCTCAACATCTGTATCAATGTAAGTATTGCTTCCTTCTTTCTCCTTATATCTTCCTACATATTCTACAGAAAACTTCAAAACATTGTCATCACGAATTGCATCTGTAATCACATACTTATGCAAACAATCTTCAAAAAGTCTATTAGTCGTTGCCGGAGCTCCGTCTATTTTCCCAATTGAATTAACTTCAGAAATCGGAGTTCCCGTAAAGCCTATCATTTGGGCGTTTTTGAAGTACTTTTTGATATTCTGATGCGTGTCTCCAAACTGACTTCTGTGACATTCATCAAAAATGAAAACCACCTTTTTATCCTTCAGTTTGTCAATTTTATTACCGTGTTTTTCTTTTGTAATTGCTGTATTTAACTTCTGTAAAGTCGTAACAATCAATTTTGTATTGTCAGAAAGTTGCTTAACCAAATGTGCAGTGTTTTCAGTGGCATCAACACTTCCTTTTTCAAAAGCATCAAATTCCTTTTGGGTCTGGTAATCCAAATCTTTCCGGTCAACCACAAAAACAACTTTCTCAACTTTAGGAATTTCTTTCAGAATCTGACTTGCTTTAAATGAAGTCAAGGTTTTTCCCGAACCTGTTGTATGCCAGATAAAACCGTTTTTATCTGTATTTCTTACCCTGTCAACAATTTTCTCAACCGCATAATATTGATAAGGTCTTAAAATCATAAGTATTTTGTTCGTTTCATTCAAAACGATATACTTGGTAATCATTTTGGCAATATGACAAGGCTCTAAAAATGCAGGTGCAAATTGCTCCAGTTGAGTGATATTATTGTTGTGTTCATCAGACCAAAAGAATGTCTGCTTAAATGTTTGCTTTGCGTTGTTGGAGTAATATTTTGTATTAACTCCGTTACTGATGATAAACAACTGGACATAATTAAACAATCCACTTCCAGAATTGAAAGACTGATGATGATAACGATTAATTTGATTAAAAGCCTCTTTCATTTCCAGACCACGGCGTTTCAGCTCAATTTGCACCAAAGGCAATCCGTTAATCAGAATGGTTATATCATATCTGTTTTTAAAATTTCCCTCCTGAGCAATTTGATTCGTTACCTGAAACTGATTCTGACACCAATGGTCTTGGCTGATGAATTCAATCCATTCGGAAGTACCGTCATCTTTAAAAAAATGAAAACGGTCACGTAATGTTTTAGCTTTTTCAAAAACATTTCCTTTGGAAAGATGGTTAAGGATTTTTTCAAACTCAGTATCTGAGAATGCTTTTTTATTATGTAATTCGAGCTGAGACTTTAGATTTTTAATAAGGTCAATCTCATTACATATCGTAACCTTTTTATGTCCTAATTGAAGTAATTGTTCTACTAATTTCTGCTCTAAAATATATTCCGGCTGACTTGACATTCGTGCTTAGCTTTGGTTAAAAACTTTGTCAGAAGTATGAATTCTGACAAAGTTGTTTCAGTTTTCCCAAATGTAAGAAATAATCAGTGATAACAGCAATTATTTTAGGGCTTTAAACATCTGATCAATCGCTTTTTTCTTTTGTTCCAGATTAGGATGAACGTACAAATTCAAAGTTGTACTGATGTTGGAATGACCGAGCAAAACACTCACGGTTTTATAGTCGCATTTACTCTCAATACAGCGGGTTGCAAAACTGTGTCTCAGACCGTGAAACTTGATGTCAGGAATTTCTAAAAACTTCATTAGATTTTTATAATAACTTCGGTAAGTTCTTGGCTCTGTAGGTTTAGAATCGTTGGTTAAAACATAAAAAGCAGGATTTACAATTTTCTTAAAAGGTTTCAGCATTCTCAACAAATCTCTGCTCATCGGGATTTCACGGATTGAGTTTTTGGTTTTGGGTGTATCAATCAACAATTCTGTTTTTCTTGCTCCATCTTCAATGACGTAGATTCTCTGAATGGTTTTTCGGATATTAATAATCCCGTTATCGGTATCAATGTCTTCCCAAGTCAACGCACATATTTCACCAATCCGCATTCCGGAACAAAGACAAATATAAACGCCCAGATTTCTAAAGGTAAAATGCTCCTGAATATAGCTCATCACTTTTTTCTGATGTGTTCTGCTCAGCACCTCAATCGTATGAGTTTCCCTCACTGTAGGATATTGCACATCAAAATTGATAAACTCAATCCATTTATTTTTTGCCCCAAACTTCAGCACCATTTTCAAAACAATGAGAATATCTTTGATACTTTTCTGACTTAATCCCTGTTCTAGTTTTTGAAATACAAACTTCTGTACCTCGTCATCTTCAATCTCAGAATAGTCTTTGAATACAGGTAATAAATGATTTTCCAGCAACAGCACATAAGCCGAAAAAGTTGATTTTTTCACATACAGCTTTTTGTCATTCTTCCATAGTTCAGCGATTTCTGCCAATGTTTTTTTTCTTGTCATAATTTTTTTAATTTTTAAATGATTTTCTAACTAATCTCAAAAGTTATGAATTAAAGATTGAGGATTATCAATCCTTAGACTGTAACACAGTTTCCTAATT